>CAZTDD010000128.1:0-19385 GCA_964612675.1 uncultured bacterium
CGTGAGGGCGGCCGAACAGTCGGCGCAGGTGTCGTCGGCGATATCGTCGAATAAAGAAAGAAACAGGAAAGGGAGCGGACGCGATGGAGCACCCGAACAAAATCCGAATCCGCCTCAAGGCTTACGATCATCGTCTATTGGACCAATCGACTCGAGAGATTGTCGAGACGGCGCGTCGGACGGGGGCACGAATCGTGGGTCCGATTCCTCTTCCGACAAATATATCGCGGTATACCGTATTGCGGAGTCCTCACGTGGACAAGAAATCCCGCGAACAATTCGAAATTCGAGCCCACAAACGGTTGGTAGACATCCAGGACTGGAGCCCCAAAACGATGGATGCGCTCACACATCTGGATCTGCCCGCCGGCGTACATGTCGAGATTAAGTTGTAAGGAATGGGGCTGATGGGCTGGAGGAAGTCATGCTAAAGGCCATTGTCGGACGAAAACTGCGGATGACCAAGGCTCTTGAGACGGATGGTCGCATGGTGGCCTTGACGGCGATTCAAGCCGGTCCGTGTCCGATCGTACAGGTCAAGACACCGGAACGGGATGGATATTCGGCTCTCCAGGTCGGTTACGAAGCGGACAAACGTACACGTGGTCCGAATAAACCGATCGCGGGGCACTTCAAGAACGCCGGGGTGGATCCCGTACGGATGTTGAAGGAATTTCGAGTTCCTTCCATCGAGGAAGGTATGGAAGTAGGTCAGAGCCTGACTGTGACCGGTTTTGAAGCAGGCGATCGAGTCGATGTCAGTGCTGTCTCAAAAGGACGCGGTTTTCAGGGCGTAGTCCGACGGCATGGGTTCCATGGTGGCCGATCGAGTCACGGCTCCATGTTTCACCGAGCGCCTGGAGCAATCGGCGCGGCGGCGGATCCTTCGCGTGTTTTCAAAGGCACGGCGCTGCCCGGGCAAATGGGCGCGGAGAAAGTCACTGTTCAGAATCTCACCGTCTATCAGGTGGATCCTGAGAACCACATACTCTACCTTCGTGGGGCGATTCCAGGACCGAGTGGTGGGCTTGTGACCATCATGGCCACCACAAAAGCACAAGGTAAACGTAAGGCGAAGTAACCATGACCACCGTCAATGTTTACAATATGCAGCACGAGTCAGTAGGGACGATAGAATTGTCTCCAGCCGTGTTCGAGGTCGAGCGGCGGGAACAGCTCGTTCATCAAGTGCTTGTTGCCTACAGGGCGAACCGGCGCCAGGGAACGGCCAATACCCGCAATCGGAAAGATATGCGCGGCGGTGGACAAAAGCCGTTCCGTCAGAAAGGGACAGGCTGGGCGCGGCAGGGCACGATCCGTGCGCCGCACATGCGAGGAGGCGCAACGCAGTTCGGGCCGCATCCGCGTTCGTTCCGGCAATCGATCCCGAAGAAAATGCGTCATGAGGCACTCCGGCAGGTGCTGTCCGCAAAACTCCAAAAGGGTGAGCTGGTAGTTTTGGATGCAATCGATCCTGGGGCACCGAAGACCAAAACCATGCATAAGGCGTTACTCGATTTCGGATTGCGGGGGACGGTGAAACGCGAAAATCCGAAAGGAAGGCGCGAGGTCATGCAGCGCGATGGGCGTGTATTGATCCTCGACGGCCAGCCGGGTGAGGCCGCCCTGTTATCGATCCGGAATCTGCAGAAAGTGGAGATAATGCCCGCCAATCAGGTTTCCGCACTGGATGTGGATCAGGCACGAACGCTGCTGATCACCAAGGCGGGCGTGGAGCAGTTGGAAAAAGCATTAGGAGGGGCGACACTATGAGGACCCCCTACTGGCAGGACGTTATCGAAGAGGCGATCTTTACGGAACGATCGACGCAGATGACCGAAAAGCAGAATGCGTACACGTTTCGGGTCGCTCCAAGGGCAACCAAAATCGATATCAAACGCGCGGTGGAGGAAGCCTTCAATGTGAAGGTGAAACATGTCCGAACGGTGAACGTTCGCGGCAAAACCTCGACCCGCTGGGCCCGGCGGCGGTTTCTGGTCGGTACGACCTCATCGTGGAAAAAAGCGATAGTGACCCTGCAGCCGGGATACGGAATCGACTTTGTATAAAGGAGGACGGGGCTGTGCCCATCAAGTCCTATAAACCGACAACATCGACTCGGCGATTCGCGACGGTTCTCTCGCACGATGAAGTGACAACCACGGAGCCGGAACGATCGTTGCTCGAACCCCTCAAGAAGAAAGGCGGTCGCAATAACGGCGGGCGAATTACATGCCGGCACCGCGGAGGGGGACACAAACGGCGCTATCGAAAGATCGACTTTCGTCGCAACAAAGACGGCATCCCGGCAAAAGTGGCGAGTATCGAGTACGACCCAAACCGGTCGGCGTATATCGCCCTGCTGAAGTATGCGGACGGAGAAAAACGGTACATCATCGCTCCCAACGGGTTGAAAGTGGACCAAACCGTTATGTCCGGACCCGAGGCGGAACACGCCGTTGGGAACTGTTTGCCGATTCGAAATATTTTGGAAGGTACGATTGTCCACGCGGTGGAGTTGAAGATCGGCAAGGGAGCCGTGATGGCGCGCGCCGCCGGTACCGGTGCGCAAGTTGTCACCAAAGAAGGCGATTACGGCCGGCTGAAACTCCCGTCGGGCGAGACCCGCCTTGTGCATCTGGATTGCCGGGCGACTATCGGTCAAACCAGTAATCTGGATCATGAGAACGTCAGCCTAGGCAAGGCAGGCCGACAACGTTGGGTCGGCAGACGACCGCGCGTGCGCGGTGTCGCCATGAACCCGGTGGATCACCCGATGGGTGGCGGTGAAGGGAAATCGTCCGGTGGACGGCATCCGTGTACGCCCTGGGGTAAGCCGACCAAGGGATACAAGACGAGAAGAAACAAACGAACCGACAATATGATCATGGAACGTCGGAAGACATCCAAGTAAGAGGCGAAGGAGACGACTGTGGGGCGATCATTACGCAAAGGGCCATATGTCGAGGCGAGACTCCTCGCAAGAATTGAAAGGCTCAACCAGGACAATAAGAAGCAGGTTCTGCGAACGTGGGCACGAAGCTGCACGATCGTTCCGGAAATGGTCGGGCATACGGTTGCCGTATACAACGGCAAAAAATTTGTACCCGTCTATCTGACGGAAAACATGGTTGGGCACAAACTGGGCGAGTTTTCTCCCACAAGGACATTTCGTTCGCACGGGGGAAAGACCGCTCGCGTACTGCGGCAGAAATAACCCTTCCATACAGGGTGAATGAAACGGCCGCAGGGGCATCGGGAAGAAACGGACCTGGAGAACGAAAGCCTTTGCAATCGGCCCGCAACCAAGGTCCTCGCAGGTTCGAACATACAAGATTTTCTGCAGGAGCATGAGGCAAAGGGAAAAGAATCATGGGTAAGGTGAAACGAAGGCCACCCCGAACGATGACCGCGCATGTATCGCGTATTCGCATGTCGCCATCCAAACTTCGGCTGGTGGCGGACATGGTTCGCGGAAAGAGCTACGACGAGGCGGTCACGATGCTGTCCTTTGTCAATAAGCGTGCCGCACCGATCATCTTGAAACTGATTCAATCGGCGGCGGCGAATGCGGAAGAAGCCACCGATTACGCATCGGATGAGCTGTATGTTCATCGGATCTTCGTAGACGGTGCGGGATCATTTGTCCGAAGGCGACCCGGGTTTCGCGGTCGGCCCGCATTGATTCGCAAACAGATGAGCCATATCACGGTAGAGTTGGCTCCGGTGCACTAAGTGTTGGACAAGAAGGGAACTCAGACACAGGTTGCCTGAAACGGAGAAAAACTATGGGACAAAAGGTTCATCCGTATGGCTTCAGACTGGGAGTCATCAAAGACTGGAATTCGCGCTGGTACGCGGAGAAAGAGTACGGCAACCTTTTGCATGAGGATCTGACGATTCGCGATGCGATCAAGAAGCGTTTACAGCATGCTTCGATCAGCCGGATTGAGATCGAGCGGTTCACCCAGCGTATGCGTGTGAATATCCACGCCGCACGTCCCGGTATCATTATTGGGCGCAAAGGGGCCGAGGTCGAACGACTGAAGAAGATTTTGACCCAGCTGACCGATCGTCAGGTGCATATCAATATCCAGGAAGTAAAGGTTCCGGATCTGGAGTCTCAGTTGGTGGCGGAGAACATCGCCATGCAACTGGTACGCAGAGTGTCCTTCCGGCGAGCGATGAAAAAGGCCCAACAAGGGACAATGAACGCCGGGGCGGAAGGGGTCAAGATCATGGTCGCGGGACGTCTTGGCGGTGCGGAAATGTCGCGAACGGAGTGGTATCGCGAAGGCCGTGTCCCGCTGCATACTCTCCGGGCCAACATTGATTACGGTTTTGCCGAGGCACGGACGACCTACGGTCAGATCGGCGTAAAAGTCTGGATTTTCAAAGGCGAAGTACTCGGCGAACAACCCAGGGAAGAACAGGCTGAGGAGGCTGTGGTCTGATGCTTCAACCGAGCCGAGAAAAATACAGAAGAACCCATCGCGGACACCGTCGCGGTATCGCTTGCCGCGGGACGGAAGTCAATTTCGGCGAATTTGGTCTCAAGACCCTTTCGCCGGGGTGGGTAAGCGCGCGGCAGATTGAAGCCGCCCGTATTGCGATTACCCGTCACATACGTCGGCGCGGGAAAGTGTGGATTCGCATCTTTCCTCATAAGCCGATCACCGCCAAACCGGCGGAGACCCGTATGGGGAAAGGAAAAGGTTCGCCCGAGATGCACGTAGCCCCTGTGAAACCGGGTCATGTGCTCTTCGAACTGGGTGGCGTGACGGAAGAGGTCGCTCGCGAGGCATTTCGCCTGGCGGGCCATAAATTGCCGGTGAAAGTTACATTTGTGAGCCGGAGCGGTTGATCGATTCGATCAACGCCGGTTTGAGGAAGAACGTACAATGAATGCCGACGATTTTCGCGCACTAGACGACAACGAGCTGCAGAGCCGAATCGACGACCTGAAACGGAATATGCTTCAGCTGCGCATCCAATTGCATTCGGGGCAGTTGTCGAACACGAGCGAAGTACGTAATTTGCGGCGGGATATCTCGCGAGCGTTAACGGTTCAAAACGAACGCCAGCGTCCAACGGCGTCGTGAGGACGGAGCAAGAAGACATGCCGACACGGAATAGACGGAAGACGCGTGTGGGAGTAGTGGCCAGCAACGCCATGGACAAAACCGCCGTGGTAGTTGTGGAACGTCTGCTCACCCATCCGCACTACAAAAAGGTGATCCGCCGCAGAAAGCGGGTCAAGGTACACGATGAGCAAGGCGTTTGCCAGCCCGGAGACCTTGTCCGGATTATGGAGACACGGCCGTTGTCGAAGACGAAGTGCTGGCGTTATGTCGAAACGATACGAAAAGCGATTCAGGTTTGATCGAACAGGAGTGGTTCGGTGATTCAGCAATATTCGAATCTGAGAGTGGCGGACAATTCTGGAGCACGGCGTATCCAGTGCTTCAAGGTCCTCGGCGGATCCGGGCGACGGTACGCCAGAATCGGCGATATCGTCGTGGCGAGTGTGAAAGAAGCCATCCCGGACAGCAACATCAAAAAAGGGGCGGTAGTGAAAGCCGTGGTTGTCCGGACCACGAAAGAGCTTCATCGTCCCGATGGCTCGACGATCCGCTTCGATAATAACGCGGCGGTTATTGTCAACGATGCGGGCGACCCGGTCGGGACGCGCATCTTCGGACCCGTGGCTCGGGAGTTGAGGCAGCGGCAGTTCATGAAGATCGTTTCGTTGGCACCGGAGGTTTTATAAATGGTCGAGCGAATTCGTCTCAAGAAGGGAGACGCCGTCCGAGTATTGTCTGGGAAGGACAGAGGAAAGACGGGGCGGATCCTCCGTGTGGATCGAAAACGAGGATTTGTTTTCGTGGAGGGCGTGAATGTGCAGAAACGTCATCGACGAGGCAATCCGCAACGGCAGGTCCCCGGTGGAATTGTGGAACGGGAAGGACCGGTCCACCCGTCGAATTTAGCGAAGATTCGGTAAAGGGCGAATACGATGTCAGGGAAAACAAACGGCAACGGATATCGGCCGCGGCTCGAAACGATGTACCGTGAACGAATTGTGCCGGAAATGATGAAAGAATTCGGATACAAGAGCCCGATGCAAGTTCCGCGGCTTCAGAAGATCATTATCAACATGGGCATGGGCGAAGGCAGCCGGGATCAGAAGATGCTGGACGGTCTGGTCGAGAACCTGGCGGAAATTGCCGGTCAGAAACCGGTTGTGACTCACGCCCGGCGGGCAATTGCGAACTTCCGTATTCGTCAAGGAATGCCGGTGGGCAGCAAGGTCACCCTACGGCGTGCCCGGATGTACGATTTTCTCGATCGTCTGATGAGTGTGACAATTCCCCGTATTCGCGACTTTCGGGGCCTCTCACCCCGCTCATTCGACGGCCATGGAAACTATGCGGTGGGGCTCCAGGAGCAACTGGTGTTTCCCGAGATCAACTACGACACCATCCCCCGTGTTCAGGGAATGGATATTGTTATCGTTACGACGGCCCGGACAGACGAAGAGGGAGCCATGCTCCTGCGTCTGCTGGGGATGCCGTTCAGGAAATAGAGGAGTGTAAAGACGTGGCAAAAAAGAGCCTGCGCGTCAAAGCGAGCCGTCCACAGAAGTTCAAAGTCCGAGAATACTATCGCTGTCGGCGATGCGGTCGGAGTCGTGGATATTACCGGAAGTTCCAGCTGTGCCGGGTGTGTCTGAGGACGTTGGCTCTCGAAGGCAGCATTCCCGGAATGACGAAAGCAAGCTGGTAAGACGGCTCATGGCGCAAAACAACGAGTCGGTTAGACGAACGGAGATCAATCAATGCCCGTGACGGATCCAATTGCGGACCTACTAACACGTATCCGAAACGCCAATCTGGCGAGACAGGAAAAGGTCGAGGTGCCCTCTTCGAAGTTGAAGAAGGCCATTGTGGATATTCTCAAACGCGAAGGCTATATCCGAAACTATCGCGTTCTCGAGGATCGGAAACAAGGAGTGCTTCGCATCTACCTCAAGTACGGTCCAAAGCAAGAACGAGTGATCTCCGGATTGCAGCGTGTAAGTCGGTCCAGTGTGCGCCAGTATTGTGGAAAAGACGATATTCCCCGCGTCCAAGGCGGATTGGGAATTGCCGTCATAAGCACCTCGCGAGGGATTATGACCGATCAAGAGGCCCGGCGCCAAGGTATTGGCGGAGAGATCCTCTGTCGGGTTTGGTGACAGAATCGTATCGGATGGCCGATCAGCACAACGGAGTGAAGAATGTCTCGAGTCGGACGACAACCCATACCGGTTCCCAGTGGCGTGGAAGTGACAATCCAGGACCGCCACGTTCGTGTGAAAGGGCCGAAGGGACAACTTGAAAGGACCATCCCGTCCCCGATCACGGTTCGCCGGGACGGCGATGTTCTGTTGGTGGAACGCCCCAGCGATAACCGGGTTCACCGTTCTTTGCACGGTTTGTCGCGCGCCCTGGTGGCGAACATGGTGCAAGGTGTGACCGACGGGTTTCGGCGGCAGCTCGAAATTGTCGGTGTCGGATATCGTGCCGCAATCCAGGGGGACACACTGAACCTGGAACTGGGGTATTCGCATCCGATCCGCTACCAGTTGCCCGAAGGGATCACGGGGAACGTCGAGCGGAACGTGGTCATAACGCTGGAAGGCATCGATAAGTACATTCTGGGCGAGGCGGCGGCGAAGGTTCGTTCTTTCCGTCCGCCTGAACCTTATAAGGGAAAGGGAGTTCGGTACGCCGGCGAGGCTGTTCGGCGCAAGGTCGGCAAGAAGAACGCCTAGCCCGATTCGCCGTACGAGGAGAAGCCGATGGCTCAAATCTATACAGGACGAATACGCCGCCATCGACGTGTTCGAAAGAAAATATTCGGAAACGCTTCGCGTCCGCGGCTTTGTGTGTTCCGCAGTGCGAAACACATTTACGCCCAGATCGTCGATGACGATGCGGGAGAGACTCGCGTGGCGGCTTCCAGTCTGTCAAAGGATTTCGATCGTGCTTCATTGCGCGGCGGGAATGTTGATGGCGCGAAGACCGTCGGCCAGGAACTCGCAAAGCGCGCATTGGCCGCGGGAATCTCCACGGTGGTATTCGACCGGGGCGGGTATCTTTATCACGGCCGGGTGAAAGCGCTCGCCGATGGTGCACGAGAAGGCGGACTATCGTTTTGATCACGCAAAGTGACCAGAGCTCAGAGAGTGGGATAACAGAATATTATGGCTGACCAAGCAAGAATTGAGCAAGCTGCAGGCGCGACGGAAGAGAAAGAGCCGGAATTGAAGGATCGTGTGATCCACGTCAACCGTGTGGCAAAGGTCGTGAAAGGTGGCCGCCGGTTCAGCTTCAGCGCGCTGGTTGTGGTCGGAGACGAGGCCGGCACGGTCGGTGTAGGCTTCGGCAAAGCGGGCGAGGTGGCCGAAGCGATTCGCAAAGCGATCGAGAGGGCCAAGAAGAGCCTTTTCACGGTACCTATGGTCGAAGCCACAATACCCCATGAAGTGTTGGGACGATCCGGGGCGGGCCGTGTACTTCTGAAGCCGGCTTCTCGGGGTACCGGCGTGATCGCCGGCGGTCCTGTGCGAGCGATTGTGGAATCGGCCGGCATCAAAGACATTTTGACAAAGTCCTTGGGGAGTGCGAATGCTCTGACTGTTGTTAACGCGACCGTTGTCGCTCTCAAGAGTCTTCGCGATAAAGAGCATGTGGCCAAATTGAGAGGAAAATCCGTGCAGGAGATCACAGGATAATGCCCGGACAATTGAAGATTACGCTGAAGCGGAGCGTTATCGGACGCGTGCCCAAGCACCGAAAGACTGTGAAAGCACTCGGGTTGCGCAAACGAGGACGTTCGGTGATCCATGACGACAAGCCACAAATACGTGGCATGATCCGACAAATCGACTTTATGGTCGATGTCGAAGAGGTTTGAGAGGTTAGGATTGTGTCGAAAGCTGGTAGAAGACGTCTCGGCCGTGGAACCGGTTCCGGACGGGGGAAGACCTCCGGAAAAGGAACCAAAGGCCAAAAATGCCGGTCCGGCTACAACTACCGTCCGTTCTTCGAAGGCGGACAGATGCCGTTGGCCCGGCGGGTTCCCAAGCGCGGGTTCAAGAATCCGTTCCGCAAGGAATATCAGGTGGTGAACCTACGCGATCTCGCTTCGCATTATGAAGCGGGAACGACGGTCACGCCGGATCTTCTGAAGGCGGAGGGGCTTGTTCAGGATGCGGATCACCTGATCAAGATTCTCGGCAACGGAGAAATGAACGTTGCTTTGACGGTCCAGGCGGATGCCTTCAGCGCATCAGCCCGCGAACAACTGGAGAAAGCCGGCGGAGAAGCCAAACCGCGCGAAAAGGCGGCGTTCTCTGCGAGCGAATGAAACGAATAGCTGAACAATGATAGACGCTGTTGCACGTATCTTTCGTATCCAAGAACTGAGGCGGCGTATCATATTTACTGCCGCTATGTTGGCCATTCTTCAGGTCGGCGCTTTTATCTCCGTTCCCGGAGTCGATCCACAGGCACTCCAGCAGTCGGCTCAGCCGGGGAGCGGCGTGTTCAATTTGATCGACCTGTTCTCGGGCGGGGCGTTCCGGCGGGTATCGATTTTTGCGCTCGGTATCATGCCCTACATCAGCGCCTCGATTATCCTCCAGCTGCTGACCGTTGTGTGGCCGTATTTGGAAGAAATTTCCAAAAGTGGCGAAGAAGGGCGCAAGAAGATCAACCAATGGACCCGTTACGGGACCGTTTTGATTACAGCATTCCAGGCGTTCATGCTCTCGTTTGCTGTGGGATCCTGGACTGGGTTAGGCGGACAGCCGATTGTTCCGAACCCGGGATGGGGTTTCTCGATCATGTGTATGCTGTCGATGACCACCGGTACTGTTCTCATCATGTGGATGGGAGAACAGATCACGGAGCGAGGTATAGGAAACGGAATTTCCCTTATCATTTTTGCGAACATCGTAGCCCGGCTCCCGACCACTCTGGCGCACGCCGTGTACCTGCTCGGGACGGGCGACACGAGTTTTACCCCGATGAAGGCTCTCGGGACCTTTGTGATGTTCGTCCTGGTGGTGATGGGGATTGTGTATATCCAATTCGCCGAAAGGCGGATCGGTTTACCCGGCGGGAAAGCCTTCCGGGGAGGCCGGATGTATGCTGCGCATCAGCCGCGCCTCGATCTGAAAGTGAACACGGCGGGCGTGATCCCGGTGATTTTCGCTTCGTCGATTCTCTTTTTGCCGGCCACATTTCAGCAGTTCACCTATTCGCTGGAGGGAAGTCAGATCTTCGGCTGGGTGCACGCTGCGCTGACATGGCTGGTGGCGCAGCTGAGTCCGGGGACGATTATCTACACGATTATCAATGTCATCTTGATCGTGTTCTTCTGTTTCTTTTACACGGCGATTGTTTTTAATCCCAAGAACGTGGCGGAGTCGCTCCAGAAGAGCGGACGCGGCATCCCCGGGATTTCCCACGGAAAGAAGACGGAGGAGTTTCTGGAGGGAGTCCTTCGCCGGATCACCTGGGTCGGAGCCTTCTTCCTCGCGGGGGTCGCGGTATTCCCCGATATTGTTCAGCGACAGATGGATATTCCCAGCAGTATCGCCAGTTTTCTGGGAGGAACGTCATTGATCATTATCGTTGGTGTCGCGATAGATACCGTGAGGCAAATCGATAACCAGTTGAAGATTCGTGAATACGACCGGATTCTTAAGGGCCGTATCGGCGGTCGGTCGGGAATGTAAGACCCGTGTAACCCAAAAAGGAAAAGACCGTGGAACTTGTATTGTTTGGACCACCCGGAGCAGGAAAAGGAACGCAAGCTGCGTTGATTTCCAAGGAATGGGATATCCCACATATCTCGACCGGCGATATTTTTCGCGCCAACATGCGGGACGGGACGCCCCTTGGGACGAAGGCACAGGCCTATGTCAACAAAGGGGAGTTGGTTCCAAACGACATCGTCATCGCCATGACCTTGGACCGAATCGGACAAGAGGACTGCGCAAAGGGGTTTCTACTGGACGGGTTTCCACGCGATGTCCAGCAGGCCGAGAAACTGAACGAATGGCTGGAAGAGCACGGCCGCAAGCTGAGTGCGGTCTTGTCTATAGAACTGGACGATGAAGCGATCATCGGGCGGCTGGTTGCCCGGCGCGTATGTCAGTCCTGCGGTGCGACGTACAACCTGGAGATCCGTCCTCCCAAAGTGGATATGGTTTGCGACCGTTGCGGTGGGGAAGTTGTACAGCGGCCGGACGATCTTCGGGAGACGATTGAGAACCGGCTGAAAGTATACAAAGAGCAGACGTCGCCGGTAAAGGCATTCTACGAGAAACAGGGAGTCCTTATGGAGATCCCCGGAGAGGGGGAGGTCGACGAGGTCTTCGGTCGGATTAAGAAAGCGGTTGAGAATCTTGAGGATGCGTCGTAAGCGCACTGGCTTGACGCGCCCGAACGGCGTATACTAATCAGCTGCGGATTCTCTAGGCGGTATATTCGGATCGTCATCCTCGCAGTGGCGTTGGTAGATATGACAACGTTGAAATCATCCGAAGAGATCGCCCGCCTGAGAGAGAGCAACCGGCTTGTCGCCGAGGTAATGCAAACACTGATCGAGCGGATTGCGGAAGGTGTGAGCACCCTCGATCTGGACGCAGAGGCGGAACGGCTCATCCGAGAACGGGGAGCGACTCCCGCCTTCAAAGGATACAGAGGGTATCCAGGTACGATCTGTGCGAGTGTCAACGAGCAGGTTGTTCATGGAATCCCGTCCCGACGCCGTCTGATGAACGGCGATCTGTTGAGTATCGATGTCGGTGTGTTGTATGGGGACTTCTTCGGGGATATGGCCCGAACGGTTCCAGTGGGCAAGATCAGTGCGCAGGCCCAGAGGCAGATCACAGTCGCCAAAACGTGCCTCTCCGAAGCCTGCAATTTGGCCCGAGAAGGAAAACGACTGGGCGACATATCGTCGACCATCGAACGAATCGCACACGAAGGACATTTTTCGGTTGTGCGCGATTATGTAGGACACGGGATCGGCCGGAAACTTCACGAGGATCCGCAAATCCCAAATTTCGGCATTCCCCGTCCGAATATCCGTCTGCGGAAGGGAATGGTTCTGGCGATCGAGCCGATGTTGAACGCTGGAACTTGGGAAGTCGAAAGCCTGCCGGACAAGTGGACGGTGGTGACGAAGGACCGGAAACTATCCGTACATTTTGAAGACACTGTCGCGATTACGGATAACGGTCCGGAAATCCTTACGCGGATCGATTGAATCTCGGTTCGGAAAGTGAAGTGAATTAACAAGATGGCTAAGAAGAACGTCATCGAAGTGAAAGGAAGAATCGTCGAGACGCTCCCGAACGCGATGTTTCGGGTGGAACTCGAGAACGGTCATAAAGTGCTGGCTCATATCTCCGGCCGGATGCGTATGCATTACATCCGTATCCTGCCCGGGGACGAAGTCACAGTGGAATTATCTCCCTACGATCTTTCTCGCGGACGCATTACCTATCGAACCGCTTGAGCAAGGTTGGAATGAGTGAGGACATCATGAAAGTCAAGGCGTCAGTGAAACCGATGTGCGAGAAATGCAAAGTCATCCGCCGTCGGGGTATTGTACGGGTTATCTGTTCAAACCCGCGTCACAAACAACGGCAAGGATAGCGGAGGACAAACGTGGCACGTATTGCAGGTGTGGATTTACCACGGGAGAAACGGGTGGAGATCGGGCTGACTTCCATATTCGGAGTCGGACGGTCGCTCTCGAACCGGATCCTCCAATTGGCAGAGGTGAGTCCGGATACTCGTGTTCGAGATCTGACGGAAGAAGAGATCAGCAAGATCACCGCGATCATTCAACGCGAATGCGTTGTAGAAGGTGACCTGCGACGCGAGATTAACCAGAACATCAAACGGTTGATGGACATCGGCTGTTACCGAGGGTTGCGGCATCGCCGCGGTCTTCCGGCGCACGGTCAGCGAACCCGGACGAACGCCCGGACGCGCAAAGGACCAAAGCGAACGGTCGGCGTCAAATCGAAAAGGAAATAATTGCGGTAAGAGCGGAGGAACAGAAAAAGGATGGGACGGCAGCCTCGAGGGCGAAAAAAGGTCAAGAAGAATGTACCGCGTGGAATCGTCAATATCCAGGCGACATTCAATAACACGATAGTTTCCATCTCGGACATGCAAGGCAACGTGATTGCCTGGGCGAGCGCCGGGAATCTCGGCTTCAAAGGGTCGCGTAAAAGCACCCCGTACGCCGCCCAGATTACCGCCTCGGAAGCGACGAAGCGCGCGATGGAACACGGGATGACGAGCGTGGAAGTATGTGTGAAAGGACCGGGTTCCGGCCGGGAGGCGGCGATTCGTTCGCTCCAAGCCGCAGGACTTCAGATCCGTGTCATCAAAGATGTAACACCGATTCCGCATAACGGTTGTCGACCGCCGCAACGTAGGCGGGTCTGAGGAAAGGAGAACGACATTGGCGCGTTATCGAGGCCCTGTTTGCAAACTTTGTCGGAGAGAAGGCATGAAGCTGATGCTGAAAGGCCAGAAATGCCTCTCGCCGAAATGTCATTTTCACCCGGGAAAGAAACGTCCGCGTTTGTATCCGCCCGGTGAGCACGGCCAGCGCCGGATGACGAAGGTATCGGATTACGGTGTCCAGCTGCGTGCGAAACAAAAGCTCCGTAGAACCTACGGGATTCTTGAAAACCAGTTCCGGCGTTACTTCGTTCGTGCGGCGGGAATGCGAGGGGTCACCGGCGAGAACCTCGTTCATCTGCTCGAACGCCGGTTGGACAATGTCCTGTACCGTCTGGGATTCGCTTTGTCGCGTGCTCATGCCCGCCAGTTGGTTCGGCACAACCATGTGTTGCTGAACGGAAAGCGTGTCAATATCCCGTCCCAAACAGTCAAAGTTGAAGACGAAATCACATTCCGCGACAAGAGCCGCGAACTGGTTGGGGTGCAGGAAGCGTTGCGTTTAGCAGGGACGCTGGAACCGCCGCCCTGGATCAGCAGAGACATCGACCGGGTGGCCGGCCGGTTGATCCGGCTGCCGAATATGGATGAAGTCCAACTTCCGGCCGATCCGCAGCTGGTCGTGGAGCTGTATTCGAAGTAAGGATCGGGCGAAATCCTCTCGATCTATCCCTGGCAAAACCAAAGCAAAGGTGAAGCGAATGATGGAGTTCAAGTCGGTTGTCATGCCCGGGAGGGTTGCGGTCGATACCGAAACCCTTACCGACCGTTACGGCAAATTTACCGTTGAACCGCTTGAGCGGGGTTTCGGCACTACATTGGGAAACTCGTTGCGGCGTGTTCTGCTGTCCTCGGTTCAGGGGGCGGCGGTTCGCGCGATTCGAATTACCGATGTCACTCAGGAGGTTTCCGCGATTCCAGGAGTCGTGGAGGACGTGACGGATATCGTTCTGAATGTAAAAAGCCTCCGAGTGAAAAACCATCGGAATGGTCCTGTGACCCTGTACCTCGAAGCGGACGGAGGAGGGGAGGTTACCGCCGCCCAAATCCAGCCCAATCCCGATATCGAGATTTTGAACCAGGATCTGCACATTGCGACGCTGGCCGATGACGGCCGGCTCGAGATGGAACTTTATGTGGATATCGGGCGAGGCTATGTATCGGCGAATACCCGCGACCTGGATCGATACCCACACAACACGATCCTCGTGGATGCAGTGTTTACGCCGATCGAGCGTGTACAGTACATGATCGAAAACGCGCGTGTGGGAGATGTGACAGACTATGACCGTCTGATTCTGCAGATCTGGACGGACGGTACCGTCACACCCGGCGATGCGGTGTCATTTGGAGCGAAGATTCTGAAGGACCACCTCGTCATCTTCATGAATTTCGATGAAGACGAGGAGTCGGAGGAACAATCCGAATCCGCAGAAGACCAGGACGTCGATCCCGTATTCGGTAAGGGAGTCGAAGAACTGGAGCTTTCTGTACGTTCCTACAACTGCCTCAAAGCGGCCAACATCAAAACTATCGGGGAACTGGTGCAGCGGACCGAATCCGAGATGCTGAAATACCGCAATTTCGGAAAGAAATCGCTGACCGAGATCAAAGAAGTATTGGAGAAGATGGGATTGTCGCTGGGCATGACCCTCTCGGGAAAAGAAGCTGCCTTGGGCGAAGTCCCTTCGGAAACGGCCCCGGAGGCCGAGGAAGAACTTGAAACTGAAACCGAATCGGAAGCGGAAGCCGACGATTCGTCACCAGGCGAATGAGAAAATGAGACACAGAAAACGCGGAAGAAAATTGGGATTGAGTACGACCCATAAAACATCAATGATGCGGAATATGACTTGTTCGTTGCTCCGTCACGGGCGGATACGAACGACCGTCCCCAAAGCGAAGGAGCTCCAACGCTTTGTTGAGCCCCTGGTGACATTGGCGAAAGAGGACACCGTTCACCGACGCCGTCGTGCAGCACGGCATATCCACGACCAGACAGCGCTGCAGACCCTTTTCAGTGAACTCGGACCGGAGATGAAAGAGACGCCCGGAGGCTATACGCGGGTGATCAAACTTGGGAATCGCACGGGAGATGGTGCGCCGGTTTGTTTCCTTGAATGGATCAATTACGTGCCCGATCTGGAGGGATAAGAAGCAGCGGTTTCGATTAGCCTTTTTCCTTTGACTTGTCTTTTGATTTCTCTTTGTCCTTCTCTTTTTCCTTATCTTTGTAAGGGAACGCCTGGATTTCTTTCTCCATAATCGCGAAGGTGCAGGCCTTCATCGGCGCTTTTGGCACAAAAGACTCATTGAGGATGCGGATCTGAGTTCCGGGCCAGGTTGTCCCTTTTACATTGATCGTCCGCACCACCTCCATCTCCTTCTGCCTGTCGGTTGCGATCTTTCCGACCTCTTCTTCGATTCCTTTCAACTGTTCTTGAAGCACCTGATAGGTTTGTTTGACCTTGGCGGCCATGGCGGCCTTCTCTTGGGGGAGTTGCCCCATCTTCTGTTTGAGCTGGAGCAGCACGCGGAGGAGTTGTCCCAGTTTTTTTACATTTGGCTCCAGACTCACCTTTTTGGCTTCTAATTCATCCAACTTCTGATCGTATTCTTCGAGGCGCGGCCCTACATTGACATAGGTCTTGACGCCCATTTCCGAGCCGAGAGTCTCCGCAGTGAGCCCCTTATTGGCCTGGATTTCGCCGCCCATGATGACCGCTTTGTTTCCTTCGACTACCAGGCTGCCTTCGCACCCGATTTTGCAGTGAGTTACAGGTCCCTGGATAACGATGTCTCCCTTGGATTTGAGGGTCGCTTCGTTCGCGAAGCGGGCGAGGATTTCCTTTTCCGCGACCAGCAGGGCTTTGCCGCCACCTTGAATTCCGGCGTTGATCGCGATGCGGCCACCTGAAACCAGTTCCGCCCCTTCGACCAATCCGTTGATGTTGATGTCTTCATCGGCCTTCACGGTGAAATCCGAGAGAATTCCTCCGCTGATCACCACAGATACATTCGAGGAGATGTTGCCGACTTTGTAGTCGACATCTCCGCTGATCGCGAGTGACGGAGTTACTTCGACCTTGTCCGGTGTCCCGGTGAGACATCCGTCAACCGCCGCAGTGAGTTGATTTCCATCCTCCGACAAGTTCGTGTTCTTGCCTCCGGCAAGTTTGACCTCCTTGCCATCGGTGGCGGGGACCTCGTTTCCGTAGACGTCCTTTCCCGGGACGCCCTGCGTAGGTTGTACCCGTTCCGCCAGTAGGCGGCCGGTTTCCACCGCTTGGAAAAGACCGAGATCCCGGTGATTCACCCCACCGGTTTCCAACACACGGGGCCGCCCTTTGAGGCATTCAACGTCGAAATGATATTGGATGGACCCGTCTTGTCCGTTCTGGGCCTGTTTCCCTTTTGCAACAGCGATCGGCTTGTTGAATTCCTTCTTGGCGAAGATCGCTTGGATGATTTTATCCTGGAGTCCAAAGACGACACCTTCGGAGAGGAGGTAGTTGCGGACCGCGTCCGGCGACAGGTATTTTGCATACTCGAAATCGATCTCTACAGTGGCCTTCATTTTGGAAGCGCTCACGGATAGAGAAATGCCGTCGGTGGGATTCACCTGGCCTTTCGCGGATGCTTCCTCGGACGCCTGTGCTTCGTCCGGCTTCGTTTCCTGTTCGGAAGCAGCCGGTTTCTTGTCGGCTTCCTGTTTATTGTTCACGGTTGTCTTTTGTGTACCTTCGTCAGGGCACATGCGGACGCTCCCAGTATGGGCGAAAAATAAAAGAGCCACACCAAGTATCGACTATTCATTCTCCCATGTAAACCCCCATGTTCACAGGGCTTCCACTCCGTTTGTCCTTTTGTCGGTCGCCGGTGTGCGGGATGACGAGCGAGAGAGGCGGCTTTTCCAGCGTACAAAGGCGGTGTCGCTATGGCAGATTGTCGAAAGTGGGTATACTTAATTTTGTAGATCCTCAGTTATTGCACTGTGCGGGAATTCCCACTTTCATTACGGACGAATATGGTTTCAACGCTGATAATTATTGCGGAAAACATTCATGCTTCTCGTGTTGTGTTGACTCCGGAACGGAACGGCAAAAAGACCCGTGTCATGGATAATGGGGCCGTTGGTCTCATTCATCCCGCTTCGGACGGCGACTCGATGTCGCTTCCCCATGAATACAGAGAGACCGAGGAGTACGCGCAGGGGAAGATCAAGCATGTCCGGGTGGCCATCGAGCTGGGCATGGCGGGCGACACGGAGGGTGTGCGGTATCTGCAGTCCATGGCACGGTCGCAGATCCAGGCGGGGGCCGATTTCCTGGATGTGAACATCGACGAGATGTCTTCCTCGGTGGAGAAGCTGGTGGATGCAATGAACTGGACCGCGGGAATGATGACCGATTTCAGTCCGGTTCCGCTCAGCATCGATTCTTCCGTTCATGATGTACTGGAGGCCGGGTTGAAATGCTGTGATCATTCGAAGGGACGGCCGTTGATCAACTCGGCGTCAATGGAGCGACCGGAAGTTCTCGATCTGGCGGTCGAATACAACACGGATGTCGTCGTAAGCGCGTTTGGCGGATCTGCGGGGCCGCTTGATGTCGACGAGCGCATGAAGAACTTCGGCGAGATGATGAAACGTGTGGACTCATTGGGCATTGAACCTGAGCGTGTGTATCTCGATCCGTTGGTGTTTTCGGTGGGGACGGATCCGGAGGCGGGGAATCGGTTTCTGGAGGCGGTTCGGCGGGTTCGCGACGAGTTTGGCGATGAGGTTCACATCACCGGGGGGCTTTCGAACATCTCGTTCGGGATGCCTGCGCGTCGGTTATTGAATGAAGTGTTTGTGCTGATGGCGATGGAGGCGGGGTGTGACAGTGCGATTGTCGATCCGCTTCAGGTGAATGTGGAGCGTATCCGGCAGTATGATCGAGACAGCGAAGTTTTTCGGTTGACGATGGATGCACTGACGGGGAAGGATCAATTCTGCGTGGAGTACATTTCGGCGTATCGGGAGGGCAAGTTAAGGGTATGAAGGCTTCCCGGACCGTTGTGGCGGTACCGGCTGGTCATCCTGTTGAACTCTGGTATGATTTGCCTATGCTTAGCTGATATCTACCTCCGTTTTCGTGTGGTCAATATACGTGGGCGGGTGGTGGAATGGTAGACACAGAGGACTTAAAATCCTCTGGACGAAAGTCCGTGCGGGTTCGATTCCCGCCCCGCCTACTCTACTTTGCATCATGTGACACATTCTGCGAGACAATGCGAGATGGTTCGTGCTCGCCCTGGAGTTGAACTCCAGGCGGATCTTGAACGAGAGAGAAGGTGCCGCCGGAGAGATTCGTGCATGATACGTTTCATTGATCAGTTTTGACCCCGAAGGGGTCATGTAATTTAGCCAGTGGGCAACGCCCCTGGAAACGATGAACGCAACATATCCCAAGCCCCAACGGGGCGGAGTCGGCTACGCACAACTCACCCTTCAAGACTCACCTTCAAGACAAAAACCGTGACCAACACACAATAAGTTACTTCGCCTTTCATGACATATTCTTTGTTCCGCCATTTCCAACCAGGGGCGTTGCCCACTGGCTATAATACTTCACCCCTTTGGGGTGAACGACAACGGATTTGTCGGGCGGCTGATAAAAGGCAAAAGTGGGTGCCATGCCAGAAGCGAGAGGCCGACACCCGGGCTTTGTTCCTGATACCAACACACTTTTCATTTAGCAAACAAATCGTCACAATTTCGCTGAACCGCCTCGAAGCGCGGGGATGCGGTTGGCTTGACCGAGATCCAAAGCGGCGTCAGCGGATCGGCTCGTTTGTCGG
>CAZTDD010000129.1:0-19328 GCA_964612675.1 uncultured bacterium
CAAATCCCCCGCCAACTTGCTGACGCCGCTACTCCGACACGGAGGACTCGAACATCGCTCCCGTCACCACGGCCCGAGCCCACGGATTCCAGCGGATCAGCGCGGCGAGAGGGAGCAGTGTCAAAGCCAAGACACCGGCCGAGATAGGAACCACAACAACCAAAACTTCCATCGGTGCTCCCATCAATAGATACAACGAGACGACCACGATGAGGCAGATAGCAAAAGTTATCGCAAGACCTCTGACCAATCTGCCTGTACTTGGCCGCCCTCGGATGGTAATCCGAAAGAGGATGATCGGAAACGCGAAAAACAGCGAAATGAAAGCGCTGAAAAAGACGAGGCCGGGACTTCCCTGTGTTGCTACAGCATTGATCACAATCATCACCAAAAACGCGACAATCCAGGTCCCAAACGCCGCCCGAACGATCCCTCGTACCCGCATAAACCGCCAGGCGAATAACGTGCCTGTGACTAAGAATAGCGGCATCGAAAGACTGACGCCGATCTCTGAACCCGAAACCAGCAAGAGAAGCCCACCAAGTACGGGGGCGAAAACCCAGAGCAAGGTCTTCGAATAGTCACCGTAATCCGTTTTCGTTGAGCGAAGACTGCGAACAAGAAAAACGACTATCGCCGCAAGAAGCAGAACACGACCAATTGGATAATACGTGAACTGAGCGACATTCGCCTCTACGATGTCTGAATCCGATCCAGTGACAGCGGCCGTGTAAGAACCATAAGCGAGGATGGGCATTCGCACGGAAGCCCGACAGGTCCCGCCTCACCCATATTCAAATTTGCCGGTCTTGACAACGCGCCCTTCGGCGTTACGTACCTCCCAACGCGGTGGAGGCGGTTGGCCGGACCGACCGGCTTGGTTACGTCGAACTGGAGTATATTCAAATCCTGCCTCGTTCCTGAAAAATTTGTAATCCAGAGAGACGGAGCCGAGAATAGGAAGCACGGAAGCCTTGATACCGCCTCGTAAGGGGCCACCGACATTCAAGGTTGCAAGCGAGTCCTGTTCGATGGCAATGTTCTTCCGATCGCGGATACTGTCATCGGTCAACTCATAGACCAATTCGGAATCGCCGTCCGACTTCAGCCATGCATTGCGAACGGAAAACGTTCCTACCGGAAGCGTATATAAAGCGTCTTCGTTGAATGGAATGCAGAGATCGTACTCGGCGGGAATCTCTCTGCTCGTGTAGTTCGTTCGCAAATACAAGCGATGAAACTCGGTACCCGCGATCGACAGACTGCCGGTTGGACCATCATAAGGTGAAAGCGTAACGTTCGCGGCCTCATCGGTTACAACGGTTTCCACGTTATACAACTTGTCGTCGACACGAGCGACACCCAGGCTGCAGAACCAGAGATCGTCAAAATGGCGGAACGTGCCGTCCTCGCTGGTATCGAGAATGACAATCCCGGGCGCGAGATCCCGATGGTGAGAAACAGATCGAGGGATCAAGCAAGAGCGATACCTGTTGTTCCCGATGGTCAGAGTACCTTCGTACCAATTCACGATGCGAAATGCTTCAAACCGGGCTCGCGACATCTCGACCCGTGCGCGGACATCCACACGTATGATCCGGACTTCGTCATGAAGCGGCACAGGCAAACGCACATGCGGGAATAGGACTGTAAAAAGAGAATTTTGAGGATCGTGATACGCTTTGGCAGTGGTCAGTTCGTCTGCCTGACATTCACCATCCTGATTGGCATCATAGAAAAATCGGAACGGCTTGGAATCGGTGATGAAAAACTTCTTCGCTTCGCCGTCGATTGTATATTCGAAAACAAAACAATCTTCCCGCTGTCCTTCGATCTTCACCTCCGCCCGGTCATCGGAATGACTATAAAGCGTCTGGTCAGGAATCCACGGAGTTGGACCGTCTGCCGGAGGATTCTCCTCAAAGGAAAGCCTCCCCCCATCGCCAAATGAGAGCGCCGCAAACAAAAGAAAATGAACACAGAAAAGAATTTTCTTCATGCTCTTAGCCACAATCCTCCGGTGGATACCAACAATGCCTTATCATCTTAATACAGCTGAAAACCTACTTTATTCCGTTCATATCGATTTATTAAGGGGAAAACGACAGAGAATCAACAACACGAGACGGGATAGCGCAGTCCAAGCGAAGATGTGAGCGTTCGCGTTTGGCGGAGGCGAATGGGAGTCGAACCCACCCGTCGCGCCCTAAGCGCGACACAGACGGCTTTGAAGGCCGCGGGAGCCACCGGGCCCCTTTCACCTCCGTCTGTTTATTCATTGTAAATACAAGCAGGATCTCCTGTTCATTTCATATTACTAGGTTCTCGAACAATGCTGCAAGGTTTCGGTCAACGCTTATCTGGTTACTTGTCCATGGAAGGAACGAAAAGACATCTCAACCAGTAACGTCAATGGTGGGACGTTTCGGTTCGGTGGGCTCGATGTTGGGGAAAAGCGTGACCATGGCGCGGCCGCCTGCGATGAACTGCTTGCCCGTTCCAGGATCGATGCGGCTCAGAATCCGGATACCGGCCTGCACACGCCGTCCTTCGAGAACCGCTTCCTGGGTTTCGTGGATTATATGGGACGTTTCGTGCATCCGAACGGCCAGCGGCGCCTGCAGCTCGGTCATTGTTCCGCCCATTTTGTAGGAAATCCCGGGATCGTCTGAACCGTCCCGATACACACTGCTTCTCGGCTTTTCGGGAAGCGCACTCTCATCTTCCGATGCCCGGCTGGATTGCTGCTCATTTTCAGGAGACTCGGCAGATTGCTCTTTCTCCGAAGGAGCAGCCTCGGCAGCGCTCGTTTCCTCGAATCTGCGCGCCATCTGAATTGCCCGGTCCGCCAACCGGTCCGCAGCGCGCATCTTTCCCGAGTCTTCGGAGGATTTGGCTTGCTCGATCAAGGCACGGACTCTCAGTTTGTCCGCTCCCTCGAGGTCCTGAGCGGCCACAAGACGTTCGGCCTCCCGGATCTCCCGCCGAGGTTCAGTGTCGCGTTTCTCCGACGGTTTCCGCTCAGATCGAGGACTCTCCCGTTCTTGCGGCGAAATCTGCCGAACCGGCGCTATGGAGAAGGCATCGGACATTGTCTGCACGTATCCTTTGACGGATTTCTCCTATTCGGAAGTATCGGCAGGAAACTGGATGACTTGAGACGCAAGGCAAAATTCTTTAAGATACCTGTATTACTACAGTTAGGTCGTCATCTATGGACTTTCACGAAGATATCCTCTCTGTATACCGGCGAAAGCGGAAACCGCGGCTGGTATGGCAACCCCGTTTGGAACACTGGTACAAGATCAATCAACGCGAAGGTACGCTTCCGGAACGCTACAGACACGCGACACTCCGGGACATCTATGACGATCTCGGCGCATCCGTCCGCTATTTCTGGTCCGCCGAGGGATTTCACACGGTCCACTCCTCCGGCGTCAGCGTAACACGTGAAGAGAGAGACGGATGCTGGTATACGCGTTGGGAAACACATCTCGGCGAGCTGTCAAGAATCGAGAAGATCACCCAGGATTCATGGATGACCACCAAATATCCTGTTCAAAGCTTGGATGATCTGCGGGTCATGGAATATGTGCTGGACAGCTCTGAGCACGAATTTGACAGCGAGGTTTACGAGCGTTCGCTCGCCGAGTTGGATGAGAGAACCGCACCCACCACAATCTTCCCGCGTGTCAACCTTCAGCGGATCTTCATTGATTTCATCGGTTACGAAGAGGCGATTTACCTGCTGTACGATCATCCGCGGGAAATGGAGAGGCTGATCCGGGCCGTGGATCGCAGCGATGACCGTCTCGCGGAAGTGGTGAAGAAGTCGCCGTTCGACATAGTCAATTTCGGTGACAACGTCCATTCGGATATGCTCCCCCCTCCGCTCTTCGAGCGCTATGTGCTTTCGCGGTATCAAGCACTGTCCGAGTTGTTCCACTGTGCGGAGAAATACACATTTCCCCATTGGGACGGAAATGTGAAGCCCTTGATGCCGTATGCGATGTGCAGTGGATTCGACGGGATCGAGGCCGTTACCTTCGAGCCGCAAGGCGACATATCCATCGAGAACGCAAAAGAAGAAATGAGAGAGTTGATCCTGATTGACGGGATCCCGGCAATCTTTTTTCTACCGGATTGGCCGATTGGCACCTTGGAACAGTGCACACGGAAGGTGATCGAGACCTTTTATCCGAACCTCATTCTCGGCATCTCGGATGAGCTTCCGCCTGCCGGGGACATCGAACGGTGCCGCCTGGTCTCGGAGATCGTCGCCGAGTATAACGATCTCTACGTAGCCTCCACATTCTGAAACTGCAGCTGATAAAGACGAAAATAGGTTCCCCCCTGTTCGAGCAATTCCTCGTGTGTGCCCGATTCGGTGATTTGCCCCTGATGCAGAACCAGAATCCGGTTGGCACGTTTGATCGTCGAGAGCCGGTGGGCGATGACGATACTCGTCCTGCCTTTCAAGAGACGCGCGAGCGCCTCCTGAATCAGCGCTTCCGTTTCGGTATCGACGCTTGACGTGGCCTCATCCAGAATAAGCAGATGGGGATCGAAGGCCAGCGCCCTCGCGAACGAAAGTAACTGTTTTTGACCGACCGAAAGCGTTGCACCGCGTTCTTTGACTTCAGCTTGGTACCGGTCGGGAAAACGCTCGATGAACCGGTCGGCCTGGACGGCCTCACAGGCGCTCTGGACATCTTCGTCCGAAATATCCATTCGATCCAATCGGACATTGCCGGCGATGTCTCCCGAAAACAGGAACACATCTTGAAGTACCAGCCCAATATGACGGCGAAGAAACGCGATGTCGATCTCGCGGATGTCAACCCCGTCGACGAGAATGCTTCCCCGTTGCGGATCGTAGAATCGGAACAGGAGATTGATGATCGTGCTCTTCCCCGCCCCTGTCGCCCCGACAACGGCAATTGTCTGCCCCGGATCGACCTCGAAAGAGACATCCCTCAGAACCCAGTCCTCCCCCTCATAGGCAAACCAGACATTTTGGAACTTCACCCGGCCGGTGAAGCGTGGCGGCCGCACAGGCTGTTCCGGTACGGGTATCACCTCCTGGGTATCGAGCAGTTTGAAAATCCTCTCGGAGGCGGCCATAGCGGCCTGCATGATGTTGAATTTGTCGGCGAGTTCTCGAACGGGACCGAAGAAACGCTGCGTCGCCTGGATAAACAGAAACACCGTTCCCAAGGTGAGTGGGTTCGCCGCATCCGCCGTACGGATCACTTTCCGTCCGCCGTACCAGAGAATCAGCGCCAGAGACAGATGCCCAAGAAACTCTACTAGAGGGAAAAACATCGCGTATTGTCGTACGCTGCTAACCTGGGCTTCCGTATACTCTTCGGCACGTTCCTCAAATTCCTCCGACATCCGCTTCTCTTGGCCGAAAACCTGAATGGTCTCCATGCCCTGGATGTGTTCCTGGAGGAAAGCGTTGATCCGCGCCAGCGTAAGACGCACCCGGCGGTAGCAGCTGCGCACTCGTGTTTTGAACCGGATCGAAGCATACGCAATCAGCGGAATCACACAAAACGAAACCAGCGCCAGTTCCCAATCGATAAACAACATCAGCAGAACCGCTCCGAACAGCAGGAAAAGGTCTTGAAAGACATTCACAACACAGTTGCCAAACATGCTGTCGAGGGCCTCGACATCAGAGGTGATTCGGGTCAGAAGACGCCCGACGGGGTTGCGGTCGAAGAAGCGGAGCGAGTAATTCTCAAGCGTCCGGAAGATCTCCATACGGAGATCGAACATCGCCCGCTGACTCATGGCGCTTGTCATGTAAAACGCGTAGTAGTGAACAACCAGGCCTGAGGTGAGGATGACAAGATACCAGCCGGCCATCCGATAGAGCCCTGAAACATCGCCGGTTTCAACATACTGATCGATGATGACTTTGGTGAGATAGACAATATACAAGTCCAGTGCTGCGAATAGGATAACCAATGTTACGGCCCATGCCGCCGTACGGCGATAGGGTCGAAGGTAGGTCAGGAGCCTGCCCATCAGACGAGAGTCGTAGGCCTTGCCGAGAATCTCGTCCTCATGAGGCGACACAACCGGAGGGGGCATTGTATTCTACCTGATTCCGTCGGATACTCATTGAAAACTCAGTCCATCACTCCTCACATGCTATGTCCGCCATGCGCCCGGATGAAGTGAGCACATCGAAATGCAGCCCTCCAACCCCGGGGGATTCTCCCACGATCGTGCTTTCGGTCGATGTTGAAGACTACTTTATGAGCCCGGAAAGCGTGTCGCCCGACGATTGGCTCACGTATCCCTCCAGACTAAGGGAGTCCATGTTAGCAACACTCGACCTTTTCGACGAATATGACGCTCGTGCAACCTTCTTCTTCCTCGGGTGGGTGGCGGAGCGATTCCCGGATACCGTCAATGAGGCTCTTCGCAGAGGTCATGAGATCGGGACGCATCTCTATACGCATCGCTTTGTGCATCGACTGAGCCCGAAGGAATTCCGCGACGAACTCAAGAAAAGCCTGAAGGTGCTTCACCGAATTGGCGTTTCATCCGTTGTCAGTCACCGGGCGCCCGGATTCTCTCTATCGCTGGAGAATCTCTGGCAGTTTCGCGCCCTGCTCGACGAGGGAATCCGGTACGACTCATCGATTAACCCCCATTCAACCTACCTGTATGGCGAAAAGGGTGCGCCTCGTTTCCCGTATTTCGTGGAGGGTATCCTCGAATGGCCCCCTGCTGCGGTCCGGGCAGGGGGCAAGGTCCTGCCGGTTGGAGGAGGAGGTACCCTGCGGATTCTGCCGGGTTGGTATTGCCGATGGGCCCGGAGGCGCTATCGGGCGGAGGGATGGCCCCCAATGATCTACCTCCATCCCTGGGAACTCGACCCCCGTCCCCCAAAACTCCAACTCCCGATTCGTCAGTGGGTTATTCACCATTGGGGCCTCGGGGGAATGAGGCGCAAAGTCGCCCAGATCCTGAGAGAAAACCGGACACTACCCCTGTCGGAGGCGGCGGTGGGCTGGGGTTCCAGCCTGGACGACGGAGAGCCAAGTTGAACAATCTGAGCCTGTTGGATATACTAATGGCGTGAATGGAAGCCCCGTCGGGCTCGCGGGCGCCCCCTGAGCGACTGCGACACACGATGACCGCGGCAGCATGGTAAACCAAGACAATTGAAGAGGTTACGACCGAGGCAACAGATATTCGCAGGTTCTGTGCCAGATAATTATCCATAATTCCAGAAGTTTTGCATACAAAATAAATGCCATCCAGGCGAAAAATAATAATCTCCAGCAAAATAATTCAAGAAGAAAATTGAAAATAAAAAAACGATTTGAAAGCTTGACGGGATAAGGAGTGGGTGTTATTTTCAAATAGTGCCGCTCTTTCTCAACCCTTCACTATGAATACCCGTTGGGGAGTGGTGGAATTGGCAACACGCCTGACTCTGGATCAGGAAATTGAAGGTTCGAGCCCTTCCTCCCCAGCGCACACATTTGTAATTTTATTCACGCCTCAAGCCTCAATTAATTCTATATCTATGTGAATTTGATTATCATTCCTTGAATGTTTTTTTGATACCGTATCCCAATTACGAAATTAATTCGATCAAACGCGATTCTGACGAGGAAGGTATTCGCGGAGAACAATCCGCGCCGGTACGGATTATTCGAGAGGCTCGGGCTCGTAGATCGGCCGGTCGGTCTCCGACAGCTCCTGTACACGCAGCTCCACCGCATCAAGGCATTTTGTACATTGCTTGATCAGATTCATGCCTTCCACGAACGAAGCCTCCATTTGGCGAAGTGTCATTTCGCCGGAATCAAAGGCTTCGACAATCTCATCCAACCGTTCAAGAGCTTTCTCGAAATCGAATTCCCGTTCCTTAGTCATTGATTCTTCCGTCACTAGATACCTCTCAATCCAATCCGTTTTCAACTCCGGTTGCACGGGCGGACAAAACACCGTCCCGCAACCGGATTGTGAGCGATTCGTCCGCTTCGGCTTCGTCCGGGCTGAATAGGATCCGCCCCGTTGAGGCCTTTTGGCAGATCGCAAATCCGCGCTTAAGAGTCGCTTCCGGATTCAATGCTTGCAGACGTCCATGCGCCACTTGAATACGATACCGTAGATCGCGAACTCTGCGAACCAGTTCGCGCTGCAAACGATCCTGCGTACCCTCGGTATCCTTCCGCAAAGACCTCAGTTCACTCCCAACGCTGTGTTTTAGACGCTCCCCGATTTCGTCCAAGCGACGTCGATGTTGCTCGACCAGTGTCCTGGGGTGGTATCGCAATAAGGCGCGATGAAGATTCTCTATTCGGGTAATCCGCTCGCGAAGCGCAGACCGGAGTCCGCCGGTCAAATAGGTTTCGAAATTCTGCAACCGATTTCGATGCTCGGTAAACAGACCGGCCAATAGGAGCGCCGCCCCGGTCGGTGTGGGAGCACGAAGATCCGCTACCAGATCGGCGATCGTGAAATCCACCTCGTGACCGACCGCACTGACCACCGGCGTTCGGCAATCGGCGATGGCCCGGGCCACAACCTCTTCGTTGAACGCCCAGAGATCTTCAAGAGATCCACCACCGCGCATAGCGATAAGCAGATCGAGGCCCGCCCCGTCAAGACTTTTCAGAGCGTGGGCAATCTCCGCGGGAGCCTCGACACCTTGGACGCGGCAAGGCGCAATAACGATCTCCAGCGGAAGCCGGTGTTCCCGAGCGATTTTGAGGAAATCCTGAAGGGCCGCACCGGTGGCGGATGTAGCGATACCGATCCGACGCGGATAGAACGGCAGAGACTTCTTCAGTGCTTCGTCGAACAGCCCCTCCGCGCCGAGACGCCGTTTCAGCTCCTCGAATCGCTGCTGCAGCATCCCGAGTCCTGCAGGCCGGATGCTGCTCACGATGATCTGATATTGCCCGCGCGGCGGATAAATGGTAAGCCGCCCTGTGACCTGCACCGCTTGCCCGTCCGCAAGCCCCAGACGGCGAAAACGTGTCATCTGACCTCTCCAGATGACGCTCTCTAAAACCGCCTTCTCATCTTTGAGACGAAAATAGGCGTGCCCTGCCCCGGAGACCTTCCAATTGGAGATCTCTCCTTCAACGGTAACATCCGGATACCCTTCTTCCAGAAGAATCCTGAGTTCTTCCGTTAGCGCCGAGACCGTGTAAACAAGGGGAGAAGACACGGGATCGGGTTCCTCCGGTTCAGGAATATCGAAGAGATCCCTCACCTAATCGTCCTCCCGTTTTGAGGAACTCCCCGGAGGAAGCGGGATGAGCATCCTTTCAATGGAGCGTGCCATCCCGGTTCCGGGGTCCAAATCAATCAAAGCCGCTGCCAACCGCACATCTTCCCGAGCAACATCAAGACGTGAAGGATGAAGCTGAACCAGGCGCTTGAGACACGGATCGAGACGCATCCCGATCACAGAATGGTAAGGGCCGGTCATACCAACGTCCGTCACATACGCCGTTCCACCGGGGAGAATTCGCTCGTCCGCCGTTGGGATATGCGTATGGGTACCGATAATGGCAGAGACTCTCCCATCCGCATACAATGCAAACGCGGACTTTTCGGAAGTGGCTTCGGCATGGAAGTCGACAATAAAACGAGGATTTCGAAGCGTGCGGTGCCTTTCCACCAGGTCATCCAACGCGCGAAAGGGACAGTCGAAGGGTTGCATAAAGACTCGCCCACAAAGCGTGACAATGACAACCGCGCCTTCCTCATGCTGATGAATGACCTCGGCAAAGCCGGGATTTCCGGGAGGCAGATTGAGGGGTCGAATGACCCGGTCATCCTTGTCGATGAACTGATAGACTTCCCGGTTATCGAAGGCGTGATTGCCCAGCGTGACGATATCCGCACCGCACCGAGTCAGCTCGCGGCAGCAGCGTTCGTTGATCCCGTGTCCGCCGGCAACGTTTTCTCCGTTGACTACGCAGAGATCGACGTTGTGCCGTGCACGCAGTTCCGGTAGCAGATGCCTGACCGCTCTCCGGCCGGGACGGCCGACAACATCCCCCACAAACAGGATTCTCATAAGGTTCCTTTAAGCGGTTCAACTTCAATCGGTACAGACGACGTCATCGCGGCGCCTATTCTGCAATCACGTGTATCCGTCTAACCGCAAGGGCGGTCCGAAAACCGCCCCATGTCGACTCTAGTTGTAAGATACGAGACCCCGAGGGACCTCGTCCTTCTCGTTGTTTCGAAAGCGATCACCGTGCATACGCTACAGAACGCGTTTCACGAACGGTGGTCACCTTGATCTGTCCCGGATACTCCATCTCCTCTTCGATCTTTTTGGAGATGTCGTACGCGAGCTTTACGGCTTCCTGATCGTCGATTTCATCGGGTTCCACCATGATCCGAATTTCGCGACCCGCCTGGATGGCGAATGCGCGTTCGACGCCAGGAAATGAATCCGCGATGGTCTCCAGCTGTTCGAGACGCTTGACATAGGTGTCGAGAACCTCGCGCCGTGCGCCGGGGCGCGCCGCCGATAAGGCATCCGCGACCTGTACCAAGACCGCCTCGACGGTTTCCAGTGGAACATCTTCATGGTGAGAAGCGATAACGTGACAGATCTCGGGTTTCTCACCATACTTTTTCGCGATTTCCGCACCCACCAGAGCATGGCTCCCGTCTCGTTCCGAGGACACCGCCTTACCGAGGTCGTGAAGCAAGGCTCCCCGCTTGGCGAGATCCACATTCGCACCCAGTTCCCCAGCCATACTTGCGGCGAGAAACGTGACTTCCCGCAGATGAGGGATCATGTTCTGGCCATAGGAATACCGGTATTTCATCCGACCGAGAAGTTTGATGATCTCGGGGTGCAAATTGATGACCCCGACCTCGAACGCCAGATCTTCTCCGGTTTTCTGCATCAATTCTTCAACCTCGTTCGTGACTTTGGCATGGAGTTCCTCGATGCGCCCGGGGTGAATTCTGCCGTCGGCCACGAGGCGTTCAAGCGTGATTCGAGCGATCTCGCGACGGACGGGGTCGAATGCCGAAAGTACAACCGCCTCGGGAGTGTCGTCGATAATCAGATTGACACCGGTCAAGGCTTCAAACGCTCGGATGTTTCGTCCTTCCCGGCCGATGATTCTTCCTTTCAGATCGTCCGACGGGAGGGAAACGGTGGAGACACTCATCTCGGACACGTGGTCGGTGGCCAGGCGCTGAATTGCGGTGGAGATAATCCAGCAACTCTCGCGATTCGCTTTCTCTCGGGCCTGCTCGGTAACGGTCTTAATGATCTTCGCGGCTTCACGTGTGACGTCGGATTCCAAAGATTGCAGCAATAGATCTTTGGCCTCGTCGGTCGTAAGTCCCGAGATTTTCACCAACTTGACGCGTTCTTCCTCGATGAGTTCCGAGAGTTCTTTCTCACGGGATTCCAGTTCCCGGCTTTTCTTCTCGTTGTTTCGAAGCAGCTGCTCGGTTTCGCGTTCACGCGCATCGATTTGTTCCGCGCGTTTGTCCACGAGTTCTTCCCGGCGCGTCAGCTTCTTTTCCTGTTCCTGCAGTTCTCTGCGCCATTCTCTGGCTTCTTCATCTAGTTTTGTTTTCTCCCGAAGGAGGTCGTCCTTTGCCGCTATTTCGGCTTCTCTCTTGATCGTTGCAGCTTCCTTGTTGGCTTCTTCCCGAATTTTTTCCGCTAAGGACTCTGCATCCGAAACCTTTCCACGCCAGCTGGACTTCATGATCAGAACCACAATGACAATTCCGAGTAGAAGCCCTGCGGCGCCTGCGATTAGATACATCACGATGTCATGCATCGCTCATTCTCCCTTCAGATCTATGTGGAACGCGACACGTTCGAATCGACGCGCCGCGACGAAACCATTTGAGGTCCGTCAAGAAGTTCCGTAATTGCCTCTTGAACCATCGCGCCCACGTCGCCTGCCAAAAGGGCGCGGTACCCAGTATGTTCCACCACAAGGTCTGCCGCCAATCCGTGCAAATAGACACCCGCAGAAAGGGCATCCAGCGGCGACAATCCCTGAGCCATCAGTCCACCCACCAGGCCCGAGAGAACATCTCCCATACCTCCCGAGGCCATTTCGGGTCCGCCCGTTGGATTCACAGCCAACGGAGTCTCGGGACTCGCGATAACGGTTCCTGGTCCTTTCAGTGCGATCGGCCCCTTCAGTGTGTCTGCGGCTCGTCGAGCCCAGCCCCATCGATCCGATTGAATCTCTCCTGCGGAGTCAGCATCCATCAGCCGTGCCATCTCGCCGGGATGCGGCGAAGCCGCCCATGGATATTGCCGAGCTCGGAGATGATCCGGCTCCAAGGCGTTCAGCCCGTCGGCGTCAATGAGGAGAGGCGGCGAGAAGTCACGGACAATCCGTCGAACCACCTGGACAGTCTGCTCATTTTGGGAGAGGCCCGGACCGATTACGGCCGCAGCGAACCGATGAGCATTCTCAAGCAAGAAGTCGGCGGCCTCTTCGGCCAGGGTTCCATCTGCAGTTTCGGGCAGAGGGGCCTGAAGAGCTTCCCAGAAAGCAGTGGCTGCGACGGGCAACAGCGAGGCCGGTAGGGCAAGAGTCACCAGTCCTGCGCCGGCAGCATACGCGGCTTGAGCGCACAACAGAGCGGCTCCCGACATCCCTCGCGACCCGGCAATCACACACAAATGACCATTGGTTCCTTTGTGAGAAGAAGCTCTTCGCCTTGGAAGCACCGCTCGAATGTCTTCGGGCTCCAACAGCAGAGCTTCACAGTTCGCCTCCCGAATCAATTCCGAGGGGAAACCAATCGACCGGACAGCCAAACTGCCACGGTAGTCGATGCCGGGAGGCAAGAAATGACCGACCTTCGGAAGCCCGAATGTGACGGTAACCGAGGCGTCCACAGCAGGCCCTTCAACCGCCCCTGTGTCCGCAATCACTCCTGAGGGAACATCAATGGAAAAAACCGGCACGTTATGAGCATTGATTCTCTCAATAGCCTCGGCAGGGACTCCACGGGCGGAGCCGCTGATCCCGGTACCGAGGATAGCATCGACTACCACTGTCGACTCGCGAAGTGCTTCGCCCAATGCTTGAGTACAGTTATCTTCTTTGAGTACAGTAGGCTGGAGGCCGGCTTCCGTGACCCGGTCCAGGTTGACTTTGCCTTCCCCACGATAGCGATCGGGGGCGTCTGTCAAGAACAAGCGGGGTTGGGTTCCATGTTCCAACAAGCGACGGACAACGACAAGGCCGTCGCCGCCGTTGTTCCCTCCGCCACAAATCACGACGGGCCGGGAAACATCGAATCCGTAATCAGGATCCAACAGAATATTTGTCGAGGCTTCCCCGGCTCTCTCCATCAGGTAGAGCCCGGCCACCCCCCAGTTATCGATCGCAGTGCGGTCGATCTGCCCCATAACGGAACCAGTAACAATAGGAATAGACATGCGGAAACGCCAAGACCGTTCCCACCCCTAACGAGCAATCCGGACTGGGGACCGCGGAAAGAACTAGGGTCGGCAGGAAAGAAAGACAGCGATGATTTAGACTTCCGGCTCCTTCGCTATTTCTCCAGATAAAAGATCATGGACGAACGCGACGATGCTCACGACCGTAAATCCAATAGCCATAGTATAAAAGAAGAAGTCTAGTCCCATATCGTCGCCGTTAAGATACCCCGCTACTGTTCGCTGGAGCCAACAAAAGACCCAGAAGAACAGGTTCACGAAGACATAGTCCCAAATCGTGAATCGTTGATGAGTTGGAGGCAAGGCGGGTTTTTCGCTCGGTTTGCTCTCTTGCTCTTGGGTCTCTGTTGGTGGAGCTGCACGTCGCTTTCTCTTTTGTGCCACCATAATTCAGTTCGTTTAGTCTCCTAGCGCAATCAAAATGCGAATCCTTCATCCCGCGGATGGCGGTAGAACGTGTCATATCCTTTCTATGTGTCAATCTATTATAAAACCCTGTGCCAAACCGGCAACTGGGCGCTTGCCAGAACTTGGATCAGAAAGGCGATTTCCTCCTCCCGCCGGGGAGCGGGAGGAGGATCGTCGCATTTCCGACGCCGTATTGTCACATCCTTTCTCACAGGTTGCAACCCCGTGAGAAACAAAATTATCGCTTCTTCTTGGAAGAAGACTTCTTGCGAGTGGTCTTCTTCTTTTTCGGCTTCGGCTCGGCTTCCTTGTCCTCGATAACAGCCTGCGCCGCCGCCAGCCGGGCGATGGGAATTCGGAACGGAGAACAGGACACATAGTCCATGCCGACCCGGTGACAGAACTTCACTGAGGCCGATTCTCCGCCGTGCTCGCCGCAAATACCCACCTTCAGTTTCTCGCGTGTGGACCGTCCGCGTTCGATACCGATCTTGATCAATTCGCCAACGGTTTCCTGGTCTATAGTCTGGAACGGATCATCGGGAAGAATGTCATGCTCCAGATAGTGCGGCAGGAATCCGCCGATGTCGTCCCGAGAGAACCCGAAGGTCATCTGCGTCAGGTCATTGGTCCCGAAGGAGAAGAACTCGGCAACGTCGGCGATCTCGGCCGCGGCCAAAGAAGCGCGCGGAATCTCGATCATCGTACCGACCAAATGCGGGATCTTTCTGAGTCCGGTTTTCTGGCGGACTTCCTCATACACCCGCTTTGCGATATCGACCTGATGCTGGAGTTCCTTCACGGTACAGAGAACGGGAATCATGATTTCGGGGAAGGCCTTCTTCTTTGCCTTGATCAAATCGGCGGCAGCCTCGAGGATTGCCCGAATCTGCATTTCGCTGACTTCGGGATAGGTGATTCCCAGGCGAACTCCGCGATGTCCCATCATGGGGTTATTCTCATGAAGCGCTTCGGATCTTCCTTTGAGTTCTTGGCTGTCGATCCCGAGGCTCTTCGCCAGTCGCTCCTGGGCAGCCGGAGCATTCGGCACAAACTCGTGCAGAGGCGGATCGAGCAGACGAATCGTCACGGGCAGACCGTTCATCGCTTCCAACGTTCTCTTGATGTCTTTCTTGACATGGGGGAACAGTTCATTGAGTGCTGCGCGACGTTCGCTTTCGCCGGAGGACATAATCATTTTCCGGAGCTTGAACAGGGGTTCGTCCGAGCCTTCTCCGTAAAACATGTGTTCGATTCGGAAGAGGCCGATACCCTGCGCCCCGAATTTCAGGGCGTTCTTCGCGTCGGCCGGGGTATCTGCATTGGCTCTGACCTTGAGTGAGCGTACTCGGTCGCAGAGTTTCATGAACTGCTCGAAAGCAGGATTATCTTCACCGGGGTCGACGAGGGTCAGCTGCCCTTCGTACACCAGGCCTTTCGTACCGTTGAGAGTCAGCCAGTCGCCTTCCTGGAAGGTTCTTCCTTTCGCGGTGCATTTGCGCGACTCCTCATGCACTTCGAGCTCGTCGGCACCGACCACGCAACATTTGCCCCAGCCTCTGGCGACGAGGGCCGCATGACTGGTCATGCCGCCACGGGAGGTGAGAATCGCGTTGGCCGCTCTCATGCCTTCAACGTCTTCCGGGTTCGTCTCTTTGCGGACCAGGATGACTTGCTTGCCCTCTTTGTACCACTTGACGGCGTCCTCCGCATTGAAAACGATCTGTCCGCTCGCACCGCCCGGGCCTGCCGGGAGTCCCTTTGCGACCGGCTCAGTCTTCTGCTCTTCTTTGGGATCCACGATGGGATGAAGCATCTCATCGAGCTGAGAGGCGGTAACCCGTGTGATCGCGGTCTCCACGTTGATCAGACGTTCTTTGCACATATCCGCAGCCATTTTCACCGCAGCGGGACCGTTCCGCTTGCCGACACGGCACTGGAGCATCCAGAGTTTATCTTCCTGAATCGTGAACTCGATGTCCTGCATATCGGTATAATGCTTCTCGAGTTTCTTCTGAATGCGATCCAGTTCCTTGTAAATTTTCGGCATAGCGGTCTCAAGAGACGGAAGATGTCTGTTGTAATCGCTTTTGCCGATTTCGTTGATCGGATTCGGTGTCCGAATCCCTGCGACAACATCTTCTCCCTGGGCGTTGGGCAGCCATTCGCCGTAGAAGATTTTCTCTCCGGTTGCAGGGTTCCTCGTGAAGGCGACGCCTGTGGCGGAATTATCGCCCATGTTCCCGAATACCATCGACTGGACATTCACAGCGGTGCCCCATTCATCGGGGATCCCTTCGATCCGCCGATAGGAGACGGCGCGTTTCCCGTTCCAGGATGAAAAAACAGCGCCGATGCCGCCCCAAAGCTGGTCGACAGCCTTTTCAGGGAACGGCTTTCCGAGAACCTTGTGGACCTTCTCTTTGAAGATCTCCACGAGTTCCTTGAGATCATCGGCAGTCAATTCGACGTCATTCTTGACCCCCCGGGCCTTCTTCATTTTGTCCATTTCGTGTTCCAGTTGGACACGAATGCCTTGCCCCTGTTTCGGTTCGATCCCGAAGGCCTTCTCCATCACGACGTCAGAGTACATCGAAATCAGACGGCGCTGAGCATCATACACAAATCGAGGATTTCCGGTTTTCTCGATCAGACCGTCACGCGTCTTGTTGTTGAGTCCCACGTTGAGAACCGTCTCCATCATCCCGGGCATGGAACTTCGAGCCCCGGAACGCACGGAGACCAACAGGGGATTCTCGGGGTCTCCGAACTTCGCTCCCATGATCTTCTCGACCTTGGTGAGCGCTTTGGTTACGGCTTCTTTGACACCCGGCGGATACTTCTGCTTGTTCTTGTAATAATGGGTACAGACTTCCGTGGTGATAGTGAATCCGGCCGGAACCGGAATCCCAATGCTGGCCATCTCCGCCAGGTTCGCTCCTTTACCTCCGAGTAGGTTCTTCATGTCGGCCGAGCCTTCGCCGCGGCCGCCGCCAAACGAGTAGACAAATTTCTTAGCCATTGGTCTACTTAGTCGCTCCCTTCCTGAGTTTTCCCGATATCACGGCATAGTTGCCGATGATAACTTGGTATGTTATACCAGACGCTACCAACCTGAGAAGCTTGCCCGACAAAAAAGGTTAGAAAGAAACGGAAATGCAATCACGTTGGATGCTCCTGCTTCTAGTTCTCCTGCCGGGAGTCTGTCCCGCTCATAAGCTGGACCCGAGGTCTATCGACCGGTATGCGGAGATCCTTCTGTCCCCGGCCGGAGGGCGTATGTACTACGTGACGGTTTATGGACAAATTGGAACCGATGACGCCCGAAAAATCCTCGAACCGGACCGGCACGGCCGAGCCACCCCCGAGAAGCAAAAAGTCCTCCTCGCGAAAAGACGCGACGAATATACCGACAAACAAACGCTTCAAATCCAAGGAGAGAGGGTGGACCTGACATATAGAGGGGGCGTCTCGGGAATGACCATCGGCCATGGAGGCATGGAGGCAAACCGGACTGTGCTGATCTACGACTTTGTCTATCCAGCGGGGATGCCACGAGACGCAACAGTCTCATTCCACTACGAAGACCGCAATTTTACGCGACTGTACGCCTGGAAACAGATCCGAGTTCTGGGTTTGCAGGGAGTGAGAGTCAGCGGACACCAGCCATTTGATGACCTGGATCCGTACGACTATCAAATGCTTGACACCACCGGAATCATGCCGACGACGCGTTCGGTAACGCTTGAGATCTATGTTCCCTCGCAACCGGTCCGTAATCCCCTCGCAGTAGATTCCTATGCGGAAGTTCTGATGGATGTCGGCTGGAGCCGGCCGAAATCACAGGCTGCGACAATGCTAAAACGAGTACTCATGATCGGCGTCCCCGTTGTGTTGGCGGCGGGTATTATCGCTGTCTTTGTGAGTCAAAAACGCAGGCATCCCCTACCGTGAACCTAAATTCGGCAGTTGAAGGTGTGGCTGCGACGATAAACCGCTGTTTTTTTGATAGTAGCGTTCATTCTCAGCTTTCACCTAAATGGTGATCGGTTCTTGAGCTTGTCGAAAGGCCGATCACCAACGCCGGCGCGGCCCTTCGACGGGCTCAGGAACCGCGCTTCCTATCCAACTGCCGAATTTAGGTTTATTGTCCGTTTTCGCCCAATTCAACTGCCGAATTTAGGATCAGACATCGCAGTGGAATTCGAGAATCACAAAATGAAGCTATCCCAGGAACACGGTGTTTGTCATCATGGGGGGAGCAAGATCTTATTCTGTCTCGGAGAAGACGCCGATTCGACGAAATCGCTGGTAGCGATCTTCGACCAGCTCATCAGGAGAGAGTCTGGAGAGTTCGTTGAGGTGACGGAGAATGGCCTCTTTGACATTCCGACCGGTTTCGATAGGATGTCTGTGCGCGGCCCCTCTCGGTTCGGGGATAATCTCTTCGACCAGACCCAATCGAAAGAGGTCGGGCGCGACGATTCTCATTCCACCGGCGATTTCAGAAGCCTTTGTGCCGTCTTTGTGGATGATGGCGGCACAGGCTTCAGGTGTGCAAACAGCGTAATAGGCGTATTCCAGAATCAGAACACGGTTACCAATACCGATAGCCAAAGCGCCGCCGCTGCCTCCTTCGCCGGTAACAACACAGATAATCGGTACCGGAAGCGCCGACATCCGCATCAGATTTTGCGCAATCGCCTCGTGTTGGCCCCGCTCCTCTGCTCCGATGCCGGGAAAGGCCCCGGCTGAGTCTATGAAAGCAATGATGGGCAGGTTTTGGCGAGCAGCAAGATCCATGATCCTCATGGCTTTTCGGAAACCTTCCGGATGAGCCATACCGAAGTTTCGCCGCAGGTTCTCTTCGGTGTCTCTACCCTTCTGGTGTCCCACGATGGCGACTGAGCGTCCGTCAATGGAACAAAAACCGGCCACAATCGCCTGATCGTCCGCAAAAGACCGGTCCCCGTGTAATTCAACAAAATCCTCCGCGAACATTCGAATGTAATCGAGGCAGTAGGGACGGTCCGGGTGACGAGCCAGCTGGATACGCTGCCAGGGCGTCAGATTATCGAATATCTCCTGGATGAGTTCAGTCGCGCGGCGTTTCAGCGGTTCAATTTCAGCGCCAAGGTCGATACCCCGCGACCGTGCGTAGGTATCCAGTTCTTCGATTTTATTCTCGATTTCCCGAAGGGGTTGTTCAAAATCCAAATAACGCATCGTTTTCGTTTCCAGGCAAACGGTCGGTTCGTTCTCGTTTGCAGATTTTACTTATCATAAAGGATACAGGGACTTAGAGCGTAGGGGTCTCCGATAATCTACCACCCCCAAACGGAGAGGTCGTGTCAAAACTCCCTTCTGTTTCCCTCCCCAAGATTGATGCCGTCGCAAAAAGTCTGTGATACGGATTTCAACCCCCTCCTAACCTCCCCCGATCTTCGGGGGAGGAAAAAGA
>CAZTDD010000130.1:0-19092 GCA_964612675.1 uncultured bacterium
CTCAACCCCCTCTGTATCTTCATCGTTCGTGGCGGGGGACTCGTCAACCCCCTCTCTACCTTCATCGTTCGTGGCGGGGGACTCGTCGAATCCGCCGGGGTATTCCGTAAACTCACCCATCGAGTCAAATGTGTAGACTCGTTCCGGCGTCAACAAGAATTCACCGTCTTGGCCGGCGCACGGCACCGCGACGATAACTACGCCCAGAATAAACACGACCTGTTTCATAATGACCTCCGCGACTTTGTGGTGGGTTGGCGGGCCAAGGCCCACGGTACGACTGGGGGAATCATTGCACGCGAGAGCAGGGGTGTCTAGTAGGTGGTTGGCAATACAAGGCCCCTCACCCCGGCCCTCTCCCAGAGGGAGAGGGGACTCTTCACTGGGTCGTCAGATTTGAATGCGAGTCATTTGGCCCAATCCACAATCCGTTGAACTGCCCACCAAGCAGGAGTACGATTCTCTGACTTGAGATTGAACTTAAGTTTCTCAGAGGAATACTCGATAAGGAGAAAACCATGATCCGCAAAACCACTACTGTCTTGATCTTTGTCTGCCTCGCACTGCCAACATTTGCCGCTGAAACCGGCTGGCAATATCTCTTCAACGGAGAGAATCTCGACGGCTGGAAAGTCGTCGGTGAGCAGGACTGGAGTGTCCAGGATGGGAATATCGTCGTGAAATCCGTCAGCAGAGAGACCGGCTGGCTGGTCACAGAAGAGGAATACAGCGACTTCGTTCTCCGGTTCCGATTCCGGTGGATGGGAGGCGACAGCGGAATCCAATTTCGAAGCCGCTTCGAGAATGAAGAGATGAACGGATACCAGGCCAATCTGGATGCCGACCGCGAGTTTGCAACCGGTTCGCTCCTGGAGTTAAACGGACGCCAAGTCCTTCAAGAATCAAAACACGCCGCACCGATGTTAGTCGAAAAGGGCAAGTGGACCGAATACGAAATCTCCGCTATCGGCAACCATATCGAACTTCGCGTCAATGGCCTCAAAACAGTCGACATGAAAGATGAGAAAGGACCGAAGAGCGGCTTTATCGCCCTTCAAATGTTGTCCGATCCGGGGGCAACGATCGAGTGGTCGAACATTCGTATCCTGGAAATTCCCGAAGGCGCACACTGGAAATCGCTGTTCAACGGCCGAGACCTGTCCGGCTGGCGTGAGGTCGGCGATGCGACCTGGGACGCGGTCGGCGACGCAATCCTGGGCAGATCGAAAGGCGGCGGCTATGGATGGCTTCTGTCGGAAGAAAAATACAAGAACTTCCATTTCTCCACTCGGTTTCGAATGCCGAAAGGAAATTCCGGCATCCAATTCCGAAGCTGGCAGGTTGATGACATGATCCACGGTTTCCAGGCCGATCTTGCTTCAGACAGCGATTGGATCAGCGGCCATCTCTATGATCAAAGCGAGCGGGGTGTTTTAGTAAAACCCGAACGCGATTTCAGCAAAGTAATCAATTGGCAGGGCTGGAATACCTACGAAATCACCGCCTTCGGTCCCAAGGTGGAGCTCTTCATCAACGGAATCAAATCGATCGAGTACTCCGATCCCAGCCGCGTCAAAGCAGGCGTCTTCGCCTTCCAGATCCATTCCGGACAGGTCATGGAAACCGGCTGGAAAGACATCCGGATCGTTTCTTTCGATTGAAAAGAATGAGCACAGCCATAGTCAGCAAAAAGGGAATTGAGTAGGGTGCCATGCCGGCACCGAGAAGCTCCTTCGCAGGAACGACGGGCAGGAATATCGAGTTTTCTGCCTCTCGCAAACACTGGAGGCCGCACCAGCGCGTCGAGGAGCGGGCATGGAACCCGTGCTCAGCCTTTCGACGAACTCGGGAACCGCGATCTGGTTTCTACTGCCGGATTTAGGTTAATCGTCCTTCTTATCCCCCTGCCCCTGGAACGCTTTCGCGAGTTCCCCAAAAGCATCGGCGAATTTCTTGACCGTCGCCGGTTCGGGCAGTGGCAACTTCAAGTAACTCTCTCCTGTCTTGTCATCTTTGGCAACGAGACCGCTCAGCTGCGAGGATACACTCGCAGAATGATCGCCCCGTTGCGCGGCAGTCAGTGCCTGGCCGAGTTTGCCGAGAAACTCCACACCGGTTGAAATCGCTTCTTCCCACACTTCGGCACCGGGAGGAGAGGAAGGCTCCACAGGAGGTTTCTCTGTCGCCGTCGCTTCAACGTCGGCAACAATTTCATCAGCCTCGTCGGTCGCTTCCTGTTCGGCCGAAGCCGTGCGGATATTTTCGGTGGTTTTCTCGACAGTCTCCATGAATCTCTTGAGTCTCGTTTTCCCAAGGAATACCTCGTTCTGTCCCCCGTCAAGCACCCCCGCAAACACCGATTTTTTGAATTTGAGGACATCGAGCATACTGTGCTCGATCGTTCCTTTCGATACAAAATGGTTGATCCTGACGTTCCGTTTCTGACCGAGTCGATGAACGCGGCCGATGCGTTGTTCCAAGACAGCCGGGTTCCAAGGCTGATCCATGTTGATCACATCCGAGGCGTGCTGAAGATTCAGCCCAACACCGCCCGAATCCGTCGACAGAAAAACTCTGCAGGAGGGATCCTCTCTAAATCGCTCGATTGCAGCATTTCGATGGCGGCTATCCAGCGACCCATGAAAGAAAACATATCCATCACCTCCTGAATTCAGCTCATCGATGAGAAGTTCGTGGGTGCCTATCCATTGGCTGAACACGACAACCTTTGTATCACCCGATTCTAAAATCTCATCAAGCAGCGTAACCGCCTCGTGTATTTTCGGCCCCTGTTTTGTCTCTTTATCCAGAAGGAACGTGCTGTTACAAACCATCCGCATATTTTGAAGACAAATCATGAGACGCAGCTGGTCCTTTTCCGGCAAGAATCCGAGACGGTGCCACTTCGCGACAATCTGCGCGACGGTAGTCCGATTCTCCTCATGGTATTCCCACTGCTCCTCGGTCATGTGGACAAAGAAGTGGTTCTCAATCCGTTCCGGCAGCTCGTGAAGGACATCCTCTTTTCTGCGCCGGATAAGAATAGGCGCAAGGGTCTCTGTGATATTAGACAGGTTGCTGTATCCGATTACTCTTCCGTTATCGTCCGTGTGTTGGTGTTCGGCCAGAAACCGAAACAACGGTCCCAAACGAAACCGGTCCACGAATTCCACTATGGAGTGGAGTTCCTCCAGACGGTTTTCCAACGGCGTTCCGGTGAGAACAAGAGCGTGATCGGACTGAATCTGCTTCACGCTCTGCGCTCTCCGCGTCTTCCAATTCTTGATCCGTTGTGCCTCATCCAAGATGACGACATCGGGTGCCCACGCCGCGATCGTATCCAAGTCCCTGTGAATTACTTCATAGTTCGTGATTTTATAAAACGTGTCCGTTTCATACTTCTCTTGTCGTATCGGCGAGAGACCTTCAATCACTTCGACCGTTCGTCCCGAGAAACGCTCAATCTCCTGTTTCCATTGATATTTCACCGATGTCGGCGCAATCACTAAGACTCGGCCGGCTCCTGCTGTCCGGGCGAGTATCTCAACCGCAGCGATAGCCTGAACGGTTTTTCCAAGCCCCATATCGTCCGCGATAACGCAACGACCGGCATTCGCAGCAAACAAACATCCTTTCAGTTGATATGGATACAACTGGATTTTGAGTAATTTGCTCAAATTAGGACTGGAAATTCCTTCGCGAAACAGGCCGGCAATCTTGTGTCGACGCTGCGCGTCATCCCGCACCTGTACGACAAATTGAAGCGTGTCTTCATAGCACCGAAGTTCGTGACCGTTACGTGGAGCCTTTTTCAAAAAAGAATGAAAATGCGGGTACGATTCCGGCTTCAGCACACCGTCCTCCCCGAAATATTCGGATGCAAACTGAAGCAGCTCCTGCGGACATTCTTTCCCGGCCAGGAAACATACTTCGCGCCTACTTCCATACCGGACGTATACTTCCGAATAAGGTGGATGGAACCCTTCACGAAACGCCTTTTTCGCCCCCCGTTTCCGCTCAAGCTTCGCCAGAGTAAATTCGATGTGCTTGCAAGTCCCCAGTGTGTTGACGGAAAAATCGGGGCACGAGCAATAGTTGTCACCTGGGGCTTGACCTCGAATGGCGACTCGGTAGGTTCTACCCGACTGCGGATTGGTCACCAGAAACTCCGAGAAAATCGGATCGTCTCCGATATTCTCCATCTCGAATTCCTGTTCACGGCCGAATTCGCGACGTAAGGCAGTCTGCCATTGTTCGAGTGACATATCCTCCGGTTTTCGGGTCCGCGGAGTCTTTTTTTGTTTCTTCTTAGTTTTCTTACCCCTTTTTCGTTCGCCTTTGGGTAAATCTGCTGCTTTGCGACTCTGTTTCATGTCTGCCCTCTCGGTCCGTGGGGTCCCGGCTATTGGAAGTGCTCCCCCACTTTCGTCCCTATGCGCACCCCTTGTCAAGAATCGCTGCCTTACGTTCGTCCGCCCGTATCAGCGAACCTCGGGGGAGCCTTCTGAGACTGTCTCAAAACCTTGTTCCCGCTCGTCTCATAATGGAGAAATGGCTAGAGCTCCCTCTTTTATGCGGTAATCGAAATTCGCTCAAGCCAATTGAGGCACGACCCTTTTCGCGTTTCGGACACTTGCCACCTTCTAGATTACCGCGAAACAGTAACTGGATCGAGTACGAGGGACGACCCGTCCGACACTCCGGCATCGCAACCCCCAAACCCTTCAAATCCAAGTGGTAGACAATCTCCCGAATGAAACGGGCTGGATGATCACTCGCTACCCACTCCTCTATCGACGGTGGAAGAAGAAATTGCTCTTGATAATTCGTGTCGGTTGTTTGCATGCCTCTACATTGCATGTGTTGTAACTCCACGAAGAGTTCGGAAACGCTTTCGGGAGCCTCGCATTCTCTCGCTTTATGACCATGCTATTGTCCTTCCATACAGATTCCCTACGTGACTTCCGACGCAAACGTTGCCAGGGGGAAAGGGGGACATTAGAATGAGTCGTTAGCGAGGTGAACTCTGATTGGGATCATTAAGATCATGAAAGGAAGGACTATGTTGAGAAAACTCACACTAATAACTACGTGTTGCGTTTTAGTATCCGTGGCCGGGTTGCCCAATACGTCGGCCGCCGAACCGAACATTGTGTTCGTCACAGGCGATGACGAGTACCGTTCGGAAGTCACCATGCCGATGATCGCAGAGATTCTCGAAAAGAGGCATGATTTCGATTGTACGGTACTCTACGCGGTCATCCCGGAAACAGGCGTGCGCTGGCCGCGGTACCAAAAGAACATCAAAGGACTGGAAGCCTTGAAGGACGCCGATCTGGCGGTTTTCTTCATGCGGTTCCGTGCGCTCCCGGACGACCAGCTCGAGATGATCCTCGATTATGTCAACTCAGGACGACCGATTGTCGGGCTTCGCACAAGCACCCACGCGTTCCGGTACCAGGAAGGTCCGAACCAGAAATGGAATGACAAGTTCGGGATCGACGTGTTCGGTCAGAAGTGGATTACACACCACGGGCACAACTCAGCGACGGATGTATATGTAATCCCCGAGAAGTCCGATCATCCCATTCTCAAGGGGATCGATAAGAGTTTCCATTGTGAGTCGTGGCTCTATCATGTCGCCCCTCTCGTGGGCGACTGCGAACCGCTGCTGATCGGGAAGGCAATCAACTCCAACAAATACAATCAGTTCGACAAATGGCCGCAGACCCAACCGGTCGCATGGACGAAAACGTATACAGGCCCGAGCGGGAAGACCGCGCCTGTTTTTTTCACAACTTTGGGACACCCGGAGGATTTTGAGAATGAGTCGATGCGGCGGCTGATCATCAACGGGATCTATTGGGCGTTGGGAAAAGAGGTTCCCAATGGCGGAGCGGATGCAAGGCCGGTTGGTACATTCAACGCACCGTATCCACACTGAATGTAGAGGTATCGAAAGCGAAGTTGTAGAGAAGGAAGTTTCGGAGAGCATCTTTCCACCTGATAGAAGAATCATAAGAGAAAGGGTTTTGACTCATGTCGGCTATAGAGAATATGAAAGGTACATCGTTTCGGAATCCCTTCGTTGGTGAACCGCCGAAAGTGGGTATCCGGCCCGCGATCGACGGACGCCGCAAAGGAGTACGGGAATCGCTGGAAGGTCAAACGATGAACATGGCGGAGTCTGTGGCGACTCTGATCAGCGAGAATCTTCGTCATTCCAACGGTCTCCCTGTGGAATGCGTCATCGCGGATACGACTATCGGCGGTGTTACGGAGGCGGCTCAAACAGCGGAGAAATTCGCCCGTGAAGGCGTCGGTGTTTCGCTCACAGTTACACCGTGCTGGTGTTACGGGTCAGAGACGATGGATATGGACCCGCTTATTCCGAAGGCGGTATGGGGTTTCAACGGAACCGAGCGGCCGGGAGCGGTTTATCTGGCGGCGGTTCTGGCGGCGCACAGTCAGAAGGGCCTGCCGGCGTTCAGTGTGTATGGGCGCGATGTCCAGGATGCGAACGACACCTCTATTCCCGAAGACGTTAAAGAAAAACTGCTTCAATTCACAAAAGCCGGACTGGCTGTGGCAACCATGCGAGGCAAATCCTATGTCTCTCTGGGAAATGTTTCGATGGGCATCGCCGGGTCTCTCGTCAATCACGATTTCTTCGAGTCCTATCTCGGCATGCGAGTAGAGACAGTGGATATGACGGAATTTGTCCGTCGAATCAACGAAAAGATCTACGACGAAAAGGAATATCAGAATGCCCTCGCTTGGGTCAAAGAAAACTGCAAGGAGGGAGAGGACACGAATCCCCCTCACCTGCAAATGAGCCGTGAAGAAAAAGACGCCGCGTGGGAAACCTCGGTGAAGATGGCAATCATCGCGCGGGATTTGATGATCGGGAACCCGTTGATCGCGGACGAATACGGCGAGGAGGCACTCGGCCGTAACGCGATCCTGGCCGGGTTTCAGGGACAGCGGCAATGGACGGATCATTTCCCGAACGGCGATTTTATGGAAGCCGTGCTCAACTCGTCATTCGATTGGAACGGGATCCGCGAGCCGATGATGTTCGCCACAGAGAATGATGCGTTGAACGGCGTTGCGATGTTGTTCGGCCATCTTTTGACCGACACCGCTCAGATTTTTGCGGATGTGAGAACATTCTGGAGCGCCGAGGCGGTGGAGCGTGTCACCAACTATCGACTGACGGGGTATGCAGAAAACGGGATCATCCATTTGATCAACTCGGGAGCCGCCTCGCTTGACGGATGTGGGATGCAGGAACGCGATGGAAGACCGTGTATGAAACCGTTTTGGGAGATCACACCGGAGGAAGCGGAGAAGTGTATCCAGGCGACGACCTGGTATCCGGGGGAGCGCGAGTATTTCCGGGGCGGCGGTTACTCGTCTCACTTTGTCACCCGTGCGACCATGCCGATGACAATGACCCGGATCAATCTGATCAAGGGACTCGGCCCTGTGCTTCAAATTGCGGAAGGCTACAGTGTTCAGCTGCCGGAAGAGGTCCACAGCGTTTTGAATCAGCGTACGAACCCGACATGGCCGACGACCTGGTTCGCTCCACGTTTGACAGGACGGGTTCCGTTCGAAGATACCTACTCGGTGATGGCGAACTGGGGCGCAAACCATGGTTCGCTGAGTTACGGCCATATTGGAGCGGAACTGATTACGCTTGCATCGATGTTGCGGATACCTGTCTGTATGCACAACGTCGATGAAGAGAAGCTCTTCCGCCCGAGCACCTGGGCCATGTTTGGGGCGATGGACCCGCTGGGAGCCGATTATCGAGCCTGCGAGAATTTCGGTCCGATATACGGGAAGTATTGAACGAGGCCGAGGAACGCTTGTGCAGTCCCCCAAAAACGGAAGAGGGGGCACAGGTATACAGAACGCGGAAAATTGGTAATGATCGTGGAGTTTGTCCGGTAGTTCTTGATAAAAGAAAGGATAGATCTGATGACGAAACACACTTCTTTCAATCGTCGAGATTTCATAAAAGGGTCTCTTGCGGCAGGCGCTCTCCTCAGCGCGCCAACGTTTGTTCCCACGTCGGCGTTCGGCGCGAGCGACAAGATCGTGCTGGGGTGCATCGGTGTCGGTTCACAGGGAACGGGAAATATGAAAGGGTTCTTGCGCAAGAACGAAGTGAAGGTTGTCGCGGTGTGCGATGTGGATGAGACACACAGCGCGCGAGCGAAAGAACTGGTGGACGATGTTTATGAGAACAAGGACTGCAAAACCTACCTCGATTTCCGTGAGTTGATCGGCCGGGGCGATTTGGACGCGGTATCGTTGGCGTTGCCGGATCAGTGGCATGCTGTCCCGGCGGTCGCGGCGGCCCGTGCGGGACTCGACATGTATGGCGAGAAACCGCTGTCGCGTTCGATCAAAGAGAGTATCGCGATCCGTGAGGCGGTTCATGCGAATAACCGAATCTGGCAGACCGGAAGTTGGCAGCGTTCGAAAGACAATTTCCGGCACGCGTGCGAGCTGGTGCGAAACGGGAAGGTTGGGAAGATCCATACAGTGGAAGTCGGGTTGCCCAGCGGCCCTCAACACGGAGTCTCACCGCTGAAACCTGTTCCGGAGGGTCTTCATTGGGATTGGTGGCTCGGCCCCGCACCGTGGCGGCCCTACTGCGACTTTGGCGATAACCGGTGTCACTGGCATTGGCGATGGATTATGGACTATTCCGGTGGACAGCTGACGGATTGGGCAGGACACCATATCGATATCGCGCACTGGGGGCTGGATCTCGACCATACCGGACCGACTGAAGTCGAAGGAGAGGCGGAGTATGCGGAGGAGGGACTGTATAATGCGCCGTATAAATATTCATTCAGATGTAAATATGCGGACGGTCTGATCATGTATGTTTACAGCGGCGGTCGGGGCGGTACGAAATGGATCGGCGACGACGGTTGGGTTTGGGTGAATCGCGGTCATATCGATGCGTCCGACAAGAATCTCCTCAAAGAAGGAGCCATCGGGGCCGGCGATACCCGGCTCTACAAGAGCACCGATCATATCCAGAATTTCCTGGATTGTGTGCGAAGTCGAAAACCGACGATCACGCCGGTAGCGACGGCCTGCCGCTCGATCTCGGTCGGGCACTTGGGCGAAATTGCGATGCTTCTCGGCCGGAAGATCTACTGGAACCCGGAAGACGAGGAAATTATCGGCGATCCGGGGGCGGCGGCGCTGCTCGGGCGGCCGTATCGCGAACCGTGGGTGATGTAACCGCTGGTGCGATCCACCGGACACGAATAGAGGAATGAACGCCATGCCAAGGAAGACCTACCGTCTTTCGGTGGGAATATTCGTATTCTTTCTCGCACTCATGCCGTTCCTCGGTTGTGGCAATGCGTCGGAAAACGCTGAACGAGCAAAAGGCGCTCTGAAAGCGCTGATTATTGACGGTCAGAATAACCACAACTGGGAAGGTACGACGCCCGTCGTCAAGGAAATCCTCGAACAAAGCGGCTTGTTTCAGGTCAAGGTGGCCACGACACCGCCGACGGCGGACGGGATGTCTGAGTTCAAGCCTGACTTTGCAATGTACGACGTAATCGTCTCGAACTACAACGGAACCCCTTGGCCTGACGACACGCGCAATGCGTTTGTCGACTATATGCGTTCGGGGGGTGGTTTTGTTGTGATTCATGCCGCTGATAACTCATTCCCAGAGTGGAGAGAATACAACGAAATGATCGGCCTTGGGGGATGGGGCGGGCGTGACGAAAAATCCGGCCCGATGGTGCGCTACCGCAATGGGGAAGTTGTTATGGACCGCAGTCCCGGGAGGGGGGGAACACACGGTAAGCAAAGGGAGTACCGAGTCGTCTCACGGAATCTCGATCACCCAATCACTCGGGACCTTCCCCGCATTTGGATGCACGCCAAAGACGAACTATACGCCCAGCTACGCGGTCCGGCCAAAAACCTCGACGTACTGGCCACCTCCTATTCGAAAGTGACCGGCGAACACGAACCCGTGTTGTTTACAATCCAATACGGGGAAGGCCGCGTATTCCATACGGTTCTGGGGCATGATGTGTACCCAATGCGTTGTGTCGGTTTCATCGTGACACTCCAGCGTGGGACCGAATGGGCCGCAACGGGCGAGGTCGCGCAAACGGAGATACCGGACGACTTCCCCACGGCGAATGAGATCAGCATTAGGTAAATCGAAACCAGCATTCATTTTCGAAAACATCGGATCGTTCGCATAGAAAGGTCGAGGAGTCTGTACTATGAAGCCAGTCGGTATCGGTATTATCGGATGCGGAAATATCTCCGAGGTGTATATCGAGAATCTCAAAAAATTCGAGAGTACGGAAATCGTTGCGTATTCCGATTTGTTGATGGAACGTGCTACGGAAAAAGCGGAGAAACACGGTGTTGGAAAAGCATGCAGTGTTGAGCAGCTTCTGGAAAACAAAGACGTCGAAATTGTGCTTAACCTGACAGTCCCGAGCGTGCACGGGGAGCTGGCCATCGCCGCGCTGAAGGCCGGGAAATCGGTTTATAACGAAAAACCGTTGGCGATCACGCGGGAAGAAGCGCAGGAGATGATGACGCTAGCCGAGGAGAATAATCTCGCGATCGGCTGCGCGCCGGATACATTTCTGGGAGGCGGGCTGCAAACCTGCCGGAAACTGATCGACGATGGGTGGATCGGCAGAATAACGTCCGCGACATGTTTCATGCAGACCCACGGCCCTGAAGATTGGCATCCCGATCCCGAGTTTTACTATCAACCGGGAGCGGGGCCGCTGTTCGACATGGGGCCGTATTATTTGACGGCTTTAATCGCGATGAACGGCCCGGTACGCAGAGTCTGTGGATCGACACAAACCGCACTCACCGAACGTCTTATTACAAGCAAGCCGAAATTCGGGCAAATTATTCAAGTAAATACTCCTACCCATGTTTCGGGAATTCTCGATTTCGAAAACGGAGCGGTCGCGACAATCGTCACGAGTTTCGATGTCTGGTACCACAATCTGCCGAATATCGAAATTCACGGCACGTCGGGCTCGATGGTTGTGCCCGATCCCAACACGTTCGGCGGCCCGATCCACGTTCGCCGTGCGGGCCACGCCGACTGGTCGGAGACGCCGCTGAGTCATGAGTATACGGACAACAGCCGTGGGATCGGTGTTGCCGATATGGCGCACGCTCTCCGGTCAGGGAGACCGCATCGAGCGAACGTCGAGATGGCGTACCATGTTTTGGATATCATCCACGCGTGTCATGATTCATCGAAGATAGGCGCGCATGTTGATCTACAAAGTACCTGCGACCGGCCGGCTGCGCTTCCGCTGGACATGCCTCCTTATGTTCTTGACTAACAAGGCTGCCGATACGACAATCGGGGCTGAGATCCCGATAGCTGATGGAATGACTCATAATGAATCTTCTGCTACTTTGTTGCGCGTTGTTGACGTTCCAAGCCAATCCCGGTGAAGAGACAAAATCGTCCAGCCAGAGCGAGACGAAACCAATTACCATCGAATGGATGGTGAAGGAATCGGGGAAGTACGACGATCATTTCCCTCACCACGAGAAATGGTCGCCCGAGGGGCATCTTCTTGCTTATTTGATCTCCGAATCGACGGAACCACCGGATCTGGTTGTCTTCGATCCCGCCGAGAACGCCACTGAGACGATATTGACGCCTGCTCTGCTGGGGCAGCGAATTCAGAAGCTGGATCAGGCAACAGAAGACGATTCTGCCGAAGGGGAACCTAAACCGTCTCGAATTTACAATTATGAGTGGCTTACCAATGAGTCATTCCGTGTTCATGCGGACGGGCGGGTTTTTACGTATGATCGTGGAGAGAAGTCTTTGGAAGAACTCGTTCTTCCGGCAGGAGAAAAGCGGCATACGAGATACTCGCCGGACGGGAAGTTTATTGCATTTGTTCGAGACTATGACTTGTATGCGTACGATTTTGAGCAACGCAGAGAGATTCGTCTCACACGCGGAGGACATGAACGCCTGCGAAACGGTGAACTCGATTGGGTCTATCCGGAAGAGTTGCAGATTCGCGAAGGGTTTTATTGGTCGCCGGATAGTCGGTCAATTGCGTACCTTCAGCTGAACGAAGAGGACGTAACGTCTTACCCGATCACCGATTTTTCTCCCGTCGTTCCGAAGATTTCTGAAAGGCTTTATCCGAAGGCGGGTACGAAGAATCCTGCGGTACGTGTCGGGGTTGTCTCCCTGTCGAATCAGTCGACAAAGTGGATCGACCTTGGCTATCCGTACGAATATATCGCGCGTGTGAAGTGGTCGCCGGATGGGGATTGTCTGGCTATTCAGGGGCTGACTCGGTCTCAGAAACAGCTCGCGCTTCTTTTTGCCGATCCACGAAACGGCACCAGTGAGTCGATCCTTGAAGAAAACGATCCGCACTGGGTGAATGTTCAGGATGGTCCGTTTTGGATGGAGTCGGAGGATGAGGATTTTCTTTGGCTTTCGGAGCGCGACGGATACTGCCATCTTTATCATGTCGATTCAAATGGGAGTTTTATCAAGCAATTAACAGAGGGGAGGTGGGAGATTACCGATTTTCTCAGATACACCTCCGCAAGAAAGCAGATCTTCTTTCAAGCAACAAAAGAAGGCCCGGTCGAACGGCATATTTATCGTGTGTACGCAAGGGGCGGGAAAGTTCGACGTGTAACCAAGGAGGCGGGTTTTCACTCCGGTTCGGTTTCGGACGACGGGGAGTATATTTACGATCGATATACGTGTCTCGATTATCCGAAAAGAAATGCGGTGATGACGCAGGACAACGAACAGGTCGGTGTGCTTGCGGAACTGAAACTCGACGACTATGAACCATACCGTTTCGTTATTCCGGAATTGTTGGAAATACAAGGACCGGAGGATAGAGTATACCACGCACGGATCTATAAGCCTAACCATTTCGATGCAGGAAGAGAGTATCCCGTTATTTTTCATGTCTACGGCGGCCCGCATGGGCAGGTTGTGCAAAATCGCTTCGGGGATCATTTTGCGCAGATTCTGGTGAATGAAGGTTTTCTTGTCTTTTCCATGGACAATCGGGGATCGGCGGGACGTGGGCATGTTTGGGAGACGCCGATTCATCGGCATTTCGGAGAAATCGAGCTGGAAGATCAACTGATCGGTCTTGAATATTTGAGTTCTCTTTCCTACGTCGATAGCGACCGCATTGGAATCTGGGGATGGAGTTTCGGGGGATATTTGACGTGTTACGCGATGGTGAAAGCGCCGGGAGAGTTTCATGCCGGGGCGGCGGTTGCCCCGGTCACAGACTGGCGGCTTTACGACACGATTTATACCGAGCGCTATATGGAACGTCCGGAAGATAATCCTGACGGGTATCATGACAGTTCGCCGCTCAATTTTGCCGATTGTCTCGAAGGTTCATTGCTGTTGGCGCACGGTGTATCGGATGACAATGTTCATATTCAGAACACGTACAATATGGTCGATGCATTGCTGAAGGCGAATAAAGAATACCAATTGTATGCGTATCCCCAGAAATCACACGGTATTTGGGGAGACGAGCACAGAATTCATTTATTTCAGCGGATACTCGATTTCTTTAAAGAAGAACTCATGCGTTGAATCGGGAAGTTTCGATAAGAGCTCATGCCGCTTTATGCCCTTGCAATTCTTGTTTACATTCTCGCTCTACTCTACGTCGGGGCGCGTAAAGCGAGAAGTGTCAAGAGTCAGGAAGATTTCGCGTTGGCGGGACGTAATCTGCCTACATTTGTTTTGGTCGGTACCCTTTTGGCGACATGGATCGGAACCGGTTCGATTTTCGGGAATGCAGAGGAGACGTACCGCGTAGGGCTCGCTGCGTTTGTGTTGCCTTTCGCCGGCATACTCGGCATTTTGGTCCTGGCTATGCTTGCCGCCCGGGTGCGGAGGGCGGGTCAAATGACCGTCCAGGATCTTCTTGAAATTCGTTATGGAATAGTTGCACGGATTCTTGGGACAATCACGTTAGTCATTTCTTATACGATCATCGTTTCCTACCAATATCGTGCGGGTGCAGCCGTTCTCGAACGTTTTCTGCCGCCTGAAATGGGCCAGTATATCAACGTGCACATATTCTCCGTTATTACGGTCGCTTTCGTTGTTATTCTCTATACAGCGCTGGCGGGTATGTTTTCGGTTGCACACACCGACGTGGCAAACGGGATTTTAATGACGGTGGGAATTCTTATCGCTTTGCCGATTGTGTGGTTAAAGGCCGGGGGACTTTCCGGAATCAGTGCAGGTCTCAATACCAGCCAAAAAGTCCTCGTTGGACCGTATCATCTCACGGATTATATCGGAATTCTGCTGCCGTCGTTTTTGCTTCTTCTTGGAGACGCCAACATGTATTCAAGGTTCTTTTCCGCGAAGGACGCGAGGAGCGCACGGCTGTCGGCATGTTGGTTGTTGCTTGGCGTGGGTGTGCTCGAATTTGCAATTATAGCGATGGCATTTGTGGGATCGGTTTTGCATCCCAACCTGGATAATCCGGGCCATATTATTGTGGAGCTTGCGTTCTATTCCCTGCCCGTGTTTCTCGGGCCGGTATTGATCGCGACGATTGTCGCGGTCATTGTCTCGACGGCGGATTCGTATCTTCTCGCGCCCAGTTCGGCCTTGGTTCGTGACGTGTATCATCGGTTTCTTAAACCGGACGCTTCCGGAAGGACGCTTGTGAAGGCGAGCAGGCTGGTGGTTGTGTTTCTAGGTTTTGTCGCTCTGGGGCTTGCGTTCACGAGCGACGAGTTTTTCCGCGTCGCTCTTTTTGCCTACACGATTTACGGGGTGGGAATTACGCCGGCGCTGATTGCGGCGTTTCTTTGGAAACGAGGTACATCGGCCGGTGCGGTGGCTTCGATTTTGGCAGGCGTTGCCACCGCGCTTTTGTGGCATATTGCAGGTTTCGACAACGCCGGTCTTGTCGTTCTTGGGATGCAGATTCCACCGCTCGATGCCGTTATACCGGCGTTCATTCTATCAATTCTGACACTTGTGATTGTCAGTCTGTTTACGCCTCCGCCCAAGAGAGAATCCCTGGAGTTGTTTATTCCTCGTTCCGAACTTCAGACGAATTGAAACCGATCATCCCGTGCGCGCCGCTTCCCAACCATCATGGAGTATTCCCTGCATGTTTGCGACGATGTCTTGTTTTTCCGGCATCTCCGCGATATTGACGTTTTCCATGGGGTCTTTTTGATGATCGTAGAGCATTTTCGCGTACATCTCGCCGTTGTCCCGTGTCCACTCGGTATAACGATAGCGATCTGTTTTTACGGAATCTCCGTTATAATATCTGCTGAAGACGGCGCTCTTCCAACGTGAGTCGGGATTTTCGATTAAAGGTGCAAGGCTACTCCCTTGTAATTGATCCGAAATCGAAAGACCGCACAGATCGCAGAGAGTCGGATAAATATCCACAAATTCGGTTAAGGAATTTACTCTTTGTTCTCCGCGTATACCGGGTGCGCTGATCAACAGGGGAGAATGAAGGGATGTTTCAAAGTTGCAATGCTTGCACCAGAGTCCGTGCTCACCGAGATTCCATCCATGGTCGCCCCACAGAACAACAATGGTGTTTTTACGCAGGTCCAGGCGATCGAGTTCATCGAGTAATTTGCCGATCTGAGCATCGGTATAGCTGACGCACGCATAGTAGCCGTGGATTAAGGTCCGAGCGAAATCGTCCGGCAATGGACCTTCTTTCGGAACGGTTTCGTAGTTGCGCAGCTCGCCCCAGTTATGAAGTGCCGCGTCCGGTGCACCTTTCGGCCGAAACGGATTATCGGCGAGGTCAATGTTGTCTCTTTTGTATAAATCCCAGTATTTCTGAGGGGCGTTGAAGGGAAGATGCGGCTTCAGGAATCCTGCAGCTAGAAAGAACGGTTTTCCGGTTTTTTTCAAACGGCGCAAATCGGCTATTGTTTTCTCAGCGATTTGGCCGTCGAAATAGGCTTTGTCGGGAACGTCGGCGTTCTCGTATGGAGGCCCTGCGCCTTTCTGGTTTCCTGCGGCCAATTCAATGTTTTCTTTCTTGAGATAATTCCTCCAGTTACCGTCTTCGGCCGGTCTCGGACGCCAGGCAGGGTCGGTCCAGCTACCCTCTCCATCGTTTTTATGATGGTACACCTTCCCGTTGGAGCCGGTGGTATATCCGTTTTCTCGGAAGTGCATAGGAAGGCTGATCGCTCCCGGGAGATCCTCGTCGGCCCTGGTTTTGTACGACACAAATCGGCCGCGTGTAGGGCGCACTCCTGTCAAGAGGCTCGCACGGGAAGCGCCGCAAACCGGCACCTGGCAATAAGAGCGCTCGAAGAGAACTCCCTCGGAAGCCAACCGGTCGAGGTTCGGGGAATGCATTTGGCGATGGCCGTAACAGCCGATTTGCGGGCGAAGGTCATCGACTGCAATGAAGAGGACATTCATTTTCCAGCTGTTTGCGGCATTTGCTCGGATACCGAACAAAGGCGCTCCCACTGTTTGGGAGGCGACACCAAGCCCGATTGTTTTGAGGAAATTCCGTCTTGTGCCTTTCTGAACGCTCATCTTGGTAGCTCCTTATCTGAAACATTTTACGCCCAAACAGAGATCCTCCCTCACCCTAACCCTCTCCCAGAGGGAGAGGGGCTGAAACATTTTACGCCCCAAACAGAGATCCTCCCTCACCCTAACCCTCTCCCAGAGGGAGAGGGGAACTTTTAATGGTAGGAAGAAGAGGTTCTCTAATGACAGGGGGAGGGGAACTTTTAATGACAGCGGTCGACTTCGTTCCATCTTGTAATCTGTTAAACGCTGGATTCTGTCCAACATGATTCTGTCCGGCATCACTCTGTCCGGCAGGAACCTCTCCGGTATGAGTCATGTCCGGCATGAACCTTTCCGGTATGAGTCATGTCCGGCAGGAATCACGCTAATGCTTTCTTTTGCCTTTTCGTTACAGTAGCACACGTGTTCAACAGGCGCTACCCGGAATGAAACGGAAGAGAAGATATCCGCGTTATGGTCGATGCCTATTGACCTCTCATTCTCCCGTAGAAATGTGCTATTGTAGCAGCCGATTTATGAGGTTTGTTGTGAGAGTTGTCATCGTCATACTCTCCACCGGCAGGACGGTCGCCGTGCACATACGCCGGTGCTCAGGAGGATCAACATGGAATTGACTTTATTCGACGGATTGGCCTTTGCGGCATTTATCGCTGTTGTGATCGGCGTATCGCTCTATGCTTCTCGGAAAGAGGACAGTTCAGAAGACTATTTCCTCGCGGGAAGGAACCTGACGTGGTGGTTGATCGGGTTTTCCCTGATCGCCTCGAATATATCGAGCGAACATTTCGTCGGCATGGCGGGGTCCGGGTTCAGCGATGTTGGACTGGCGATTGCGAGTTATGAGTGGATCGCAGCGATATCGTTGGTTTTGATCGGATTGTTTCTTCTTCCGCTTTATTTACGTCTTGGCATCTACACGATGCCGGAATTTTTAGAGCATCGTTACGGTGTCCTGCCACGCGCGATCATGGCCGCATTCATGATGATCATGTATGTGGTCGTTGCGATCTCCTCGATCCTGTATGCCGGTGCGGTAGCGCTCACGTCGATATTCGGATTCAACCTGACGTTGGGTGTGTGGTTGATCGGCATTCTAGCGGGGGCGTATACAGTCTATGGCGGCCTAAAAGCGGTCGTGTGGTCCGATTTGATGCAGGGAGCGGCGCTGCTTCTCGGTGGACTGCTTGTTCTCATCCTCGGCTTTTCGGCGGTCGGCGGGGTCGGTGCATTCTTTGAAGCGAACTCCGAGAAGCTGCATATGATTCTGCCCGCCGACAACCCTGAGATTCCGTGGACCGCGTTATGTTTCGGGATTTGGATTCCAAATCTGTTTTATTGGGGCTGCAATCAATTCATCACGCAAAGGACGCTTGGGGCTAGAAGCCTTGCGGAGGGGCAGCGTGGAGTGGTTTTCGCGGCGTGTCTCAAACTCCTGATGCCATTTATCATCGTGTTTCCGGGGATTATGGCCTATCAGCTTTACGCAGACCAGATCACGAGTATGGATGAAGCGTATCCCGTGTTGATCACAAATATCCTGCCCGCCGGCCTTCGGGGCATATTCTTTGCGGCGCTGTTCGGCGCGGTGATGAGCAGTCTCGATTCGATGCTCAATTCCGCTTCGACTATTTTCACCTATGATCTATTCAAACGTCATTTCCGTCCCGATTCGGACCACAAGACGTTGATTGTCATCGGCCGGTCGATGACCGCTGTATTTGTCTTGATCGGCTGCCTGATCGCACCGAACCTGGACGATCCGCGATTCGGTGGGATCTTTCGTTACATTCAGATGTTTCAGGGATTCATCTCACCAGGTATTTTGACCGTTTTCCTGTTTGGAATCGCTTTCCGAAGAGCGCCGTCCGTCGCGGCTTCCGTTGCGCTGATTTTGAATGTTATCATTTATGGCTTGCTTCTATGGTTTTATCCGGGCATGGCTTTTCTCAACCACATGGCGATCACATTTGTCATTCTGGTGATTACAATGGGGGTATTTACATATTTCAAGCCGTTGCCTAAACCCGTTTTATTTGAGCCGATCAGCCATATCGATCTTACGCCAAGCAGAACGGCAAAGTGGCTCGGGCTCGTTGTATGCCTTGCGACGGTCGGGTTGTATATTATTTTCTGGTAGGAGGAACTATCGAGAATTTCCTGGGATTCTGAGGGCAACCGCCTCGTAACCTCCCTCACACTTGATGGGACCGCAAAAAGTCGGGAGAACTCTTCTCCCTCTCCCTCTGGGAGAGGGCTGGGGTGAGGGTACGTTGCATTATCCGCAGACGCTCCTGTGTGTGTGACAGACCCCTGTCATTATCCACACCTTTTGCCGTTGATTCATTTGCTGTCTCTGGCGAATACACAAGATAATCATAATACGCGAATCCAATGCAATGATCGCCCCTCACCCTAACCCTCTCCCGCGGGGAGAGGGAACTTCCGATGCCAACTTTCGACTTTTTGCGACGGCATCA
>CAZTDD010000131.1:0-18754 GCA_964612675.1 uncultured bacterium
GAAGATCGGGGGAGGTTAGGAGGGGGTTGAAATCCGTATCCCAGACTTTTTGCAATAGCGTCAAGATTGACGGGGCGGTAAACAGTCGACCAAGTGCGAGAAGCAACGTATCAACCCCCTCTGTATCTCCCCCAGACTTTGGGGGAGACAACCGAAACCAAGCGCAGATTCGGCTCGGTTTAGCTTTTTTCCGGTTCCTCCCCCGAAGATCGGGGGAGGTTAGGAGGGGGTTGAAATCCGTATCCCAGACTTTTTGCAATAGCGTCAAGATTGACGGGGCGGTAAACAGTCGACCAAGTGCGAGAAGCAACGTATCAACCCCCTCTGTATCTCCCCCAGACTTTGGGGGAGACAACCGAAACCAAGCGCAGATTCGGCTCGGTTTAGCTTTTTTCCGGTTCCTCCCCCGAAGATCGGGGGAGGTTAGGAGGGGGTTGATGGCTTGTCTGTTTTTGCTTGCGCTTCTTTTCCAGAGCGTTCCAACCGCCGCCCAGCCAAAATACCCGAAACCCCCACCGCTCCTCGTGATTACCGATCTGAAAACCCAGTCGGAGGCCTCTGTCGCCGAGGCGGAAGCGTTCAGCCAGTTCATTCGTACGGAAGTTACTCGAAGCGGCCTTTACCGAGTGATCAACAAACAATCCATGCATGCGATCCTAAAGGCACACCGGTTTCCTATGCCATGCTATGAACTCGAAAATTTCGTCGCCATGGGCAAGCTGCTGGGCGCCGACCAGGTGCTTGCAGGCAATGTCGACCGCAAGGGCGACAAAGTTGAATTGACTTTGCGCTTGATCGACTGCGATTCCGCAGAGTTTCTTGTGAATCTCTACCGTGAGAAATCGCCCTGCACAGAAGACCAGCTTCTCGGCCCATGGGGACGCGCCGTAATTGCAGAGCTGTTCTCGATTCCAACCGAACGACTGGCCACGCCTACCCCGGTCCGACCGGTAGAACCGAAATCGACACCAACGATTCCCAGTTCTGTGTTGAATCGCTATCCTGGCATGGTCTACATCCCGGCAGGCAAATTCGTACTCGGTTCGGATAAGGGCGACCCCATCGAGGCGCCTCGTCAGATTGCGCACCTTCCGCCGTATTATATTGGAAAAAAAGAAGTTACGAATTGGCAGTATAAGGACTTTGTCGACGCTAAGGGCCACAGGAAACCGCCCCATTGGCAGGACGGAATCATCCCGCCGGGGACGGAAGATCATCCAGTTGTTTGGATCAGCTGGGAAGATGCGGTAGCATATACAGAGTGGGCCGATTGTCGACTTCCGACCGAACGAGAATGGGAGAAAGCGGCCCGGGGGACCGACGGGCGCAAGTTCCCGTGGGGAGATAAATTCGCCCCCCAGAAAGCAAACACCTGGGAAACCGGCATCCACGGCGTGGCGCCCGCCGGGGCATTCCCGGACGGGCAGAGCCCGTACGGTCTCCTCGACATGGCGGGCAACGCCGCCGAGTGGACCGCAGATCCGTTCGCACCCTATCCGGGGGCAGACGAAGCAGCCCCGGGGTACGGGGACGATCTCCGGGTCCTGCGCGGTGGATCGTGGGCTTTCAACGACTATTACGCCCGCACGACGCATCGATACCCCCGCGCGCCGGACGAGCGCCGGTCGTGTTACGGATTTCGGATCGCCCGAGACGCGGTGTCGGCGGATACGCCATCCGACGAATGAAACGGTTCCCGCACCGCTCGAATGTAACGGAACGTGCTTTTTGATTGATGGTCTGAGGTTGCTGTGATATATTCCGGGTGACACCGGAGGGGGCGCCGAAAGAAACATAAACTAAGGCAGCTCAGGGTGTTAGGGGAGAGCCATCGAAGTCCCCGGTACCGAGCCGGCGGATAATCATCCGATAGAACTGAGTCAGTACGGCTCTGTTGTGATATTTTTTTCTCTAACGAGACGATTCCGTCTAAAGGTCATTTGTACGGGCGGAATCAGGAGACTGAGAATGAGAACGAGAATTCAAAGCCACCGTTCAAAGGTGCGGAATCGTAAGGGCTTTTCGCTCATCGAGATGATTGTTGTCGTCTCGATCATTGGGATTCTGGCCAGCATCGGGGCAGTCGGTTATACAGATTTCATCAACCGGTCCAAGTTGAGTACCACGGTTGATATTGTCGCGTCCACTTTGCGACAGGCAAGACAGGTAGCGATCGCTACCCGGTCGCCGCATCGTGTGGTGTTCAGCGTACCGGCGCAAGATCCTTCTCTCGATCCTCTGCCTCAGGAAGTTTGGATTGAGAAAGCCGTCAACGAACCGCTCAAGATCGGCAGCCAACGGACTGCCAAATGGATCGAGGTGACGGATCCCAAGCGACTCCCCGGTGGAGCGGTAATTACGGATTTCAACGGAAAAGAACCCGGCGACAGTGGCAATTCGACGGTTTACTACGCCGAGTTCAATTTCCGCGGCCAGATGACCAAATGCTATTACAGCTCCGATCAGCAGCCGACATCAATGAGCTTGTACATCCATGTGCAGCAGTTCGGCACGCAGGTCGATCCGGACGCGCAGAACGAACGTCTTGCGGCCAACTCAGTCGAGGTCCTTCGTCTGACAGGCCGTGTACGAACATACGACTACGGGTACGGACATCCGTTCCCGACCACGGAGTATCGTGGGTAAAGAGTGCACAACTCCAAATACCCTCCCAAGATTGAGGGAGTGGCAAAGAGGGAGTGGAAAAAAGTCGGCCGCTACCATTAGTAGTCCCCTCTCCCGCCGGGAGAGGGTCAGGGTGAGGGGCGATCATTGGACTTTTTGCCGTTCCATCAAGATTGAGGAGAGGTAGATTGGAGTTCAAAAAAAGGAGCCCGAGCAATGAGACTCTACCAAAAAGCTCCAGTCAGCAACGAGGCGAGGGGACCGCGGCGCGGCTTCACGCTGTTGGAGGTGATGATCGCCGCAACGATCCTCGGATTGGGATTGCTCGCCATTGTGCGCGTCTTCCCCGTCGGCCTCCAGGCCGCGGAGCGATCCGAGGATTTCACCCGTGCCGCGCTTCTGGCAAGAGGCATATTCGAAGGATTGAAGGCCGATGAGGTCGATTTCCCTGTAGTCAACGTCGAAACAACAGACGCCCAAGGAAACACCACCATTGTCGGATGCCCGATTCCACTTCCAGGAAACGGTTACGACGACGACGGGGATTGGTTTTACAACTACAACAGCAGCACCCAGCGGCGGCAAGCTGTCGATTTGAATGGCAACGGGAGGCCCGATATCGATTACGACGGGATGCCCGAGCCCCTGTATCTTCAGGACAACGGTGTCGATGACGACGGGGACGGGATTGTGGACGATAACGGGGACGGGATGTTCCCCCGCTCGAGTTGGCCCTCCGGAGCCGCCTCGCTTGGCTTTGCGATGACCGTGACTCAGAGACCCGACGGGATCCTCATGTACGATCCCGAGCCGATGGTGGATGAAGAGATTGCCAACGGGAAAGACGATGATAACGACGGTTTGATTGACGAAGATTGCCGTTTGTCGTCCGTTCGTATCGGGCGAGGAGCCGCCGGTTTGCGGCCTTTATTGGCCGGTGATGGAAAAGACAACGATGGCGACGGTCAGACGGACGAGGAGATCTTCGATTATCAGGACGGGGCGACAAGAAACAGTTCAGGGCAAGGCGGCGCGCCGGATGGGCTGATCGATGAAGACTGCGGTTTGGCTCGGTTCCCGTGGTCGCCCGCGCAATTCGCACCGCCGGACGATCGGTATTCCTGGCAGGTGTTCGTGGGCGTTGTTCCCGATGTGGACGTCCCGGTCATCGACGAAGATCACCCGTTGTATACCCGCTACCTGCGGGGAGATCTCGGCGATGCGGTGGACAATGACGGCGACGGAAAAATCGACGAGGAACTGACAAATGGCCTCGATGATGACGGCGACGGGCTAGTCGATGAAGATTGTATCGCCGGACCTTCTTCCGGTTACCGGCGGGTGGAAATCCTCATCACATGGGGTGGTGATGGCGAAGACGAGGACGGGGACAAGACATCCGTTCATCCATCTGGGCTGACGTACCTGCCGCGCCAGGGAAACTCGCCCCTCCCCTACGGCCCAATTTCGTGGGGTATCGATGAAGAAGCCCGCGACGGGCTCGACAACGACATGGACGGGCAGATTGATGAAGACTGCTATGAGTTTTCGTATAAATTGGTCGGTTACATTCCGCTGAAAACGGAGAGCAAACTGGAGAACGGTCGAACGCTGATGAGTTATAAGAATCCGTAAATCGTGAAAATCGAATAAATAAACGGATTGGGCGAAAAGAGAACCAAAGGAAATAGAGGATCTAATCATGAAGGTGCCGACGATGAATCCGGCAAGGACGTGTAAACGAGAGCGCGGTTTTACCCTCGTCGAGCTGTTGGTTTCGATGGGGATTCTCGGGATTCTGGCGACAATCGCCGCCTCCACATTCCGCGTCACTCTCGACACACGTGAAAAAGCCATCCAGAAAATGCAGATGGCCGAGAATGCGCGGACCACTTTGGATTTCATGGCCGAAGAAATCCGGATGGCGTATTTGACACCCGAAAGTGTCGCGCCGGTTGTCCAAGGTCAGCAGGAAGCGCCCCGCTTACGGTTCGCGGGGATTCACCGCAATCGCCCGGTTGTTCCGAAACCTTCTACGGTCAACGATACAAGCCAGTGGACACCAGGCGCCGGTGAAGACGAGGACGGCGATGAGCTGGTCGACGAAGAATGGATGGACGGACTGGACAACGATTTCAACCCGACAGCGGTGAACAAACCATGGTCCTATGTAGAAAACCGTGCGGATGGGCTGGTAGACGAGGATATCGGCATGTTCCCGAGCGATATCCTCCATTTCGTTTCCGCCCAGCAGGCAACCGCCGGTGGACCCACGGTGTTGACTGAAGTCTCGTACGGATTGAATTCGATAGGTACCCGCGTCGTCCGTAGAGCGCGCAAAGCAGACGAGCAGGAAGAGGTTCGAGAAATCGGAAGGTTCCTGGTTGACCCCGGTAGTTCACAGGGGCGCCGGTTTGTCCCCCCACCTCTTCCGACTCGAAAACAGAACGGTGGGGCGATCCCGAACTCCGGTTATCAGGCAATGATCGTTGGCTTGATCGGCGCTACATGGGATGAATTCGCCGACGATGTTCTTGACGGCGGCACGAATGACCGTCAGATCAGTCAGTTCGAGATTCTTTCCTACGATATTCGTGGATTGCGCTTCCGATATTGGTATTATGATTATAACGAAGGGGCCTGGCGGGTAACCCAGGAATGGGACTCCGCGCGAGAAACATTATTGTTCAACCGAAACATCCGCATCTTCGACGGGACGATTCCGGGACTGGCCTCGGATATCGCCACCAACGATCTGACACGCTATCGGTTTCCTATCAGTAACGAACCTTCGGATGCGCTTCCCCGGGACGCGTTGGGCATGATTCTTCGCGACTTGCGGCCCTCCGGCGCGCGCCAGGGAACCGGAAGTCTGCTGAGCGATCCCGCTTTTAGCGGACTGGTAAAACGAATCAACGCCACCACGGACGGTTTGCCGTGGATCGTTGAAATAGAGATTTATGTTCAGGATCAAGACCGGTCTGTTCCTCCGCAACGGTTCAGCACCCGGGTATTTATCCCGAACAATAACGTGCCCCCGCCGCCAACGACGGGTGGAGTCACTTCGTAACCAATGGGAAGGAATCGTTCTTTCCGTTGATGAGCGACAAAGCGGCAAGGATCAACCCCCTCTGTATCTCCCCCAATCTTGGGGGAGAAGAGGAACGCAGATGCGTTTATCGACGGGCTCATTCGAGCACACGCTCGATGTAAGGATGCACGATGGGTCGAGATCTCCCTCCCCAAGAAGGACACGCTTGCGTGGCCGCAGCCAGGGGACGGTTAGGGTGGGTTGACATAATCGAACAGACTTTTTGTCGGAAAACGAAGAAATGAGGATAACAATGACTACGCACAGCCGACGTTCTATACAACGCTATGACGCAGCCTGCGGTTTCCGGCGGGCGAGGCGTGAATCCGAACGCGGCATTGCCTTGCTGACGGTATTGGCTCTTTTGACCGTGTTCGGGCTGGTTCTGCTCGGATTTACCTACTCGCTCCGGTTGGAAGAGCAGACTGTGTTGAATTACACACAGACCACGCAGGTAACCGAAGCCGCGGAGGCCGGCGTTCAAGGCGGTCTTTCCGTGCTGGAGAACAACCTCAATCCGCGTCAGGGCAAATACTTGCTTGGCAAAAAGCAGCCGCAATATGTTTCGCGGAACGATCCCGCCCTGAAAACGGGACTTTCCGGTGTGCTCTCCAACGACACGACCTTCGACGCGCGAAGCGCACGGTATAACCCCTTGGCGCTCCCCATGGCACGGCAGCGGGGCGGACGTGGCGGTTCCGGTTCTCTACCATCCGCCAGCCCGCTCGGGATCGATGAAGATCCGCCCGGAGATACCACCGGCGCTACCGGAGGACGCGGAGGAGTCGCCGCGGACGGTCAGCCGGGATTCGCCGGCGTCGACGACAACCTCGACGGTGCGGTCGACAACTCTGAGGCAAACGATGACGACGAGGACGGATACGTGGACGAAGATCCACTGAACTCCCGCCGGGACGGAATGCTCTTCCCGCAAGGGACGGGCTTTGACGAAGACGGCGATGCTACGGGCGTCTTTGATGAAGCCGGCAAAATAAATATCAACTTCGCAGGGAACAACAGCAGCGGAGAAGAGAGATACTCCTATGGCGAAGGCGTAAGCCCATTCGAGCTGGATCTGGAAGTCTTCTTGTATGGCCGCATGATCGACAGAGCGGACGACATGGCCGCGAAGATTGTCAATTACCGCCAGGGAGACGTGGACGGCGGAGGAAGCAACTATGCGGCACCCGGCGAAACCGGCGAAGACGATGATGGGGATAATGATATTCTCATCAAACAAGTAAAACCCATTGAAGACGTTTTTCAAGATTTGACCACGGAAAGCGATTACCCACTACATATAGTGGTTGGCAACGGAATAGACGACGATCATGACGGGTTGATTGACGAGGAAGACGAAAACTACATCGGCGCGTCCAACTTCCTGGCACAGGGCCAACCGAATAATCGGATTCCTTCTCCCGCTGAGTTAAGCGAGCAGGAAATCCTCGAATTTCGACTTGGCGACCGGATCGATAACGACGGCGACGGTGTCATCGATGAACCCGATGAAGGAATCGATGAACCGGACGAGTTCAATCCGGACTTCCCGATGGGTGACGATCGTCCGTTCGCTACGTTGGACGAGATTACCTTGCTGGATAATGTAGGGGAAATCTCGCTGACGAAGATCCGGCATTTCGCAACCGTTTACTCTGAAGCGGATCAGATTTCTCCTTCGTTGAGTACAAAAGACTCCGACTTCCTTCGATTGAATCCGAATCTCCTGTCGAACTGGGTGGCCCGAGACACGGAAAGCTACGTTTCCGAGTTTCAGTACGCACCGAAGCTGAACGTTGAAGACTTTTACTCGCTCCACGTAGACAATGACGGCGACTGGCAGGCAATGGGCGAAGGACCCGGAAACGGTCTCAACGAACGGGGCGATGGCTTGATGGATGCCGAGCTGGGAGATGGGATTAATGCCATCGACGATGATGGGGATGGTTTTATCGACGAGCCGAGCGATGATTGGGACGGAAATGGGTATCCCAGTGCCGACTTCGATCGGTACGGTGAGTCGGACGTCGGTGCTCCCTATTACTTAGGAAACAATCAGGATGACGATCGCGACGGTCAAACCGACGAGGGGGACAACCAGGATGAACGAGAAGGCAGGTCGCTGCGGGCGGTCGGAGAGTCCGACCAGGGCCGCCCCCGTTTCGAGACCAGCTCTGAGCTGCTGGCCGGATTGGTTCAGGAAGGGAACGGAGCGGACGATGACGGCGATAACTTGATCGATGACACCGGTGATTTCAACGGCGACTGGATGTTGACCTACGATCCCGAGTGGCACGTCAACGAAGATCCCCACGGCGATGCGAACGGGGACGGCTATCCGGGAGTCGGCGCTCCGGCGGACAGCAAAGAGAGCACCGACGAAGGGGACCTCGTCGAGGACCGCCGCGCGTCCACGCTCCGTGCCAAAAGCGCCAATGACCGGCTGACCTCTTTTGCGGATGACGACGGCGATGGATTTGCAGATTTTCGCGATCCGCAGGTTATCGCCGCGATGTATCGAGCGGATGCCGACCTGGTCGACAACGACAACGACGGCGAAGTCGATGAACCGGGCGAGCGCTATGTAGCTGCGTGGGATGATGACGAAGACGGAAAGATGGACGAAGATCCGCCGGAGTTCCAGTTTATTCTAAATCTTGCGGACTATATCGACCAGCCGATTCCCGCACCGATCACGGGGGACCCGGACGTACAACAGGTACTTGGCTTGGATGAACGTCGACTTGTTCTCTCCGACGCTCCCACTGTCCGCATATTCGAGCGCGGGATTACTTCATCGCGTCAAAGGGCATTGGAGACACATCCCCAGTTTCTCGCGGGTCCGAATCGTCAGCAGGACGCCCGTCTGGAAAACGAAATGGAGCTGCTGCTCCCCAATCCGCCACAGACGACCAATGCTGTGGCCTACCGAGGAGTGGAAGGCATTCGGATCAACGAAATCATGGCCAAGCCGATGATTCGGCTGGAGGCCGAAGACGTTCTTCAGCACTTTCGGCCCGGTCAAACCGGCGTTGCGATCCCGAAACCCGGCCAGTTCCGAGTTACCGACGGACTTACCGACGACGGCGAGTTTGGGATCCAAGCCGGAACGGTGTATGCCGACACAAATTGGGGAGCCCCCGATTCGATCATTTTCCGGCCGCGCGGCCTCCGAGGAACAACACTTCCTATCCCGCCGTACAGCCAGGTACCGGGTCTTTACGACTCGTTGGCGCCGAGTTTGGTTTTCGCTGTAACCAACAGCGCTGAAGCACCTACATTGCAGGATCCTCAGAATCAACAAAACCAAGGTCAGCCACAAACACCTGAGCCTGAAACGGCCTCATGGATGTTCAACAACATCCCGCCTGGTGTCTATGACGTTGTCTTGTATCTCGATCCTTCCGATAAACTGCGCGGCGAAGTCCAGTACTTTATCAACGGTGTCGAGGTACCGATGCGCTCGGACTTCTACTTCCAGGATCCGAGTGTCGAATTTGGAACGGACCCGGATAAGCTTAAGCCGATCCTTCCGGTCGGACACGGTGGAACTACCGGACTGGCGTTGAATCGAATGGCCGGCTACACAGCGAAACTACCGCCGGAATATGTGCGCGTCCTCGAAAGTGGCGTCCGTCAACAGATCGCGGCGGCGGCAGCAAACCTGGCCGGTGGCGGCGGTTGGCAGGCGGTTCTTGCCGCGAACCCGCATTTCATGCTCGCACAGGCTTACAACAACCGATTCCTGCTTCCGAACTTCCAACCCGCACCAGCTGCAGGCGCACAGCCTCAACCGGGTCAGCAGAACATGGCGGCTCCGTCGCTCTTGCGACTGCCTTACCGCCTGTATCCTCTGGACCCCACCTACCGCGTCGCTGTCAACAGCGGCCAGTTGGAAGTTCGAATCAAGGCAAATGTTCCTCTGACAGGTCATTACACTACCACGTTCGATCGCATCGAATTGATCAACCTGTCGGCGCAGTATCTGGAACTGGTTAACCTGACACCGGACAACATCGATCTGAGCGGGTATACATTGTCGACACCTTACGGAAAATACGTCTTCCAAACCGTGAACGGTGTCAAACCGATTATCCCGCGAATCAAGCCTTTGTTCGAAGAAGACGACGGGCGCGAAGACGCCTTGGACAACGGGATTCCTCTACCCGGGCGGCCTTGGGATCGTGCCGCTTATCCGCGAGCTCGTGGCGGATTGTCCGGTCGTGATCGCGATCAGGAAGACAGGAGATTGGATAACAACTTCCTTCTGGTTGTTCATGACCGACGCGGGTTCCTGCAATGGGCGGAAGCCAATTATCCAGCACTTCCTCCCGGCGTCCCTGTACTGGAACTCCCGAGAGTCGATGATCCATTACTCGACCCGTCGTATAACAACGATCCCGCTGGTCCGTCCTACGCCGAGCGGGCAACCTTCAAGCTGGTTGACCGCGAAAACGATATCCTGACGGACAATTACGATAAGAAAACCATTCGACTGATCGATCCTGCAGGAAACGAGATCGATCAAATGGAATATCGAACAACATTTAATAATCTTGTCGTGGACGTGCCGGGCAATTACATCCAACTGCCACCCGATCCGACAAACCAGGGTGAGGGTCCGCTGTGGGAAATTCGAACATTGGATGTTGTCGCTCTCCCCGGCTATCGCGGTATGGAGTCGTTCGAGCGCTCCGATCCGACGCAGGTCGTTACCGAAGACCGCCCGGACCGTGATGTCATGAACAAACGATTCACACCGACTTTCCGACTTCTCGCTCGGGACGCTGCGGTAGAGACTTTCGCGGTTCGGCCCGGTCAGGAAGAATCGGATCCGCTGACAGTAACACTGTATGGGAACCGAAAGATGACGGCCCAACCGGGGCTGGTGATCCCCGAGAATCCTGCCACCGAGCTGGATGACCGCCGGTTCACAGGGGGCTGGGATTTTGTGGGCGACGCGCCGGATCCCGGCGCGACTGGACAAGACCCCGAAGGAAATCCCTGGGGCGGCCCGGTTCGTTCACCTGAATTCGGGACAAGCGATGAGTTCAGATGGATGGCGGGCGGTTTCGAAAACTATATGCATGCCCAAGATCCTCTGGACTTCCCGGTCACCAACCGACCCTACCCCGGCGACGTCGTACGGTATACCTGGACGATGGGACTGCGGGAGTTAATCCGTGCCGGATTCGATCCGGACGTTGACGACCAGTTAACTCTTCGCGTGCGCGGAAAACCGCAGAGCAACAACACTCAGCTTCCACAGATTGTGGGCGAAGTTTTGACAAAACCGCTCGTAGAGATTGTGAATCCAGGTAATGAACGAAAAGCCGGCATCTACCGCGATCCACAGGCGATTGCGAACCCGCAGAACCCCTTCGCGTTCGATGTATTCACGAAACTACGTGACGGTGACACAGCCTTTACAATCGACCTTCGAGAGAATTTTGACGATCTGTACCAGGATCTTCTTGAAGGCGATGGAGACGAACCGCTCATTACAATCAACTTGATCATGCGGAAGACGACACCGGATCTGCCGGTCATGTATGACAATTATTTCTTCTACGCCGTAGAACTCTGTGGCCGGGGCCGAGACGATTTCAGAGAAAACCAGCGCATGGCCTTGATCGCCGGAACGCCCGGTGCGATGAACCCGGGATGGGTTCCCGCCTATCCGAGACGACGACGTCTGATCGATTCCCCGAACCAGCGCGACGAGTATGATATCGTCGACAATACGCCCTTTATCAAGAACGGACTCCTCGCTACACCCGGCGAAATCTCCCGGATTATGACCGGCAATCGATTCGAGACGATCAATGGGCCAATCATTGCGCAACGTCTCGAAGAGATGACGATTTACCGAGGAGACTTCGACTCGAACGCAGAACTTGCTCGGAGGATGCTTCCAAGCGATGAAGGCGACCTGGAGCGATTGGTCCTGGCACAACGGGAACGTCTGGATCAGTACGAAAACCAGTATTCTCCCCTGTATAGTATGGTCACAACCAGCGACTCAGCCTACAGCCAGGGACTGGTTAACGTCAACACCGCTATTCGTGAGGTGCTCGCCGCATTGCCGGCTGCACCCCGTCCCCGCAACGATCCTTCTGAAATCATGGATCTGAAAGATCGTTTCGACTTCAACACCCTGGTAGCCGATTTTATTATCGAGGGGCGAAACCCTCTCGGGCGCGATCAACAATTCGGCTTGGCCGAGGTCGACGACGATCTTTCCGAACAAGGATCGGAAGACGATGCGATCGAGTTCAAATTGCCGAGTGTGGGCCGTAGCCTCGAGTCGTTGAAGAAATTCTCCTCAACGGCAAAACGAAACAACGTTCCTGCTATTGAGGATATCCTGAAGGACGAAACGCTGGGGCTTCAAGATGTACAGGAACGACGCGTGAGCAACGTAGACGATATATTCGCCTCGACGGTCGTCAGCTGGCCTGATGACGGTCCGTATGAGGATATCAGTCGGTTGCTCAGCGATATTGCCCACATGAAGCGACGTGATCGAATGGCGACCGCGGTGCGCCGCGACCTGGACCGAACCAATGATGGTCTTCGGGACGGTGCGGGCGATTTGCGAGAGCGCCTCAATCAGAGACTGGGGCTGAATGGTGAGGATGCTCTTACGCCACGAGACATGGAAGAGATGATGAATCGGCTCTCGGCGATGGTGACCGTGCGGTCACGCGTGTTCAGTGTCCTGACCGGTGGTAAAGCGCTGGCCCCTGACGGCAATGTCGCTGCGTCGCGCCGATTCGAAAGTGTGTACCGTCGATGAATCGATGGTCGGGAAATCTCGGAAGTGCCTTGAAAAGAGGGGGCGTGTGCCCTGCGATTGCCCGAACCCATAATGGCAGGCCAGGGGCGTAAACCAGGGCAACGCGCCCCACTCGATACGAACGGAAGAAACGGTTGTCACCAACCGATAGAAAAAGAGTATTGCAGGAATGAATAGAGATCAAGCCTCAAGGAGAGGTCCAATGCTTACCGCAAGATTGTTTATCCTACTGACGTTCGCGATAGCGCTCGGCGGGATCCTGTTATCCGATCCCGTCCCCGCTTCCGCCCAAGCCGGCTACTCCGTACTTGATAATGGAACATTCGACGAAGGGGGAACAAACTTCCCACCTCTCGGATGGCAGAGAGGACGACGCGTTCAAGACCCTCGATCGACTGACGGAGACGGGTGGGTCGGCGAAATCCGTGGCCCGGCCGGCATCATGTACCAAACTCTCGATATCGCTGAAGCCGGCGGTGTTGTCGGATTGGGACGAGGCCAGCTGACCATTCAATTTGATATCGTCGAGCCGCAGACCGGCAACAGCGGTCTGATTGTGTCCTTCGGCGGAAAGGTATTCGAGGCGGACGAACATCGTTCGCCCACAAATCCGCAGCACGTCTTTATCCGTGTCAGAGTCTACGATTTCGCTCTTCTACCGGATCGGACGCTCAGTTTCCAGGTAAAACGGCCTGGACGAGTCCGCGTTGACCGCATCAGCGCTAGATACTCGCCCAGCGGCGACGATGAAGGCAATGTTATTCCGGAACCGACACCGGATTTCGCGGCGATCCGACCGCTCGGATCGTTGGGGCAATACCCATCCTATTACCCGTACCCCCAACCTACACCCGCACCGGTGTCCGGCTTGGATACGGACTCCATTCGTGTATCGATAAACCCACCGATCCTCTACGTTTCTCCGTCCATTACTCGCGCAGGCGATATGGACAGCGGAACCAGCCGAGCCGCAATTTACCTGGAAGTGGTTAAGAAGGACGGCACTCGATTGACCGCGCAGGAGGCGGCCGACAAGGACGCGCGCGTTTATTTCGAGTTTGTCCAAAATGATGGGTCGGGGTATTTGAGCGAAGAAGGCGAAAACGGGAACCCCAGACAGCTGAATGCGTCATCCGGAGTTGAGCTTGCGGACTATCTAATGGGCGCCTCGAAAGATCAGCAAAACAACATCGATCCGAAACAGCTGTACTTCGTACCGGTTCAGGTGAAAGACGCGGAGGTACGCATTCTCGCACGTGTCGAAGCGGAAATGCCGCGCGATAATAGTCCTGCCGCAGCCCCTGGACAGGCCGTCGAGGATATGGATCTTGAGATTTCGAAGATCATTCCGATTTCGGTTCGTGTAGCGCCTGGTACCTCGACAAAGGGAACCCGAGAGGTCCGTGGACTGGCGCCTGCCGGACGCGGCACTCAGATTCTTATCGAACGGTAATATTGGAGCGGTTCAGCCCAAACACACTTATCGACCGGAGCAGTTCATTTTGCTGCTCCGGTTTTTCTGTCCAGAGGTCAACCGACACCCAGCAGCTGTTCCCGCTCCGAAAAATAGCTGCGGGAGACCAGTAAAGACGTCAGCAGACAAGCCGTCATAACAACGAACGGAATCATATACATGATAATCGTCTGATACCGCCCCGCCGCTACCGGCGACTGTCCCGCCATCAGCAGCCCGCCCATAATCCCGGGAATCTGGACAAGGCCTGTAAGCATCATCGTATTGATCGTCGGAATGAGTGCCGTGCGAATTGTTGTCTGCAGATAGGGTTGAATGGCGCGATAAGGCGGGGCTCCAAGCGCAAGAGCCGCCTCGACTCGTTCACGATGCGCACGAATATCGCCCGCCATACGGTTGACCGCCAGAGCCGCCCCGTTGGCCGCATTTCCAATGACCATTCCCGCAAGCGGTATGAAGTAATGCGGCAAGCGAAACGGGTCTCCTCGAAAGATCCCTGCGAACAAAAATGTCAACACAATGGTAACCGCAACGTTCAAGGAAACCCACAGGCTCAAAACGAGCTTTGTGTCCATCGTCTCCTGACGCCGCGCCGCCTCGATTGAAGCAATAATGATCATGCATTCGAGGAGTAAGAGCATCGCTGGGGGACTTTCGAGCTGAAAAACATACTTCAGAACATACCCGAGCAGCGTGAGCTGAATGAAAACCCGTATGGATGCGACAAAAAACAAGCGCTCCAATTTCAGGCCAAATCCATATGAGAGGGCGAGCACACCGCCGATAAACACAAATCCTGTCAAAACCTGGAGAATGCTAAGGTCGAGAAACGGAAGTTGCATGAATCATCTCTCCTGTGCCGGTTCCAATTTGCCGTCGAGATACTGACGTGTGATTTCGGAAGAAGGATCGTTCAATACGCGGTCGGTCGGGCCGAACTCAATCAACCGGCCCTCGTGAAGGATCGCGGTGTGTCCGCCGAGCGTCTCCGCATCCTGGATCAAATGAGATACCATGATCACAGCGACCCCGATTTCGTCGCGTAATGACTTGACCAGTTCGAGAATCCGTGCCGCCGACGCGGCATCAAGATTCGCCGTGGGCTCGTCCATCAACACAACATGCGGGTTATTGGCCAACGTACGTGCCAGTGAGACACGTTTCTGTTGGCCGACAGAGAGTTCGTTCGACGGGCGGTCGATGAGGTCGCCGGGCAGCCCCACCTGGTGAAGTAGCGCCTCTGCGTCGGCGGTCTCACCCCACAGCGACGGCCCGAACAAGATATTCTCCCGTACCGTACTATCGAAAAGGGCTGGAAGCTGAAAAACCATCCCTACTGTTTTTCGCAGCTCCCGGATTGGGATATCGTGCAGTTCGTTCCCCTCAAATGAGATTGTGCCCTCGGAATACTCGTCGAGACCGTTCAGGAGTCGCAAAAGGCTCGTCTTCCCGGCACCCGAGGGACCGAGAAGCGAGACAGTTTCGATGTCGGCGATATCCAGAGAAATACCGTGCAAGATCCGGCGTCCCCCGCGATGGCAGGAGACGCCGTTCAGGATGAATTCCGTTCCCATCTTCTCTGCAAACCCTTGCTCACCGCAACGCTAATACGGGAGAGATCCCGAGCTTGTCGAGCACTCCCTCTAAACGAACTCTCAACCGGTTTGGACTACCTTCTGTTCGTCCACATTCCAATGGAACCGCTTACCGGTCCGGTAGGACATGTTCGCGAGATGCGCGCCGGTGAGAACTCGGTGTCCCATCTCCGCTGGTGAGTTTGGCTGTTTGCGGCTTTTTACGCATTCGAGGAAATTCTGCATGTGCGCTGTTCCCTCGTTCGACATCGGCCAGCTTTCTACCTCTTTGTCGTCAGTGTTGTATCGCCGGAATTTACCGTCCTGGCATTGGATCACGGTCCCCTCGGTTCCGTAGAAAGCGGCTCCGTCGCTGTCATACCCGTTCATGAACTGCACGCAGAAGACTATTGCGAATCCCTCACAATCGAGAATCGCATGTACGTTGTCCGGCGTTTCCCAGCGCGGATACCAGTAGTTGCCGCCATTACAGACCACGCTTTGCGGGCCGAGTGTATCGGTAATCCAATGGGCAACGTCCAGCATATGAGGGCCGATGTCGGTCATCAGACCGCCCGCGTAGTCCCAAAACCAGCGCCAGGCAGAGCAGCGTTCCGCATCGAAAGGTACTTTGGGGGCACTCCCGAGGAACAGATCCCAATTGATTCGGTCGGGATTGAAAAGCGTCTCGTCTTTCGCACGGCGCTGATAGGGATCGACCAATCGGTAGCGACAATCCCATGTGCGTACGAACTTGATCTTTCCGATTTTCCCGGACGCGACGACATCATGCGCAATGGCCCAGTGTTTGCCGCTGCGACGGTGGTTACCTACCTGGACGATGCGATCGCTCTTCTTGACTTCTTCGACCATCGATTTGCCTTCATCGATAGTCCGTGAAAGCGGCTTTTCGATGTAGGCATCCTTACGGGCGTGAATTGTGTCAATCAAAATGTCATGGTGCCAATGATCCGGCGCGGCGATGACAACAGCCTCGATGTCGTCACGTTCCAATAGATCGCGGTAGTCTTCGTAGGTCTTCGGTTTTAACTCGAGGCGTCCCATCGCACGGTCGAGCATCCCTGCATTCACATCCGCGAGAGCAACGATTTCAGCACCGAGTCGTTTCGCGCAGACAAGACGGTCTGTGCCTCGGTCGCCGGTACCGATGCCCCCCATCCGTACTCGCTCGTTGGCTCCGAGAACAGTCGATGGCGTGACCTGCCACGCAGCGGCAACACCCGCACCTGCGGCGGCGGAATGTTGAAGGAATTCTCGTCGTGTTGGTTTCTCGTTCATGGTGGTCTCCTATTCTTCAACTGCAATGTTTTCAGTATCTACCAGTTCCAGTAGTCTTCCATAATCTCTTGCATAAATAGATCGCCTTCGCCCTCGCGAATGCGTAGCTTCCGGGATTTCCAGACATCGCCGTTGGAAACAAGCCCATTGGTCGGGATATAAGGTGTCGCAGCACGATTGCTGTACCAATCGAATGTGTCTTTATCCGGTCCGCAGGCGAAAAAGAGATAGTGGGTTCCAATCGGTGCGTTTGCACATCCTCTGTCTTCATATCCATAGAAAAGACCGTTCGCAAACGGATCTACCGGGATCGAGTTAATGTACGACACGGGGGTTGTCAGTTGGGCATAAATCTGACCGTTGAAGTGGTTCGGTCCGAGGAATCCTTGTGTGTCCACCTGCGCCTCGGACGGCGTCTTGCCGAAAAAGTGGACGCCCCCTTCGAATTCACAATGTTCCGCCTGACCGACATCGTTCCCGTCGATCAACCATTTGCCTGTATCCAAATGTCGGATCACCGCCTGCTCGTCCAGCATCTTCAGATCGCTCCGGGTTCTGGCAACCTTGGCACGGATCTGCGCATTCAAAAAATTGGGGACGGCGATCGCCGCCAGAATGCCGATGATCGCAACGACGATCAGTAGTTCGATGAGAGTAAACCCACGTTTACAGATTCGTCCGTTCATTTTTGGAGCTCCTTCTAACTCTCGGCAAGTTCATGGTCCGTACCGGACGATATTGCCCCGGCTCACAAGGCCGTTGCTGGGGTCATACGAAATGTATTCACCGGCCCTTGGACCGGATTCATACACCAATACGGGTTCCCAGACCTTACGGGGGCCGAGACTGCGCAGTTGCCACAAATAGCGCCCTGCTGGGAAGGCGGTCACACGGCCCCAGTTGAGAGGACCATTCCCACTCGCGGCTTTTCGTGTCCAGTAATCGTAACTACCGTCGGTATTGTTCGAATCATAAATCCCTTCGAGCTTGCTGCCCGCCACAAATGGGTCTTTCGGTATCGAGGTCATATAAGAGACCGGTGTCGTCAGAGGCACGTACCGCGCCGACATGAGCGTGGGAGGAAAAATCGGAGGATAGTCGTTATTGTCGAGACGGTACGCCTCGAAAGCCGTCGCGAACGCTTTGAAATCGCCTTCTACCCGCGCCACTTTGGCGCGGACCTGAGCGTTGAGGAAATTCGGGACGGCGATCGCAGCAAGAATCCCGATGATCGCGACGACAATCAACAGCTCGATCAGAGTGAACGCACGAGCTTCTTTCGACACTTGAGCCTCCTTGCAGGAAGAGACATGGTATTCTATCACAGCCTTCCGGCGAGGATAGAAGAAGTCCGTCTCAGTGGGCGTGATGCTTGGCTCACTGCAATGTGGGACAAATGTGATAGAATCTCTGTGAATGTGCAAAGAGGCAAAACGGGTCGGGAAAAAACAATGGACATTCAGGAATTGTTGAATGCCAAACGTGATGAGATCCTGGAGGTTGCTCGAAGTCACGGAGCCTACAACATTCGTGTGTTTGGTTCCGTCGCGCGCGGCGAAGCGGACGGAGAGAGCGATATCGATATTCTGGTTGATCTCCAAGAGGGCCGCAGCCTCTTGGACCATGCCGGACTGATGTTAGATCTTCAGGATCTTCTTGGTTGCAAGGTGGATGTTGCGACTGAAAGAGGTCTGAAGGAACGCATCCGTGACCGCGTTTTGGGTGAGGCAAAGCCCTTATGAGAGACGATCGTGCCTGCCTGGAGGATATCCTTGAGGCGATAATCAACATCGAGAGGTATGTGCAACAAGGGCATATCGAATTCAACCGTGATGAACTAGCCTGGATTCCCATGTTAGTTTTTTGACTTAACACCACGTAGGGATGGTTAG
>CAZTDD010000132.1:0-18519 GCA_964612675.1 uncultured bacterium
CTCTCCCAGAGGGAGAGGGGGAAGAACTCCGCCGGACTTTTTGCGGTCCCGTCAAAAACTGGGGAAAGTCCTGATAAACCTCGAAACGGCAGTTGAGATATCGAAGATGAAGAACTCATTGAATTTGCAGGGTGGCACAGGCTTCTAGCCTGTGGTTTTTTTACCCGAACGGTAGCTCTCCGCAAACCCCTTCAGCCGTCCCTCACCGATCGCCTCGCGGATGCCTTTCATGAATTCCTGAAAGAACGTCACGTTGTGAATCGTCGCCAGCCGCGAGGCGAGAATCTCGCCCGCCATGTAAAGGTGACGGAGATACGCACGCGAATACTTCCGGCAACAACGGCAAGAACAATCCTCATCGACAGGCCGCTCGTCCAGGCGATATTGCGCTTGTTTGAGAGACAATTTGCCCGCCCACGTCAAACAATGCCCATTGCGCGCCAGGCGGGTCGGCACGACACAATCGAACAAATCAATTCCCCGCTGCACGTCATACAAAAAATCCTCCGGTGTCCCGACACCCATCAGATAACGAGGTTTTCTTTCAGGCAGATGCGCAACTGCAGCATCGATCATCTCGAACGTCTGCGCTTTTTCTTCCCCGACACACAGCCCGCCGATGGCATAGCCCGGCAGATCGAACCGACTCAATGCCCCCGCGCTCTCTGCACGGAGGTCCGGAAAGACTCCTCCTTGTACGATAGGAAAAAGCGCCTGATCGGTGCGTTCCTTTGCGTTCACACACCGCTCCGCCCAACGTGTGGTCAGTTCCATCGATTGTCTGATTCGCTCGTATGGAAGATCATGAGGCGGGCATTCATCGAGACACATGATCACGTCCGCTCCCAACTGTTCCTGAAGTCGAGTCGTGGATTCCGGTGTGAATCGGTGCGTGGTTCCATCGATGTGGGATTGGAAGGTGACACCGTCGGCATCGACTTTTCGCAGCGGCGCCAGACTATAGACCTGGAACCCGCCGCTGTCGGTGAGGATCGGTCCCTCCCAGCCCATGAAGCGGTGGAGTCCCCCCAGTCGCTCGACCACTTCCGCACCCGGTCTGAGGTAGAGATGATAGGCGTTAGCCAGAATCATCCGGCTGCCGGTCTCTTCGATCTCCTCCGGCGCGAGCGCTTTGACTGTTGCGTTGGTCCCAACAGGCATGAATGCAGGCGTATCGACTGTCCCGTGGGGTGTATGCAACCGCCCGAGGCGAGCATTTCCATCGGATGCCAGAATTTCGAATTCAAACATCGGTGGGTCTACGTCTCCTTCTCACCGGCGACTTTAAGCACAGCATCCCAGGTACCACGATCCAAATGGAAGCCGAGTTCGTTTAGATAGTGTATGACCGGCCTCAATGCGGAGATGTGCCCCATCTCTTTCGCCTTTAGCAGTACACCTATTGTCCCCGTATACCTCAAAGAGAGTCTTCTCGCATGACAACGAGCTAGAGAATCATCGACAATGATAAGTGCTGTTTTCCTTTCCATCCCAAGAGACAGGACTTCCACTTCACCCCGTCCGAGACCCGTAACTGCGGAAGACCAGTTCGGACATTGAGCCGCACATACGTTTATCCAAGGAACCGACCATACGTCGGGTAATGATATTCCTTGTTGTCGACCTCGTTCGAGCTCGCTGGCAACAGCAAACGGGACGATGACCTCCTCATGCATGATGGGCAGTAAATCAAACAGGCCGAGTTGATAGAGGTACTGGACGGGCGAGGTATCTAGGATTGCTTCAGGCATTCCTCTCATCTTCTCGTAACTCTTCTTCACTCATACGGAATGCCGGGACACCGTATTCCGCGAGCTTGCTCAAAAAAACCGGCTGTGGCAACCCGGCCAGCTCAGCCGCTGCCCCAGACGAGAGTTTCCGCAACTCATAGAGCTTTACCGATGCGGCCAATTTGATCTCATCCCCAAACCGCTCTGGACTCAACTCCAGCGCCGATAGCATGTCGTCAGGGAAAGATAACGTGATTTGGGTCATAATCCGACTCCGATTCTGTTTTCCATTCAAGAAGTTCTCCGCTTCAAGTGTCGCCCTCTCTCTTGTTTCTCTCAGCTGATTATAGAACAAATCCGGCTTTCTATGACAACCCTGGAGGTTTGTATGAAACTCAGGGGATTTTGCATGAACTCCACGATCTCCTCATCGGGCTTGTAGCGAGTTAAGCCTGACTGGATTGCTTCAGTGACCGACTGTTGATGTATCATACACCTCAGGAATGGTTCGAGTTGTCGTTTAGTGCGAGTTACATTAATAGAGGATCGCGTTGACCCGCTCCATAACCTCGTCCTCACCTTGCAGAAACCACCACTCCACGTCCAACGACCAAATTCGAGCCTCGGGCAATTGAGAAAGCAAGGGGTGGATTTTCACGGCATCCTTAGCCGTACACACAATCCAATCGGCCTGCTCGAAACGTCGCAGTACCTTCTTGAGATCCTTCGGGCAGTACCGATGGTGGTCCCGAAAGACTGCATGTCCGACAATCTCGCCACCTGTTCTCTGGATGGTTTTTTCAAAGGCCAAGGGATTGCCGATTGCCGAAAAAAGGCCGATCTTGCGGCCCGCCAAGCGATCCACCGTGCACGTTGAATCATCCGCCAGCGACCGCAATCGGACCGGTCGATGGCTTGCGGCGGCCAACACCGCTTTGGGGGCGAGCTGATGGACCTCGCGCAGTAGTGTGAGCCGCGGCTCTGGTTCAACTAAATCGGCGCGACTGAGGATCACAATATCCGCGCGTTCGAGCGCTTCTTTTCGTTCCCGCAAGAGCCCCGCCGGAAGTAAACGACCGTTTCCCCACGGTTGTGTGGCGTCGACCAGAACAATATCGAGATCGCGCTCCAGCGCGGCGTGTTGGAATCCATCGTCGAGTACAATGCTGTCGCATCCATATTCATCGATCGCCATCCGAGCCCCCGCCCACCGTTGAGGAGCCTCGACAACACAAAGCCCGTCTCCCAAATCCAACATCCATTGCCCCTCTTCTCCGCCGTCCGATTGAGTTACGACGCGAGGTTCCTTCACCTTGGCGCCATACCCCCGCGAAACCACCGCCGGCTTGCGTGACTGCGATACAAGGTACCGCGCAATCCACGCCGCACACGGTGTCTTGCCCGTTCCGCCCACCGTTATGTTGCCGATGGAAAGCGTTGGGACCGGAAGCCGAGCCGAACTGAACCAGCCGGTTTCATAGCCTCTACGGCGCAGCCGCTCAGCTTTTCCGAAGAGGGAGGCCGCCGTTTTCAGCGGAATCGCCCGCCAGGGAAAGGCATTCGATTCGCCTCGGGCATATGCAAGCCAGTTTCTAGAAAGGGCGCTCATAAAAGGTTCTTTTCTTCCAGGCGTTCCAGGATGCGCTCCGTGGCTCCGGTATGCTGTCTGAGCATTTCCATTGCGTTTCTCCCCATCTTCTGCCGGATGTCCGGCCGGTCAAGCCATTCTTGAAGGACGTCGACCAGTTCTTGTTCTCCGTGGACCTGTGCGGCGGCTCCCGAAGCCAACAGAATTTGTGCCGCCACCCGGAAATTCTCCATGTGCGGACCGAATACAACGGGGATTCCACGTGCCGCCGGCTCTACCGGATTCTGGCCGCCCACGCCGCACATCGATTTGCCCAAGAACGCGATATCCGACGCAGCATACACAGAAACCAACTCGCCCATCGTATCGAGGAGGATCACAGGCGCTTTTTCTGTAGTCTCTCCAATTGTGGATCGAAGTGCAAATGGCGTTCCCGTGCGTCGAAGCAGCGTCGCAACCGTCGAAAACCGTTCCGGATGGCGTGGCGCAAGAATCAGCTTCACGGGATGTTTCTCTTGGAGCTGCCTCCATACGTTAAGCAGAATCTCTTCCTCTCCTTCGAATGTCGAACCGCCTGCGACAAGGACTTCGTGATCGGACATCCCCAAGAGTTCACGCCAGTGGTTTCGTGTCTCGGGGTCCTCGCCGACTCGAACGCCGTCGAATTTCAGGTTACCTGCCACCTTAATGCGATCCGGATTCACACCGATTTCTCGAAACCGTTCGGCGTCTGTTTCGGTTTGAACGAGGAACAGAGCGATCCGTTCCAGATTCGGCTTCATCCAGCGGCGAATCCTCCTGTACCTTGGGAAAGACTTGTCCGACAGCCGTCCGTTAATCAGTACAACGGGAATAGCACACTCGTTCAATACCGCCAACAGGTTCGGCCAAATCTCGGTCTCTGCGAGAATGAGCAGACGGGGGTTCACACGCTGGACCGTGCGCCGACAGCACGTGCGCAAGTCGATGGGCAGGTAGAATGTGGCTGAGGGTTCCGCCAGCTGACGTGCGATCTCCTGGCCGGTATCGGTTACGGTGGACAAGACAATGGGGCTCTCGGGGTGTCGCTTTTTCAGCGCTGCGAGAAGCGGACGCACGGCATTGACTTCGCCGACCGAGACAGCATGAATCCAGATCGGCGATTTCTCCCGCGTATCGGCGAGTTCATCGCGTAGAAACCCCAAACGCTGAGTGAATACGCCGCGATACCGGCCGTAGCGAACCCGATAGTACAAGTACCGAGGCAGCCTGAAGGCGACAAACAGAACCACAAGACAGGAATAGAGAACGTTCACGGGTCCAGCCTACACTCATAAGCGGGTTTGGCACATGATGACGCTACAGAGTATGATGATTGTTCATTTCGTATAAAGATCACCGATAACTATGTCAACGAGAACCACCGGGGTACCTTGTCTTTCGATGCAAGACCGTTTTCTTAGACTCGCAATCCGTGGATTACAGATTCTACCCGAGGAATTCGCGCGCGGACTAGCATGCCTGGTCGGGTGGTTCTTATCCGAAATCCTGCGCTCCCGCCGAAGGATCATCGAACAGAATCTTCAGATTGCCTTTGGCGATCGACTGACTCATGAAGAAGTGGTTCATATCCGCCAGCAGTCCTGGATCAACCTGATTCTCACCGGAATGGAGATGCTGCGTTTTCCACGCCATAAGGAGCGCTACCTCGATATGCTGTCTGTGGTGGGCTTTGATGAGATCGCAACGTCGTTGTCGGCGGGACACGGTGTGATTTTTGTCTCCGCTCATATGGGAAACTGGGAGATCGCGGCCTCCTATCTGGCCCAGCAGGCACCGTTCGCTGTGATCGCACGGCCCTTGAATCAGAAAGGTGCCGGTCAAATTCTCGATGAGATCCGGCGAGAAATGGGAGTGACAGTATTCCCACGTAAATCCGCTCTGCGGAGTGTGCTTGCTTTCCTCCGCCGAGGCGGAATGGTGGCTTTTATGCTCGACCAGCACGCCAGCAAACACTCCGTCGTCGTTCCGTTTTTTGACAGACCTGCGAAAACCTTCAGCTCCGCAGCCGCTCTCGCATTGCGAACCGGCGCCGCTGTTCATCTCGGGTATGTCCGGCGTAAGACCGACCGCTCTCTATGTTTCGAGATCTCGCCGGCGTTTCCTCATCCCGACTCGGGCGACTTTGATCGCGATGTTTGGGAAGCCACTGCGGAGTACACACGCGCTATAGAAGACGCAATCCGTTCCCACCCTGAGTCTTGGCTGTGGATGCATAGGCGCTGGCGCAAAATCCGTCCTGAGAATGCCACGACGACAGGTGATGAAAAAAGCCCCCTGACATAGGAGGCTTTTATAAAAGTACATTTTGTCGTTTCCCAGAGGTTTATCCCTGAATGTTGAGTCGGCCCTGACCGGGATTGTCCGGGGGCGCGGATGGGAATCCGTATTTCTTCGGCTGAGGTTTCGATTTGGGAAGTTCCGAAGGCGATACCGGAGCGAATCCGCCCTGTTTCGACTCGTTCGGGGCAGCCGGAGCCGGTTGCTGCGGTTTCGCAGTCGGCGAGGATGCCTGGTACGTGTTCTGTTGAGGAGCGGCGGGAGACTGTTTTGCTTTGCCACTATCGGCTGGTGCAGTCGGTTTCCCCCCGTTTTTCTTTTCTTCCTCCTGGTATTTCTGGACGGCCTGCGTCCAGCCTTCCCGGAGGTCTTCCACGATGGGCATAACTTCATCGATCAATTCGATATCTCGTCGGATATTGGCCTGGACAAGCCTGCGGTAGACGAAGTCGTAAATAGCGAACAACTGCTGAGCCAGCTCACCTCCGAGATCAAAGTCCAAAGCGACCATCAACTCGGAGAAGATCTTCTGAACCTTGATCAACTCGTTGTGTGACAGTTCGATTTTGTTGTCTTCGATCGCTTTGCGCGAGATACGCAGCTTCTTCACCGCCGCATCGAACAACATAACCAACAGCTGTGGCTGACTGGCCGTTTCGACGGTCGTCTTTAAGTAGCTTCTGTACGGATTAGGCGCAGCAGTTACCACGCAGATACCTCCTTAATCAAGGTTGAATTACTGTCCTCCTGCCATAAGTCCTGACCGTTGCGTCAGATAACTCATCAGGTTTTGCGATTCCGCCATCGCGACTTCCATCGCGGTGTATTTGCGGCGGAGTGTTTCTTCCAGTTTCTCGGATCGCTCCTGGAAACGCTTGATACTCTTCTGGAACTGTTCAATGCTATCGCCAAGACCGTCACTTCGCAACGCGATCAATCCCGTATTCGGTGCGGTGACAAAATCCAATTGCTTGGTCATTTTGTCGCCCAGACCGACTTTCTCTGCGGTAAACAGATTGCGTATCGCATCGGGACTGTTGTTGAGGGCGTTTTGGAACTTGGCGCTGTCAAACGATAGTGTACCCGCCGCGGTCAACTCCAAGCCGAACTGGTTGGCTGTTGTAGTGCCCCCTTCGTAGACCTGCGATCCCGTCAGGGTGTCGCTGAAGATCCGCCCCGAAATTCCGAGATCCTCTGCGGTTGTACCGCTGCCAACCTCTTCAACTTGAAGAGCACCTGCACCGTGTTCATTCAGATCGACTAGATTGATTCCTGTTCCCGAGGAATTGACTTCGGCTCGCACGTTGATTGTGGGGTAATGAGTGATAAGGAAGAGGACATCATCGACGGTATCCGCCGACGATAGATCGATTTCCGCTTCATTCCCCGCCCGATCCGTGATTTTGACGCTGCCGAGTTTTACACCGGCGCCATCGTTGAGCTCGCGGAGTTCCGCGCCGGGCATGTTTGGAATACGGCTGCTGACAAGATCCGCGAGCATGGTCTCGATGGTTCGTACCGTGCTGTCCCCGAGGAGGAGGCCCGCTTCGCCCGTCGTGGGATCGTAAAACGTCTGTTCGCCGATAAACGACCGAGCGTTGTTATACGACTTGACGAAATCCTCCACCACAGTCGTAACATTGCTGAGATCTTCGCTTATGCTGACGGTCACGGCGGACGTACTTTCTGAAATCAGTGCCAGCGAAACACCTTCGACGAGATCGTTGACCAGGTTTCTCGTTCGATTGACTGTTACACCGTTGTAAAGGAATTCGGCGTTTTCGCCTTCCTGGTCGAGATTGTTGAACGCAACATCGACGACCCCCAGGGTCTTCAAGATGTTGTTTGCGTCGTTGCTGAATGCCGGATTGCCGCTGTCGCTTCTGATGTTGAGACGCGACTCGCTGCCGACCGTTTTGATTTCTGCGGTTACGTCCGAGCCGGCCGCCCCCGCCGCTGTGTTGATCTTGTCGACGATTTCTTGGAGAGAATCGGTTGAGAGCTCGACGGTGACATCCACGTCGATACCGTCTCCGCCTGTAATTCGAAACTGTCCTCCGGGCGATGTGCTCAGTCCCAGGAGAGTACCCACTGCGGTGGTTGTGTTGGCGAAATCCTCGCTCTGGATTCCTTCAACGACTCCCAAACCTTGAAGAACGTCGTTCGGATCCTCGAACCGGGTGGGGATTCCCGTATCGCTCTGTATTTCGATGTGCCACTCGCCGCTGGCGTTTTCGACCGCTTCCGCCGAGATATTCGTCCCGGCTGCGGCATTATTGATTTTATCAATGATGTCCTGGACGGTGTCTCCCGCCGCGATGGCATTCGCCCCGTCGACGTTCACCGTGTATTGTCCGCCAGCGTCACGAATCGTGAACGATCCTGCGACACCGGGCACGTCAGTCAGGTTCGCGTATGCTCCTGAAATCGCCCCTCTTGAGCTCGCGTTCACCGTGTAGTCATAGGAATAGAGAGACGAGTTGGTATCGACCAGAGTCAAGTCTTCCAGAAGACTTCCGGGACCCACATCGCGCATTTCTATGGTCCCGACTCCCGTTTCGAGTGCGGTCATTACCATTTTGACCTGACCGGGTGCGGTCTGGACGATTGTGGCGTTAACACCGGCTCCTGCATTGTTGATTTGGTTAGCGAGAGTCGTCAATGTGTCGGTTGTACTGACCTCGATCGCCTGACCGTTCAGTATGAAATTGCCGGAGTATCCGAGTTCATCGCTTGCGCTTGAGAAGAAGTCGCTGGAGATCTGTTCCGCCTGAGCCAGGTTATTGACCTTTACCGAGAAACTGCCGGTTTGTGCCGCTTGGGTAGCGGTGGCTGTAACGACGGACGTGCTGCTGCTGCTTGCCTGCTTCTGCTCGAACAACGCCTTGTCGCTAAGCGTCTGCGTGTTCATGCGTACCGAAAGCAAATTCGCGCTCAGGTTCTGAAACGCAGCGAGTTTTTCTGCGTAGGTCTCGATGCGGCCTTCGAGTTGCTTGACCGGACCGCGTACCTGAGTATCGAGAATCGCATCGATAATTTCGGTTGTGTCGAAGCCAGAAGAGAGACCATCAATCGCAAGTGTTGACATTTTCTGTTACCTCATATCCCGTTTCAGCCACACAACATTGCAAGTCAAATCGGATTTGGCACTGACATAAATATCGACATCCCACAGCGGAAGTTGAGTGGCGAATCTGTTTTTTTTGAACAGAAGGCAATCTGATCCGCTGTTTGATCTTTATAGCAAAGATCGTGCTCGTTTGAGAAAATCTCGTGAGCGATGTCGATAAGTGTAGTTTTCGAGGACCCTTCTTTGACCTTGCGCCGCGATTTCCCGACGCCGGTCATCGTGAGAAAGGTAGAATTCGATCTTCTCTCGAAGTTCATCGGGAGATCGAAAAGTCTCTAATTCCTCCCCAACGGCAAATTCTTCCTCCAAGCAGGGGCGATATTCTGTCAGCAGGAAACCGCCACACGCAAGGATGTCATAGACGCGAACAGTGGGAGCATCCATACATTGAACATGAAATATATTTAGATTAATCAAGGAGTTCGAGTAGATCCACGGGGTCTCCTTCCAGTAGGCCGGCGCGTGCCCGGTGTAGGCATCCGGGAACGTTCCCGGAATGTCGGTGCTCGCCCAACCAGGGTCTCCGTAAATCCGGAGTCCATAGGGCTCCGCTATCCTCAGATAGTCCAGTCGCAGCAACATCGAGGAATACTCTTCGAGGAGCCGAAGCAATGATGCGCGGGAGAGTTGAGGGCTGCGCAACGGAAGAGACTCGAGTTCGGAGTGGAGCCGGACGGGGTCTCTTCCCCGCCACTCGGAAATCAGCCTTTCGATAATTCCTCGCAAGGGTTTGAGTACAGATCCCATCGCGAATGCGAATTCCTGCATACGTTGAAGTCCGCTTGAGCCAACGAAGGAGATCGTGGGCGCGGTCGCCCCCGCGAGCCAAGCCTGCGGCGGGCCGTCGGCAAAGCTCGTTGCGGTTCGAAGCGTCTCGACCGGAACATCGGTCATGGGACGCAGTCGTTCCGCGTGGTGAGGGTCGAACGTGAGTAGGAGGTCCGCAAGGGCAAGATAATCCGGAGACAAATCGAATCGCTGTGGATTATCATAGAACCACACGATTCTCTTGACCCCGGCCTCGCCCATGGCCTTCAATTCTTCGGGTTCAAAACCGCTTAGATTGAATCCCGTGACAATATCGGGGATATATCCGCACGATTCCTGCCAAGATGATTCACTGGACACGAATTCAGCCAGCGGCTTGCTTCGCCGCAGGATCTCCACCTCCGAGCCGTTCCACTCAAGTCCGTCCTGAAACCCTTGCAAAAAATCGTCGAACGAGCGACTGTACAAGACGACTCGCTCGCCCGTCCGGCTTTGTTCGGGTGCTTTCTCATTTCCCAGGATTCGGAGTTTCTGTTCAGAGGATGACGCGATGGCTTTGGTCTTGTCAACGAACTCGCAAAAGAGGTGATTGGCGGTCTCATCCATCCTGCTGCCCGGGATCACATCCAGGCCGGAGCGGTAAATCGAGGGATACTGCTCGAGGATGTTCAACGCTTGGCCGTTTGCCTCCTCTCCGCAAACGATGAAAACGTTCCGGCTTCTCAGTAATCTCGACCAATCCACGTTCAATAGAGATTCCCAGAAAACCTCCCAGCGGTCTTCGTGAATCAACATCCGGCAACGGCTCGCTTCCTGCTGAAACCTCCCGATGAGTTCTAACGGTATATACCCGAGCCCGGATCGGTAGACCACGATGAGTCGGTGTTCCATCAAGTGGATTGTCTTGACGTAGTCTCTCGCCTGGGTGACCGGATCGTTCGGATCGTGCAGGAAGACGCCGGAGCGTGCGTCGCGACATGTGGGAAAGCCGGTTTTAGAAGGAAGGGAGAGGAAGCGAGAGGATTGCTTGCGATTGCGAAGTCCTTTTCGGGCCTCCCACAGAGCGGTCGCGATGGGCTCAAAGCGGTCTGTCAGTAGCGCGAGATTGCGCTTTGCGATTTGATCAATGGGAGGAGGCGTTGGATCCGGCATAAAAACGTTCCCCGGTCACGTTTGCTTGAGCGCTTTCGACACAAGTTACGTCTGCCTTCCGTTCAGTGTGAACCGCCGACAGGGTACCACTCGATCGAGGGCAAAAAACATTCTCGATATGCAGAAGAAACGTAGACGTTCGTGGGGTTCCGATTAAGCAGGATGAACGCGTACCTGAGAGATTCCCGTCGCACGCGAATGTTACGGTTGGGAGCCATTCAATACGTACGAATTCGAATATTTGGTTTTTTGTCCAGACCGACTTCCTTGAGGACACGCGTCAGATCCTGACTGCTATTTGAAGGAATGCCGATATATAGCGGAATGATCTTATGTGTCTTCTGGGAGATTCGCGTCGCAAGATCCTTGATGGACTGTCGGCTGGCTCCTGTCTCGATATCATTCCCGCCCATTCGCACAATGCCGACAACCGCTTGCCCATTGGGCATCATCGCGATCACGTCCGGCTTGTAGCGGCCGATCTTATACGGTTCCGTATATCCATCCAGGCTGGCATGAGTAACCTTGGCGCCTTCCTTCGTGAGCTCTCCCACCAGGCTTTTCAGAATACTCCGCCGTTTCAGATCCCCTGCACCTTGCGCCATCGCGCGATCCTCCTACTTCTCAAACTCGTCGTCCGGCCACACCTTCCTCTGAAACTAGCGGCGGTGCAGCCTTCGCACTCCCGTTTCCTGTCAAAAATCCATTTGGATATTGCTTTCTGAAGAATCCTCAAGCGACGAGAGCCGATGAGAGCCGATGAGAACTTCAGAATGTAACCTTCCCGCCAAGCGGATGTCTTTTCGACAACGGTCCTATCTTCAGCAATGTAACACAATTACCGCAAGGGATTCAACCCATGTGCTTCAATATCTTACTCTTGGCGCAGTCGATACCGAAGCCGTCGGAAAGACGGAGGAAAGGTCTATTCGCTGCCACGTCGGTTGATTGTGGCCATGCGATGTACAGAACGCTTCTCAATCTGTGGCTTATCCGTCATGGGCAACGCCAAGTCGCTTTTGTTCCGAGACGCTTCCTTTTGTTCGTCCAGTTTTTTGCGCATCGCCGGGTTTGGATAGTAACCGTGTTCCTGAAGCTGATCGGAAACGGGAGGAGGAACGCGCACGGACTTAACCTCATTCGCCTCCAACCATCCCTTGCGAATCCAACTCTTCAAAAACATGTGTGAGGCATTGACCCCCCCAACCGGCTCCAGGTCTCGAATGACCGTTCCTGCAGGACAGTAATCCGATCCGTAACAGTGAACGAAGCCATAGACTGCCATCAGAACATCCAGTTCCTTCTCGTGGCAGGCGGGGCAGGTCAGATCGAGGTCGTCGATTTGCTGGGCTCTACCACACAAATAACACTTCTTCGTCGGCATGAGATCTGTCCAGACGATTCTGCAAGAGTTGATTCGGAAAGCGTGTTCTCACCCTCTACGATAACTCACAGAAGGGAATGAGTCCATCCCGCGAGAGAACAGCTGTGCCCCTTCTTCCCACAGAGTGCCTCCCTGTCGAGCAGTTGTCAACGCCGTACTTGATGAAATCTGGATCAGTGTTTCGATGGTGTGTCACGTAGGCCGGCGGAAGACCAACGACCTCCAGGGATCACGGTCCTTCTCAGGCAACGTAAGGCGAGGATTGCCCGGCTCCCGAATGGTAAGAAACAGCGATGGTTTTGGGACACGCCGGCGACGAGTAATCCAACACAGAATATATCGTAAGAACCGCATTGGTTTGAGCTCCATTTCGGATCACGCTAATAAACCTTCGATTTGCATACGCACACGCGGCCGACGCAGTTTCTCGAGGGCTTGCGCCTCGATTCGCCGGACTCCCTCTGCCGACAATCCGAGTTTCTGCCCGATTTGGCGGAGGCTGTGTGTGTCGCCATTGGGGAAGAGGCCGAACCGCCACGCTAGTACTTCTTTCTCGCGTCCGTTGAGTACCTGCATGGCGCGCCGCAGCCGATTCCGCATCTCTTTGGAGGAGAGACGATCCGATGCTGACACAGACCGGTCGTCGGTTAATGTACGCTCGAGTCCGGGCTGGTCGTCGTCCTGGTTATAAAACGAACAAAATGAGGGCGCTAGCTCCTGGACTTCTTGAACACGCCGTTCGGGAATCCTGAGGTGATCCGCTATCTCTTCATTCGTGGGTTTTCGCCCGTTTTGCATTTCAAATGTTGTTTCAAAAGACCGAATTTTGCGCAACGTATCCAGCTTATTGATCGGCAAATTCACGGTCCGCGAGCGTTGTTCGATCGATCGCTGGATGTACAATCGGATCCACCAGGACGCATAAGTGATCAACCGGCATCCCTTATTCGGATCGAATTTTTCGAGCGCTTCGATTAGACCGAGATTGCCCTCTTGAATCAGGTCTTCCAAACTCATGCCTTGACTTTTGTACTGGAGGGCGGTCTTCACGACGAACCGCATGTTTGCTTCGATCAGTCTGCGCCGGGCTTCTTCGTTACCCCGTCGGAACTTGCGAACGAGCTTTCTCTCCTCTTCGACCGTTAAAGGAGTATCATCGCTAACATGGGCTGCGCTATCTGTGACTCTGGCGGATTTCATGATCTAGCCCTCTTGCCATAGAACTTACGCCCATATATGGTCGCAACGGCCGTTCCAATCCTTTACCTGGAGAAGTAAAGAATTGTATCGGAGCGCCAGAATTATATTAAGTTCTTTATTTTCAGTATATTATCTTCGTAGATGTGCTGCGATTCTGAGAAAGAATCAAGATAAACCCGGGTTTTCATCCATCCCATTTCTTGTTCAAATACAAAATGACGTCCAAGGTGCGCAGAATAGTTCGCACTTCAGCTGTGCGGAATAGTTCGCACCTGAGGCTATGTGAGAACGAAGGTCGTTACGCGAAATGGTCGAGTCTTCTAAGAAGAACCATTGGTCCTGGATCACCGCTGAGGAGATTCGCAGTGGTTTCCTGCCCCCAAATCTCCGTTTCCTGCGTCGATATCGTCCTCAGATAGTCGACCAGGTATCCGCAGCGCTGACGAGCGGAGAGGCGCTGTACGGATACTCGACGGGCCGCGCAGGTATCGGGGCAATTCGATACCGTGCCGGGGATAGCTGGTCTTTGTGGACCGAATATGAGCAGAGTCCTGTTTCGGCTCTCTCCGAGTCGGCAAAGTCGGCCCTCCAAAATGCGGACCTCCTCTATCTGATTGGATTGGGACTAGGGACGGTTGCGCGAAGTGCTTTTCAAAAGACTCGAGGCAGGAACAAGGGAATCGTCATTGTGGAGCCCAGTCCCGAGTTCCTGTTGGCGGCGATGGCATCGGGGGACCTGCGCGACGTGCTTTCGTCGGGCCAGGTTTTCATTGCCGTGGGACAGACCTGGGAGAACCAGCTATACGAGATCATCGATCAACATCACCTGACCGCTGCTGCGGCAGCGGCGGTGCGACCCGCCATCGAGCCTGCCGGGTATTGGGGCGAACATGTTTTTCCTCTTGTTGTTGCCCAGATTCGCCAGATCGTCGCGCAGCTCCAACCCCAACTTCAAAGGCGTCTCGATCGATACATTCAGAGTCGGAAAGGTCCGTCTTACCGCCCGGGTCGCACAATATGGGCTTTCCAGGACAGCCGGGGCGTGGCGTCTTACAGCCTGATTCAAACAGTCCTATTGCGGACGTTGTTCTATCATCTCCGACGGTTGGGATGGATCGTTCGGTACACGCGACTGCGTGACGGTTGCTACTATCCGAATTATTACCGAATCTGGGAGATGGCGCGCGCACAGCCGGACATTTTGTTTTTCTGTAACGAAGCCCCTGCGTTCGAATTTGTGCTTGGTTCGCAGTTGGCCCGTTCGCTGAGGGTTCCGAAGGTAGTGTGGCATGCCGACGATCCCTTTTATTGTCAACATCTCTATCTGCGGCACGGAATGCGAGAAGACGAGTTTTATCTGGCGGCGGATTACGGTTGGCTGGAGCAATTGAGGAAATACGGAGCCCGGAACCGTCTAGGGTTTATGCCCGGGGGGGCGACTGTGAACCGGCCAGGGAAACGTTCTAAAGAAAAAGCGCACCCTATTGTGTTTGTCGGACAAATCCGCGATTCATCGAAGTTCTTCGCACGTATACCGTCAGCGCAACGCGATTTCTGCGAGGCGGTAATCCAAGACAAAATCGCCAATCCCCGTGTTTCGTTGGCCACAATTATGAGTCGATACCCGTTTCCAGGTGGGCAACCGGGCGAGGATGTGATGGACGAGATTCGTCAGAAGATTCTCTGGGAGGCAAACAGCCGTCACCGGTTGAACGTCGCAAAGGAGCTCGAAGACGTTGGATTGGTGATTTACGGGAACTCAGCGTGGTTGAAGCGATTGCCGTCCGGGCCGAATCGGGATCAATTTCGAGGGACCATACCATTCAAGAAGCTTCCGCTGCTCTATCGGAACGCTCTGGTGACGCTCAATATTCATAGCTTACAAACATACACTTGCCTGAACGTTCGGGATTTCGATGTTCCTGCGAGTGGGGGATTTTTGTTATCGGATTGGGTCCCGCGTGTCGAGGAGTTTTTCAGACCGGCATTGGCCGATGATTTGCCTCCCCGCTCAGATTCCGATGAGGAGATTTTCCTTTATCGAAACGTCGGCGAGCTCCGTCGAGTCGCAGAATTCTTCATCGAGCATCCGGATGCACGCATTCCATTTATCGAGCGTGCGCGCAGCCGTGTGCTCCGGGATCATACCTACGCGCGGCGCGCCGCGGCGTTATCGCAGCTCTTCGAGCGGCTGATTGAGCGCAAGAGCGAGTGAATTTAAAATCACGGGTTACGCGGATATCGCCGAAATAGCTACAGTTCAACTTTTCCGTACAACCCTTTCTAGGTGACAAACTCGAAACGGACATTTCTTCTGTGCCAATTCACTCTGGCGGACAACGACTCACAGCAAGAGGGTTGGCTTTCTGTTAATCGGATATGCCCTATCTGTTGATCGGATATGCCCTATAGGTATATTAGCTATATCATGGAATTTGAGTTCGATCCCCGGAAGAGTTCCAGGAACAAGAAGAAACATGGAATCGATTTCGTGGAAGCTCAGGAATTATGGGAAGACGGGAACCTCATTGAAATTCCCGCGAGAACCACTAACGAAGCACGAATTGTCGTGATAGGAAAAGCCTTCGGAAAGCACTGGTCGGGGATCATTACGTATCGCAAACAAAAGATTCGGTTGATCTCTGTGCGGCGGTCCCGACCGGAGGAGGTTGCACTTTATGAAAAGCACGAATGCTAACGATCTGGAGAAGCGATTTGACGCGAACGAAGATGTCACTCCGATGCTCGATCTATCAAAAGCTCGACGACCGAAACACGATCAAAAACGAGTCAACGTCGATTTCCCCCTCTGGATGATTCAGTCTCTTGACCGAGAGGCAAAACGACTCGGTGTGCCCCGACAGTCCCTGATCAAACTCTGGGTTGCAGAACGTCTAGAACAGAGAGCGAGTATTTCTTAGGGTATCAGACCGCGTGGCCGCGCTGCGGCACGCGATTCATAGGTGCAGACTCCATTCGAGGTACATATTCATGACTATTCAACAACAATTGATGCGCTCTTTGTGTTGCCTTTCTCTTGTCGTCTTTTTCTCCTGTGAAACGATCGACAAAGTGACGAGCTCAATCCAGCGCCCGACAGCCAAAGTCAAAGGCGTTCACCTCACCGACTTGAACCTGGATTCTGCAACTGTGGCGTTTGACGTCGATGTGAAGAATCCGTATCCGGTCTCGCTGCCTCTCATGAATCTCGACTATGGCCTGGCAAGTGGAGGCGAGCGGTTCTTATCGGGCGAGGCGGATATTCAGGATGTGATTCCCGCACAGCAATCGAAGGTGTTTTCAGTGCCGGTCAATGTGCGATTCACGGAACTCCTCGGTGTTCTGACACGAGTTAAACCGGGCTCGATTGTGCCCTACCGTGCGGACCTTGGATTGTCGGTCGATGCACCGAAAGCCGGTGCGCTCCGTCTTCCGATGAGTACGGCAGGCGAGCTACCCATACCCGCAATCCCCGATGTGAAACTCGAACAGATTCGATGGGAGGAACTGTCTCTTCAGGCGGTCGAAGGCGTGATGCGGCTTCAGGTCGTGAATCGAAACGAGTTTCCTGTCGATCTGTCGAAACTCTCCTACGCTCTCTCGTTGAGCGATATGGATGTCGCCAGCGCCGGCGTCAATCAGCAGATGGAACTCGCGGGGAACGGCGGTAGCGGTGTGTTGGAGATTCCGATATCTTTTTCCGCACGGAATCTCGGACTTGCGGCGATCAAAATGTTGACCGGATCGGACACGCTGTACGAACTCGAAGGGATCATCGATACGAGCACGCCTTTCGGTCCGATGACGTTCCCTCTCGATTCAAAAGGGCATGTTCCTTTGAAACAGGACGATTCGAAATAGACTTTGTTAAGATCGGTTGCGTGAGTCAAACGAAGGCCCAGTTAAACAAAGTATGATGAAAACCCGTCCGTCTTTTCCACAGATTCTCGCAACAGTATGCATTTTGACCGCACTCTCGATTCTGGGAACGTGTATCTCCCAGGAAACCGACTCCCCGTGGAGAATCGAGCGCGTATCGGCGAAAGAAGACCAAAAAGAGACTTCGTCCTCATCTACGTCGCAGCAAGAGTCTTCTTCTTCCCCCTCGACCGACTCGACCGAAAGCCGTCAGACACAACCCGAGCGGCAAGAGACCGAGAGCGTGAGCGAACCGGATAAGGTGTCGACCGATTCTCCCGGCTGGCATCGGAACATCGTCGCAACCTATTTCGACATCGCCGCCTATCCGACACAACAGACAGCGTGGAACGACGTAGATCCACTTGGCGAAGAGAACCCATATTATCTGGCGTTGCCATTTAATAATCAGGTACCCGGATATCGAGACTACGGTCCCTGCAAGAATCGCTGGGTCGAGCTGGTCGAAGTACGTTCCGGGACACGTGCGTTCGGTCAGTGGGAGGATGTCGGTCCCTGGTTTGTGAATGATGTGCAGTATGTGTTCGATGAGAGCGGAGCGACGCGGCCGTTCGCGGAAGAGAACGTGGGAGAGAAGTGGAACATTTATCGTGAAACACGAGGGGAAGGTGTGCGCCGACCACGCAAGATACTCAACAAAGCGGGCATCGATCTATCGCCGTTACTGATCCAGGCACTTGGTATCGATGGGAAAGGCCGTGTTCACTGGCGTTTTGTTGAAGCGGATGCCGTCGAGCCGGGACCGTGGAAAGAGAAAATCTCAACAACACCGCCTCATTACCGCAAGGCCTTCTATTTCTACCTTGGCGAACGATATCGACCGTGGGAGCTGACCACCACGCGATTCAAACGGTAGAGTACTTTTGGCACGGTTACCCGCTGATCGATATTCGCACTCCTAGGGAGGTGGTGGATCATGGAAGCACAACAGTTTAAGGTGATGGAATGGTTGCGCAGAATCAGAGATGAACATGGTCAGGCTGTTCAGGACGCCTCTCATGAGGAGATCCTGGAAGAGACAAGAATTATGGCCGAGGCGATGAAAGAGCGAATCGAGAAGCGCAAGAAAAGCCATGATTCGCATATTCCACGGTAATCAAGTTATCCTCGTTGGCAATTATCGCAGAACGCGTTTAGACGGTTTCGATACTCCTCGTGCTTCGGTCTCGTCCGCAAGAAAATGGAATTCCCTTATTCGGATTCTCTTTTGACCTGATATAAGGGATAAGGACACGGTACAGTCCGATAGTCTTCGATCCTAAAATCGGCAGTTGAAACCCGAGCGCGGTTCCTGAGCCCGTCGAAGGGC
>CAZTDD010000133.1:0-18354 GCA_964612675.1 uncultured bacterium
TAGTCGGCTGCGGTATTGGCGTGGTCGGCTGCGGTATTGGGGTCGTCGGTTGCGGCTTGGGCATATTCTCTTCGAGGTTCACTTCCCGGCCTTCCCCCGCGTCTATCTGAATATCCCCTGTGGTCTTGCCCGGCGTACTGTGGATCACATCATACTTCCCCGAAGGAATCGTCTTTTTCCCCTCACCCTTGATCATCCACGCACCGTCTCCGTCCGTTCTTGTGCCGATGATGACGGGCGGCTGCTGCGTCGGTTCTTGGGTCTCCGTGTCTACCGTCGATGGTCTTGTCCAATCTCGAATCTTCTGAAATGCTTCAATTCCCGTTTTGGTTTTATCGATCACTTCCCCTATCGGACCAAGGGCTTTTTTAGCCCCTTCGGCGTAAAAATTGACTCCTTCTTTGCATCCTTCCCTGGCCTGCTGGAGGAAGTAGGAATCCTTGCCGGAGGTGATACTCTCATTCAATTCATAGGCAACCTCATTGTCTGCTTCCCCTGTACATAGCTTGGCGAATCGTAGTTTGTCGTCGTCCGTCCCGTTCTGGTCGAAATCATCAAAATCCTTGTACTCGTTACCGGAACTGAATTTTTCCCCCTTTGCGATCTCGAAAAGCCTGTCCCGATAAGGTTTCTTGAGTTGCCTGCCTTTCTCCATATAGGGAACGTGCGCCTGCGCTTTGCTCATCCAGCTGCCAACGAACGGCACATAGCTCAGGATCTTCCCAAATGTACCTCCCCTGACAGCCGAGCGATGATCGCCGAATAGACCCGTCCCCTTCTCCGGCGATTTGCCAACCAGTGACGACAACTGCTCCAGACTCTCCAGCAGATGGACCATGCCCGGCAATGTGTCGTCCAGCACCTGCATCGCTCGCATGTAGGCAAGCACGTCCCCTGTATCCATTTCGACGTCCGGATCGTCCAGTCCCGTCCGAAAACCGTCCGACGCAATCCGCACAAACTCGACTTCTGCTGTATTATAAAGCAGCATGGCGTCGTACAGAGCGGACATACGGTCATGGAATTGCTCCTCCGGAGTCAGCCAAGAATCGGCCTCCGGAACCACTACAAACACGCGTTGCAGAAGCACTCGTCCGTCTTGACGAACCGTGAGCCAGCCCGTTGTCGCACCGTACGGGACGATAGTACGCAGCAGGCCCCGGCTGGCATCGTAGGACGTCACCTGAGCCGGAACGTCGTTGAACGTGACGAGCGCCTGCGAGTTGGCTTCCCACAGGCCGATGATGTCCACAGTCGACCAGACGGAGGCATACCCGGGCTCGATGATGGAATACGAGACCGGCGCGGACGCATCCCACCCGACATCTTCAAACAGCGGATTGGGAATGGCAGGCAACTCCGGACCGGATAGAGGTGTGATCGTGAAGTTATCAAATTCCGCCTGCTGCGCGTACAGCTGAATGCCCACGTAACCGGATTCGTATGCCGTATCCTCGCCGGTGACGATGAGCCCATCATCTCTCGCGAACGTGAAGCGCCCGTCGAGGACCTCCAACGTCCAATGATGTCGCATGCCTTGCTCGTAAGGGATATAGTCATCCTTCACAACCGAAACCAGTTGGTACCACGGTTTCTGGTCGCTGATCCGCTTCGAGATCTTCATAAAGGGCCCATCGACGCCATCGACGGAGTTCGCCGGCCACCGATCATTGATCATGATTGCCCGATAGTGACGACTCGTACCCGCATAAGCCCAAACCAATCCCATCCCGTCATCATCCGCCGCAGCCACATCCACCTCGATCCTGAAATTCGTAAACGCTTGCTTTGTGTAGATAAGAAACGTTCCCATAAGACAGTTGTCTTCAGCACTCCCCCAGATGTTCGAACCTTGATAGAGCGCATAGCCGTCAAGCCCCAGTTCGCTTCTTCGAATCTGCCAGGTCGCCGGCCCCGCTTGGCCCAGCGACACATCACTCACAACCTGCCAACCATCGAGGCTCCCGTCTTCGAAATCGAACGTAAAGGACTCCGGTGCAACTAGCGTCGGCGTTTTGGTCGGCGTCAGCGTTCGCGTGGGTGTAGCGCGTTGAGTCGGTGTTCTGGTCGGCGTCGGCGTTCGCGTGGGTGTGGCGGGTTGAGTCGGTGTTCTGGTCGGCGTTGGAGTCCACGCGCGCGGCGTCGGTGAACACGTGGGCGGCATCGAGGGAATCGGTGCGAACATCGAGAGTCTGTTGTTGCTTTCGTCACGTTCCTGCACCTGGTTCAGCACATCAACGGCGACGTCGGCAGTGCCGAACCCGGCGTAACCCGGAAACCACAAGTAGTGTGTCGTTCCCCCGGCGGCCAGGCCCGATACCGTCTGTCGCGTGCCATCGACTTCAACGACAAACGAACCCGCATCGCCTGCACCTTTGTTTTGTATACAGACGAAGACACCCAGCTCCGTCGACGTGTCCGGCTCAAGGCACGGAACAGGCCTCTCAAGGCCGATGAACATATCCACCGGGAGCAGATCCGGAAGCTCGCCACCGCTCGGAGGCGTGGGCTCCTCCATCGACACCTGGGAGACCTTCAGGTTATCGACCAAGAGGAGCGACTCGGCTCCCGGCCCGCCGTTCTGGACAACAGCCAACACCGGAAAAGATGGATTCGAGACTTCAAACTCCCCGCCGATCCATAGGTTTTGCCAGCCGCCTCGGGCAGCCAGCCAGGCGTTGCTCACAAACGTCCCCACTGTCCCCGAACCATTCGTCATCACAAGCGCCGCCGTCCCCGTGTTCCCCTCCTCCACAAGCCCCTCTACCTGGGCAACAAGCGCTACCGGAAATCGATTCTCAAGGCCCGTAGTGAACACACCGATATTGGCCGCCGTGTCCTGAGGAATGAGTTTCAGACCCATGACATAGTTCCCGGTATCCCGATCGATGTATCTCGATACGTATCCATCGTCCTGGTTGATGTTCTCCAGAAGACCGTCCGTGTTATCGAAGGTTGTGTCCACCGCCAGCTGGACCGGCGACATCTGCGGCGCGCCGAAACGCTCAACGGTAATCTTCGTGAATATGACCTGGGCCGATCCCCATACGCTTTTCGGCAGGACCGCCTGAACCGCAACCTGCAGCGAGCCATTCGGCGCAACGTAGAACAACCGCAGAGGACGGTAGGTGTCCACCGGAACGTCTGGACCCGCCGGGTTTGTGAATCCCAATTGACCATCAATCGGCGAATTCAAAGCAGCCAACGCCAGCGATACGTCCGACGAGGTCGAACGCGCCCACACAGTGATTCTCACTGGGTCATGGCCCACGTAAATCGGGTCTGTGGACACAACCAGAGCACCTTCACCGGGATAGAGTTGAACAATGATACCGATGTCCTCCGGCGCGCCCGGCGACAAGGTACCCACTTGCACATCCGCCGGCTGGAATCCCCCCGGTGGATTGACCATCAGCTGGTTCGCCCCCAGATCGCCGGCCACCAGAGGAATCGACTTGATGAGATCGGTCGGCGCCGTCGAGGGTGGTGTCGGCGTCCTGGTCCGGGTGGGGGTCCAGGTCGGCGTGGGACGTGGCGTAGAAGTCGGCGTCGCACGTCTGGTCGGGGTCCACGTTGGCGTGGGCCTCGTCAGTGGCGTGTTTGTCGGCGTTGGACCGGTACGGGTGGCGGCATAGGTAAGAATGATCTTCCAACTATCCAGAACACCCAGATTCCCGCCGAACATATCCAAGGCTTCAAGTTTCCAATCCCCTCGTGCACTCTCAGACGATACATCCTGTTCGACGATAAACGTCCATGTCCCCGCCCGTCCGCCGGGGACCAATTCGCCTTCGAGACTGTCGATAAAGAGCAGATCCCCCCACGGCGACACCAAATCGATGAATAGACGATCCGGCTCCGAGTGCGTAACCGTTACCTCGACGCGGAAATGACTAAGCACGCGATCGGTCGTACATTTCAGCACACGAATGAGCGGTTCACTCTCGAAATCATCCCAATCAATATAAGGAATTGTCGCCCCCACCTGGTCTTCGAGCATCTCCGTGTCGGCTGCCCCACCGCCAGCAACCACCGCGAACACCAACACCACCACGGATGCGAGATGTTTAAACATTGTCTGTCCTCCGAAGAGGGAATATAGGATTTAGAGATTTCACTTACGTGGGCTGGAAAGGAAAGCCCATCAACAATGCCGGTGGGGGGGCAGAGGCAGATACGATCCCTCTGAGCAAGCGACCCCTATAGTAGCCCTATGGGCGGATTATCCGCCGCTCGTAGAGGATGTCAATAGAATCTCGCGTGATTTATTCTGAGAGAATCCAGAGGATTGACGGCATTGAAATGAGGGAGGGTTAGGACTTCACAGCCTCGATATACGCGATGGGAATCGTCAACACGATTTCGCCTCTCTGATTGTCGACAGCATTGAGCTCTTCTTCCAAGCGTTGAAATACGCCGGTTTCATGTCGTGCTCCAACGATCTCTTTCCACGCGTCCAGAAACGCCAGGCGGAAAGATAATCGATGTCGCTCATTTCTCAGCCTCGATCCGTGAAATGATGTCTTTGATGAATCCGTGCTTGCCTGACATATATCCTTCGATATCGTCCGGGAATTCTTTCGCCAGGTTCTGCTTGAGTTGAGCGTATGTTGATGCCTCGTTCGGATGAGCAATTAAAAAATCTCGAAAAGCAAGATGGTCGGCGATTCTCGGATGGCCGTTTCCAAAAACATGAATGTGATGAGTTCTGTGGATCTCGTCCCCGTTGATGAAGAATCGCCTGCCGGGTATTCCAAACTCGCCTTTCGGAAGATAGCCGAGCTGTTCCATTTCATGCTGAAGAACGTCCATCCGGTCGATATCTTTGACTTCAATGAGAATATCGACAATCGGCTTGGCGGGCATACCGGGGACGGCGGTGCTGCCGATGTGATGAATCGCGATGAGATTATCCGCAAAGAGATCGCGAAGCCGTGTCGCTTCTTGTGCAAACAAACTTGTCCATTCCGGATTGTAGGGCACGACCTCGATTTTTCGTGTGACCATTCGTTTCTTAATCCAGATGGATTGTCCCTTCCAGATAAATGACCGCATGACCGCCGATAGAAACTCGATCGCCTCGATCTTCGCAAAACAGCTCCCCACCGCGCTGAGAGAGCTGGTGGGCATGAAGCGTTGTTTTTGACAGTCGTTTTGACCAGTACGGAATCAACGTTGAATGGGCCGAGCCGGTAACCGGGTCTTCCGGAATCCCGGCGCGCGGCGCGAAAAACCGAGACACGAAATCTACCTCGTCCCCCGGTGCGGTTGCAATAATCCCCAGACAATCCAATTCTTCAAGCTTCTTGAAATCCGGTCTTAGGTTCCGGACATCCGCTTGGCTTGGAAACACGGCCAAATAGTCACGCACTCGGAAAACCGCCTCCGGCTCCCGACCGAGGCTGTCCGCCAGTTCCTGCGTCATTGCGAAAGGCGTCGGCGGCCACGAAGGAAAATCCATCATCAGAAGATCGTCCTTCCGTTCGACGGTGAGCAGGCCGCTTTTGGTCTCAAACGAAACCCGATCCCATTCTTCTTCGACATAACGAAAAACCACAAACGCACTCGCCAGAGTGGCGTGTCCGCAGAGTTCCATTTCGATTCTCGGCGTGAACCAACGGAGATGATAGTTGGGATCTCCCCGGACTAGAAAAGCGGTTTCGGAGAGATCGTTTTCCGCAGCGATTTGCAGAAGGAGTCGATCCTCCAGCCATTCATCGAGCAGGCAAACTCCCGCCGGGTTGCCGCCGAAGACGGAAGTTGTGAAAGCGTTGACTTGATAGTAAGGAATGCGCATATTGTTTTCTTTGCGCAGGGCGATCCGCCTATATTGCCTCGGGGCCGCGCTCGCCCGTACGGATACGGTAGACGTCCGACAGGTCGGATACAAACACTTTGCCATCCCCGATATTCCCGGTTCGGGCGGTTTTCAAGATCGTATCTACCACTTGCTGGGCAAGATCGTCCGGGACAACCACTTCGATTTTCATCTTCGGAAGCAGATCGACAACGTATTCGCTTCCACGAAATAACTCCTTATGGCCTTTCTGACGGCCAAATCCCCGCACCTCTGTAATTGTCAAACCGACAACACCGATCTCTGCGAGTGCGTCCTTTACCTCATCTAGTTTGAACGGTTTGATAATTGCATCGATTTTTTTCATACGTCCACCTTTTTCTTATTCAATCAATCGTTTCCCCATCGCTTTGTTTCAACGGCGATAACACCCGACAGCAACAAGAGACAAAGAAGATTCGGTACCGCCATCAAGCCGTTCATGATGTCGGCGAAGGTCCACACAAAGGCATTCGTCCCGAGCGCCCCGCTGCTAAAGACGACGAGTACCCATAGAATCCTGTAAGGGAGTACCATTTTGATTCCAAAGAGGTATTCCAGACATTTCTCACCGTAATAGGCCCATCCCAAGATGGTTGAGAAGGCAAACAAGGCCAGACCGCAGGAGACGATCAACCCACCCCACACGCCGGGCAGTCCCGTGCGGAACGCCGTCACTGTGAGAGGCGAGCTGTCGAGTCCGCTGTCCCAGACACCGACGGAAATGATCACCAGCGCCGTCATTGTGCATACAACGATCGTGTCGATGAATGTTCCGGTCATCGAGACAAGCGCCTGTCGTTTCGGATTTTTCGTCTTTGCGGCGGCTGCGGCGATCGGCGCACTGCCAAGGCCGGATTCGTTCGAGAAGAGACCTCTGCTAACACCCGCTTTGACTGTTTCCTTCACGATTGCACCGATAAAACCGCCTGCCGCAGCGGTGGGATTGAACGCATGATAAAAGATCATCTTCAGCGAACCCGGTATCTTCTCGTAGTTCAAAACGAGGATGACTGCAGCACCGACCATATAGATCACCGCCATGACCGGCACAAGAAAACCGGAGACATCGCCGATGCGCTTGATCCCGCCCAGAATGACGGCTGCTGTGAATCCGGCAAGAAGCAGGGCGGTAATCAGACGCGGCATCGAGAAGGATTCATTCAGAGCGTTGGCGACCTCATGGGCCTGCACCATGTTGCCGATACCAAATGCGGCAATCGCTCCGAAAATCGAAAAACAGACCCCGAGCCATTTCATGTTTAACCCGCGTTCCAATGCGTACATCGGCCCGCCACACATCTCCCCTTTTTCGTCGGTGACTCGGTACTTGACCGCGACAATGGCTTCCGAGTATTTCGTCGCCATTCCGACCGCCGCAGTAACCCACATCCAGAAGATGGCGCCCGGTCCCCCCGCCGCAATCGCTGAGGCGACACCTGCGATGTTGCCCGTTCCGATGGTCGCAGCGAGAGCCGTCATCAAGGCCTTGAAATGCGAAATATCGCCCTCAGACTCCGTGTCCTCCTTGGAAAACGCCAATCGCAGCCCCCGTCGAAGCGACCGTACCTGAATAAAACCAAGCCGCAGGGTAAGGAACAGTCCTGTACCGATGAGCAAGACCTGGAGCGGCGTACCCCATACCACCGAGTCAATCTTCTCGAGATAACCCATGATTGTCTGGGAAATGGTCGTTTCGTCCATTCGTCTGCCTCGCAAGTCGTTAGTCTCAAAATCCGCTGTGCCCGACTCCGTCTTATAGCACGTCATCGCCGGAGTGAGGAGTGGCGGTGCCTGAGTTTCCTCCCGGCTGGTTTTAGCGCAACTTTTTTCTTATCTGGTGTCCGAAAGCTCAATTCTTTTGCCTCACGTACCGATAATGACTATGAGGAATGATGTGCTCAAGGAGGAGTTGCAATGTGCTATCGAGGGCAGTTAACAGAGAAACTGGCATCCGCGCTGAGGCTTTCGATCAGCGAAGTCTGGGAAGCCTTGGAGTCGTTGCGTTTGGCCTGGGACAAGATCGGGCGTGTGCCCTGTGCCGAGATTGACGATTTGGAGAGAGAACTGGATCTCAAGACGCTCGAGGAGATCGTCTGTTTGTTGGTCGAAACGCGGCAAACAGAGGCTCGGGACCGACAAGTAGCCTGAGCAGACTTTCACGAAGTTCGAACCTCGGGGAAGTTACGATTTCTGTCTGCCGAGCCACAGGTGAGGCTCACCCGGCCTGCGATTGCTCTCTCATCAGCTTGCCGAGCTGAGCCTGGTGGAGGGAGCATCCCTTGATCGCGTCCAGCGTCATATTGATCTCATCCACAAGCACCTGCCGGTCTTCCGCGTACTCTTCCGCGACACCCTCATCGAGGCCGGCATAATCCTGCAAGAGCCCCGCGAGTTTGGTCAGCCTGTTGTTCAGGCGCTGTTCCTGTTTTTGCAGAGCCTTCAGGTTTTCCTGGATTTCTTCCATCGTGACTGTGGGTGTGTTCTCTTGGTTCATCTTCCGTTCCTTATTCGATGATGCCGTCGCAAAAGTCTGGGATACGGATTTCAACCCCCTCCTGACCCAATGTCATTTAGTTAAGCCCTTTGCAACGGGACGCTGGGAGGGCGAAGCTCCTGCTGAGCCGGGGTTCCCTTCCTGTGCGCGGCTCACCGGGAGGTTCGCCCTCCCGCGAAAGGTCCGTCATCTTCTTAACTTAATGACATTGCCTCCTGACCTCCCCCGATCTTCGGGGGAGGAAAAAAACGAGCGTGTCTGCAGCGTATTCTCCCCCAAGAGGGCCACGCTTGCGTGGCCGCAGGTAGGGGAGATTCAGAGGGGGTTGACACCTCACTTCCCGCATCCCGACGACTTCTTGCGAACCTGTCATTCGATGCCGAGTCGCTCGAAAATCGGTTTGTTCTCAGGCCGGTCTGCCAGAAAGACTTCATACCCTTGTTCCCGCCGATTGTATACCGCTTTCCACCCGTGGTCACCGGAACGCAGGTAGACGTCGATCGGGTCGTGAGTACAGTAAACCATAATGATGTTGATGTTGTATTTGTCCAAAACGTACTTCCAATAGGGTTTCCCCGATTTGAACCAGGCTGTCACATCGGGATCGACCCCTAGTTCAGCGATTTGTCTCCAATCCTCGCGGCTTGGGTTTTCCCGCATGGGAAACCATTGTCCGTCACGCCTGTAAAACCCTTCCGGTTCATCGCGAACCTCGATCACCGCGCGTTCCTCCTTCGCATACCGGCTGCCAAAAAGATCGAATCGCGTATCTGTAAATACCGGCATGATCTCGGGCGACAGCCTCCAGATCAAATACCCTGCGAAGTTGTCGTTGTGCATAATCGGCCCCGGTATTCGATGATACAGGATGAAGTTCACCGCACCTTCCGGGTAACCCGCCGGCACATAGCCCTCCTCCAACAAGGCGGGCAAATCCTCCAGATTCCTGGGCCAGAGCGCCTGAACATACGGTGGATTCCATCCCAGGTAATAGGCGGCGAAAATGAACACCACGACGGCGTCGAAGGTCCGAATGCCTCGGCCGAGCGAATGCGCGAATTGATGACGGGCCACGATAAGACGATCGCTCAACCATCGCGTCGATGCGTCCAGTCTCTCGACGACGATGGGGACCGCCACCAAAGCGAATAAGGGGATTTGACGCATGTACATAAATGCCTGATAGCCCAGAAATAGGAGAATCTGTGCTCGGAAGAGGCCGATTCGTTTGCCACGCAGGAAGGGCATCAGCAAAAAACCGCACAATAGGAGTCGCATCCCGGTGGCGTAACGCAGATTAGGCGGAGCCAGTTCGCCCAGCCGAGAGACCAGCCAATGGTCGTTCAGGACCCTGCCTGGTAAGAGATGGATTTCATACCCCCAGGGATTCACCAAAGACCCAAGGCCGACAAGAACAAAACAGGTCAGTGCGGGAACAAAGACATGATGGGCATCGTTTTCCATTCCCCAACGAAACTGAAGCCACTTCCAGAACCGATCGACGACGTAGAAGCCGCAGAATACCACTCCCAGAAGCGCCCCTCCGTGCAGATTGACCCATATAATCTCGATAATCGTCAAGAGAATAGTGAACCGCCAGGGGGAACGCGGAAAACTCCGGAGTATCCAGACAAAAACCACAACAAACAGATAGGTCAGGATCGGCGGCCGGAGGTAGAGTGTAGTTTGGGCAACAAGAATCGTGAGGAGCGCCCCCACCGCACACCAGCCCAAACGGCACCCCTCCCGCCGAAGGGTCAAAATAATCACCAGGCCGGTGGCTGCGAGAAGCAACGATTTGATCGCGACGCAGAGCTGCAAACCTCCCAGCATATACACCCCATAGAGCGCCAGATCCGCCAACCACTCGTGGTTGACCCATTCCACGTCCGACCCGGTCAAAGTGAATACATCGGTCGGAGGGAAAGCGAATCCGTGTTCCCCCATGTATTCCGCAAGCACTTTGCCTGTCTTCAAGTGCCACCAGGGGTCATTGCTCGAGCGGACCGGGAAGAAACCGGAGAAGAAATCAAGGCCCAACGCCATAAGACAGAGTACAATACCAATGACTCGCGACGTATCGACTCGACCGGTTCTTGTATTGCTCCTATCGTTCATGGCGTCAATTCCGGCACTCTCAGATCCCGGCGCAGCGCCTGCCCCGCTCGGATACTGAATGTCGCTTGCCCGATCAGTTTCTCATCGTTTGTGACTGGGGCCAGACGGTAGCGATTTGGTGACAAGCGTGGGAAGAGGTAGTAGCCGTTCTGATCGGTTGTTGTTTCGCGAATATGTTCCGCTGCGGCTACCGGTTCGAGTCGCACTCGATATCCCGGAGTGCCCCGGCTTCCCGTATATAGCCGCCCAAATACAAGTCCCTCTTCATTTTTCCATGTTGCCTCGGGCACAGGCGCGTCTGAGACGAACAGGCCTTTAGAGATCTGCGCAAGGCATTCTTCCTGTTTCTGACTGGATTTTGTCGGAGACTGATAGGAAAACAGTGCGACTCCGTCAGCGCCTGTACGGCGCGCTTCTCCCATTTGCTGGATTACATGGGAGGTTGTATTCAACCAACCGGCGATCCCGATCGCAGCCGACCGGGTTTCGGCTGCACGTACCGTTGCCCGCGTCCACTCACTGAAATCGCCCGCCTGCCGAGCGATGTGTCCACGTTTGTAATTCATCGGACAAGCGAAATCGATAATCCCTTCTTCCAACCAGCCAAACCAATCCTGGAGAGCCTCGGTCATCGTTGAACTTTTTTCGTACCCCATCTCCAGGCCGCCCCAAGTGATTGTCGCCGCCGACAACAGCGCCCCCGGTCGCTGTGTCGCCAATTCGCCGTATGTTCTTCGGACCAGGGCGGTGACCTGGTTCCGACGCCACTCGTTCCATGCCGGATCTTTCGGCGACGGAACACCGGTGGAACCCGAGGTCTCCCGCCACAATTCCAGGCTCCTATTACCGTATCCCCACTGGGAGCCGGGATAGCGAACATAATCCAGATGCAGTCCGTCAATCTCGTATTTCGCGATCAAATCGCGAAACACGGCTACGAGATAGTTCTGCACCTCTGGAAGGGCCGGGTCCAGGTAGTATCCTTCCGGTGCGTTCCGGTCGCTCGATTGATTTACGATGAGCCATTCCGAATGCCGCCTCGCAACATGCAGACTATCTTTCGGTACGCGTTGCCTGGTGCTGACCCACGCCCGGTACACCACAACCCAGGCATGAATGTCGATCCGAGGTTCCTCATGGGCCTTTGGGATCAAGTATTGAAGAGGATCGAACTCGGTGTCCTTTATGTTGGGACCGCGCGGTTCGAGACTGGAGCGATAATAGGCGTCCGCACAGCGGCGAACCTCAACAAAGAGCGTGTTGAAACGATACTTCCGGGCATGAGCGAGGAGTCGATCGCATTGCTGTGGGGTCAGAAATCCGGCCTGCCAGGAATCCACCCAAAGACATCGCCATTCCGGCTTCGCTCCCGAGGAAACCGCGCCACCCACGAGGAGCGTGATTATGAGTGTATACAGCGTGCGTCTCACAGCACCTCCGATAACGATACAAAACCGCTTGTTGGGAATCGTACGGTCTGAATGTGGCTTCGATAACGTGCGGATTCTCCTCCGGGCACCCCATGAACTCAGACCGATCCGTTGGCCAATGTCATTGAGTTAAGTTCCACAGAAGGAGCGAGGGGAGGGCGAACCTCCTGGTGAGCCGTATTTTTCTATTTCGGCTCGGCGGGAGCCTCGCCCAGTAAACCGCTTCGCCTTTTCCTAACTCAGTGACGTTGGTCTTTTGTCCGGCACGACGCATGTAGTTCAACACAGATCTCCTCTGCAAACAATGCTCCATTGGGGACCGCCGGAAGGACCGGTGGATGAACCGGATTTGACGTACGTCATGGAGGATGAAACAATCCTCGGTACAGCATTCCATCACACTCAGCCACAAGGGAGTCGATTATGGCCATTGAAGTCGGAGTCAACATGGAGTTCGTTCGCAGCGACAACAAGTCATTCGCCTGGGGTGTCGAGAAGGCGGCGGAGATCGGATACAAGTACATCGAGCCGATGGTCCATTGGGGCCGGGAATTGCTCAGCGAAGCCGGGTATTTCCATTCGGTATCGATGTTGGACGATCCTCTCGAGATCAAAGAAATCATGGACAAGCATGGCGTGAAGGCCAGCAGCCTTTCCTCGCATTCGCCTCTGATGCGGCCTGAGATTTCGGTGGAGTATTTGAAACAGGCCATTCGGTGGGCGGCGGATTTGGGGACGGATATCTGCAACACCGACGAAGGGATCAAGCCGGACTGGATGGATGAAGAGACGGCGTTTCAGGTGATGCGATATACGATGCGAACGGTCGCCCCCGTAGCCGAGCGTCACGGTATCAAAATCGGGATCGAGACCCATCAAATCTTCACTCGCTACACCGAAAAACTGATCAAGATTGCCGACCTGGCGGAGTCCAAGAATGTCGGTTTCAATCCGGATATGGGGAACGCCTATCTCGGCGGAGTCAGCGATCCGTACGAGCTGTTGGAAGCGGTTGCGCCGCGGACGATCCACGTTCACGCGAAGGATATCGGCATCCAGCAGAGCGAAGACGAGCGGGGAAAAGTCACCGGGACGCCCGTAGGTTGTGCCTGCGGCGAAGGTGTTATCGATTGGGCGAAGACCGTCCGAATTCTGAAGAATGCCGGGTTCCACGGCGTGTTGTCCGTCGAATGTGAGACTGTCGAGCAGGCGGAAAAGAGTCTGAAACACCTGAATGATGTGATCAAAAAAGAAGGCGCGGATTGATCGTAATTGTTTGTTGAAGGCGACCCCGGTTCCAGAAGACATGGATATTCAACTGAAGAATAGGACGTTGCCTGCAGATAAGGGATCGATACTTCTGCGTGCAAAAGAACGTCTCGCAGAGGTCTATGGCGATCGGTTGAGAGGGTTGATTCTGTATGGTTCGGAGGCTCGTGGAGAGGCACAACCGGAAAGCGATATCGATCTGCTGGTTTTACTTGATGGTCCAATAGCGCTAGGGACCGATTTGCGGACGATTGTCGATGCTCTCTATCCTCTGCAGTTGGAAGTCGAGCGCCCCATCCATGCAACTCCTGCAGATCCAGAGGATTACGAAGCAGGCGAGTTTGCCCTTTACAGGAAAGCCAAGAGGGAAGGGATTGCTTTATGAAGGTGGAGGCGAGAGATTCCTGGCAGCGGGCACTTCGATCCCTCAAAACCGCAAAGATGTTGTTGGGCGTCGATCCTGACGCTGCTGTTTCGCGTGCATTCTATGCGGCGTTCTACGCTGTGAGTGGGTTCATGAGACTGGAACAGCAGGAATTCTCCCGGCACTCTGCGCTTGAAGTCGCTATTCATCGCGACTTGGTTAAAACCGGTCGTTGGTCTGCTGAGCGAGGTGCGGATTATACTTTTCTGCGACGCTTACGTGCAACCGGCGATTATGGTGGACCGGCGCATGTGACAGAAGAAGATGCAAACGCGGCTTTAGGAGCGGCAGAACGGAATCTGGAGGCGGTAGCCTCTGCTTATCCAGACGTCTTCGGTACCAGGGAAGACAATCCAGACGATTAGGCGCACCCGTGGCGGTGTCTCTTAAAGGGAGGTAAGACGCATGGAACATACACGTGAGCAGGATTTGGAATATCGAAACGGCGATTGGGGTGTCAAATATCTCTTTCGCGGAGACCGGATCGAATGGGGCGTGATTCGCGTCAAAGCCGGCGAGTCTATGGGCGGACACTTTCATGATGAGGTGGAAGAGCATTTCCTTGTGTTGGAAGGGAATCCGACGATGGTCATAGATGGTGAGGAACACGCTTGCGGGCCGGGGGACGCGTGGAAGATCGATGCCCCGCACAAGCACAACCTGGTGAACAATACCGATCAGCCGGTGAAGGTGGTTTTCATCAAAACTCCATATCTTCCGAAAGACAAGAAGACTTATTGATTCGACCCACAGGCCTGAAGCCTATGCCACCCGGGAGTTCGAATATTCCCCCGGGTGGCGCCCGGAAGCGGGCTGCGGCACATGGATGGCGCCGGTATCTTGCCGGTGATTTCGTTGAGGAGAACTGAACGGCGGAGCGATGACTGTCGATTGGTGGTTCGAATTCTTTTCCAGTCCCGATTATCTGAACATATACGGCAAGACAACCAACACGAAACGAACAAAGACCGAACTGAAGTTCGCAGAAAGTGTTCTTACGTGGGATCGGGATCAGTGGATACTGGACGCGCCCTGTGGACAGGGACGCCATACCTGGGAGCTGCATCGCCGCGGCTACCGTGTCGTCGGCGTCGATATCTCCGAATATCTGCTCGAAGTGGCACGGAAACAACGGCGCATATGGGAGAAGCAGGCTCACTTTGTTCGAGGCGGTTTGCGTTCAATTCCCCTTGCTTCGAACAGCGTTCACTGGGCGATGAGTCTCTTCTCCAGCTTCGGGTATGGTGAAACGGAAGAGGAGAACCTGCGGATCATGCAGGAGTATGCACGGGTGCTCGCACCGGGCGGAAAGCTTCTGATCGACGTAATGAACCGGCACCACATCGTCAAGTTCCTTTCTCCCGTGTATCGCCACAAAAAGGGAAGACTCGCAATTCGCGAGGAACGAACAATTATCCATGACGGACGGCGGCTTTCGAATCAGATTACCGTTACCGATCCGGACGGCGAACAACGCCGGTACAATTATGTTCCCTGGTTATTCAACGGATGGGAACTCTCGTGGATGGCGAAACAAGCAGGGCTCGATCCGCAGGCGGTTTACGGCCATTTTGACGGACGCCCATATGGGGAAGACGAGGAACGGGCGATGTTGGTCGCACAGAAACCTGCTTAACCGTCAACGCTCAAGGCCGCTGAGTACCGTGTCTTTGGGAAATTTCAACTTGTAGGAGTAAAGAATCGTTCGTTCCGCTTTCGGTGCGAGTTCGAGAATCCAGCGGACGATTCCGTTATTCTCGAGCGAATATTCCTCGTTTCGGCAGCGAAAATCTTCCAGTTTGATGTCTTCATGTTTGGGTACAGGCAGCTGGTCAACCACTTCAAGTACAATCCGACTGTCGCGCCGGTTGATAATGTCGAGCCGCCATCGCCAGGTGATTTGCTGACCGGTCGTCAGGATCAATCCCGATGAATCCAAAGTCCGTTCGAGTTCTGTCTGACGGACTTCAATGTGTGGGTCCGTCCCGAGATAGAAGTCGAGGGCCGCACCCGGCATCGTCGTATGGATGGTTGTCGTCGAGAGAAAATCGCTCCCGAGGAAGATATTCGCATCTCCACTGAGAAGCGGATAATTCGAGTTGTTGGTCATGACCGCTCTTAAGAAGGTATACGGTCCCTGACGGGGGATCGCGATGTACTGGAGACGCGCCGGGAAACGGAAATTCGCTATGGTGACTTTACTGTCGTTTGTCCCCGAGGGAATCGTTTCCGGTGTGGGGAGTTGGAATGAGAACGCAATCTCGTCCGATTCATATTCGAGAGCGAACGCCCCCAAATCCGCCGGCTGGAAGAGGGGAACCGTATCGGTTTTGTCCGACGAAGTGTCGGTGGGTTTAGCCGCACGGGATTCCCCGTTATTCCCATTGGTTGCTGTGGTCTTTAATGAACTCGCGAAACCAACGTTCCAGGGGCTGAGATCCTTTGGACGACCGTAAAGCAGGGGTTTGCCCGTGGAGAGCGTCAGTTCGACATTCGGCCATGCTTTGCCTGTGCGCTGACGCACATTTGCGTGATACGAAACATTGAGGACTTCCTCTTCCTCCAGATACCGAACGTCGTAGGTGGGGGTCCATCTGGCTCCCTGTACGACATAGGAAAGCGAGATATCCCCGTTCACCGGACTCGCGGCCTCTACATCCACCACAATCTCATAGGCGTCGGAGAGATTTTCTCCCACACGCTCCATCTCCTGGTAGAGATTCTCAATGCGTTCTTCCAGATCGCGTTTCTTCGGTGCCTGCTCCCGGATTGTGCGGCGCAAACCGCGAATTTGTTCGGTGAGTGTTCGGTACAAGTCCTGCCATTGAAATGACGAACCGCCACCCCGCACCAGTTCGTCCGCGACGACATCCGCAGCGCTTTCTCCGACTTTCCGCAGGAACTCGATCTGCTCATTCAATGTCCGTTCTTCATCGACAATGATTTGTAGATCGTCTTCCAATCGTCGGATCTGATTCATGAGATGGCGCTGGCGTGCTTCTTTCTGCTCTTCCAGGGTTTCTCGTCGACTACTGACCCCTACAATCTTCACAGGATCGGAAAAAGAGGAAACATGCAGCGAATCGGCCAAAATGGAACCGGGCAGATGTTTGAACAGAATCTGGTGGCTACCTTCGGCCAGACGAACCTGCGCCTGACGGAATACCATGGCACGATCATGGTAAATGATCGTTTTCGTGATCTCACCGTCTGCGATAATCTGATCGCTGTATGCGGTATGGGATACAACGAAACAGATCGCCGCAGACATGAAAAAGAGTACTATGTAAAGTCGACTCATCATTTGGAACCGTTGTTTTCAAATTCTTTGGATGGTTATCCCATCTGGTTATCCCATTAAGTATATGTAGCGTAGCACGAGAAGGACCGAAACAACATAGAGTAATGGACTTACCTCCTTGATCCGTCCCGAGACCGTTTTCAGAAGCGTATAGGAAATGAAACCAAATGCGATACCCTCTATGATCTTCATCCCGCCGAAGGGCATCATCACCATGGTGAGGAAAGCCGGAATTCCTTCCGTCGGATCGGACCAGTCGATTCGGGCGACACAGCGCATCATGATGAATCCGATGATGATGAGCGCAGGGGCCGCGATGGGGTAGATGAAGATTGTGTCCGTAAGCGGGTACGGATGCCCCAGCATTCGCACAAGGGGGCTGAAGAACAGTGAGAGAAGCAATAGAACGGCGACCACGACACCGACAAGCCCTGTGCGGCCGCCTGCGGCGATACCTGTCGTCGACTCAACGTAGCTTGTGACGCCCGATGCGCCGGTTGTCGCGCCGACGCATGTCCCTATAGCGTCCGAAAGCAGAACACGCCGAGCACGCGGCAGTTTGCCGTCCCGTAGAAATCCTCCCAACTCCGCCACACCGACGGTTGTGCCGATCGTGTCGAACAAATCCAGGAAGAAGAATACAAATACTACCGTTAACAGACCCAGTGACAACGCACCTTGAATGTCCAACTGCATGAAAGTCGGAGCCATCGACGGTGGCGTCGATACCACACCCTGGAATTCAGTGATCCCCGTGGCCAGCCCCACTACCGCCGTCAATAGCGTCCCGACGAGAATTGCGCCCGAGAATTCCCAGGCAAGCAAAATGGAAATGACAATCACTCCGAATAAACATACCAGTACCGGTGGGCTTCCCAGGTCGCCCAGTGTGACATACGTTGCCGGGTCGTCGACCACAAGAGCCCCCCACTCAAAACCCACAAGCGAAATCATCAGACCGATTCCCGCTGCGATGGATAGATTCAAACACGCCGGAATCGTGTTGATGATACGCTCCCGCATACCGAACGCCCCGAGCAGGATAAACAGAACGCCCGATATGAGCACGGCCCCCAAAGCAACCTGCCACGAAATGCCCATGCTACCGCATACAACGAATGCGAAGAAGAAATTGTGACCCATTGCCGGGGCGAGAGCGATTGGATAATTGGTGAGAAAGGCCATACACAGCGTGGCAACAGCGCTTGAGATGCATGTCGCCACCATCACAGCGCCGCCGTCCATCCCCGCCACCGACAGGACCGCCGGCTGAACGAAGATAATATAGGCGAGCGTCAGGAAAGTCGTACATCCCGCGACGATTTCCGTTTGGATTGTGCTGCCGGCCTCTTCAATTCTGAAAAATCGATTCAATCCCGACATGAGACACCCCCTATTGTCTGACAGGTTCGCAAAAAGTCGTGAAAACGGATTTCAACCCCCTCCTAACCTCCCCCGATCTTCGGGGGAGGAAAAAGA
>CAZTDD010000134.1:0-18323 GCA_964612675.1 uncultured bacterium
TGAACGGGGGGAGAGATTTGGAAATGTTGGCAGGAGGAGTCAGTTTTGCAACGTTCGGGTATAGTAAGTTCCGTCGTCAGTGATGTCGTGACTGGTAAAATCGTTATTCTCTCGATTGGGCTTTTCCCAATGCACTTCATGGGATACTCTTTCAATGTCAGGGGTATCATCTGTGGTCCCCGGAGGACCGGCATGCGCGGTGTCCTCGACATCTATGGTAAAAGTGAAGCTGCTGGCGTCCGGCGCCGCATAAGTCGTGACGTCCAAAATGTCCTGGTCGGGCGAAGACTGATCGTCAACCCAGTCGTTATACGGTGTGGTACTTTGCCCTGGGGATGTTTCGTTTTGGTCTACTTTAAATCTCACTGAATCCGCGATCGTGTAATCAACGTCGTATTCTGTTTTCGTATCCACATCAACGTAGTATTTAGTTTGACCGCCGATCTCTCGTTCCGGTTTTATCCACGGAAACCCGACTCCTGTAAAAACAGCTGCGTAGCGGTTGCCCGCATACTGTACTATTGGTCGCGGTTCGTAAAGACTGTATGGCTCATCCCGCGATAAATCCATCGGTGGATCGGGATCGTAATAGGGGTATCCGTTGCAGCTCAGGACGCTGTGCAGGCGGGGTAGTATGGCTACGATCCCCAGGATAATAACCGTTTCTAAGAAGCACCGCAGATGATGTTTCCTATTGTTCATCGTATCACCCTTTCCGGTTCCCGCGATATCTGACATCTCACCATCTGATCTAATTCTTTTTTGCGTTCAGACAAAGTCCCTCATCTGGTTTCTTACGGAGCAGCGGATCCCCCTCTACGTTCAATTTGTCTCCCAAGATGTAGCATGGCGTCCTTGCAGCGAAGGTATGCTCCCTGTGGGGAGGGATCGAGACGATCAAGTACGTCTCGCCTGAGTGCGTCTGCGCGTTCGTATTCTTCTCGATGAAAGGCCGAACCCGCCAAACATGCCTTGACCAAGGGAACGATGTCGTCATACGGCGCTTTTTCAAGGATATCGCGCCAGATCCGAACAGCACTTTCTCGATCTTTGTCCAAGTAGATACAACTTAAACCAAAATTCATGGCTGCATTCGCACCGGCCAATGTATCGGGATAGTATTCCCCCATCACGTCAAGGGCCACTCGTTGACCGTCCCGAAGGCGATTCTGCCACCAAAGGGCCGTATGGTGCATGTCGAGCAGACTTGCGACCTGGTCTCGCGGTAACTGGCTTGCAACAGGCTCCTCCAACAACTGACTATTTATCAAAAAATCGGTAAGCTCTACCAGTTTTTGAAGATCTTCCGGACAATTCTCCATCCCGTAGCACATTTTGAGGGTACGAACGAGTACCCGTGCGGGAACATCCTTGTTCCGGTTAACGTATTGACGCAAAGAAGCACGCGCATCGTTGAAATCACGCCCCTCAAAGAACAAGAGTGTCGCTCGATATAGTGGAAGGTCTTGTGATTCGTCGTATCTGGACCGGGCAACACTCTCTGAAGCACAAAGCGTGTCGATCTTTTTCAAGAGTTTTAGTCCGGTATTATAATCTCCATCGGCTGCAATACACAGTGCATTCGCGATCTCTTTCGCATAAGGCCGATCCTCCGACTCTTTCAAATGTGGAAAAACGTCCCGCATTGCCGAGGAATCTGGATCCGCAATTCGCATCGCCCGGAGACGACAAAACATCTCTGCAAAGTCCCTCCCCAGACCGTAAAACGCCTTCACATCCGGTGGGTACTTCTTTGTCACTTGGCGTTCATAGTCATCAACCGCAAGCAGGGCATCCTCACCCATTTTCCATAAAAACATCTGGTAACGATCGCACAAAGTTTCATCCCATAGCTGCGTAATAGAGTGCCTGTAAATTGCTATAGCTTTTTCGAGGTGCCCCTCACGCGCCAGGATTGCTGCTTTCGTTAGCTGAGCCTCACGAAACAACAATGAATCAGGAGTGGTTTTCGTCAGCACGTAATTAACTACGTCTTTTACATTGAGTGGGTTTTCGGACGAAAGTGCGAATCTCCCTATATCCTTCACCGCCTCCAAAACGACGTCCTCATCTTGAGAGGTTTTTATTGTGTTTGTGGCCAGCGCTATGCGGTCAACTACGGTCAGATGCCTTGCCCGAAACCGGTATGCATTGACGAGATCGTCTTCCGCCCCTACAACTAATGCGAGTACAGGAATCCAGAGTCCTGAAAAAACAAGGAATCGTCTCATTATCCACCTCTTTCCGAAAGAAAGACAAAGAATTTTCAAGACGACTGATGTAAACAAACCTTTCCAGAAACATCTACTTTAGTCGGAAAATATTATGCCGAGCTCCCACTGGTTTTACATTCCTACCCTTTATACTGCACAGTTTATCATGGCGAGCGGGGGGGGGGGGCAAGAGCTTTGCAGAAAAAAATAGAGAATCTCCTGTCACAGAAGCATTTTTTCTGTAGCATAAATGAGTGGCAATGACAGAAAACGTTCTTTATTGTCATGCGATAATGCAGCTATCCTCCCTCCACTTTCTAATCGGAGCCGCAGCTATGTCCGCCTGAGGAACACATTGATGCAAAAGGTGTGCAATTATAAGAATGTTGATTACGTTAAGTTTGAGCCGAGTCCGGGCCCGTTCTTGCAGTCTGCCAAAGCGCGACCATTCAATCGATGAGCGCAAGACGATTGGTTTGGAGTCTGTTAGAATTAGAGACGATCGGTCTATTAGTAGAAGAACCGATCTCAATCGCTTCAGCGAAAACGGGCCGGTTCTTGAGCCTGTCGAAAGGCCGGCCCAAGATAACGGCATTGGTAAGAGGACAGGCTGATACATAGCGCTTGATTTGGAGGTTCGGATTGTGAGTTTGCTCGGATTGGATGTCGGAACGACGGGATGCAAAGCGACGGTTTGTAACGTGGATGGAAAAGTGATTGCTTCCGCCTACCGGGAGTATCCGCTCTTCTCACCCCAGCCGGGATGGGCGGAGCTGGACAGCGTTCGCGTCTGGGCGGATATCAAGGATTGCCTCGGACAGGTTGCGCAGGAAACAAAAAGCGACCCGATCACGGCTATTGCGGTTTCCTGCCAGGGCGAGGCCACCACGCCGCTCGATGAGAACGGCAACATCCTCGATCGCTCGCCGGTCTCGTTCGACGCGCGTACGGGGGACCTGGTCTCCTGGTGGGAGGAAAATGTCGGCCGCGAGAAGATTTTCCAAATCACCGGCCAACCGCTCGCGGCACCGTTTACCGCCCTCAAACTCCAATGGATGAAACAGAATAAACCCGATGTATTCAAAAAGGTCAAAAAGTTCCTCTGCTACGAGGACTTTGTTTATCATCAACTCGGTCTCGAACCGGTGACCGATTACACCATCGCGGGCCGAACGATGTTCTTCGATCTGAAGAAACACGATTGGTCGGAGGAACTGCTAGGACATGTCGGCTTAACACCGGACCACATGGCGCGTGTGGCTCCATCCGGAACGTCGATCGGCACGATACCGGACAAAGTCGCCGATGAAATCGGGCTGCCGCGCGGTATCCAGGCGGTCACCGGCGGCCACGATCAGCCGTGCCAGACACTCGGCGCTGGCGTGATCGAGCCGGATGTCGCTTCGTACGGAATCGGTACAGTCGAGTGTATCGTTCCAACCTTCACCGAGCCGATCCTCAACAACCAGATGCTCAACAGCAATATCTGTTGTTACGATCATACCTACGAGGGGCTCTTCATCGCGTTGGTCTACAACTTCACCGGTGGCGTTCTGTTCCGCTGGATACGCGATAATTTCGGCGAACTCGAACAGCAGGAAGCCGAGAAAACCGGCCGGGACGTTTATGACATCCTCTGCGAGAAAGCGGCGGACAAACCGACGAATCTGCTTGTCCTGCCGCATTTCACCTCGACCGGCGTGCCGCATTTCGATACTCATTCGCGCGGTGCGATTCTCGGTATGACATTCAGCACAACCCAGGGAGAGATCATTCGTGCGATACTGGAGGGGATCACATTGGAGCTGCGCTATTGCGTGGATCTGCTGGAGAAGGCGGGCGTTACGATCAACGAGCTGCGCGCGACGGGCGGCGGATCGAAATCGGACTACTGGATGCAGATCAAGGCGGACATTATGAACCGGCCGATCCGTGTCGAGGAGGTGACCGAGGCGAGCAGCCTCGGCTGTGCGATGCTGGCGGGAACGGGTACCGGCGTCTACGCGTCCCTGGACGAAGCGGTGAAGCAACTCGTCAAACCGGGCAAAACCTTCGAACCGATCGAGAGCAACGCAGCCTATTACAACGACCGTTTTGGTCTCTATATGGAGATTTACCCGAAACTCAAAGACCTGTTCCATCGGATGTGAGGATGGGTAGAGTAGTGATGAGAAAAGACCCTCACCCCGTCCCTCTCCCAGAGGGAGAGGGGGAACGGCAACATCATCGCCAACATGCCGAGCGACCAACTTCGGAGTGCAGAAAATGAATAACAACTTACCTGTTCGAATCGGAATCATTGGTTGTGGTGGGATGGGGAATATGCATCGAGCCAGCTGCGCGCTGAATGAACTGGCGGAACTGGTCGCAGTCGCCGATGCGGACCCCGACATCTGCCAGGCAAAAGCGAAAGACTGGGGCGCAGAAGCGGCACCGAATTACAAAGCCCTGCTGGAACGCTCCGACATCGACGCGGTGTTCATCACCACGCCTACACCCACCCACGCGGAGCTCGCGGTCGAAGCACTCGAACACGGCAAGCATACGTTCGTCGAGAAACCGATGGCCCGCACAATCGAACAGGCCAAAACCATGGTCGATGCGGCGAACCGCACGGACCGGATCTCCATGGTCGGCCAGGTGATCCGATTCTGGCCGGAATATCGCGTCTTCAGGGAAGCCGTTGCGGAGAATCGGTACGGACAACTCCGCTCGCTGCGTCTGCACCGCACCGGCGGCTGCCCGACTTGGGGCGTGAACAACTGGTTCACCGAGGGCACACAGAGCGGTTCCGCCGCGCTTGATCTCCATACCCATGACACGGATTTCGTCGTATTCCTGCTTGGAAAACCGGACGCGGTTCATTCACACGGCTCGAAGGACCACACCGGTTGGTGGAGCATTATTACACAGTATGTTTACTCAGACGGGCCGAGCGTGTACGCGGAGGGCAGCTGGTATTATTCCGAAAAGTTCCCATTCAACATGAGTTTCCGTGCGGTGTTCGAGGAAGGTGTGCTGGATTACGACAGCGGCCGTGACGATACGCTGTTGTTTTACCCGAAGGCGGGCGAACCCGACAAACCCCGCCTGCCGGAGATCCCAAAGGCGCAGGCGGAGGGGATCAATATTACCGACATCGGCGCGTACTATTTGGAGGACATTCATTTCTTCGAGTGTATCGCAAAGGGACAGAAACCGGAGACCGCAACCTTCCAAACCAGCTACGAAGCGCTCCAGGTCGTCTTCAGCGAAATCCGTTCGGCGGAGGAGAATAAGCCGGTGAGGATTGAAAATCTCACATAGACTGGAGACCGAAGGCCAGTCCAATGCCTGTCATAGCACGCTTCTACGGCATAGTGATTAAGATGTACTTTAAAGAGCACGGCGTTCCCCACTTCCACGCCGTTTATGCCGAGTTTAACGGTGTGTTTGACCTTGCGACTTTGGAGATGATCGAGGGCGATTTACCCAGAAGGGCTCAGAGAATGGTTCGAGAATGGGCTGAACTCTATCGAGAGCAACTGCAAGAAATGTGGCATAGTCAGGAATTCAGAAAACTCCCAGGGTTGGAGTGACGAAACATGTTGAAGACGTACCCCAAAGTTGTCAATGTGCAGGCGAAGCCGGGCAAACAGCTCCTTGTTACTTTCGAGAACGGAGTGAGGCGAGAATACGACTGCCGTCCGTTGCTTGAAACAGAGGCGTTTGAAGCTCTCAAAGAAGACGTGTTTTTCGGATCTGTGAAAACAGACCCGGGCGGATATGGTATCAGTTGGAGTAACGACATCGACTTGAGCGAGTCCGAACTGTGGAAGTACGGCAGACCGGTCGAGCCTGAAACCGGGAAGCCTTGGGAATCTGGCTAGTAGCCGCGCTGACTGCTGAGAGCTTATTGCGTCGCTTGATCACCGTGTATTATGTATCTTGCCAGCCTTCCGTATGAACTCTCCCCTTCTGCAGATGCCTTTGACTGCTCCGTAACCTTACGGACAGTATCCTTCATTTCATCCATCGGCATTGCGGCAAGAACCTCCATGAGCCGAGGAATACTATCTTTTCTTGATTTGCCGGGTTGGAAGTGCTTGCTGGCGGCAATCCCTAGCTTCTTAATGTCACCTGGTTCCCTCAAAACACTTCCGTCTCGCACCATCGATTCAAACTCTGTCAGGATGTTGTACCGCTCCGGGTCACTGTGCTCTAACTGCTTCACCACTTTCGAAATAGTACGCTTGTCGCTTGCAGGTGTAGACACATTCCTGTTCCCGGCTCTGGTCTTCCTGTCTCTCAGGTATTCAATCAGATCGCCGGCTTCCCCGTTAGACAGGAACGCAGCAGCTTCACTTAATTCACTTTTTGTGAACTCCTCCTGGAGGAGCATCACTTTGAGCACCGCCTGACGTACGCGCTTCTTCATTTGAGATGGACTCCTTTCAGGAATTCGTCGGCCACATCGCTAAACTCACCAATCACATAATCCCGAGCATACGAAGTCATGAATATGGGCTTTCCCGCCCTGGAACCGGCGGCATAGGAGTCTGAATGGTAGGCTACGTTCTCAAACACTGGCCAACTATTCTCCTCAGCGACGCTTCTAACATCCGCACAAGACGTAATCTGCTCAGGTGGAGTGTTGGACCGGCGCAAGTCGTTGAAGATGATGCCCGCTATTTCAATTTCCTGATCCTGATAAACCTGTCTGAACTCCTTGAGCGACCTGGCAAGCAAAGGAAGGCCGATCGTAGCAAGAAACTCCGGCTTGACCGGGACGAATACATATCGGCTGGAGCGATAGGCGGCTGTCGTAAGAATGGATTCGGTCGGCGCGCAGTCGATGAGAATAAGGTCATACGACTCCTCGATATTCGCTATAAATCGCGGTAAGAGCTGCGCCTTCTCAGTCGGGTTCTTCAGCGTCCAAGACAACTCCAAGCGAGAAGGAACAAGATCCAAGAGACTACCGTCATCCCATTCGTGAAGGTTGACAATTGCCTCCATGGGGTCGGTCAACGTCGGTGCCGCGGAACTGGCGGAAGGTGCCGAGAATTGCTCGAAAATATCAACAATAGTCCGTGTATCCGGTTTGTGCAGAAAAGCGAGGTAGTCCTCTTCCCCAAGAAAGTACTGACTCAAGTTCGCCTGTGGGTCTAAGTCGATGCACAGAACCTTGAGGTTCTTATACCACGAACAATGCCAAGCGAGATTGAAAGCCAGGGTCGATTTCCCAACCCCTCCTTTCATGTTTACCAGCGATGCGACAGTTACCATGTTTATGCTCCTGACATTTGACAATGAGCATCCTGTCCGCACGAGCCCCTGTGGCTCACTACACCCTACCCTGTTCTTCACCAATAGCGTAGAAACTATAGACACTCATACGTCTCTTCCTGACGACTAATCCAGAGCACCCATTTGCTGCAGAAATACAATAACCCGATAATGAATACTATACGTTCATCGTCGGAACGCGTCAATAACCAGACAATCTGACCTTTTCAGCGACGACGCCAATCCGGCCAAGCCTACACTCGCAGCATATCCACCGCCTCGTATCTGTCGCCAAGGATGGTTCGGCTGTCGAAGCCGAGCCAACAGTCCAGCGCCGTTGCGAAGACCTGGCGGAAATCGGTGTGGAACTTGAGCGCGCCTCCGTCGTCGGGATCGCTCAGGCTGGGATGCGGCCCGATCAACCCGCCGGCAAGCTGTCCCCCAACGAGAAACATCGGCGCCGCCGCTCCGTGACCTGTCCCGCGTCTTCCATTTTCTTTCACGGTGCGGCCGAATTCGGAGAATGTCATCAGTAGGACACGACCCAAAAGTCTGTCTCTTTGAAGATCCTCCACAAATGCGGCCACCGAGTCCGACAGCTGGCGCAGTAATGCGCCGTGATTTCCCCGCTGATTGGCATGATTATCGAAACCGCCGAACCCCGCGCCGCCCAACTCTGTGTGCAGAATCCGGATGCCGACATCGGCACGAATCAGCTGCGCGATCGTTTTGAGTCTTTCCGCGAGCTGATACGGAGGATACTCAACAGAAGTCGCATTAGATTGGAGTACAGCCTCGATTCGTTTGTTGTACTTGTGAGCATCTAAGGTACGCTTCTTCAGGAAATCCACGAGTGGATTATCCATGCGTGCCCGCGGAAGACGGGCGAGCTCGGTCATGTTTTCTCGACAAGGCTGCTCTCCGCCGGAATCGGATAAGGTGCGCAGGGCACAATCCTCTAAGCGATCCACTGACGGAATGATCGCGGTCTCTGCATTGAGGCTGAAAGGTTGTGCGATTTCGCTGACGAAAACGACCGGCACATCGAGCCCGCATTGATTACACCCATAATCTGCCGCCCGGCCGACCCAGCCGGTTTGGCATTGCAAACGATCCGGCCGCGCAGTATGCCAGGCACGCATCGCATCGGCATGGTCTTTATATGAATTGGGATAGCCTACACCTTGAACAACGCTCAAGTATCCCTCTTTGTAGAGTTCTGCGAACGTCTCCATTTCGGGATGGAAGCCCAGCCCGGAATCGATCTTGTGAACCTCGTCGGCGGTAAAGCGAAGCGTGGGCCGGTTTTTCGCATACTCATCGTCTTCGTATGGAATGACTGTATTCAACCCGTCGTTTCCACCCGCCAGCTGAATCACCACGAGGACGGTATCGCCGGAGCCGGACCGCGATCCTGCTGCGAAAGCGCCCGGGTTTGCTGTGGGAGACAACGACAACAGTGCCGACGCCCCAAGAGAGGTTTTTAGAAAACCGCGTCGTGTAAGAACCATGATCTCCTCCGGATCGTGTCTATGCCAGTTGGAATTCTGGAAGAGTGACAACCAGATGCGTGAACTGACGGAGTTGCTGCGACGGATCGTCGGCAGCGCTTCGTTCGGTATCGGACAGCGCTTCGCGAACACGCGAGTCAACGTCTCCCTGAAGAAGCAAATCAAGTAGGAAAGATCGGCCCGCCTCGATGCTCGATGCGCCGTGATTCGTCGCGACCGCCCAGGGGTCGATCTTGTCGCCATACGGTTCAGTGCCGGAAAGAAGGGCGTGCGCCAGATTGCTTCGGCCAACCATAGTCGTACTATTGATCCAATGATGTCCGCCCTTCCAGCCTTCAACGGTCGGTGGGGTATACAGATTCTGACCCAATGCGGCCAAGTCCCTGCCCAACTCCGTGGTGGATACCGTCGCCTCGAATGCGCGAACGATCCCCAAGGCGTACTCGATAGGATTCTTGACTCGCATGCGATACGCTATCGGTGAAAAGAACAAATTCGAGCGGAGCATTGTGCCGACCAGCTTCGCGACGTCATAGTCCTTCGCAAAGGACTCGGCCAACGGTGCGATAAGATCGGCAGATGGTTCTTCGGTCTCCGAAATCAGCCACCTGTATAGCTTTCTGACAACCAGCCGGGACGCCGCGGGTTGGGTCAAGACAATCCGGACCACGTCCTTTCCATCGAAATCGCCCTCCTGCCCAAGAATCGTTTTCGCGCCGCTATCGTGCTCGCGCTCGATATAGCGGAACCGGGTCCCGAATACAAACCAACCTGTGAATGCCCGGGCGGTTTCACGCACGTCGCTTTCGGCGAATTCCCCCGCTCCGAGGCCGAAATTCTGGAGGAATTCCCGCGCATAGTCCTCGTTCGGGCGGACCTTGCGATGCTCGGTGGAGTCGAGCGCGATAAGGACGGCTGGGTCGCTCGACACGCCCTCCAATAAAGGTTCGAAAGAGCCGAGTGCGTGACGGCGCAGTAACTTCAGATGCTGATGCATCAGGAATGCGTTCTTGACACGGATGTTGCTCATCCCGAAATGGTGATGCCAGAAAAGCGTCATTTTTTCGAGCAACGGATGAGGTGTCTCGATCATCCGGCGCAGCCACCACGCGCACAGTGTGTCGGTTGAATCCGAGTCGGTCGCCGACGCGGCATAGCTGTCGTAGGTCTCGTTGAATGCCGTCACATCGCTGTCAGGTTGCAGAAGCCGATCAATCGAGCGTTGCGGTCCTTCCTTCACCGCCTGTTGAAGCTCCTTCCAGCCGGCTCCGAACGCCGCTCGGCGATAGAGATGCCCCGCCCAGCGAAGATCCCAGGGGCGGTCATTTGTCGGTTCATACTGTGCCCACGCCCAATCGGGTTTAATCGAACCGTCGGGCAGAGCCGGCGACGATTCCTCTCGTGCGGGTCTATTTGGCATTCGATCTCTGTCGGACATTTCTCGGCCTTTCTCTCCCGGACACAGGTGTTTCGTTATTGAAGGTTCAGATCGAGTACCAGAGTAGCTATCGGTTGACCGGAAGTGCCGCCGAGATTCAACCGTGCCTGCCCCAGGAGCTTCAATACAGTGGTCATGAGGTTGATCTCCCCCTCGGCTTGTTCTCGCGATTGGCCTTTTTCGAGCATGTTCTGCCGGATCAGATGTTCTTTATTGGCGGTCAAGATCGATGCCAGCTGAAGTCCATCGATTTGTGCTACAGAATGGTAGCCTGGGGACTTCGTGGAATCCGTTTCTTCCTGCTTGAGAGAGTCGATTAAATCTTTTGCTAATCCGTCAGTCGAACTCAGGATCACATACTCATCCACCCTGGCAACCGCCGGCCGCAAGTTGTATCGAATCGGTATTTGCTCCTCCTTTTCGGATGGGGCCGCAAAATAGCCGACGGTGAATTTCGTTTCGTTATGGACGACGCGATCAATGATCAGTCCCGGCAAACCCTGCTGGCCCCGCGTGAAATTGACCAGCCCAACGGCCTTCTGCCAGGCCTCTTCAAACACCACACCGAACTCTTCAGCGTCCCGGACGTGGAACACCATCGCGAATTGCGGGAGTTGCACCGACGGGTCTCCGATCGAAGGATCGTAGGTTTGTTCCGCGACCACAAGCCGCACATCGGGCTGCATTTCAGCGAACACCTCTTCCGTCAGATCCCGCCCGCTGAAGAAGATGCCCATCATGTTCTCGAAGAAGATCAAGCCGGAGGTCCGTTCGGGGAACAACTCATCTTTGGCTGTGTAGAATTTGTAGAGATCGCGGTATACGCTCAGACCGGCAATCTGGCGGGGCACAGTGATATTGGCGCCCGGGCCTTCTTCGGGTTTCGCAGGTACCGCGAACGCTGCCGGTCCGGACGGGTCCGCTGCTTTGGCATCCGATAAGGCTCGCAACGCCAAACTCTTCCCCTCGATATCCAGTCCCATCGCCATCCAGTTCGATTCCTGGATGGAATCAGTCAAGCCCGCGAACAGCAAAGCCAGCAGCGGATTCATCGTTCCTGCGAGCGCCTGTTGGAAGGGTGGATGCTGCTTCAGGGTTTTGAGATGCACAAACGCCGTCGCCGTGGTGTCTGCTCCGGCCGCTTTCCTGGCAGAGACATACTCGGGGACCGCACTCAGGCTTTCGCCGCTCGGCTCCGCGTGACGATGTAGGGCGGCTTCGATTGTCTCCCGGCGGTTGGACAGAATGAACCGGTTATCGACAACGGCGTGCATCTCGTCGCCGCCAAAGGTCCAGATCTCGGCACCTTCGCATTCAAACGGTCCCAGCTTCTCCGGGTTTGTAGCATCCGCCTTGGCGAAAGTGAGAATCGTCTCGTGCAATCGCTGGAGAAGATCGGCGTCCTTGCTGTCGATCATGAGAAGGACCGAATCACTCGGGAGTATGGCAAATGTGACACCCTCGCCGATCAGTTTGCGGATTGCGGCCTTCCATTCCGTGCCGAGTGTCGCCTCGAGATAGGCAATCACACCCTGGAATTCTTTGAATCCGGGATCGGATGCTATTTTCTGATAGGCGGGCAGGGCGGTGATTGTCTCAATGAACTCCGGATCGAGAACCAGGTTCAGCAGGGACTCGGGGTGGTCCAGCTGGAATGTCGCGATTGTACTCTCTGGCAGCCAGTTCGCAGCGGGTGTCGATTCCGTTACGCCATCAAGCGGCTGTGCCACTAGAAACCATGTGAAGATGAGTCCCGTAAGTATCCTGTTCGTCATGCTTTTCCTCCATTTACTGTCGTGGCAATCGATTGCTGGGCACATACCTACCCGCCTGTTATACGCAGCAAAGACGGAGAATGTTCAAACAGTAAAAGAGATTTCTTTTCGGGTTTTGGATTGGATAAAGGATAATCGGGAGGCTGGAGACCGGATTTCGCTTTTCAACCTCGGAATGCCACGGAGGCAATCCAAAATGCGTTTGGCAGATGATGGGACCATTCTCCACAGGCCTCAATCTGGCCTGTTTCTACATAATTGACACGGCATAAGACAGTCAGTATCTTGCCGATAGAGAGATCTCACGGAGGCTGATATGTTCTTGACAACCGGACGAAATATGAATCGGATTACTATCTCCTCATTCCTTATTGCGTTGCTTTTCTGTTCCCAGCTCGCTCATGCCAACACATTCGGGACAACAGACGATTCGTGGATTCAGAACGTACGAACCGATCATCCGCGACTCTTCTTCAACGAGGACACGTGGCCTGAGATACGGGAACGGGCATTGACCCAGGAGAAGGATTGGTATGACGATCTCAAAAAGCGAGTGGATCGCTATCCCGACAATCCGTCCATGGAGCCTGAGCGAGAGGATTATGCGTACCGACAAAAACCGGACGGCGAATACGAGAGGATTTGTTTGCCTCGACCGACCGAATGGGGAACACAGGCCGCCGAAACAGCCTTTGTCTACCTCATGACCAAAGAGAAAGAATATCTCGATAAGGCGAAAAAGATGCTCCTCGTCAGTGTTGCCGCCTATAACGAATGTTACGAAAAGGGGATGAACGTCAATTGGTATTCCACAAGCCGTGTCAATGCGCTGGCGGCCTATGATTGGCTATACAACGATCTGACTCCTGATGAACGAAGACAGATCCTGGTGCCGTTTTTAAAACATGTCGATAACGTCCAGCCCGGACGAGGGAAAAAGAGAATCCATCGACTCAACGGAAGTAATCACACCACCGGATTTTACGGAGTCACGAATCTTGTCTGCTTCGCCGGTCTCGCGGCATACGACGACGGGATCGATGATGAGACGGCGCTTCGTTTTTTGAAACGGGGATATCAGTATAATTTGGATTTATTCGAGTACAGGAGAAAATGCGCCGGCGATGACGGCGGGCTCGCATCGGCAACCATCGGCTACGCGATGGGAGCGTATCCGTGGTCGCAGTTCAATTTCCTTCACACCTGGAAATCCGCAACCGGCGAGGATATCGCGCCGGATTGGCCGCATCTGGCCTATTTTCCGGTTTGGATTATGTGGAATTGGATACCGGGCGATCCTCCGCGAGAATTCGGCACCGGCGATACTTATCACTACACCAACGAACTGCGGGTTCATCATCTCTATGGGCATATGTCGCAAATCATGCATTTCTACGGCGAGTCGCATCCCGAATGCGCCTCATTGGCCGCGCATATCCGGGAAATTCTTCCGTCGAATGTTCAACGACACAGGCGCTCGTGGCCGTTTTATCCTTTTCTGCTGACCGATCAGGAGGACGCGCCTCCTCCGGAAGGCCCGCAGGATTCCGATCTTCACGCTCGTCATTTTGAAACATTGGGGCAAGTGTTTATGCGTTCCGGTGCGGACACCGATGATACGTATTGTTTGTATACGATTGGTTCGGAAGTGCCCAGTCATAAACAGCATGATGAAAATAATTTTGTTATTTACAAAAAGGGATATCTTGCTCTCGACTCGGGCACGCGCGGCAGGGAGACCGGATATCAACTCCGGCATTATTATTCACAAACCGTGGCCCATAATTGCATGTTGATCGATATGCCGGGCGAACCGTTTCCGGGGTACTGGGGGATGGCATACGACGGCAAGGAAGGTCAAATCAGCTGCGGGGGTACCTATAGAACAACGGGCGGCGAATGCGTCGCGTTCGAGACCAACCCGCATTATACCTATGTGGCGGGCGATGCGACGGCATGTTATCGACCGGAAAAATGTGAATTGGCCCTCCGCCAGTTTGTCTTTATTATTCCCGATATGTTTGTAATTTGCGACCGTGTTACGTCAACAAATCCCGAATACAAAAAGACATGGTTGCTGCATACGCAAAATGAGCCCGTTGTGAAAAAGAGCTCTTTTTATGCCGATGAAGGAGAGGGACGCCTCCTCTGTAAAACGATTTATCCGACGGACGCGGTTTTGACGAAGATCGGCGGTCCGGGACAGGAGTTTTTTGCGTGTGGAAGAAATTGGGATGTTGTTCCCGAGGTGAAAGAACGATGGGGAGATGAGGCTCTTTGGGGACACTGGCGGATGGAGGTCTCTCCCGGGAAGGCACGGAAAGACGATGTGTTTCTTCATGTAATCCGTGCTGTCGATAAGACCGCAGGAGAACCGCCGGTCGATCTTCCGCCGACTGAGCTGATCGAAAAGGATGATTCGTTGGGTGTTCGCTTTACCGTCGAGGGGAAGACGGTCACTGTTACCTTCGCAACGGAAGGCGAAGCGGCTGGAGATATTCAAATTAGGTCCAATAACAAAACTCTCGTAGATACAAATCTGACAGGGGAGGTCGAGCCTCAATCGGGTTTGTCGGGGATGTAGAAGAGTCAATCCTTCTTCACCGCAGCGAGTTTGCATAGAGAGAAAAGACAGCGGAGGTTTAGGAATCATGATCATCACCTTGACAATAGAGTGCGTCTGGGGTCTTTATTTAAGGGAAGAATGGAAACGGGTGATGGAGGTCGATTCACGATCGTCACTTTGTGATCTCCATCTTGCCATCCAGGATGCCATCAACTTTGACGACGATCACCTCTTTGATTTCTATATCGGAAAGAATTGTCGAGACCGGAGGATCGAGTATCATGACCCGCTCGACATAGGAAACCCATTCGAGCCTATCGATATTTTCAATGAGACTTTTCTCGACCAAGTGTATCCTCTACCAAAGGGACTAAAGCTCTATTATCTATTCGATTACGGTGACAATTGGATTTTTGAGATCAAGAAAACTCGTAAAAAACCAAGGGATCCCGAACCCGGAGTCGAGTACCCGAGAATCATAGAGAAAATAGGTGAGAATCCTGTACAATATCCCAGGTATGATGAGGAAGAAGAGTATGAAGACTAGGCGAATGATCTGTTCATACTGGGCAGAACACCACGAGTAAAGACGCTTATGTCTTCTGGGATGTTTTATAATGAAGATATTTGTTGTCGGCGTCGCCTGTATTGGAAAGTCAACGATCGGCCGAGTTCTAGCGAACAAATTAGACTGCATCTTCTTTGATTTTGATAAGGAGATTGAGCGGTGTTACGGAAAATCGATACCTCGTCTCAAGGCCGAGATTCTGACAGAGTATTCTTATCGCGCGGACGTAGGATCAAAAGTTCTGAAGAAAATCATCAACGAGAATCAGGCGGAAGACTATGTTGTCGCGATGTCGCCGAGCGGGTTGAATGCACCATACGGAAGAATTATCAGGGGCATCGATAGTACATCCATTGTCTTGGAAGACAAACCTGAGAATATATTGAAGCGGATTACCTTTTATGATGATGATTCGAATCTGATTCAGAAACAGTTGACAGACGAAGAGAGGAAGATGTACCTGCGAGAAATCAAAAAGGATATTACGTACTACAAAAGGCCCTATCAAAAAGCCGATTACCGTGTGGATATATCCGGTTTGGACGCGGCCCAAAGTGCGGAAAAGCTGGCAGAAATAGTAAACGCGGCCGATTCGGGTGAACCGAGATGCGGTAGTTGAACGTCAGCTGCCGAATTAGGTCTCTGAATTCATCCACTGTCAAATCAGCCACTCGTGTGGAAGGCATTCGTATCCCTCCTTTGTGATGTTAATCGCGGGAAGATGCCCCACAAGACTCCCATTATCATCCCGACGGAGAACGACCTTGTAATCCCATAATCCACTCATGATAGTTTTCTGCACCTCTTTGATTCCACAGTATACCGCTCACAGGAAATAGAAACATCTCGTGTGCCGTGATCGCGGGTGCCAACAACGACAGCCTCTCTTTGGCGTTTTCGGAAGCGAGATCCAAAGCGGCGGTAAGGGATCGCACTCAATTGTCGGGTCGTGATCGCAAGCCGCCGCACTCCATACGGTGATTCGATAGGTTCTGCTGTCTCTGTGCAACGATGTTTTATGCGATCTTCTGCACAGCGTTGACGAGATCCATACCAGACATGGGAGGAGGAAGAGGTTTACCGTCCTGTTCGTAGAGGGTGACGGTCTCCTCAACGATTTCGCACAGTTCCGCGAACACAGCCTTTGCGTCAACGCCATGACATCCGCCATAGAACAGTTCGGGACAACTGCCGATAAAACAGTGGTCGTCTTCGGACCACTCAACGATTTTCACGTACTTGTCGCCTTTACTCATCGCTTGGACTCCTCAATCGCCAGGCGAACCGCTTTCTCCTGGTATTGTAACGCGTCATCTCCGTCCTGACCTGCGATCGTAACCGGTCTCGCAACATTTGGGTGTACGAAATTACGATGGCTGCCTTTTCCACCCCTATTCACGAATCCGGCACGCTTGAGATCGCGTATGAGTTCGCGTACCTTGCGGGGCACTCAGCCCTCCTTGTTCACGACAACACTCTGGGCGCGTTCGGATATTCGCGTTCAAGAATGCGCACATGATTGATAGCATAGCGGAGATCCAACCCTTGCACAGCATATGTCAAACAGTTTTTTTTCGATCTCCGATAGGGGTTGCATGCCCGCGCTTCGAGCGGTTGGTACGGTGTTGGAGGTTATGGTTTCGTCGAAGGTCTGGATTCTTGACGAGGGTTGTTCTTTGTCCCCTCTCGCTTTCGGCACGCCACCCGCCGCTGCCGATTCGTTCCGCCCACCCCCAGACGGAATTGATGGTGCTGCAAAAAGTCAGCGGGATGCGAAAAGTGACGTGTCAACCCCCTCTGAATCTCCCCTTACTGCGGCCACGCAAGCGTGGCCCTCTTGGGGGAGAAGACGCTGCAGACACGCTCGTTTTCTTTTCCTCCCCCGAAGATCGGGGGAGGTCAGGAGGGGGTTGAAATCCGTATCCCAGACTTTTTGCGACGCCATCAAACGGAATTGGGGGTGGCACCCAGTGAGTGTCGCCAATCCGGGTTAACCCCTATCCGTCAGTTGTCACTCATCACTTTCTGCTGGTCCTCTTGGTCCTTCATCGCCCCGATTGCCTTCGAGTGGACAAATTCGAGCAACCGGGGCTACCCACAACAACTCTACCTCACCACCAGCGAAGGCGGATGCACGCTTCGCCCCGATAAGCCCGTCGATGGATAGATCCTCATCGACATCGGGCCAGTGCAGGCCGCTATGCTGTAATCGTCTCGACTTCGCCCGGAATCCTGCTGAGAATGACTTCGTTCAGGTCGATCTTTCGGCTGGCGTTGTCAATATCAATCCCGACAAGATTCCCGTCGGCGTCGTAGTCCAAAACAACACCTTCCGAAATCTCTCTGCTCTCCACACTATGTTTCGAGGACAGATCGATGTATAGCGAATCGGTATCTCGATAGTATTTGAGCTTCATTTCCTGAATCTCCTGTCTGGGAACGCGTTTCGGCCTCCGAGTTCCTCGATCTCACCCCAGAAACGAAACCGATTCTGTTCCTGCGGTTCCACCCGTAATGGGCGTTCACAGATGCGTATACACCACTCTTTCCGCAAATACGGACGCTTTCGCAAAACCTCCTCGTTGAAATAATCCGTGAACCTATATTCCATGATGCTCTGGATATTACATTATTTGAAAAGGGAAAGAAACGAATTTCTTTTGATCCTTCAGTCGCACAGAATTCACATTTGATGCTTCTCCCTCCACTTCATACGCCGTTATTATAAACATACTCTCGTTTTCGTGGAATCGAAGAGATAAAATAGGCTGTCTGTGCAAACGCTTCGAGGGGCTTGAAGCGGAAAGCTGAGTGCATTTGGAGTGCGGTGCCCCCGACACCGCTTTGGCTTTTGCGGAAGCGAGGTCCAAAGCAGCGGCAGCGGATCGCGATCGCAAGACAAGTGGTGGGCTACGCTTCGCTTTGAGCCCAATACTGTTTACTTAAGGAATTATAGAAAAAAATGTGAAAAGAGCAATGAAAAT
>CAZTDD010000135.1:0-18172 GCA_964612675.1 uncultured bacterium
CAGAGAATTCGACTTTCCCGGTTCTTTGCGTTGTGCAAAACGGAGGTCCGGGAGTTGAATCTTCGGTTGCCGTCGATAATTTGAAAGTAGAGAGATTTCGATGAAACAGCACTATTCGGGCGGTTACTTATTCGGGCCAATGCCGGCTGTGCTTTGTGCTGGATATTGCACCGCTCCTGAATCGAGAAGGAATTCGGCGACGATATCCGCCACTATTCGGCAGCCCAAGGGATTGAAATGTGAACTGTCGATATAGATTTCGTGTTCTTTGAGGTCCAGATCGGCTAATTTCTTTTGCAGGGGCGGTAGAAGATCTATATATGCGATGTCTTTTTTCTCGGCGAATTCGCCGACAATTTCTTGCGGGATGGCGGGTACAGTGTCTTCTTCGAACTGAAACTGATATGGGAAAATCAAAAGAATAAACGGAAGATCTCTTTCCTTGCAGAACAGGACGATCTTCTCGATGTTCTCCAACGTGATTTCCCAGGCGTGACGGATATCGGGCGCATCGGGACGAGTAAAAAGGGATTTGACGTTTACGTTTTCCATCTCGCGTGCTTTTTGAGAAGGATTTGCTCCAAGGGTGATATTCCTCGCCAGTTTGCGCATGAAGAAGACAAGAGCGAAATCCTCGGCCAAAGTGTCGACGACCGATAGATAGGTTTCGGACAACTTCCCGAGGCCGGTACCGCCGAATCGGACCAATGCGAATTTCTCAGTAACATCATTCAGTACAAAGCCGGCCAGAACCAAATCCGGGTCGAAACGGATCCCTTCTCTCTTCAAATAGACATATTCCTGCCACGGCGAATACCCCGATACGCCGGAATTGATACATTGTACTTGAAGCGGCTGTGCGTCATTTAACTTCTTTTCGACTCGATAAGGAATGGTCTCCTTGTAGCTGTTCAGCATATATCCGAAAATGACGGAATCTCCGAGGAAGAGAATTCGATGTGTGTGAGAGGACTTTTGGTATTCGATTTCGGGACCCCGGAGTCCTTTGCTATTGATTTTCGTTTTTGCGTCGTCGTATAAGCCTTCGAAGCCTGGATTTAGTTTCCATATTAAATCCTCGTCCTTTACATAGACGGTGGTTTTGCTATATGGAGGATAGAACGAACGAAAGGGACGGAGGGCAATTTCCAGAACCATCAGGGGAAAAGCGACTGTCAGACTCAGTACAACGAAACGAAGGAGAATATGATTCTCGTTTATTTGCCATTTTCTTGTGTTCCTGAAAAGAAAAAGACTGAGTACTCCAATGAAAACGAGAATGATTTGTCCCGTCTCAATTTGCTCCCACAGAGCGGACAGAGGCCTGTCGGAGCTGAACACATTCTGCAGATAACTCTGGTCGAACAGCGCTGCAAACAACAATGCGAGTCCATAGAGAAACAGCAAACACCGGAGAATATTCAGGAAACGGAAATGTACGGTCTTTTCAGACATAGAATAAAACGATCCCAGGCCGCTGCGTCAGTCGATGATGACGGCCTCCTATCGACGTTTTCGCCACCTAGTATACACGTACGGTTAGCGGGTTGTATTTGTCCCTGTCTGCACTTTGACGGCGCCCGGAGTGGGAGATCGCGGTGAGGAAGCGGCCTACCGCGCCGCCGCACTCGGTGCTTGTGCCTCCCAGGCCGATGGTGTACGATCCTTGAAATAGTCGAGACTTTGATAGCCCTTTGCGAGTACTAGTCAAGAGCATCGGACTCAGGGCACGACATCCAATAAAGGAGACGGAGTCATGGAACTGGAACGTAGAAGATTTATTCAGTTGTCCTTATCGACAAGCGCAGGTTTGCTGGGTGGTATGGCTCTTGCACCGGGTCGTCTCTTTGGACAGACCGCGGCGGGATTACATCCGGCTCTTGTGAGTCCGGGCTGCCGTAGAAGCAAAGTGAAGGTCGCCAAGATTTACGTAGGCAGTCCTGAACCTCATTGGCCCAATCCAAAACTGGATCTGAATGAGGAGGTAAAGACATTCGAGAGCCATTTTGACCGCATGAAGGACGAGTTCAGGGACGTGGAATTCACTGTGAACCGACTGGCGACGTCCGTGGATGAGGTCAAAAAGTATCGGAAGGAGATGGAGGAGGCGGACGGTGTTCTAGTCATCAAACTGACCATTTGGACGCGCGACTTGACTCGAGAGGCTCTCGCAACACGCAAGCCGATAGCGCTGTTCGCGCTTCCCTATTCGGGTCATGAGTGGGTCGGATACGGCAAACTCCAGGAGCAAGAGCAAGGCGAGCTGGCTGAGTTCTACCTGACGAGCGACTACGATCAGCTTGCGGCTGCGGTCCGACCATTTCGAGCGATTCATCACCTTCGTGAAGCCAAGATATTGAACGTTACGACAAGCAGGTATTGGGAAGATTATGTCAATGCCGTGAAAGCGAAATTCGGAACGGAGGTTGTGACCTTGGGGCGGGACCGCGTGATCGATATGTACAACACCATATCCGACGACGCGGCCAAAGCCGAGACGGAACGGTGGATATCGAACGCGGTGATGGTTGTCGAACCCGATCGGGAAGAGATCTTCAAATCTTGCAAACTCGCACTGGCCCTCGAGAAACTGCTTCACGAAGAAGACGCAACGGTGATTACTGTGGACTGTTACGGTTCGATGTACGGAAAGTTGCCCGCTTTTCCGTGCGTTGGCTTTACACGACTGAACGACCTGGGATTTGGTGGAATTTGTGAATCCGATCTGCAGAGCGCGATGACGCATGTGATTTTCCAGGGGCTTGTCGGGAAACCGGGCTTTATCAGCGATCCTACGATGGATGTCTCGAAAAATGCGGCTATTCTTGCTCACTGTCTTGGAACAACTCGGATGAACGGCCCGGAGCAAGACGGCGAGCCGTACAGGCTGCGTACCATCATGGAGCGCCAGGAAGGTTGTGTGCCTCAGGTGATCATGCGTATCGGACAGAAGGTCACTCAGGCGAAACTGCTCAACGACAAAGAGATCGTTTTCTTTACCGGAACGATCATCGATATTCCTGACACGAAGCGAGGCTGTCGAACAAAAGTCACAGTCGAGATCGACGGCGATGCGGAAGAACTATGGAAGAACTGGGACCATGGTCTTCATCGGGTCACTTGTTACGGCGACCTCACGGAAGACCTCGAGCGTCTCTGCAGATATGAGCAATTGACACTTACTCGCGAGGTATAGAAACACCAATAAGCGCCGGCGGGGACAGGAATTGAGATTTGGCTTGTCCCCGCCGCTTCAAAATCTTCCATTGATATACGATATTCATGTCATGAAACGTGACATGTTCTCCAATTTTCTATCTGCGTTGTCTTTATAGCAACCGCAGAGGGCATTCTAATTCTATTCTGTATGCTATGGTTGCAAAAATGCGAAGAGGCCGGCCGGAGGCGCCGTGGGAAAGCCGTGTGGATAAAGGCCAAAAGCGGTCGGCAGTGCGATTCAGACCCCCCTCCAACTCCCCCCGTGAACGGGGGGAGAGATTTCGAAATGCCGGCAGAAGGAGTCAGTTTTGCAGCGGTCAGTTTTGCAGCGGTCAGTTTTGCAGCGGTAGGACTAATGCCGAGATATATAGGCAAGATATATAGGCAAGGTAAATGGGGGGCAGTTTTCATTAAGAAAATCTCCCATACACCGATAAATCGGATATACTCTTGGTGATAGTTTTTCTTCGTAGCCATTGAGCGGCCCCGTACAGGCGGATTTCACCTATTGCTTTGAGCTGCATGAATCAAGACAACGTATCGAACGACAGCGTTGAGAGCGAAGCCGCTGAGAAATAAGGCTTGTTCAAGCGTGAAGATGAATTTGTTCTCTACAATCCGAACGACGGAAATTCGAATTCCTTGCCGTATGTTCCATTCCGGCTCTATCGTCATTTATCGCGAACTCCGCACAGAAGATATCAACATATCCCACCACTCGCTCCTTAGGGATGGAGCTTCCGTGGGGCTCTAGGTACGTCTGCGATCCCGGACTCGTCGGGAGAAAATACAATAGAGGAGGAGTAGTAGTATGAGTGAAAAGGCAAAAGGAGGTCTCCTTGGTCTTATCCTGGCGGTATTCCTCATGGTACCCGCTGGTGACCTGGGAGCGGTGGTTTACTCGGAAGTTTGGAACACCAATGAGATGGCATGGATCTGGGTTCCAGGGTCCGGGGGGCCGCGCGTTCCGGTCTATCCCGCCGATTTGGGACTCATAGCAGGCGACGACATCGATGCGCTTTCGCTCGGTGACGATTACGGCAAGTTCGACAAAGTCCGCCGCGATTTGTTCGGTGTGCAAGCCGGTGCGATTGGCACCAGCGGCGATCTACAGGCACGCAGCCTGACCGGAGTACGTGTCGAGCGAGACATCTATATTGAACATAGAACGAAAGTCAATAAGGTTGAGTATCCCGATCTCATTACGGCGAGCAGCGGCGATGAGGTGCCGTCAAGAGGGATCGACGGGTTCGATGTCGGTGTTCTCCAAGCAGAAGGTTGGATTTACTTTTCTCTGGCCCCCGGGTCTCCGACTTTGGCTATGAAAGGGTACTCAGCGGGAGATGTTCTGGTTTGTCAGTACAAAGTTGCAGGAACTCTGACTGTCTACTCGCCGGCAAGCGATATCGGCGGGCCTGCTGACATTAGTGCTCTCTCGATACACGATAGGCAGCAGGACGGCGTTTACGATTCCGCCTCGGACTATATTATTTACGCGAAGCCGATTCCCGGCGACGCAACGATTTACCATTACGGATCCAATCCCCCCAGTACCCACGAGGCACATGAGTTCAGCCAATTCGGGTTGGACTCAGCCAATGACGTTGTTTTCTCCCTGGAGCACATTCCGTTGCCCATCCCGGAGCAGGATGTCGGCGAATGTGTAGCTCCCGAAGACTACTACACCGCTGAGGCCAGTGGGCTGAGCACGGTCAATTTGGGATCGATAACCGTTGAGCAGGCATTGCTGCCGGACGGAACAGCCGTTCCGCTGAGTGTGTCCGACTGTATGGGCAACGGTCATCTCGCTGTGCAGGTGCCGTGGTCGGAATCGAACGCCACGCAGAACGCGGTCATTCGTTTCGACGAAAATCTATGCCCTGAGGGCGATCCGCTGGCTGTCGGAATCTATCTGGCGCACGGTACATCCATTACCCTGAATGCAATCGATTCCAGCGGCAATGTGGTGGATACCGTCAGCAATTCGGGCAGTGACCCGACAGAAGTTCAACTCCTTATCCTGCAAAGCGAAACCGGAATCAGGAAGGTCCAAATTGAGGGTGCGGAAATCTGCATTCTCATGATTTGTTATTACTGTGACGAACTGCCGAGCGACCCGGACCCCGGACCTGGCCCCGGACCAGAGCCCGGCCCCGGCGGTTGTGTATACGCAGGCGATGTGTATACGGCGGAGACCAGTGGATTGAGCGAGATTACGCTGGGTCCGGTGACGATCCGTGAGGCATTGCTGCCGGACGGCACGCCGGTGCCGCTGAATGTAACCGACTGTACGGGCGATGGTCTGTTGGAAGTCCAGGTTCCCTGGTCGGAATCGAACGCGTCCCGTTTCGCTGTGATCGAGTTTGGTGAAGCGATTTGCGGCGGCGAAGCGCCGGAAGAGGTTTCGTTGACGGTCGCGCATGGTACGGCGATCAAGTTCATAGCGTATGATGACGACGGCGTTGTGATGGACGACGCAAGCGATTCGGGTAGCGACCCGACGGACATCCAGACGCTGACGTTGAGCAGTGAGACAGGGATTCGGAAGATCGAGATCGAAGGTGCGGAACTGTGCATCATCGATATCTGTTGGTTCTGCGAAGAGATGGAACCCGGTCCCGGACCTGAGCCCGGCCCCGGCGGTTGTGTATACGCAGGCGATGTGTATACGGCGGAGACCAGTGGATTGAGCGAGATTACGCTGGGTCCGGTGACGATCCGTGAGGCATTGCTGCCGGACGGCACGCCGGTGCCGCTGAATGTAACCGACTGTACGGGCGATGGTCTGTTGGAAGTCCAGGTTCCCTGGTCGGAATCGAACGCGTCCCGTTTCGCTGTGATCGAGTTTGGTGAAGCGATTTGCGGCGGCGAAGCGCCGGAAGAGGTTTCGTTGACGGTCGCGCATGGTACGGCGATCAAGTTCATAGCGTATGATGACGACGGCGTTGTGATGGACGACGCAAGCGATTCGGGTAGCGACCCGACGGACATCCAGACGCTGACGTTGAGCAGTGAGACAGGGATTCGGAAGATCGAGATCGAAGGTGCGGAACTGTGCATCATCGATATCTGCTGGTTCTGTGAAGAGATGGAACCCGGTCCCGGACCTGAGCCCGGTCCGGAACCTGGTCCTTGTCCGGAACGACCTCAGAAGATCGTTGTGTATGAGTTCGATCAAATCGATCTGGCTACAAACGGCTGGGTTGAACTGCCTGGTGGATTTACCGGTGCCAGCGCAGGGCGGATTCTGCCATTCGATTTCTCCCCTGAGATGATTCCATCCTCGATCGATTCGCGAGGGCTGGCTTTCTCTGTAAAAACAGGAGAAGTGGCAACGATCCACACCGCGACGCCGGTGAACACCAACGGCGCGCCGATCCTGATTCGAATGACAGCCCGTGCGAGCGCTTCAGAGGCCGCTATTGCGTTGGCCGTTCTGAAAGGCGATGTAAGTACGGGACAGAATCTCGATTGGTCAATCGCTACGCATGTTCCGACGACGGCGACCGCGTTTGTTCAGGAGGAACGAAGGATGGTTCTTGTATACGAACCCGATTCCGGTCAAACGGTGACTCCGATCATTCAGGTTGCCTCAACGCTCGGTCCGGAACAATCCAAAGAAGTGAGTGTCATTGTAGACAGGCTTGAGGTCCTTCGCCTGGATCCAAAAGTGTTTGGCTCAACACCAACAGGTCCAAGTACGCAGCCGGAAGAATAGGACGCAGGTCTGACGGCAATTGAAAGGACAAAAAGAACTCCCACCGTTCGAGTTCAATCGAGCGGTGGGAGTTTCTCTATTTAGGCACGATAAGAAGCGAAAGTGGCTTATTCGTACTCTCTTCCTTCCAGCCGATTGGACTGCCACGAACGGCTTGTCGCAAACACTTTCACTTCATACGGCTGCATCCGTGTGACAAATTTCCCGTTTTGAACAGGTACGGTCTCTGTGCCATATAGCAATTCTAGAGTGTGGTTATTCAGGCTATTGAGACTCGAAACCTCCACACCCATGTGACGTTGATCGTCCTCGTTCACCAAGACGATCAGCCATTCTCTGCCTATTCTGCGCACTATGCTTCTCACCCCGAGATCGGTTCTCGGATAATCCGGTTCGATGACAGTTACCTCGATGCCCTTTTGCTCAGAGGCAACGAGAAATGGTTGCAACACCGACAGCTCGGAAGTCAAAGCATAAAGGGAATTGCGGAATTCCTCTGATTTCAAATAGTGTGACCCCCAGTACAGTATCCCGCGTGCACCATGGGCGATAACGTCGTATGCCATGAATCGGGATTCGTGAAAAGTCGGATATGCCGCTTCCGTTTCTCCATGGTAGTCTCCCAACTCATTCCAAGAAAACGCCTGCAAAACCATCCATACCGGCTTTCCTTCGCCGACCTGTTTCCAGCGTTCCACCGCCCCCGCCATGCGGAGGATTCTTCTGTCGTCGCTTTTCACCGGGTAGATGTCGCATCCCGTGATGTCAATCCAGTTAAGATATTGGCGGACATATTTTGTGTCGCTTCGAAGCGCTTCGTTGATCCAGAATTGTCTATTTTGGTTGTCTAATTCTCGGACAAGCTCTATTCCCTCGCGGATATTCGGAATAATTTCGCTTGCCTTCTTCTGAGCGTATTCGATGGCGTTCGGCGTTTGTCGCCACCATTCGCCCGGGATCTTGTGAACACCGATCTTTCTGTACAAGCCACTGTAGGCCGTGAAGTTCCAGACGATCTCATCGGGACCTTCCCAGACAGCAAGCGCCGGATGATCTTTGACCGCCTCGATGTGTTCACGCAGCGAATCCGTGGCTCCTTTGTGAACGCCGAGTGAGATCCAGCCCATCATTCCCGCTTCTGCCGCACGGTCCAAATCGTCTGCGTTTCGGCAGCGAACCAGATTCGCACCTGCATCGGCCATCGCTTTCAGTGCTTCATCTGTTTCGGGCAGCTCATAGAATCCGATAGGAAAAAGGCGTTGGGCGTCCTGCACGAGGAATCCATCGCCCTGGGCGTACGATGGGGAGCAAGTGGAAAACACAATAATGAACGAGAGCACGCTCAGTCGAGTAGACCTACTACGTATGTTGTCGTTTTTGCTTATCATAAAATCCTCCATGCGCTACAAATGGGAATTAAGAAAACTTGTACCTTTCAATGCCTAGACCGGCTCCGACGGTCCGGCGCTCAAAATGACGAATTCGGTTGTGTTTTCTCACGAAGACCGTCTGTCACTGTATTCGTATTCGAACGTATTTCATGCTTCGGCCAACGCTGCCGAAAACATCCAGAATATTCGATGGAGGACAACCGGCCCGGACAGTTGACGTAAAGAATGCTCCCATCGGTTCCTGAATTTTAACAATAACAGGCTTGCTGTGATTTCCATCCATTTTGATTTCTGCGAGACGATATTCGGAGACCGAATTTCCATCCGAATCGTGTCCGCTGACATAATAGAAAACAAGCAGACGCTCATCATCTGTCACGTGAAAACGGGCTTCACCCGGTCGCTCGCCGCCGATTTCTTCGCCTCCAGAAACAAGAGTGTTACGCACAACCACTCTGCCGTCGCGGATCTTCGCATAATTAAGATAATACTCTTGTTTTACTTCCGGGAAGAACTTTTCACGTAGGCGTTCATCAATAGCACGTTCGGTCCATAGGACAAAAACATCGTTTTCAGGCGTTACATAAAGATCTTTTGGAGAGATTCCCCCTGCCGTCTTCTCTCTACTCGCTATTTCCACCCACTCGTGAAATTCACCGGTCGTAATATCTTCACTATATGTGTAAAACAGACGCCGGAAGTCGTAGTCCCATTTTCTGCCTGTCAGCTCGAATTTGTATTCGCGCCAGGCTTTCTTGGGCTCTATAATGTCGCTGACGCCGCAAAAATAGACGGCGCGATCTTTGAGAGCCACCGCCGGATAACAGACCCGAATCGGACGCGGTTCTTCATATTCGCTACCGAACGGCCAATCCAGGCGGCCCTGTGCCGACCAATCCCCATTGCTGTCACGGAAGGCCCATTCGGCATGTGTATATTCAATATTCTGAAACAGAATCAGTTCCCCCTTGTTTCCATCTGCCACGAAACTGCGGTATGAATGTTCCGTGAAGGGCGGTTCGCCCTCCCATCGAGGCATGAGCACCTCCGGTTCGTCAGAAGGTTTGCTCATTTCAAAAGCAAGGATTTTCGGTTCCGATGGCCCCGCGTATTCGTCCGGGCCGGTGAGTGTTGGGTTGATCGAAAGAAACAGGTCCTCGTCCCTGAACATCGCCAGGGGAGAAGGCTCTCGTGTGCGTCCTTCGCCTTTATAAATGAGATCCCAGCCCTGATCCGTCCTCTGATACAGAGTAGGAAGGCAATTGTTCAAGGGGGTTGCGTCGGGGATAGTCTCGAGCCCACTCGCAAACAATCGGTCGCCGAGGCGGACGATGCAGGTATTGCCATGACACCAGGTCGGCCCCGCACCATTGTTGGCCGGTTCGTATGTATAGACCGTTTCTTCGACCTCGACTGTCGGCTTCAGTACACTCCGGTCAGCCAGAGGCGCAAGCGGCGCAAAGATGCTAAACGCGATCAAAATAGCTACGGGTTTTCGATTCATCATGAGGCTCCGTTGGCAAACATTCCAGCATGCAGTTGTCGTTTCTGATTTTCAACGACTCATTCTGATATAAGACACCGAGCGCCTGTAGGGGCGTCCATGGTGACACAGAAAGGTGCAAATAACCTGAAATGAGACCATATCGAGCCTCTGTTCGTTGTGATAGAATCCGAGCAGGTCGGTGGCTCGATGACAGTAGATCACACGTTGGAGGCACTCTCATGACACGTCATATCACAACAGCTCTCTCTACTCCAATTTTAGTTTTTTTGTTAGTGAGTCCGGTTTGGGCAGATTCGCAAGCACAGAACGCTTCTTCGGACGGATTCCCCGAATTCGAGTATCATCGTATTGACAATATCGGGACTCAACTCGGGCAGACGGATCTCGAGGACGTGGACAAGGACGGCGACCTGGATTGGATCGTGGGGCAAGCCAAACGGGCCGGAGCGGAAATCTGGTGGTGGGAATATGTTTCCCCCGACAAATGGATTCGTCATTTAGCCGGAAAGGGGAATACCGATGTCGGTGGGACCGCACGCGATATTAATGGTGACGGATGGATTGATATCTTCTCGGGCAGCAAAATCCTGATCAACACTGGAAAGCCTCTTTCCGAACAGTTTAAGGAGTACGATATTGGTGCGATCTATTCCCACGACTCGGAATTTGCGGAGATCGACGGCGACGGGAAAATGGACGCGATTGCGAATTGTGACAAGTCCGGTCTTTTCTGGTACGAAATCCCCGACGATCCGACAAAACAGTGGATTTCGCACACCATCGCGAAAGCCGATTTTCACGAAATTCACGGTGGGGTTTCTCCGGAAGCCGTTGGCGATATGGACGGGGACGGTGACAGCGACGTTGTGACCGGTGAAGCGTGGTATGAAAACGTTGACGGGAAAGGAATCGAGTGGAAACAACACAAGAGCATCGAATTCGGTGAGCATCATCGTTATGGTTTGGCGGTAAAAACCTGGGTGATTGATTTAGACGGCGATGGGGATATGGATTTTGTACAGGCGGAAGCCGATCATCCCGACGGTCGTGTAGCCTGGTTTGAGAATGATGGAAGTGGGAATTGGACGAGACATATAATTAAACAAAAAGGCGATAAACAAGACTTCCACTCTTTAATTGTGGCAGATTTCGATTTGGATGGAGATCCGGACGTGTTTTCCGGCGGTGGACCGCTGTCGACAAAAGGACAATACAAAAGCTATATTTGGGAGAACCGCGCCGGTTTTCCAGGGAGTCCTACGTCGGATAAGTGGGTCGAGCATGTCGTCGCTGATAAACCCTGCCATGAAGCGGTCGGGGGCGATGTGGACGGTGACGGCGACATCGACATCTGTTCGAAACCGTGGGGGACGGGCAATGAGCATTTTTATTTACGGAATATGAAGGTGGAGAATCAGAAGTAGGCCCTATGGTTGCAAAAACGAGAAGAGGCCGGCCGGAAACGCCGTTGGAAAGTCGCATGGATAAAGGCCAGAAGAGATGTTTATGAATATTTTGAGGACCTGAGGAGAAAAGCACCGGCAGTGCGATCCAGATGCCCCCCTCCGACTCCCCCCGTGAACGGGGGGAGAGATTTGGAAATGTTGGCAGGAGGAGTCAGTTTTGCAACGTTAGGGTAGGGTTGAGAGTTATTGACGTTGAATTTCCTTTAAAACGCATTGGGCGATATCCGCCAGGCCCTTGTTTCCGCCGAGTTCGTATGGAACAAGACTGTTTTTCTCAAAAGCACGATCCACGGCCAGACGGATTGTTTTCGAGGCCGTCTCGCACGGAGAACAGTCGTACCGTTCCGCCAACCAATCCAGCATCATCGCTGCCGACAAAATCATTGCGGTCGGGTTGGCTTTTCCAGTACCCGCGATGTCGGGGGCGCTGCCGTGGCAGGGCTGAAATACAGCGTAGGTATCGCCAACATCGCCGGACGGCGCCATTCCCATACCGCCGATTAGACCAGCGCCCAAGTCAGACAGAATATCGCCGTACATGTTTTCCATCACCATACCATCGAAAATCCACGGTTGTCGCACCAGATTCAGCGCTGTTGCGTCAACATAGGCATGCTCCGCCTGGACATCAGGGTGGCGTTGAGCGCACTCATCGAAGATCTTCCTGAAAAACGCCATTGAGGGAAGCACATTCGCCTTGTCGACGCATGTGAGGACGCCGGGGCTCCCCTTTTCTTTACGCTTGCGGGTGAGTTTGAAAGCGAACTCGAAAAGGCGCTCGGAGGTCTCGCGGGTGATGACCATCGTATCGCGGGCGACCCGGTTGTCTTCGATTGAGTGATACTCGCGTGCAGCGAAAAGGCCTTCCGTTGATTCTCGGACGATGACGAAATCGATGTTGCGAGCCCGGGGATCGGACAATGGAGTCGGTGCGCCGGGGATATTTCGGACCGGACGAACGCCTGCATACAATTCCAGTTTTTCTCTCAACTCGATCTGTGGTACGATCTCGGTTCCGTCAGGATATCGAATATCCGGCATACCCGCCGCACCGAACAGCACAGCGTGCGCCTTTTTGGCATTCTTCAGCGTCTCCGCCGGCAATGCTTCGCCTGTTTTTTGATAGGCGGAAGCTCCTGCCGGAAGTTCTTTGTAGTTTAAAGAAAACGCACCTGTTTTTCGAACGGCTTCGTTGATGACGTCTATGCAAAACGGCATAATCTCGGGGCCGATACCGTCTCCGGGCAACACGGCAATTTCGAACGTGGTCGACATACAATTTGATCCTTTCTGCGAATACCCTTTATGTTTCTCACAGGCCTTCGTCAAATTCCCAGTGAACCGGCGGCGCTCCGCGCGTCGGTGCGTGAAAAGACGCAATCTTATCGTCGAGAAGACAGCCCAGATACGCGGTTTGTAGATCCTCACCGCCGAAAGCCAGGCTGGATATGTTTTTTAAGAAGCGAGTTTTTATAGTATCCAGATGAGGCCGACCCATACAGTGGTTTTGGAACGCCGTTTCCACGCATTCCATGTGCTCTGAATCGCAGTCTTCCAAAATCACGGTCTGCGATCCGTCCGGAGTGACTTGGATAACGCGATTGCTAACAATACTGGTAATCCACACGCTTCCATTCTCGTCGAAGGTCAATCCATCCGGGAAAACCCCTGCGCCGAATTCCGTCACAGTCTCTTTGCCAGCGAGCCTTCCGTCTTCCTCGATCGCGTATCGACTGAGACATCTTCCGAACGTTTCGTTGAGGTACAGCCAGTTTCCCGTCGGATCGACCACACATTCATTCGTATAGGCCAGATTCCGAGCTGCGACCCGCTCACCGGTTTCATTCTTCAACACGATGAACCCATCCGCAACATCGGGACGGTATGCCTGGGCTCGCGGACGTATTTCGGTACTTATGCTGATCCAGACTCGTCCCCGGCGGTCAAGATGCACGAAATTCGTCGGTGGCAGAGGTTTGTTGTCGACTGAAGTCAGAAACTCGGTCAATTTGCCCCGGCGGGTCAGGCGGTAGACTCCGCCGGTCTCGGAGCCCAGATGGGCCAAGAGAAAGGATCCGTCCGGCAGCAGAGCGATCCCGTTGGGTTTTGGCTCGAACGAAGAAGATTTCGGCAGAAACAGGTGCTGCGTGCCATCCGGCCGGATCATTGTTACCCCGCCACGCCAATCCGACACATACAGATTGCCGGTCTTCGTTGCCAACACACATTCGGGTCTGTGCAGGTCCGAACCGATGAAATGCAGATTCCGTAGATCGATCATCGTTTGTTGCCCACTGCGTTCAATTGATCGAGGAATATTCCACGCAAAAAATAAAGAACTCCTACTTTCCGGTCAAGGCGGCAGCTCTTTCTCGCTTACAGTCTCTTGAGATCTTGAAATAGATCTGATATGACATCGGGCGGATTCAAGTGCGGTCCTCTCGATACGCAGGCCAAAGAGATCCGATAGGTAGGACCTTCTGTTGAGTTAGGGTGAAACCATGGATGAAGAAACCGCACGGGAACGATTGAGCTATTTCGGGAAGTCGTTTTTTGACCGCGGTCTGGCGTTTGGCAGTGCAGGAAATATGAGCCTGCGTCTTGCGGATGGTTTCCTCATCACGCCGACCAATTGTTGTCTGGGAGATCTCGATCCTGTACGAATTGCCAAACTCGACTGTGACGGACTGCGCATCGGGGGCGACGCACCCACGAAAGAGAAATCGCTGCACATGGCTGTCTACACTGCCAATCCGAACGTTTCATCTGTGATTCATCTTCATTCCACGTATTTGACGGCGCTCTCGTGTCTCGATCATCCGGCTCCGCACGACATACTGCCTCCGCTTACGCCTTATTTTGTCATGAAGATCGGCCGCGTGGCTCTTGTGCCGTATTTCCGCCCCGGCGCTCCTGAACTCGCCGAAGCGACGGGCGCTCTCGCGGCCGAGTATTCGGCGCTGGTGTTGGCCAACCATGGGCCGGTGGTATGCGGATCGTCGATCGAGAAGACGGCCTATGCAATCGAGGAGTTGGAAGAAACCGCAAAACTTTTCTTTTTGCTTAAGGACAGCAATCCTCGTTTTTTGAGCTCGGAACAAGTACGTGAGCTGAAAACGGGTTAGGGTTTCAGGTTTGTAGACGCGCAGGCATCGTGCCGAATCGACCTGGAAGGCTATTCATGAAACGGCCGTAGCCATACTTTCGCGAGAGGATAAATGGAATGAAAACTCCCTTGCTTCCAACTCGTTACGTTTTGGTCATTTTTACATTTCTGTTGTCTGTGTTGCTGTATATCGACCGAATTTGCATTTCCGTGGCGGAGGGCCCAATCGCGCAGACATTCAATTTCACGGAAACGCAAATGGGGTGGATTTTGTCGGCGTTCACATTGGGCTATGCGCTGTTCCAGACACCATCGGGCGCACTGGCGGATCGTTTCGGTCCACGCAAGATTCTGACGGCGGTGGTTACGCTCTGGTCGCTTTTTACAGGACTGACTGCTGCTGCGGCCACGTTTATTTGGATGTTGATTGTCCGTTTTCTTTTCGGTATGGGCGAGGCCGGAGCGTTTCCCGGGATGGCCCGCGCCGTTTTTTCGTGGATACCGATGGCCGAGCGCGGGCGAGTTCAAGGCATCAATTTTTCGGGCTCTCGTCTCGGGGCCGCATTTGCGCTGCCTGGAATAGCATGGTTGATTTCTGCCGTCGGCTGGCAGATGAGCTTTGTGATACTGGCCTGTATCGGCTTTGTATGGGCCATCATCTTCTGCAGCTGGTTTCGAGACGATCCGACGGAGCACAAAAAGATCTCATCGGAAGAGGTTGATTACATTCTTGAGACGCGCCAGAACGTTGAAAAAACGGACGAGGCGCAGGACCGCTTGCTGTTGGGCACGCTGTTCGGGTCGAAAAACATGTGGCTGGCGATGGGGCAATATTTTTGCAGCAATTTCACCTTTTTCTTCTGTTTGAGCTGGCTTTTTCCTCATGTGAAATCGAAATATGGTTTGGATTTTGTCGAAGCGGGTTTTTATGCTTCCGTTCCGCTTCTCGCGGGAGCGCTTGGAAACTGGTTTTCAGGCTGGATGGTTGACGCCATTTACAAGAGAGGGCACTGGGAATTCTCTCGTGTCGGGACGGCGATTACAGGATTCATTTTGGCGGCGATCGGTCTTGTCGCGAGTGTCTATATGGAGAGCGTGTTTGGTGCGATTGTGTTTCTATCCATTGCGATTTTCGGGGCGGATATGACCCTCAGTCCCTCCTGGTCGTTATGTATCGATATTGGACGAAGACATTCCGGTGTCGTCTCCGGCACGATGAACATGGCCGGGAACCTCGGTTCTTTTGTCACGGCACTCGCGTTCCCGTACCTTCGTCAGTGGAGCGGTTCGGATGTACCCTTTTTCTATGTTGGTGCTGCGTTGAATGTAGTGGCTGTCTTTCTCTGGCTTATGATTCAGCCGAAAAGGAAATTGGAGGAATTCTGATGGCCGAGTTCAAAGCGGTGGGGGTAGGCGCCGGATATTTTAGTCGATTTCATTATGATGCCTGGTCGCGTATCCCGGAAGTTGAAATTTCAGCGATCTGCGACCTTGATGATTTGCGGCTATCGGAACGAGCCGATGAATTCGGCATTCGAAAACGATACAACGATTACTGTGAGATGCTGGAAAAAGAGCGTCCCGACTTTGTCGATATCATCACGCCGCCACCGACCCATCTGAACCTCGTCGGTATCGCTGCCGAAATGGGGATTATAGCGATTTGCCAGAAACCCTTAGCGCCCACTTTCGACGAAGCAAAAGCGATTGTCGAGACAACAGAATCGGGGGGAATCCGATTCGCAGTCCACGAAAACTGGCGTTTTCAACCCTGGTATCGGGAGATCAAAAGACTGCTCGATCGGGGAGCGATTGGAAAAGTACATTCTGTTTACTTTCGATCGAGGATGGGCGACGGGTGGGGGGAAGATGCCTATCTCGATAGGCAACCGTATTTTCGGGAATACCCGCGTCTTTTGGTTTATGAGAACGGTGTTCATTTTATCGACACGTTTCGCTATCTGTTTGGCGAGATCACGAGCGTGTACAGCAAGATGCGGAAGCTGAATCCTGTAATCGCAGGAGAGGACCGTTGTGTGATTGTGCTTGAATTCGACGGGGAAGTGGAAGGCATATGGGACGCGAACCGGTATAACGAAAGCAACCGTGAGAATCCCCGCTATACGTTCGGTGAGTGCCTTGTTGAGGGGCTTGGCGGCGGTATCCGGCTGTATTCGGACGCTACTCTTACTGTCCAGAAACTCGGCGAACGAGAAACGCCACACGAATATCAGCACGAAGACCGTGGGTTCGCCGGAGATTGCGCCTATCATTTCCAGCGGCATTTTGTGGATCGGTTGATCGACGGTCAACCCTTCGAAACAAACGGTCACAGTTATCTTGCGACGCTCGCGGTTCAGGAGGCGGTGTATGAATCCGCGTCGACCGGGCAGGTTGTGCGGCTATGATTCAACTGTCTTTGTTCTGATTTGTCTTACGCAAGCTGTTTCGTCGGTGTGGCGAGTTACACAATGCTCCTCTTCGGGCCTGATACCTATGTAAGTGCTGGGCTGAACGACTCACGAAGAATTTGTTATTCTAGGGGAAGAATCACGCGCAGCCCCGGCTATCAGATCGTGCCGGAGACGATCTTCTGCGGAAGACGAGTGGCCCTCTGACGTGAGACAATGGTCGACCGAACAAGCATCCGCGAACCCGAGAAGACAATAGACGCTTGGGTCAATCGTATCCACACAGGGAACGCAAAAGATCTCCTTACGGAGTTTCCATGTGGATCGGTGGACCTTATTGTTACATCGCCGCCTTACTGGACGGCGGTAGCGTACGATACTGCGACAGAAGAAAGCACGGGGTCCTACGAACAGTATATAGAGGGGCTGTTGAGTGTTTGGAAACAGTGCTCTCGTGTCCTGCGACCGAATGGCAAACTGGCGATCAATTCGCCGATTATGCCCATCCCGAAGACGATCATCGGAGATCAACATACGCGGCACATTAAGCACATCAATAATGATATAGAGCATACAGTTCTATCTGAAACGGACTTCCTTCGATACAGCCTTTTCATATGGCAAAAACAGACATCGAAACTCATGTTCGGGAGCTACCCGTACCCGGGAAATCTTCTTGAAAACAACACGATTGAGTTCATCAACGTTTTTGTAAAACCCGGCAAACCTCCGAAATATTCTCCCGAAGTCAAGGAATCCAACAAACTCTCTCGGGACGAGTGGATCGATCTCGTTCAGCAGGTGTGGTTTATTTATCCTGAGGATGTACAACGAAGCGGCGATCATCCGGCGCCCTTTCCTGAAAAACTCGCGGGGCGTTTGATACGGTTATACACGTATGGTTCGTGCGGCGATTTTCCAGGGGAGATTGTGTTGGATCCGTTTTGCGGTACAGGCACGGCCTGCGTGGTCGCCAAGAGAATGGGACGGCGGTTCATCGGGATTGATATCTGTGAGGAGTATGTGAAAACGGCACGTTTGCGTGTGACCGACGCGGTCAACATACCGCCACGGCTTCTCGTCGGGCGGGCGAAGTACCCGGGGAGACAGGAACTGGAAGAGGCGGAAATGGGCACCGCGGGACGAACGGCCGAACGCAAGCACAAAAGAACGACCTACGGCCGCTCCGTTACGAAAGAGAATCGAGCGCAACCGTTGTTTGACAAAATGGAAACGCGCTCGTGAAGAGTTTTGTGTGAGCACTGACATGGTGAATATGAGGCAACGTAAACACTATGTTTGCAAAAACGAGAAGAGGCCGGCCGGAAGCGCGGTTGGAAAGCGGCATGGATAA
>CAZTDD010000136.1:0-17932 GCA_964612675.1 uncultured bacterium
AGGAGGGGGTTGAGATCCGTTTTGCTCACTTTTTGCCGGTTCGACAAGACTGGGGAGGGAAACGGAGACGAGTTTCGACACAGCCTCTCCGCTTGGGGGTGGTCGCAAAAAAGACTACCGTGAAAAATCGTACCCAAGCCGCCCATAATTTTCGTCGTCCTTAAATGCGTCCGTCACCACCCTCTGCTGCTCGACGGGAAGCAGCCGTCTCCACTTATCGATTTCGGATGGAACAGGATCCCGGTAATAGTCCTCCCGACCATACCACACACCATCCAAAGCCTTCTCACCGGCGTGTCGTTTCTGTCCTGGGTGAAGCATCTCCGGGCTCCATTCAACACCCAGAAAAGTACACATCTCTTTCGTCACCGTTTCGGGATCGGTCACCAGGCGCTCGTACAAGACCCGCATTACGCGACCCGGCGCGATAGCAGCCGCCTGAAACCCCACCGCGTCGCACTGCCTGATCGTTTGGATTGCCGTCGCCACATTTCTTGTGAACGGAGATTGTGGGAAGTTCCGTTGCTTCGCTCTGACCGCGACCTGCATCAGCGAAGAAACCGTCGCACGCGGGTCGCGAATAACATGAAAAAAACGCGCTGACGGAAAAACATCGAGCAAGCCGACAAAAGCAATAATATTCATCGGCGATTTCTCGCTGAGTGTATCGCAGTTGTTTTTGTCGGCGGTCGGAAGCAGCAATTGCTCGATAAACGAACCGATCGCATCGTCCACATCCCCGATATCGCAAAAAACATCGATTCGGCCGGATGCGACCGAATCAAGGAGCGCCTTCCGTAAAGCAAGAATCGTCGGAACATGGTCAAATTCTGGACCGCCGTAGATGGTCGGATGACTATCCAGAATATTCTGTACCAGCGTTGTACCCGAGCGCGGCGCTCCGCCGACAAAAATCAGACGCGATCCTCGTTGCCGATCATTCATGCTTTCACGTGTCCTGTGTCTTGTTGGACCGATGCTACCGAAGGGAACAAATACTGTCCAGTTCGAAGATCGCGTGAGGATCACGCACCAAAACGCATAATATCGCCGTTGGAATTCAAACCGTTCGAAACTTCGTACGGCGCCAGATCTCCGCCGCCGGCCGCCTCGAAATCGCCGTCGGGTCCGTAGCTCATCAGCGCCCATATTCCGTTCGGTCTTCTCTGGTCGGGGAAATGCCTCCCAAGACGCCCTGGCGTTCGATACTGATCCGCGAAATGCGGCTCCCAGTAAGGATAGGCATTATGTGGCTCGGAGGACGCCATCTGTAGCTGCGTCGTATTGAACATGTCCTCAGGCACAGAAGAAAGATACGAGACCGGGGTTGTCAGCTTTGACAGACGTTCAAATCGCCCCATCTGAGCGCCCTCGCACATGCCGACTCCCGCATAGCATCCCCCCGTATAGGTACGCGGATACTTGTTGTTGTCGATATGGTAGCTTTCGATGGCCGTCCCGATGTTGCGCATATCCGCCTGCGCACCGGCGATTTTCGCTTTCAGCTGCGCGTTGAGAAAATTCGGTACCGCAATCGCCGCCAGGATTCCGATAATCGCGACAACAATCAGCAGCTCAATCAGTGTAAAAGCATTCCGTGCCATCTCGGCATCCTCCGTTGGAACATACGGCAGCCGAGAAATTCTCTCGGCTGCCGCAAATTTATCGTTTTCAGTCGTAATCCTAATCGAACCGGTCACTCATAGTCCGGTCGCTCATAGTGTACAAGAAAACAACCGGAACCTAAAACAAGTGCGGATTAGTGCAGTTCCCATCCCCATACGCCGGTGAATTCGCCCATTTGATAGACAAGAATACGGCTTTCGGTCCAAGTCGTGATATAGATGAATGTATCACCGTCACTGTCCGCATGGGCGACGGCATCCGTCGGATACACGAACGGGCCGTTCGGAGAGTCCGACGCGTCAATCGCCGCGGCGGGCTGCGAGGTGTCCGTCGGGCGGAAGAAGGCCATCGTTGGAGGATCGGTCGAATAGTCGCCGATAATGATGAAGTCATTTAGCGCATCATATTCGATTTTCTGCGGATGACCACCGTATTGTCCACCCATGCCGCCTTGCGGAATAAAGTCGGCCTCAATCACTTCGTAACTTCCCAGGTCATCCGGTCCGTTTCCCCGCAGAATGCTCGCTGAACTAAAGGGCGCACCGCTGACGTCACGGTTTTTTGAGATATAGATATCGCCTGTACTTGGATTGAAAGCGAGATCTCGCTGATACGTTTCTCCGCCCCCGACAGTATGCAGAAGATCCGCGTTTGGATCGTCCTGCGCCCAGAAATCCACTTCGGAGAATGTACTCAACGCCATGACATTATCCCCGAGCAATTCGATACCGTTGTATCGCTTCAGCGGCCAGATTACGCCGCCGCCCCACGATTCATCCAGTCCGAAATCCGGAGCGGGGTTGATACGTCGAACCGTCGCGGTATCGTTGGCTCCCGACTCCAGCGCGAGATAAATGTATCCGTCTTCATCCACTGTAAGGCCGTGAAAACCACGGCCAGCCGGCACGTCCGTATCCTCCGCTGCGTCATCGACAACGATAAGATTCTCAATCCCATTCGCTCCGATAGGGTCCTCGACGTAAATACATGCGGTCATGTTCGGATCGGGCGATGAGAACTGCGTAAAATAGATGCCGCCGTTTGCATCCGCCGCGATAGCCAATACCGGTCCGTAGTCCGGATGCGTCTCGAACTCCGTCACATAGGTAAACGCGGGATTCTCGATCTGCGCAAACGCACACGAACACAAGGCGCAAATTGCCACGATGAAGACTGTCCTCCTCATGAGTCGGCTCCTCCTCTGTGTTTTTGAGGGATGAATTCCGTTAACAGTGTACTCACAAGGGGAGCATTACCAAGCCATGCTCCAGGGGTGAGAATTCCCTCTCGTACTTCGCTTCACCGGCAAAATGCCGCTGCCATCCAGTTCGGAGTTCCATAAGCTTCCACTCATCTACCGAGGCACCCCGTATCGTCAGGATAATCTCTTGTGTTTTGCGAACGAGCCTGCGTTTTGGGAAAAGGAATATAAACTTGGGGAGTATAGCACCAGCTATACTCCCCAATCCTCATTGGATATCCGCTTTGGCTTCTCTCAGTAAACCATGAAGTCCGCCACCGCCGCAGGCGGTTCGTATGGAGGCGGCTCATAATCCAATGGATATCGGTCAAACTCGTCGGTTACAATCACGATGTAATCGAGTTCCAGTCCGTTTCTTGAACGAGGCGTCATCTTGAACACATGCTCGCCGGCAGGCAGATTCCACTGAAGGACTTCCGCATCCGGTGTCTGGTTCCACCAGTTCCCCTCGCACCAGATGATCTTCCAATCCTCGCCTTCTCCCCATCCGCCGGGGTCATCTTTCCGCTGCAGACTGCTCCATTGATTGATTTGAATCCATCCACCGCCATCGTCCGGAGGGAACGGCGCTCCCGGGGCTTCAAACGTGTATCCCTCAAAATCTTCCGGCCAGACATCGTACTCATTGTCATCCATCTTCACATACGCTTTCGATTCGCCAATACCGTAGCTCTGAAAACGAATGCGATACATGATGGATACTTTCGAATCCGCCGTCAGTTCAAATGGGAAATAGAGATCCCAATCGTTCTCTCGCCCGCCCGCATCGTCCAAAAGAAACTGAACCACCTTGCCGTTCCGCGCGTCCGGGTCTTCGTTGACTTGATACACATCCTCGGGCGCATATGCGACACCCTCACCGAAAACGCGGAGAGCATCTTCCGCTTCGATGATTGCGTCCTCACCGGGTGTTACTGTTATTGTCGGATAATTCTCATCGTTCACCGGAAACCGAAATCCGTCTTCCGACGGCGTCTGTGCCGTTACAAACATCGAAAAAACAACAAGAAACGCAACAGAAACCCAAATAATTCGACATCGTTGCATAAACCATACCTCCATTTTTTCCGGGCCATAACCCGTGAATTGAGATAGTGCGTCAAGCTAACAAAATACCAGGAACGCGCAAGGTCAGTGTTTCTGTAGCCGCGATACGGCCACGTTCTCGGAGATCAACGTGCCTCTGCCTCTTGTCCCCGTGGGACGAAAAACTGGAGTCGCTCTTCTCTCGAACGAAGAATATCCTGCTCGGGATCGTAAAACCGATGCAAAGGATGACCGGGAGGCGGGGCCAGGTCCAACACCTGGTAGCGATCCCGAATGGGCTGATACAGAAGCGGTACCCAGGTTACCAAATTCGACCGGTTCGTGATCACAATCGGAACCTGCTGGTTGTACAAAAGACGATTCACTTCAAGAAACATACTGATCGCCGAGTATTTTTCATGGAGTGACGGGTCTTGCTCAAACGCTGTGCGCAAGCGAGAGATCGCAGCCGCACCATACGAGGGTTTTTCGCCGGTTCGTCTCATCTCCTTGTAGTCTTCAAATGTCGGCAGGCCGAAATCTTTGCCAAGTTCTTTGACAAGGGCGTCATATTCATGGTAGTACGCGAAAGCAAGAATGAAGTCATACGATAGATGTGCAGCCAGCTCTCGGTGAGCCGCATACGCATAAAACGGCGGACAGATGATTTTGTCATCCGGCTTGGCATACTTCTCAATCGTATAAAGAACCGCCTTGACCTGCTCTTCGGGGAATTCGAACACAGCGATGCTGTTCTGCATGGTCCGTGTAACCAACCATCCCCCCTTCACGGTCAACGTCGGAATCAAAAAGAGAAGAACCAACAGGATTTTGCCGATTCCCAGCGGTATATTCGTCCGGATTTGTTCTCTCTTCCACGGCACACCGACACTCACAACAAAGTTATGCAGGAAAAATGCAGAAAACACCGCGACCGCGGGTTCGCCCAGCGTGAAAATATATTCAACCGTCCCGCCTTTTGCTACAAAAATGATTGAACCAAAGGACGCAAGCGCCCACCACAAAATATAGACGAGATGTGTATGCCCCTCGGCCATCCCCGCAAACAACAATACGCCTAAAACCGCAAGCAGTACAAAACCCCCTTCGTAAGTCGCAATGTCGCCCCCCTCAACGATCAGACTCGAAATGACATAGTGAAGCAGTTCTCCCACTGACTCCGTCGGAAATGTCCCAACCTGCCGGCTCCAGATTTGATCCAGGTATTGCCCGTTGCTGTAAATGTTCATCATGATGAACAGTAGTACACAGGGCACCGCAAAAGAAAACAAAAACAACCAAAAAACGATCGGTTTTCTGTCAACGGTTTTTCGTCGACGGAATGGTATAAAGCGGGGGCGGTAATGATAAATCAAGTACAGAAACTGAAGCCCGAGGTACGGAACTGCGGTCATGTTGGTAAAAACAGCCAGACTCCCGAGCGTTCCTGCCCCGATCAACGTCAGACCGGGACGAGATCGGTCTAATGCACGAAGAAAGAAGTAAAGCTGACAGCATAAAATGAAAATCACCAGCGGCTCGGATTGATAGCCCCTGCTCCACCACACTCCTTCCGGAAGCCAAATGTAAATGATTCCCGCGAGAGCTGAAATCGGACGGCTCTTGGTGATTTGTCGCGCGATCAGCCATACCATGCCGGCGGTAAGGATTCGAAGAACCGCCTGGAACGTACGCACCAGCACCAGCGAACCGCCACCCATTTTGACAAGGATGCAGCCGGTCAAAAGATGCATGGGAGGCTGCGGCGAGGGAAGATCCGCATAAAGACGGTCTCCTTCCGCCATCCGCCATGATAAATAGAGATAATTCCCGTCGCCGAAATCGATATACGTCAGGTCGATACAGGAAATGCACAGAAACAAATAAACAAACGCCGCAACCGCAAAGATAACGTGATAGCGATTCACATCCTTGAAAGCGGAAGGGCGCTGAACGGGTTCCGCTTCGGGAGACAACCCCGGCCGCGGTTCTCTTCTGGACTCTTCTCCAATCGTCACATCAACCATCATTCAAACTCACTCGCTCAAGTGTAGCCCGAACAACCTCATCGTCCAAGAAGATAATGCCTCAACAATCGGCGTTTGTGGATGGGGCACACTGCTCTCACCGTTCGATGCTCCGACAAAAAGTTGAACTTTAAGGAACGGGCATAGAGATCGGCAACAGGAACCTCGTAGCGGGAACGGCACAAGGTAGGCTCATCGCAAGTGCGTCCGCAACCGACGGATCAACCTCCTATGAAAATGGTGGCGTATCCGTCATTGCGAGCCCAGGACCGTCGGAGCCGCTGATTTGAGTGGGTGGGCATCTTGTCGGTGACAGTTGACTGGAGTATGGTGCCGGCACTATATGTGGCAAACGCGACTTTTCGAGATCATGAGGGAAAGCCTGTGGTCATCGGAAACGGACGTAAAATAAGGGATTAGACCGGCATCTTGTCTGTGAACAGGTATGCCACGGGAGAAAGGGCCATGCATCCTCGACTGCAGCTTGACGGACAGGCTCTCGCGGAGTTTTGCCGCAAGTGGCGGATTCGCGAGCTCTCGATTTTCGGTTCGGCATTACGAGACGATTTCGGGCCGGACAGCGACTTGGATTTTCTTGTGAGTTTCGAGCCTCACACGTCCTGGGATTTGTTCGATCTGTTCGCCATGAAAGAAGAGTTGGAGAATTGGTACGGGCGTCCGGTGGACCTCCTGGAGAAGGAGGCGATCCGGAATCCCTGGCGAAAATATGAGATACTGAATACACGTGAGGTGCTCTATGCCGCCTGATGTGAAAGACATGGGGCGCCTGTGGGATATGCTGGACGCCGCCAGGGCGATCCTTGAGTTCATCCAGGGACGGCGGCTGGAAGACCTGCTTTCGGACCGGATACTCCGAGGGGCTGTGGAGCGCAATCTCGAAATCATTGGCGAAGCCGCCCGACATGTCTCCAAAGAGACTCGGAAGAACCTCCCGGGCATACCGTGGAAGGCGATCATCGGGTTGCGCAACGTTATTGCTCACGAATACGGAGAAATCCGGTACGAAAGAATTTGGGGGGTTTGCACAAACAGACTGCCCGCGTTGGTAGACCAGCTCGAAAAGACGGGAGTCGAGAATCCACCGCCTGTGGACGAACCGTAAGCAATCAAACGGCTCGCCAGACATGACAGGTTCGCAAAAAGTCGTCTGGATTCCGGCGGCAACAAGCCCAGTTTCAACTCCGGCCTTTTGCGCGTCACTCATTACTCTCAGCCGGTTCCCTTCGGAAGAAAATCGAACGGTGCCATGCTCAACAAACGGATAACAGAACAATGGTCAGTGATTGTCCAAGTCCCGACATCCAAGTGACTTTCCAGCCGGACGGCGTCACTGTTTGTGTGCCGCCCGGCACTGAGCTCCAGGATGCCATCGTTCAGGCGGGGGTCGATATTGAACATCCCTGCGGCGGTAAGGGCATCTGTGAGAAATGCCGAGTGGAAATCGACGGTGAGGTTTCTCCACCCACGGAACTCGAGCAAAACCTGTTTTCTCAGGATCTTCTGAACCGCGGACGACGTCTCTCGTGCCAAGTCAAGATCTTCGGACCTTTAACTGTCCGCCGCGTCGAATCGGCGCAGAGCGCCGAAGTAATCCTCCAACAGGGAGAGGAACCCGACTATAAGATTGACCCGCCCATCCGCGCGTCCCACCTGACCCTGGATTCTCCGTCTGTAAGCGATCAACGCTCCGACGAAGAACGTCTCTTTGATGCCGTCCAGGCTGCACACCACCCACTGGAACCGATTCCACCGCACATACTAAGCACGTTGCCCGAAGTCGTTCGCAAGGAGCAGTGGTCTGTCACTGCGGTCCTGCGAAACCGGGAATGGTTGACCGTTCAACCGGGTGATCGAACCTCACAGACCTTCGGCGTCGCGGTTGATCTCGGAACAACGACAGTCGTTGCCTCGCTTCATGAGCTGCCCTCAGGGAAAGAAATCGCCAAACAGGGACTCACAAACAAGCAAACCGTCTGTGGAAGCGACGTCATCTCCCGAATGACCTATCTACAGTCAGGCGATCACCGAAAAAGACTGAGCAAGTACGCAACCGATACAATCAATGAGTTGATTGTGCGCTTATCAGATGAATCTGGCATACAACAGACCGATATATGCGAAGTTGCCGTAGTAGGAAACACAATAATGCAGCAATTACTGCTGAACGTCGATCCGTTGCCGATCGGAGAAACGCCGTTCGTTCCAGCCTTCCGGCGTCCCACGGTGTGGTCCGCCAGAAAGTCGATGATCGAAGTCCATCCGGACGCCTGTTTATGCCTGGCCCCGGTAATCGCAGGCTATGTCGGTGGCGATATCGTGGCGGATATCCTGGCAACTTCCGTCTACGAATCGGAAAAACCGGTCCTGCTCGTCGATCTCGGGACCAACGCTGAGGTGGTGCTCGCGGATCGGCACCGAATCTGCGCCTGCGCCTGCGCCGCCGGCCCGGCATTCGAAGGCGGCGAGATTAGTCAGGGAATCCGTGCAGTCCCCGGAGCCATCGAAAAAGTGACCTTGGAAGGCGAAAGGCTTGGAATCGGGGTCATCGGCAATATCGACCCGACGGGTATCTGTGGTTCCGGGTTAGTGGACGCTTTGGCTGTATTACTGGATATCGGCGCGGTGACAAGCGCCGGTCGGCTCTTGCCCCGGGAAGAATTCTCAGGGCCCGATTGGGTCCGGGAGAGAATCTTGAATCGCGCAGATGGGGTCGCCTTCGAGCTTTGGAAAGGCCAAAAAGAGTCTATCTATCTGACTGAAAAAGATATACGAGAGATCCAACTGGCCAAAGGAGCCGTCAAAGCAGGTATAAAAATCCTTTGTCACCAACATGGGGTGTCTCCGCTGGACGTGGAGAAGGTACTCATCGCAGGGGCGTTCGGTAGCCATTTGAACCCCAAATCGGCTCTCAAAACGGGGTTAATTCCTCCTCTCCCGCCTGAAAAAGTCTTTTTTGTGGGGAACACTGCATGGGTTGGAGCCAAAATGATGTTACTCTCGACTTCCGTTGAGCGGCAAATAAGGGCTATAATGCGGCATGCTCAGTATCTCGAACTGTCGGGCAGGATGGATTTCCAAGAGGAATTCGCTCTGTCCATGCCTTTTGACAGCAATTGGGTATACGTGCAGGAGGCATAAGATCGCTCCGTGAAGACGCCATTTTGAGCGTCTGAGGCGTAAATCTTGAATATGCCGAAAGATCGATACGGATGCAATTTTGGTCCAAACCCCGATTTCTGCTTGACATCGGGTCAGATTTCTTCTAAATATAGAGGGCCCCGAAGGGTCGAAGTGTGGAAGTATAACTGCGTTCCGACCTGAAGGAGAACTCTTGTGGACTTAGTCGAAAGGGGGTTCAGTTCGTTGAAGAAGCAACGTGCAACCCACTCGTTTTCTTACCGCTTGCGACACGTTGGAACGGTCCTGGTGGTTGCCGTAAGTCTTTTCGTTAGTGGTGCTTACGGAGACGCTATTTTTGGCCAGTTTCCCAATACGGCCCAGCATGACGGTGTCGTGACTATCGATACGTATGGTGGGATCGGGCTGGTCAGAAGCCCTGACACCCGAGAAGACTTCTTCACTGAACTACAGGCATTCCAAGTCTCAGAGGACTACGTCGTCGACTATGGTTCTGATGCGCAGGATGAAACTTTTTTTGCTCTGCCGTTCTTTGTCGGTTTCGACATTCTTCGCGACTTGGATCTGGTTGCAAATGAAGATGATGAAGCAGTCGGTGCGGTTGCCGCTGACGGGTTTGGCGGTGTCCATACCTTCTCCGTCGACGCTGCCGACGGACCGAGCTTCGGCTACTTCGCCAAGGTTCTGGACTACAACGCCAGAACTCTGACACCCGGATTGCCACCCAGCAATTACGGCGGCACCGATCTTCGAGACCGGTCAGTGGGTCTCCCCTATTTCTCATGGGATATCGTCCGGGATCTGGAGTTAGCGACCGACTGGCGTCCCGCCACGAACAGTTTTCAAGGGTATTACCTCTTGGATGGTTATGGTGGAGTCCACTATGTGAATGATGCTGAAGTCCTGGCGATGATTCAACGTGAAGTCGAAGCGATCGAGGCGGGTACCAGAACGCCGAGCGATCCGCTCCTCGCCGGAACGGAAGATTTCTTCAGCGTCTTTGGCTTCCGCCCCATCTACCGACGACACTTCGTCAACGAGGATTACGACGGCTTGACCGATGACGAAAAAGACTATCTAAAACAGTCTCCATACGTACAAGATCCGGGCTTCGCAAAAGATCTTGAGGTCTCCGCACGTTTCTTCGCGATTTCCAGTTCACATGTGGCCGATTCGGAAGCACGGGCTAATCTCGCCGTTTCATTCGGGGTCGCAACATCCGCATTGACGACGCCCGTCAATATCGCGCCTGAGCGCGCCAGTCCAGCCAGCACGCATTACGGCCGCGACACCGCTGTCACGAATGGATACTATGTCCTGAGCAGCTACGGACTGGTTCACTCCATGCTCGAAGACGGTAAAGGAAACGTTATCCCCGCTCTTTGGGAAGATCCGGCCTCGGGTCTCTATGACGAGCGTGTTAACGCACCGTACTTCGGGATGGATATCGCGGAAGATCTGGAAATGTTCCCGAACGGTCTCGGATTTGCCGTGCTGACCAGCTGGGGCGGTATCGAGTTGGTCACCGCGCCGGGGACAGAGATCAGCAATAGCTTTGATGTTGGATCATTTGCGAAGGAACAGCTGAATATCGATCCATCGAGTGTTGCGCCGTTCTTCGGGTTCGATATCGCTCGCGGTCTGAAATTCGTCACTTCGGTGGATCGCACGAACTACGGTACGGACGCCGACGGTGACGGCGAAGCCGCCCCCGCCGATGCAAAACACGGCAAGATCACAGGTTACTATGTGCTTGACGGGTTTGGTTCGGTTCACGCGAGAGGCAAGGCGGCGAAGCTGCCGATGAATGGTTCGGTCTTACCGCTGTACGGTGTCGACGTCGCAACGGATGTTGAGGTCTCTCCGGTGTTCCGACCGGTTACAGACAGCGTGGACGTACTTCACACAACGGTATCGGATGCCGTCTCACCGCTGTATTATCCGGTGACCGATTCAATCTGAGGCGGTCGATTTGAAGAATGAATAAAATACGGGCGGGTCTACTATCGGACCCGCCCGTAACTTTTATACAATAAAGACACTTGCAACCCACTATTTGCTTTCGAGGAGAATTCACAATTCATGTCCGTTGAACGTGTTCTGGGAGAAGGTTTGACATTCGATGATGTGCTCTTGGTTCCTGGATATTCTGAAGTACTGCCAAGTGAAATCGACATAAGCGTGACGCTGGCCAGAGGGATTCGCTTGACCGTCCCCCTGATGTCCGCACCGATGGATACAGTCACCGACTCACGGCTCGCTATCGCGCTGGCTCAGGAAGGCGGACTCGGAATCGTTCATCGCAATTTTTCCCCCGAGGATCAAGCAAAAGAGGTCGACCGGGTAAAACGCTCGGAAAGCGGGATGATCGTCAGCCCGATCACTTTGCCTCCGACGGCTCGAATCTCCGAAGCTCTCGACATCATGGCCCGCTATCATATCAGCGGCGTTCCGATCACCGAGGACCATAAACTGGTCGGCATTCTGACCAATCGCGACCTTCGCTTCGAAAAAGACACCAGCAGGCGCGTCACCGAACTCATGACGCCGAGGGAAAGGCTGATTACCGCCCCTGTGGGAACAACGCTGGAAGACGCGATAACGTTTCTTCACGGCCACCGAATCGAGAAGCTCCCTGTCATCGATAATGAAGGGAACCTTGTCGGTCTCATCACCATCAAAGACATCGAAAAGAAACGGCGGTTTCCCAATGCGGCAAAAGACTCGATCGGCAGGCTCCTTGTAGGTGCCGCAGTAGGAGTATCGCCGATCGATCGCCAAGAACGATTACCTCGCCTGGCCAAAGCGGGCGTCGATGCCATTGTGATCGATACCGCCCACGGTCACACCAAATCTGTCGGAATGATGGCCGAGTTTATTCGTGAGAACTACAGCGATCTTGTATTGATCGCGGGAAACGTCGGCACCTATCAGGGAACCAAGTACCTCATCGAACGGGGAGCGCATATTATCCGGGTGGGAATCGGCCCAGGCTCGATCTGCACCACGCGAGTCATCTCGGGAGCCGGAGTACCGCAGATCACCGCGATCATGGAATGCGCCCGGGCAGCCGAAGAACACGGCATCACAATTGTGGCTGACGGAGGGATCAAGTTCTCCGGCGATATCACAAAAGCCATCGCCGCCGGAGCGCATACCGTGATGATCGGTAATCTATTCGCCGGTACGGAAGAAGCGCCGGGAGAGACCGTCATGTATGAAGGACGGACATTCAAGATTTACAGAGGAATGGGCTCTCTCGCCGCGATGGAGCGAGGCAGCCGCGACCGGTACGGCCAAACCGAGGTCAAGGAACGAGGTAAGATGGTCCCCGAGGGAATTGAAGGCCGTGTCCCTTACAAGGGAAGCCTGTTCGGCCATGTCTATCAGTTAGTCGGTGGTCTACGCTCGGGGATGGGCTATTGCGGTGTCTCCTGCATAGGAGATCTTCGCACGAAAGCCCGCTTCCTGCAGGTATCTCCTGCGGCTGTGCGCGAAAGCCACCCGCACGATGTCGTCATTACCCGGGAGGCACCCAATTATCGCCATCCTTCGGCCTGGTGACGGCACGACGACGTAGACGATCAATCTCCTCCTAACCTTCCCCGAGACCGGGGAAGGAACAGGCTGGTCCTCTCCCCCAGACTTTGACGGCGTCGCAAAAAGTCGCCTGGGTAGGCGATGAAAAGTCTCTAACCCCCTCTGAATCCCCCCTTCCTTTGGCCACGCAAGCCTGTCCCTCTTGGGGGAGAATACGCTGCAGACACGCTCGTTTCTTTTTCCCCCCGAAGATCGGGGGAGGAGTCTCATGGCTTGCCGAAGGCAACCATAAGAGCCGTAGAGGAGGGGGTTGAATTTCGAAACTGGACGCACTCCATTACATTCAACAATCCAACCTCCGTTGCTTGACCCGCATCGCAACACCAAGTAGCATACGGCAAGGATCTCAGAGACCCATATCGACATGCGAATCGCCATTCTACTTCTTGCTTTCCTCACGCTGCCGACTCCCGCCGGTTACGGCAAAGATCTGGTTTACGTCATCCCATTAACCGGTGAAGTCGAACTCGGCCTGTATCACGTATTTGAGCGCGGTTTCAACGAAGCCCGTGAATCGGATGCATCCCTGATCGTGGTTGATATGGACACTCCGGGCGGACGTGTCGATGCGGCCTGGGAGATCTGCGAGTTGATGCTGGATTCCGAAACCACCACTGCGGTTCTGGTGACTGGCGACGCCACATCGGCGGGCGCGATGATCGCCCTTGCGGCAGAGAAGATCTATATGACGCCCAACAGCACCATCGGTACCGCCGCACCGATTCTTGTCGGACCGGGCGGCGGAAGTGAGGGCGGCGGGATGATCGACAAAAAAGCCCTTTCGTTTGTCCTCGCGAAGTTCCGAAACATTGCCGAGAAGCGGGGCCGTGACGTCGATATCGCCGAAGCCATGGTCGATCCACAGAAAGAAGTCCAAAAAACCGGACCGGACGGCGACATCGTTATCGTCAGTGAGGAAGGGCAACTTCTCACGTTCACCACCACGGAGGCTGTGAAATGGGGCGTGGCAGAGGCCAGGGTCGAAGATCTGGACGCCATGCTGGAAAGACTCGAACTCACCGACGCAGAGGTGATCCGCCTTAAGGAGAAATGGTTCGAACTTTTCGCACGCTTTATTACCAGTATGACAGTATCCGGCCTACTCCTCAGCGCGGGCGTTTTGGGGATCTTCATGGAACTGCGCACGCCGGGATTCGGAATCTTCGGCATTATTGGGATTCTATGCGTTTCCTTATTCTTCTGGGGGCATCTCATCGCGACTCTCGCAGGCTGGGAGGGACCTCTCTTGTTCCTTCTCGGGATCGCCCTTCTGATCGTGGAATTATTCGTCACACCGGGATTTGGGTTTTTCGGAATCGGGGGGATTCTTGCGATCTTGATTTCGTTTGTGATTACCATGCTGGGGCGTTCCCCTTTGAGTCCATATTTCTTCCCCACGCTGGACTGGGATACGGTTCTCCAAGCCGTGACGGTAACCATGGCGGCAACCGTAGTGGGGATGATCGGTTTCATGGCCGCCCCGTTCATGCTGCCCGCTGTCTCCCGGACCGGACTCGGCCAGAGACTGGTGCTCGCGATGGCGGAAACACGAAAAGACGGCTATCATTCACACAGCACACAAGACGGTCTCGAAAATCTCGTTGGTCGCAAGGGCGTTGCACATACCACGCTTCGCCCGTCCGGTATGGCCATGTTCGATGGCAATAAAATCGACGTTGTCAGCGAGGGCGGCTATATCGATAAAAACCAACAAGTCGAAGTCGTTCGGATCGAGGGGCGGCGGATCGTCGTCCGTCAGGCATAGGCGCACAAGGTGGAGACCCGCGATGTCGTTCCTTTTCATCGTCGCATTATTGGTTATTGGTTTTCTGTTTGTTTTCTTTGAAATCTTCGTTCCGGGCGGCCTATTGGGATTTATCGGTGCGGTTCTGATGGGCGTTGCGATCTACATGTGTTTCAAAACCGAGGGCGCTCAAACCGGCTGGATTGTGCTTGTTTCCGCCACGGTTCTGGCAACGCTTGTCGTTGTAATCGGCTTCAAATACATTCCCAACTCTGCGATCGGAAAAGTCTTGATTTTGAAGCAGGATGTATCCAAAAAGGGCGGGTACACCTCACAGGCCGATGATTCGGACACGTTGATGGGACAGGAGGGCATCGCTGAAACCGACCTTCGTCCCACCGGCATCGCGCGAATCGACGGGAAACGGATAGACGTCATGGCGGACGGGGAGTATATCGATAGAGGGACTTCTGTGAAGGTGGTAGAGGTCGCGTCGAATCGAATCATGGTCCGCCATACCTAGGATCTGACAGACAACTCCAACGGGAAGAGAGTGCGGTCCTGTGGAATCAATTGTCCTCTTTCTTATGACATTCGTCTTCGTGTTCCTTTTTTTATTCGTTTACTTTGTCCCGGTCCCGCTCTGGATTGCCGCCATGAGGGCTCAGGCGCCGGTCTCATTGCTGTCCTTCATTGGGATGCGGTTGCGACGGGTACCCGCGAGGGAGATCGTTCGCCCCCTCATTAGGGCAAATAGGGCAGACCTTGAACTGACAGTCGACACATTGGAACGCCACTATCTCGCGGGTGGAAACGTATCCCAGGTGGTGGATGCACTCATCTCGGCACAGAAAGCGGACATCGATCTGACGTTTGACCGGGCGACGACCATCGACCTCGACGGTCACGACGTGCTTGAGGCTGTCGGCCTTATGGCGAAACAAGGTACAACCGAGATCAATCTCCGTCCAGCATAGATCATCGCACAAATTGCCGCGAAACGGATAGACGTGATGGCGGACGGAGAGTATGTTAGTAAAGGTGCCTCGATCAGGGTGGTTGAGGTCGTCTCCAATAGAGTCATGGTCCGTCAAGCATGATGGGTCAGTAACAAGTCTGAAGGGGGAAACAGAAAGAGACGTCAACCCCCTCCTAACCTCCCCCGATCTTCGGGGGAGGAATAAGATTACGCATCCGATCCCGATCTTCGGGCGAGGAAAAGAAGCGGACGCAGCTGAGTTGTTTTCTCCCCCATGATTGGGGGAGATACAGAGGGGGTTGACGACCACGCAGGAACGATTGGGGAAGACACAGAGAGTGTTGAAGATCACACAAAGATGGAGAATCGAAAACAAAAATCTCTATAAAGGATAAAACCTCATGGAACCATTAGCTGTCCTTGGCATTATCGTTGCAGTTTTAGTTCTGTTTTTCTTCTTCTACTTCATTCCGATCCGGCTCTGGATTGCCGCAATCATGGCGAAAGTGCAGGTATCGCTGTTTGCCCTTGTGGGAATGCGGTTACGCCGCGTGCCGCCCACCATGATTGTCAACCCGCTGATCAGTGCGGTCAAAGCGGGACTTGAACTCAACACTGACAAGCTCGAAGGGCATTACCTCGCCGGTGGGAATGTCTTTCAGGTCGTCAACGCGCTGATCTCGGCGGACAAGGCGAACATCAGCCTGACATTCGAGCGCGCCGCGGCCATCGACTTGGCTGGCCGGGATGTGCTTGAAGCCGTACAGATGTCGGTCAAGCCGAAAGTCATTGACGCACCCGATCCGTCAAAGAGTACCGGTTTCGTCGCAGCGGTCGCGATGGACGGCATTCAGCTGAAAGCAAAAGCCCGTGTCACTGTCCGCGCCAATCTGGACCGGTTGGTCGGTGGTGCGACCGAGGAGACGATCATCGCACGAGTCGGCGAGGGCATCGTAACCACAATCGGCTCCGCGCAGTCGCACAAGAATGTCCTGGAGAACCCGGACATGATTTCCAAACGGGTTCTGGAGAAGGGGCTCGATGCGGGGACCGGATTCGAGATCCTGTCCATTGATATTGCGGATGTGGACGTCGGTGAGAACATCGGTGCGAAATTGCAGATCGATCAGGCCAACGCCGACAAACAGATCGCTCAGGCGCTCGCAGAGAAACGTCGTGCCGAGGCGGTCGCGCGCGAGCAGGAGATGAAAGCGCGTGTCCAGGAGATGCGTGCGGAGGTCGTCAAGGCCGAGGCGCAAGTTCCCGTGGCGATCTCGGAGGCATTCCGCGCCGGCAATCTGGGAATCATGGACTATTATCGGTACAAAAACATCTCGGCGGACACCGACATGCGGTCCTCGATCGCCAAGGGAGCCGAGCCGGAGCAGAAAGGCCCCGAGGACGAGAATCTGAGCTCGTAGGGGATGAGAATCTGAGCTCGAAATTGCCCGAAGTAAATTCGGCCAGCTAGTGACTTTTTGCCGGTCCCACAAGACTGGGGAGGGTTCGGGTGGGGTTGATAAGTTAAGTTCTTTCAACCTGCTCTGCATCTCCCCCGCTGAGAGTAGCTTCTCGGTTTCGATTCATTTGCATCGCTTCCGTGCTTACGTTAGTATACTTACGTAAGCACATGGAGGCCATCATGGATAAGATTCTGTCGGCGCGTGTGGATGAAGCTATCATTCGGCGAATCGGTGCGCTTGCGCTGCAGCTCGGAACGACAAAGAAAGCGATCATCGAGAATGCGGTCCGGTCTTTCGCGCAGAAAATCGAAGAAGAGAACGACATGGATGTGTTGGAGCAGACGTTTGGCGCCTGGGACCGAAAAGAATCGCCTCAGACGACGGTCGAAAACGCCCGTAAGGCGTTTCGCGATTCGATGCGTCGATATCACGAATGAGGGCCTACATCGATTCGGACATACTCATTTGGCACCTACGCGGTCAGCGAAAGGCACTGGAATTTTTGCGAACGCTGCGGAACGAGGGCGAATATGAGCTCTGGACCGGAGCGCTTCAGCGAGCCGAGGTGGTGTTCTTCATGCGTCCCGAAGAGGAAGAACCCACACGGTTGTTTCTATCGCAATTCAAGACGGCGCCTGTCGACCAGGCCATCGTCGATGCGGCCGGAGCCCTCTACCGCCGGTGGCATCCGAGCCATGGGATCGATGTCAATGATGCGATTCTCGCCGCAACCGCTCTCGAAACCGGTGGCCGTATATTCTGCCTGAACAGAAAACATTACCCGATGCCCGACGCGCTGGGGAGAAAGGCGTGGTAGTACGTTCTTTCCCCACTCTTTCTTCCCTCTGGCAGCGGGCCGGGTTGGGAACGGTTCTACAGTCATCAACCCGAAAACAGAGACCAGCCGCTCCGCTTCCCTTTTCGTGCCTTCCTGTCTCCTTCGCGCCTTCGTCACCTCATACATCCCCAGATAGAAATTCTGGCTGATCGTCACCTCATGCTGCGGCCCTTCGTCGTCATCCCGATCTTTCTCATCGGGCGGCGAGC
>CAZTDD010000137.1:0-17916 GCA_964612675.1 uncultured bacterium
TCCCAGAGGGAGAGGGAGAAGAACTCTCCCGACTTTTTGCGACGCCATCAGAACTTGTGGGACCTTCTTCCCGCAATCTGTAGCCGAGAGATTCAAGGCCCCCGGGAGACGGCACTGCTGCAATCGTACGTCACTGCACCGCTGAAGGACCGCTGAAGAATCTCGGAAGGAGCGGTTCGAGCTCTCGTTGCGAAAAGGGTCTTCAAGAGGGTCCACACGGAATAGAAATGTGCTAGTATCCTAGCGTGTTCACTGAGCGATGGCCAAACACGTGTTCCGAGCCAGATGTACGGAGTTGAGACCACGATGAAAAAGACCAACCACGGATTCACCCTAATCGAGCTGCTGATCGTCGTCGCGATTATCGGTATCCTTGCGGCAATCGCCGTGCCGAATTTCCTCAACGCGCAAATGAAGGCGAAAGTCACACGCACGTATGCCGATCTCAAGGCCATTTATAACGCCATGGAGATGTACCGCATCGACAACAATACGTATGTCCCCGACTATGACAGCGGCGGCGTACCCGGCGTTTCGATCTCAATGAATGAAGCGTTGACCTACGCAAAGCTCACGTCGCCGATTTCCTATCTGGGTTCGGTACCGCTGGATCCGTTCTTTATCGGAGGCGTGGCGCGGCAGGGGCATCCAAAGGCGGAGCCGTATTTCCAATACGCGGGGCCGCATAGTGGGGTCGAGAGTCCCCGTCCGGAGTGGCAACCGAGCGGTACGATCTACACAATTACCAGCCTCGGTCCCGATAAAGAGGACCAGGCGGGATGGAGTTATCCGCACGATAAGGCCTATTCAATCGTTTACAGCATGTCCAACGGCCTTACATCGAAGGGCGACATCTACATGTCGAATCGTGGACTGATAACCGACTGACACTCGTTCGAATAGTCACAGGAGCGCACACAAACGATGCGCTGTCCGAAAACAGGTCTTTCCGGTTCTTTTTCTCGGGCACCGCCGGACAGTCTTTTCGACATTTGTTGCCCAAAAAAGCGGGACAGTTGCCCAAAAAGCGGTTGACAGCGAAACCCTATCTGGAGGACAATCCCAGGAGAGGCGCGTTTAAGGGGACGGTGGGCGACCACCGAACGAGCAAATCGTCCAAAGGCTGATATCCAGGCCGTAAATACTTATAAAACAAGATGGGAATCACAATGCCAGAAGATTCCCCTGGACAAGTCAACGGTAACGAGGAACTCGCAGAACACCGTCCCCATGCCGTTCAGGCAGAGACAAGTTCATCCCGCCAAACTGACCTTCTTCGCCGTCGTGGAGAACAAGAGGCTCTCTTTCTAAATCGCTTGAGGATTCTGCATGAAGTATCCAATGAACTATCGCGCAGGAACTCTGTAGATGACTTATGCCGATCGGCCATTAGCCTGGGGCGGGAACGTCTCGGCTTCGACCGGTTGGGATTGTGGTTGCTGGAGGAGTCTGAGTCCGGCCAAATTCGAGGCACTTTCGGAACTGACGAGAACGGAGAACTTCGTGACGAACGTGACCGCGTCGTTCCTGTCCATGCCCACAAATGGATCCAGCAGATGTGTTCCGAGAAGCCTCCATTTCTGTACTTCGAAAGTGCGCCCGTACACGACCATTTGCAACAAGCCGTCGGTGAAGGAAGTTCGGTACTCGCAGGAATCTGGGATGCCGAACGATTCATCGGCTTTCTCACTATGGATAACCTGCTTCAAAAGGCCCCCATTACGACGGAAGACTGTCAGCTGCTCAGTTTGTACGCGTTGAGCATCGGAAGACTATACTCATTGAAGTGTGCCGAACAGGCTCTAAAGAAAAGTGAAGAACGCTATCGAACCATCGTTGAGAAAATGAACGACGGTCTTGTAGTGGTGGACGAACATTTCGTCATTACTTTCGTGAATGACAAGTTGTGCCGGATGGTCGGATACAGTCGGGACGAGCTGTTGGGACGACGTGTTGAAGATCTTCAAGAAGAACATAATCGTCGAGCGATAAAGGCGGAATTTGAGAAGCGGCGATCTGGGTCGGAAACTCCTTACGAAATCGAATATATGCGCAAAGACAAGCGCCGGGCGTTCGCCATCGTGTCTCCGACGCCGATATTCGATGAAGACGGGACTTTTCGAGGGAGCATCAGTGTCATCACCGATATCACACAACGGAAACGAACGGAGACCGCGCTTCGCCAAAACGAGGAACGGGTTCGTCTTTTGGCGGAGAATATCCCTGTTCTTGTATATCTATGCAAGCAGAAAACCCAGCAGACGGTGCTATACCTCAATGATGAGGCGGAACGCCTCACGGGCTACTCAAAAGAGCTGTTTCTGAAGGGAGAACTGAATCTTATCGATCTTTGCCATCCTGACAACAAGGATCGTGTTCTCAACGAAATCGAACAGGCCGTCGATGCTCGCCAACCGTTCCACACAACCCACCTGCTGAGGCATCGATCCGGGGAATGGCGCTGCGTAGATGAGGTAGGCGTTGGAGTGTTCCGGGATGAGAAACTGGTCTACATAGAAGGGTTTATGAAAGACATTACGGAGAAAAAGAAAGCCGAGGAAAAGCTTCAAAATGCCCATCGACAAGTCTTGGAGGCGAATGAGGAGCTTTCTCAGTATGCACATGCCGTCTCTCACGATCTGAAAGCTCCTTTGCGGGCGATCCAAAACTACGCCGAATTTCTGTATGAAGATTTGTCCGAGAGCATCACAAATGAACAGAAGCAGTATCTGGAGGGGTTGTGTCGTGCAGCGCGTGAAGGACGGATGCTGGTGGACGATCTGTTACACCTCTGCCGTCTCGACCGCGTGGCCAGGCAGGATCGGCGACTGGACATGAGAACTTTCATGCAGGATTTGCTTTCCTGCCTTGACCTTCCCGAGGATGCCGAGATCGTCGTTGGGGACGAGTGGCCGGTAATCGAAGCCCAGGAAATGCTCGTTCGGCAAATCTTCCAGAACTTGATCGAGAACGGGGTCAAATTCAATCGGTCCAATCCAAACCGAGTCGAACTCGGCTGGAATCGCCAAAACGAGGAGGAAATCGAGTTTTGGATACAAGACAATGGAATCGGCATCGATCCCAAGTATAATGAGTATATCTTTGGTGTTTGTCAGCGCCTTCATACACAAAAAGAGTATGAAGGCACGGGAATGGGGTTGGCTGTTGTCAAGAAGGCGGTAGGCAAGCTCGGTGGCACCGTCCGCTGCGATTCGGTGCCGGGCCACGGAAGCATCTTCTCGATCTGTCTTCCCAAATGGCGAAGGAAGGATGGGCATGACAAACAATGAAACATTTGCGGTTCTCGTTGTAGACGACAACGAAGACGACCTCATGGCGATCAGAAGAACCTGGGAACGATGCGGAATCTCGCACCCTCTCAAAATCGTGCAAAGCGGGGAGGAATGTCTCGATTATCTGTATAAGCGAGGGACCTACGAAACACCCGGTACCGCGCCGCGGCCCGGACTCATTCTTCTGGACATCAAAATGCCGCGGGTCAACGGACTGGACGTACTCAGACAAATCCGAGAGGACGAACATCTGCGAAGGTTGCCTGTTGTCGTCCTGACAACCTCACGTGCGACGGACGACTGTTTCGACAGTTACGACCTGGGTTCAAATGCTTACTTTGTGAAGCCCATTGGGTTTCGTGAATTCTCGGAATGTATCACCGCCATCGTCCGGTTTTGGGAGCTGGCGGTCATTCCATCGGAAAAATAGAAGAGAAAAATCCCGGCCTCATCCACAGCGAATTGCGCTGGGATGTTGCCACCAGGAGCCTTATTATGGAAACTCTTAACCGTCGCCGATTCGTCCAATGGTCTGCTCTCGGTTTGGCTGGCGCCGCACTCGGCGGAGCGCACAGAACGGCGACCGCTGCCGGCGAAAAAGCGGAAACAGTGTCGAATGGAATCAAGAAATTCATCTGCTCGGTGGCCAACGACGACGGCTCATTCCGACCCGGGGTGGATCCCGATTACAAGGGTAATTCAGACACGCGTCTCTCGGGGATTGCCGCACCGGCATACGCTGTTATGATCGCGGAAACCTTCGGGTGGTCCCTTCCCGACCCGGAAGCAACAAGAGAATTCTTCCTGTCGCTCCAGAAACCGGATGGCGCATTTATCCCTCACTCGGGATCGCTGGACCCGCATTCTCCCCACGCAAGACTGTACAATACAGCCCAGAGCCTTGTGGCGCTCCATTTTCTCGGAGCGGAGCCAAAACACGACGCGGAACCCGTGATCCGCTCTTTCCTGAACAACAGCGTTCTGGAGGAATTGCCTCTGTATACAACGAGTTTCTTTCCCTACTTCTATAACGCACTTGGGAAACCGATGCCGAGAGACCTCGATCGTCGCATCCGCGCTCACATTAAAAAGAACCAAGGCGAAGACGGCTATATCGCCGACCATGTCGCATCAACCTTCCATGCCGCTCACTACTATCGGCTCGCTGGAGATCCGACACCAAAAGCCGAGGAAATGGTGGAACGGGTCCTCCGAGACCAAAAAGAAGACGGTTCTTGGCACCTTCATCCGCCCGACTGGGATGTTCATGCTTCATACGACGCCCTGTTCATACTTCGACAGCTCGGAGATCCAAAGGATAAGAGAATCAAGGGCGCATACGAGAAAGCCGTTCAGTATGTTTTAACGTGCCAAAATGAGGATGGCGGTTTCGGTCACTATCCCGGTAAAACGTCGGATGTTGACGCGGTTTTCTTCCAGGCGGGAACCTTGGCTCAGGCGGGATTCCTCGCGATGAATCCACATCTGAAGGACGAAGAAATGCTGGGATGGGGGCACGCAATGAAACCGGGTAAGAAATACTCGTGCCTCGCCGAGAAATAAGTGGGCTACGGGCTTACGTCACATTGTATCCCGTATTCTATCGACCATACGTGCGCCGCGTTCGTCGCTCAGCGGAAGAAGTTCCAGTTCGCCCGCGTCGAAATAGGGCATGTAGGTCAATCGTGCCTCGAAATAGGCCGACTCGCCCGCCTGAATCTCGAACTCAGTTTCAGCCCGATCGATACCGGAACCGGCCGCTTTCTCGCAAACAAGACGGTGCGATCCAGGTGCTACGGGCAATTCAACAAACTTGTCCTCCGCTTTCAGCATCCCGATAATGTCCCCATCGACTCGTATCGAATAACTGAAGGACGGAGGATGTTCGTCGTTGCGGATGATTGTTAGGGTGGGTTGATCCGATTCTGACTCGTCAGACGGATGGGAGGGTGTAATCTTCCTCTCCGCGCTCGGTTGATTGTCGTGGTGTATAGTGAAACGGGGCATCTTGATTTCGTTTAGTGAGCAGGAGACTACCCCAAAACACAGAAAAACCAGAAAGAATCGTCTATACATTTCGTCCTTCCCTTCCTCGGTCGTACTATTTCATCTCGTTCAACGGCTGCGGCGGTATTCTCCGATAGAATACCGCCGAGATGGGAGCTTATCATACACAGAAGAAAACAGACAGCAGACCTGTCGCTCAATACGGATGTCTATTCGCCGGCGGGTTCAAGGCAGGCTGCATACCCTCGAATCACAAAATTGCCATTCGCCTGAGGGTTCTTCTTGACTTGCTCGGCGGTGTTCTGTGAACCGAACGCATCGGCCACATCGCACACCGGGGTTCCGTCCGATTCAGAAACGCGGGGGCGTTCTGTTTTTTCATACATTTCGATTCCCCCTTTGAACGTGCAGACCTGTACAAAAACCTTCTGCTTCCCCAAAAGGTCGAGCACCTCGCGTGAGAATGAAACCACGATGGAATTCGAATCTTCCCGGATGATGTCCAACATATCGAAGTGCGGATAGAGAGGTTCCTTGAATCCCGAGGCGGAAAAATGGCTGATTACTTCGCCCTTATCGTTGACAATTTCAACATCGTATCGGCTATCCTTGCCGTGAGCGAACCAGTGACGGATCGCGACTTGCCTTTCCGCACCGCGCTCCCATTCCGTCACGGGGGTGATACGGCGAAGACCGTGATCCGGTGAATCATAATCAAACAGGATTAACGTGTCCTGAAACGTCAACCCAGTGAGGTCTTCCGGCGAACCGTAATCGATCTTCAAATACAGGTTTTTGGGAGACCATCTCGCGGAAAGCCCTCGCAGATCGCGGGTCAGATCGGTATTGAATTCAAAACGTTCCTTTGAAGCTTCTGTTCCGTACGTTTGAATCCAGTCCTCCGATGGGTCGCCCGCAACCTCGAAGACCTCGTTCCAAATTCGGGGACGCGCCCGGCTGCGAAGATCGGGGTCGTCAACGTTCTTCAGTGCTGAAAATGCTTTGTCCAAATTCGTGTAAGCGGGTTGTAGATACAATAGGGTAATGTAGAAATAAGCCGTATCGTGGAACCGAGTATCGGGATAACGTCGGAGAAGGTCGCGATAGGTCTCTATCGCCATAGAAAACTCCCCGGTTTGCATGAAAGCCTCCCCGGCCGCGAACAAACGTTCTTCTTCATCGCGCCATACGACAGTCGTCTTCCCGCTCGCGAGTTCCACAATGCGGAACGTTGCTCCGTCCGCATCCGGATACGGAGAAACGTAAGCGATTCGATTCCCGTCAGGTGAGAAAACCGGGTAAGTCGCCCACAAAGGCTCGCCCGTTACGACCGTTGTCTCACCGGAGTCAATATCCACCACCGCAATTTGTATTGTCTGCTCATCGGGTCCACGATCATCGACTTCTATACCAACTTGTACGTCTTCCGCTCCTTGCAAAGCCTTCTTGAACGTCTTCTCCAACTGCTTTGCGCTCATTAGCGGCTGCGTACCCTGAAGAACTGTGGAGACGGCAAGCCGGTTTCCCCGCGGACTCAATGAAGGAGGAACCCACGGGTGAACAGAATGACAGAGCGCTCGCCGTGTCCCGGTATCAACCCTGTGAAGAATTAAATCTCCCGCTTCATCGTCAGTTTCCTCTTTGGCCTCGATATAGGCAATGCTTTCAATATTGTCGATCCAGAGAGGCCAGAACAATTTGGTCTTCGGTTCGGGCTGATAAATAATCTGTGTGGCCCCTGCAACCGTATCGTACGCGCACAAAGTAAACTGATCTTCATCTTCAGTCACGTACGCAATTTGAGTTCCGGCATCATTGATCCTCGGCCAATGAACCTCTCCCTGGTTGACAAAGAGGATTTCCTTCCGTTCGGGATGTTTCAAACTCACGCTGCGGACGGCAAAGGAGTCGGTCGCGCCGGCAACGTCGGCAACATAGAGATATTCACCGTCACTGGAAATATCGTAGTCCGTCGGGGAGACGTCTTTCGCGATTTCGATCTTGTTCTCCGAGGTAGGATCGTAAAGAACGAGATTGAGTGAATCGGAATTGTCGGACTCAATACCCACAAGAATCTTGTTCTCGTCGGGAAGATACTTGCAGGCTTTTGCAGATTCCGATAATACGCGGCGTGCTCGCTTTGTTTGCGTATCCCACAGCCAGAGATGGCTGTCACCCGATCCGACAAAGGCAAGATACCGTCCGTCCGGACTCCACGAGTGATCGTTTGGGTAGAACTCGATACAGCCGGTAAACATCAAACCGACCAGGGCAACCGATAGATATGCGTAACGATGGAGTCTTCTAGTCATGTTCAGATCCTTCCTGCGAGCGGCTGTTTGTTTTGGAATGCCCGCACCGATTGTCTCTTTTCCAACTGCCGTACCGCCAGGGTATCCGGATACTGTTCGGTCAGGTTCTCGTACATTACACGCGCATCTTTCCAATTTCCATTCTTCAGGCCATCGACGAGTTCATCCGCCATACGAGAAGCCGCCACTTCTTTCAGGAGATTCTCCGCCTGGCTGGGTGAAACCGTAATGTTGACTGTCGTAGGACGAGGTGAATCCTGTCGTGCTTCATGCTCGGCGGAGGGTTGAAGATATAGATTCATCCCTAAACCCCCGAGCACAATCCCGACAAATAGGAACGCAACCGGCCGAAGCCATCGTCCGAAAGAAGGGAATCGAAACAGTTTCTCAGTGAATCGTTCGAGGATCGATTGATTGCTCTCCTCGATATTCTGCACAAATCTCCCAATGAAGGCAGGCGTCGGCTCGGATGTGGGAACGTCCCATGCCTGTATCAGATCCGATGTTGCCGCAAGCATCCGCAGTTGCTTCCGGCGCACGGCGTCCTTTTGCAGATATTCCTCCACAGCTTGATGTTCTTCGGGCGGCAGTTCGCCGTCCAGATACGCCGACAAGCATTCCAACCAGGCTTCTTCTGTTTCGGGCGGTCGCCAGTTCATCATTCAACCTCCAGAAGAGGGCGTAAGAGTTTCTGAAGATGCTGCCTTGCGGCGGCGATGCGGCTTTTCACTGTCCCCACAGGGCAGCCGAGGATCTCGGCGATCTGCATGTAGCTCAACTCCTCGTATTCCCGGAGAATCAGGACTTCTCGCAAAACCACGGGAAGATCCATCACCGCACGGCGGATCCACTCCGCACGTTCTTCATCAACAGCCGATTCCATCGGTGTTCCGTTTACGCTCAGATCGCGAAGATCGTCATACCCCACCTGCGGATTTCGTTTCCGCTTTCGGAGTTTGCTCGTACAGAGATTCCTTGCCACAACAAACAGCCAGCGCCGGGTCGACTCGCGGTCCGGCAGCAACGGGTTCTTGTGTGCCAACCGCAAGAACGACTCCTGTACAACATCTTCGGCACTCTCGTGACTGCCTGTCATTCGATAGGCAAACCGGTACAGGTCTCGGTAGTTTCGTGAGAAAGACTCCCAGAAAGTTGAGTCCAAAATCAGTCTCTCCAACGCCTTTCGGATGTCCAGGCAGTCTATCGGTCACTCTTACACCGGACAACGCCCAGTCCGCCGAAAAGTTCGGAGTAGGCGGCACTACTTTTCTTCTTCTCAACCGACTGGATTTGGACTAAAATGGTATGTCGTCCACGTACAGATCTGACGGGGCGGCAAATGGAAGCGTTCAACCTCCTCTGAGTCTCCCCCAGTCTTGGGGGAGAAAAGGAGTGCGGATCCGTCTAGTATACGGGGTCATTCGAGTACGCACTCGATGTGAAAACACGGGGTCGGTCCAAATCTCCCTCCCCAAGACTGGGGAGGGTTCGGGTGGGGTTGACCGCTTTCTGCCGGACTAGCAGATCTGACGACGGAAGAACACAATCGGTACGAATCACAGGAATGGGAGGTGGACCATGTCCACAAACCGAGCAAAAGAGACGGTCCAGAAGACTAGAGTTTCGCGAAGAGGATTCTTGGGAGCGAGCACGGCTGCTGCGTCGTTCGCCGCGTTCGGAATCTCCAGCCCGGGAACGCTCGCTTTCGCAAAAAGTCCGTCGTCGAGTCAGGAACAAATCAACCCGGGCTTCTTTGCGCCTCAGTATTACGGCGACGAGGAGATCCAGGCACTTGTCGATGTCGTGAATTCGGGGTCCCCCTTCCGTTTTTACGGTCCCGGAAACCCCACGAAAGTGAATACCTTCGAAGAAGAGTACACGAAGTATATGGGAGCGAAATACGGCTTGGCTCTGACTTCCGGTACCGCCGCCCTGGATTGCGCCATGGTCGGCGTCGAGGTCGGACCGGGCGATGAGGTCATCGTTCCCGCCTATACCTGGTGGTCGGACTATACCTGTGTCGTCCACGCAGGCGCGCTCCCCGTATTCGCAGACATCGATGAATCGATCAACATCGATCCGAAAGACTTCGAGCGGAAGATCACGCCCAGAACCAAGGCGGTTATTCCGGTTCACCTGCTCGGGGGACCGGCCGATTTGGAACCGATTATGGACATCGCGAAGAAGAAAGGCATCGCGGTAGTCGAGGATGCCGCGCAATGTGTCGGCGGGTCCTACAACGGGAAGAAGCTCGGCAGCATGGGCGATATCGGGATCTACAGCTTCCAGCTCTGCAAGATGATCAGTTCCGGAGACGGTGGAGCGTTGGTTTCCAACGATCCAATCGTGTATGAGAGGGCCGTCCGTTACCACAACATGGGGGGCTTGCGCAGTCACTTCGAGAACAAACTGGGCGAGCCTAAGGTCAAGCAGTTCGCAGGGAAAAACTTCCGTATGAACGAGTTCACCGGTGCCGTACTCGGTGCCCAGTTGCCGAAGCTGGATGAGATGATCGCCGGTCTCAAGAGCAGCTGGCAGGCCATATACGATGAGGTGAAAGATCTGCCGGGGATTGAGTTCAGAAAGCAACCCGATCCAAAAGGAGATATCGGCTACGGCGTTTTCTTCCTCGTAGAAAACAAAGCGGCACGCGACCGCTGTATCCAAGAACTCCAGAAGCGGGGAATTCCGGCAGGAACGTTGTCTGGATCGATCCTATTGCCGATCGCCCCGTCGGTGATGGATAAAGAGACTCAGCATCCGAAGTGGCCGTCCTTCAACAGCCCTGAAGGTAAGGCCATCGAATACGGTCCCAAGTCCTGCCGTCAGACATTGGATCTGTACGACCGATTCGTTCAAGTTCGCCTCGGCCCCAAGTACACGGATAATATGAACAAACGAATCATCGCTGCGATTCGGGAGGTTCACCCGATGGTCACGTGAGCAACGGTGGATCGTAAAACGTTTCGCGAATCCATAAGAGGGCGGTTTTCAGCCGTCCTCTTTTTTATCCGCTTGTTTCGGCTCAACATAAATCGTTGAGATCGCATACCCTCGTTCGAACAGATCGGACCTGCTCACCACGCGACCCCACGGATCGATAATCGCCGAAATACCCGTATTTGCCGAACGAACAAGCCAACACCGGTTCTCCACTGCACGAAAAACACACTGCTGAAGGTGCTGATAAGGCGCTGTACTCTTCTTGAACCAGGCATCGTTTGTGATGTTCACGAGAAAGTCGGCGCCCCGCTCGACCTGCTCGTGCGCTAACTGTGACAGCGTGGATTCGAAACAGATGGACACACCGAATTCGATCCCCTTGGGACCTTCGAATATCGTCACTCGCTGTCCGGGCTCGAAAATCCCACCGCCTGCGGACTCGATAACCGATTCAATTAGGGAAAACGGCCACCATTCGCCCAGCGGGACCATCTCGCCCCACGGCACAAGATGAATCTTGCTGTAGCGTTGCAGGCGGCTCAAATCGCAGGGGTACTCGTCCACTTCTTCCAGCCCTCCGGGCCGAAACAGAAAAACTGAGTTGTAGAGGATGGTATCATTGTCGGTCAGTTCTCCGTCCAAACTTCCAACCAAAAGGAACATCCCCGTCTCGTCCACAAATTCCTGAAGCCGATTCACCACGCCGGGCCAATACCGCAACGGGGTCGCCAGTGCGCTCTCCGGCCAAACCGCGAGCTCCGCCCCTTCGTCCCGTGCCGACTGACACAAGCCCAAATAGCGATCCAATGTCGAGTTGATGTCTTCCTCGTATTTCTCGTCGAGAGGGTAGTTCCCTTGGATTGCGGCAACTCGTATCGCAATCCCCTCACGATCCGGGGTCGGTGCCGGAGAAAGCGTACGCCCGACAATCGCCGCAATTCCGAGGAGCAGAAGTGCGAAAAACGCAATTGCTTTCCCCAGCGGATTCGGTGAAGAAAGGGGCGACAAATGGAGCAGACGTTGAAGCGGGCCGTTCGGCCGCGAGGCCAGGTGGCTCTCAATGAATTGGTGAATCCCCACGTTAACAAGAATCACCAGTGCCGATAGAGGCGGTATACCGAACAGAGAAGCCAGCTGAAGCAACGGCTCGTAGGAGCCGAGCGGCTGCCCTACAAGCCCCCAGGCGAATGCCAGATAACCGATAGATCGCAGCGACTCGAGGAGCGCCCAAAGACAGGGAAGGAGAAGCCATGAAAACGGAACGTGATGGAGCACTCTCGCCACCAAAAGAAAGACCGCCCAATACAATGCGAGTACAAGAACAAGAAGGGTCATGCCGGCACCGGTCGCGTGACAGAGCCAGTAAATCAGCAGCAACCATCCGATAAAGCCCCCGAAATACCCTGTCCAAAATGTCTCCCGCGCTCGGCGGTGCCGGACACAGCGCAGCAATAACGGCACCAGAAAGACAAGAATGGCCGGCCAAAACTCGAATGGAGGAAACGCAATTGCGTAAAGAAGACCCGAAACCGCACCCGCGATCAGGTCAGCGGGGCGGAGGGTCGGCAGGAGGTTCATCATCCGGCAGCGTTTGGTCGAGTGGTTCACTGTATACGTAGCCCCCATTCAGCCAACGTCCAAGGTCGACCATCTTACAGCGATCGGAGCAAAACGGAAACGTCTTCGTCTCCTCCCCGTTCGGTAGTGGTTTCCGGCAAATAGGACACTTGAGCTCAGACATAATAGAAAACTTGATTAAATCAGAATCTCTTGCTTCCACCCGAGCTTCACAAGATCGATTCGATCCGGGTCCGCTACGCCGAGGCCAAATTTCTCTTCCGCGACACGGATATGTTTCGGCGATTTTGGAAATGCCCACTGATCGTCGAAATACTCCTTCCGTTTTGCTTCCAGAATACGCACCCCGGTCGAATCGACCGCGACCGGATCGCGACCGACAACGAGTCCCTTATACTCCCACGTGTATTGCGGATGGTAATGATGCGGTCCCTTCCCGTGAAACAACGGGGTCAGCATAACCAGAACGTTCAGTCTGGTTTTTCCTTTTACCATCGGTAAGTCCCAAAGGCCGGCCAGATTCGCGCAAGTATCCGGGTGCCACTTCGGCGGACGCGGAGAGAACATAATGTAGTTTTTGATGCAACTACCGACACCGGACCAGTCGTGTGTCCGCATTGGACGTGTATTGATCAACGCTGTCGCTTTCTGGAAAATGGGATTTCCTAAAACACCCCGATCATCAATTCCAATCCGATCTTCCGAGACGCCGACATCCATACAACGTCGTTTGATCGCAGCTTCCAATTCACTCGGAGTCGGCAGATAGTGCCAGACATTACTTTTGATCCCTACCACGTCCTCTTCCTTGACCAACCGCTTCCATGCGGTGGTGGTGTCGGTTTCGTCAAGCAGGGTTTTCACAGCGTCGTCCAGCATTTTCTGCAGTATGTCCGCGTTCGGCTTGCGATTATCATTCAATACGTTTTCATCCCGGATGAGAATCACTTTCGCTCGCTGCGTCTTGTCGTCCGCCCCTGCAGCCGCGTGAGCGGACGTTGTCATGCCCGCAACCCCGGCCAGAGTCGCTCCAGCGGAATTACGCAAGAAGTCCCGTCGTGTAATGTGTTTCTTTCTATCCATCAGTCAGCCTCCCCGTCGCTGGATTTTTCAGCGATGTTCCGTTCCGATTGATTCATGAAATTCTCGATTTCTTCTTTTGAGACCGCGTCGAAAATAATAAAAACAAACTCATTGTTTCGGCGTATTCCGGTCCATTTCTCGTTCTCGGTTTTTGCTGTGTTTTCCCGGTCTGCGTCAGGCAAGTAGTTATTCAGAAAACTCTCATATGCTTTCCGGGCGGATTCTTCCGAAGTATATCGAACCGCAACAACCACAAGCGGCTCGTCCTCTTTCACTGCGTCGGTCTGATTGTCTTTGTACCGGGCAACGGCGCCTTCGGTTTTCCGGTCGAGAAGGAGGATGTTCTCCTCGGCTAGGAAATAGTAGCGATTCAAAACAAGGTGGGTATGAAAATACTTGACCGGACCAAGAATTCGATGTCGCTGGGGAAGGAACCGGAAAATCGGAGGTTTTTCTCCTTTGCACGGTATGGCATCGGCAATCGATTTCCCGAGTTCCAACACGGCCCGATCCGACTCCTCGCCGATGTCGAGCGCGACAATCGAAACGAAATATTGACCTTTCCAGAAATAGAGTGCTGACCCCATGTACTCGGATTCATGCCCGACACCGGGGTCGGGATTCTCGTGCGTGCTGTAGTGATAAACACCGTATGCATCCGCCGAGTTTCCCATATCGAATAGATCGGCGATAATATCCGGCGCACCTTCTTTCGAGTATCGACGTGCCACGACCTTTTCAAATCCATAGGAGAGATATACCTCTGCGCCGCCATCGATATAGTCGAACAGAGTCGCCCGATCGTACACAGCGTCAGGCGTCTCAGGACCCCAACCGCGAATTCGGTCTGGAAGCATAGCGCTCAGTTTCGATTCATTTGCAAAGGTTTTCGGCGGCAGAAGTACTCCCGCCGCCGTAACCATGCTTCTCTGTAGAAAATCCCGCCGATCAATCACTGTATCGATCGCTTCCCGCGGTCTAGATATTCAGTTTCACCTTGAACCGCTGATTGCTTTTCTCCATCTGTTTCCACGTGATTTCGCGTTCCTTGTAGGCCGCCATCCGACCCAAAATCGAGGTCATCGCACTTTGGGCGGCGTGCTCGGCTGCGTTGATATAATTCCCGCTCATAATACTGTCGCAGAATCCGGATATGCGACCGGTTTCCGCTCCATCGAAGGGGCTTCCTTCTTCCCAATCGAATTTGTTTTCTCCGGTGATCCGGATCGGCTCGCTGTAATGGATTTCGGCGATTCCTTTTGTACCGTAAATTCTGACCGCCACGTCCCCCCAGCCGTTCAGGAACTGCGTAGAGGTGAACGACATCTGCACGTCGTTCGGGTAGGTATAGATGACCTGGAAGTGGTCCCAGCAGTCGCCGAGTCCGGTGCGTGCCTTCTGGCCGCCGTTGCCGACCGCTTTTACGGGATGCGACTGCAAAAACCAATTGGCAATGTCGATACAGTGGATATTCTGTTCAACAATGATGTCTCCTGAAAGAGCGATGTCGAACACCCAGTTGCGCAAACGTGTCTTGTCCGGCCCTTCGCCCGGCTTCGACCGATCGCCGAGAGCGCCGGTGTGATAATAAACCTGTCCGCTTACCGGCTCACCAATATCCCCCCTGGCGATTCGTTTGGCGATTTCTTCGTACGCGCGGCTGCTTCTCAGCTGAAAGCCGATTTGAATCGACACCTTTCCCTCGGCCTTTTTGCCCGCTTTGAGCACCTGTTTGGCTCCGTAGACGTCCGTCGCAACGGGTTTCTCGCTGTACACATGAATTCCCGCATCCACAGCGTCTGAAAGGTGTTTCGGATGGTAGTACGGCGGACTGGTGATAAGCACCGCGTCGACAACGCCGGAATTGAGAAGGTCCTCGTGACTGTCGAGTCCAAGATAAAGATGTTTCTCCTCGATTTTCGATCGCGCACGGTCGACCAGACGCTTGTTCAAATAATCTCTTGCGCTATTTAGGCGGTCTTGAAATGCGTCGGATAATGCGGTTATCTGGGTATTCGTTGAGTTCACGAACACACTTGCATCGTGACGTCCGCGACCACCGGGACCGATAACGCCCAAACGAAGGCGGGAATTGGCTTCCGAGCCGAATGCGGAACCCGGTTGGACCAAAACAACACTTGCTGCGGCGGCAGCGGCTTTGTTGAAGTTGCGGCGCGAAATAGGTGGATTCTGTGACATAGTCGCTCTCCATTGTGCCGAGGCTTGATTGGACCCGTTAGGTCGAGTCAGACTTTAGTTTAACATTGTATGCAACCGAGACCAGCTTGACTGAGATCGGTGGAAAGGACGACAGAATGCGTATTCTCTTCTCGTTGGTTGCTATTCTACAAGTCGCCACTCTCGGAATTATTTCGCCGTGTAATGCCGCAGAGACTTCGACCGTAATCGACATCGGTTCGAAAAGAGAGTTGTTTGTCGATTATCACTTGATCGATAGCATGGACGGCCTCCGCCTGGAAATGCACGAGCCGGTCCCGGCTGAAGTCGCTCTTCGACTGGATCGCCCGTGGGAGGGTCTTTTTTGTGCCTATTTCACAGTGCTGAAAGACGGCGACCTGTACAGGATGTACTACCGAGGCACGCCGGTTGTCGGCGAGCAAGAGTACACATGTCTTGCCGAGAGCGATGATGGCGTCGAATGGAGACGGCCGAACCTCGGTCTGCATGAGGTAAACGGAACAACCAATAACAACATAATCCTCGAAGGCGCCCCGTGCCACAATTTCTGCCCGTTTATCGATACACGGCCGGGAGTTCCCGAGACAAATCGATACAAAGCCTTGGGGCGAACGAAAGGCGGCCTCGCTGCCTATGTTTCGCACGACGGTATCCATTGGTCGAAGCTGCACGATAAACCGGTGCTGACCCACGATCGTCACGGCGAATTCGATTCCCAAAACGTCGCCTTTTGGAGCGAAACCGAAAATACGTATGTCTGCTATTATCGGAAATTCACAAACGACGTTCGGTGGATTGGTCGCGCCACTTCGGAAGATTTCATTCAATGGAGTGACGGTACAATTATGACAGTCGGCGTACCTTCACTCGAAAGGGAGAATTACTATGTCCGCCTACCGAACGGCAAGGAGGCGGCCTTCAACGGGGCACCATACGAACATTTTTATACGAATCAGACCCATCCTTACTTTCGGGCTCCTCACATCTATCTGTCCTTTCCTATGCGGTTTCGCCCGCGCCGTGATGTCGTCACCGAAGCGGAAGAAAAGAAAATATCCGTGCATCCGAAATACGGGAACGACGCATCCGATGGTGTTTTTATGAGTACGCGGGGCGGCACACACTACAACCTGACGTTTCCAGGAGCCTTTTTCCGGCCGGGGCTGGACGTGGGAAGTTGGGTTTCACGGACGAACATGGCGGCGTTGGGTGTTATCCCCACAGGACCGAACGAAATCTCGCTCTATTATTCGCAGCATTATGCCCAACCTTCTCATCATATAAGAAGATACACTCTGCGTACGGACGGATTCATTTCAGTCCACGCTCCTTATGCGGGGGGTGAAATGGTGACAAAACCGTTTTGTTTCGAAGGCGATACATTGATTATGAATTATTCAACGTCGGCCGCCGGGCTTTTGCGCGTGGAAATTCAAGATAAAACAGGCGCCCCGATCCCCGGATTCGCCCTCGAAGAATGCCCTGCTGTCATCGGCGATCGTATCGATGCCACCATTACGTGGAAAGGCGGATCGGACCTGTCGAAACTTGCAGGAAAACCGGTTCGGATGAGGCTGTTTATGCGAGATGCCGACGTGTATTCCTTCCGTTTCGTCGACGGAGCAACGCTTACGGAGAGGACGGGTTCTTAGCGGCAAGGCGCGACACAACATCGCGCACCTCGTGCATTTCGAAACCGTACAGATCACGGAGCCTACTGAGACGCTCATTGCGGGGCGTATCCGCAGGTAGTCCAAGCTCTGTAAGGATATCGTCTGTCTTCACTCCGGAATTCCGCGCGATCTCTTCGAGCGAGTCTCTACCACGGATGTGAAACGTAGCCGGACCGTTCGAACCACGGCCTTCGCCTTCATAAATACTCCCGATATTCTCGCTGCGGCCCCCGCGTCGGCGGTGTGCGTCGTCATCTTCGGTGCCACGCGGGCCAAAAAGCGGTAACACAGCGATCATCAACGGGAGGATCAGCGCCGCAACAACACCGATGCGCATCTTTATCCTTGCATACCGTCCGAGAGTACTGGAAATCCAACTCCAATGAAGCCACATATGAATAAGGAGACTGAGAACAAAGACAACAGAGGCCCAAAAGTGAATATCTCCCCATTCGTGACGCGTCAGGTTCCATAAACTCGTCGCATCGCCTTCGACACGTCGACTGCCGGGCAGCACTATGTACTTCATGACAATGCCCGTGCTTAATAACACAAGAAATGAAAAATAGCCGATTGTGTCAACGATGAACTTTGTTTTGTTTTTGCTCATTGCCATAGACCGTTTTCGATGAATTTCGAGATCGCCACGTCGCTTCGCTCCTCGCGATGACGGAAGACGAATCCAGTGCGGACAATACCGTTTTCTTTCTCATACCACCGGTACAGCCAATCCGGGGCTCGTGATGACGGAAAACGACAAGATATCTGCATACTATACCCTATGGTTGCAAAAACGAGAAGAGGCCGGCCGGAAGCGCGGTTGGAAAG
>CAZTDD010000138.1:0-17845 GCA_964612675.1 uncultured bacterium
GAGGGGGTTGAAATCCGTTTTTCCGACTTTTTGCGACGCAGTCAATCTTGGGGAGGGAAACAGAAAGGAGTTATGACACAGCCTGTCCGCTTGGGGGTGGGAACAGTGCTCACTTTTTGCCGTGTCGTTAATCTTACAAAAAGATGTAGACCGAAGGATATTCGATGAAGAAAACTCAAAAGTCCCGAATCTATGGCATGATTGTGTCGCCGGCGCTTGTCGCTTGCCTCCTCTCGCTGACAGGGTATACGGAATTACGATTGGTCCCCGATTGGGAAAACATAACAGAAGAAAGAGCGGCACGATTTAATCGAACAGCCGATACGGTCCTTGCTCCGGCTTATGCACCGCTGGCGGAGCAAATTGTTACACGGTACAAACTGGAAGGGAAAGAAGGCACCGGTATTGACATCGGAGGAGGACCGGGAAATCTCGCCATAGAATTAGCAAAAAGAACGGAGAAAATGTATTGGGTCAACGCGGATATTAACCCACATTTCTTCTCATTTTTGTGGAAAAAGGCCGCAGAGGCAGGCGTTAGTCACCGCATTGGAGCGATGTTCGCCGATGCACAGGCAATGCCATTTAAAGACGAGTATGCCGATATCGTCGTTTCGAGGGGTTCGTTTCCATTTTGGGATAACAAACTTCTGGGATTCTCCGAGGTCTACCGTGTGTTGAAACCGGGAGGCGTGGCGTTTATAGGCCGTGGATTTCCAGAGTCGCTACCCGTCGATGTCGCGCGAAAAGTCCGGTCCAAGCAGGGGAAAGGTGGGGGCGGCCCCAAATATGACCTTAAAAAGGCTGCACAGGAAATCGAGAATATTATGAAAGAACTGCATATTCCGAAATTCCGAATTGAAATGCCTCACCCGCCGGACTCTGATGATGTGAATTATGGTGTTTGGGTCGAATTTCACAAGCCGACCAAATAAATGAACCTTCCGTTACAGTTCATGAACAGCGTTCGCGAACAAATCGAAATCCGGGGTATCGTGCAAGGGGTGGGTTTTCGCCCCTTTATATGGCGTCTTGCACGTCGGCACGAACTGGGAGGCTGGGTCAGGAACACTGCGAAAGGGGTTCTCATTGAAGTTCAGGGACCCGCCGTCAGCGTCGATGAATTCAGTAATCAGATCAGCGACGAAGCGCCACCCCAGGCGTACATCGTGAGTGTTTCACGTGACGCAGTGCCTGTCCGACAAGACTGCTCGACTTTCGAAATACTGTCTTCGGAAATTCCGTCCACCTGCAACACACTGATTTCTCCGGATCTTGCGACCTGCGAGGATTGCCTGCGGGAATTGAACGATCCCGAAGATCGGCGTCACAACTATCCCTTCATCAATTGCACCAACTGCGGCCCCCGATTCAGTATTATTTTTGATATACCCTATGACCGGCCACATACAACGATGCGTGATTTTCCGATGTGTCCGGATTGTCAACGAGAGTATGACGACGCGGTGGATCGTCGTTTTCATGCCCAGCCTAACGCCTGTCCGGTATGTGGACCGCACGTTTGGCTGACGAACAATGAGGGGCAAGTGTCCCGCATCGCTCCGATCCCTGAGACGGTGCAACGATTGGAAGAGGGCGAAATCATCGCCATAAAAGGGTTAGGAGGATTTCACCTGGCGTGCGACGCGACAAATGTGAAGGCTGTAAAACGTCTTCGCGAGCGCAAGGGGCGCGGTGCAAAGCCTCTCGCGCTCATGGTCAAAGATCTAAATGCCGCCGAATCCCTCGCGCGATTGTCCGAGATCGAAAAGAAGGCACTCGCTTCCGTTCAAGCCCCAATTCTCCTCGTAAAACCCAGACCCGACACAGAACTACAGGAATGGATCTCAGGCGACGCGCCGCGCTTGGGTATCATGCTGCCCTATTCCCCGCTCCACCATCGTATCTGCCATTTGTTCGATAAACCGTTGGTGATGACCAGCGGCAATCTTTCAGAGGAACCACTGGCGTTCGAGAATGAGGATGCTGTAAGCCGTCTTGCTCCCATATGCGATTCGTTTCTGCTGCACAACCGACCTATCGCACGGCCCTGCGACGATTCGGTGGCGTTCGTATGGAGAAATCGTGTTCGCCTGTTGCGGCGCTCTCGGGGCTACGCCCCGCGACCGATGGTCGTTCCGGGTGCGGAGTCGGTGCGGCCGTTTCTTTGTGTGGGCGCCGATCTGAAAAACACGTTCTGCCTGGTCACTGAGGACGGGTTGGCATTCCCAAGTCAACACTTGGGAGACTTGGAGAATCCCGAGTCACAGCAGAATTTCATGGCAAGCCTTCGGGACATGTGTGCTCTGCTTGACGTGAAACCGGAGGCCGTGGTTGCCGATCCGCATCCGAACTACCACTCACGCCGTCTCGCCAAACAGTTTTCCACCGATTTGCCTTTGTTTACTGTCCAACATCATGAGGCGCACTTCGCAGCGTGCCTGGCCGAGAACAAACAGGACGGTCCGGCTATCGGTGTTTCGTGGGACGGAACCGGCTACGGTAGCGATAAGACCCTCTGGGGGGCGGAGTTCTTCGTCGGAGATGCCTCCCAACTCGAGCGGTGGGCGACATTTCAATCGCTTCGCCTTCCGGGTGGCGACAAGGCGGTTTATGAACCGTGGAGGGTCGCATACGCCCTGATGGTTGAAATCTGGGGAGATGAGGCGGTTCGACTTCTTCCGGCTCGGCTGAGAGAGGTTTCACAAGGGAAACGGGAGATGCTCCGGAACATGATCGAGCGGGAGATCAACTGCCCCGTCTGCACGAGTGTCGGTCGATTGTTTGATGCCGTTGCCTCAATCGCCGGGGTTCGACAGACCGTGACATTCGAGGCAGAGGCCGCTATCGCCCTTGAGGCCTGCTCCGGAGAAGAGAGCGCGCAAGCGTATCCCTTCACGATCGATACGTCTTCGAGCCCCTGGAAGATTGAAATCGACAGAATGATTCGTTCTATATTGGAAGGGAGTATTGATCCGTCCGAGGTTTCGAATCGCTTTCATTCGACGTTGGCGTTGATTTGTGTGGAGACATGTCGGAAGATACGATCCGAAACCGATGTGAATTCAGTGGCACTGACCGGTGGTGTGTTTCAGAATCTTGTTTTGCTCGATCGAACCGCCCACGCGCTGGAAGATCGAGGATTTCAAGTACTGACACATGCCGAAATCCCTCCGAACGACGGGGGAATCAGTTACGGACAGGCAGCGGCAGCTGCGGCTAGGTGGAAAAAATGTGTTTGGCCGTCCCCATGAAAGTTATCGAGGTCACGGGCGAGGATTGTCTCGCCGAGCTGCGCGGTGTTTCGACACGTGCGCGAACCGATCTCCTTTCCGACGTGCAGATAGGAGATTATGTCATTGTCCACGCAGGCTTCGCCATCGAGAAACTCGACCCGGACGACGCCCTTGAGACCCTCCAGCTGCTCGATCAGCTGACGGGTAGCTAGATTGTAAAGTCATCCTCACGATTCATCCGATATGTCTGCTATGTCCGATACGCCCGATCAAAGCAACTCTTCCACCTTCCTCGAAGGCTTCCGCGATCCACAGAAAGTCCGCGAACTTGCCGCACGCATCCGAAATGAGCTCACGAAACCTGTCACCTTCATGGAAGTCTGCGGCACACACACCATGGCCGTTCACCGGTTCGGCCTTCGGGATCTGATTCCTCCGGATCTCCATCTTCTGTCCGGCCCGGGATGTCCGGTTTGTGTAACGCCGGGCTTGTTCTGCGAAAAAGCGCGTAGATTGGCCACAAATCCCGACATCACCATCTGCACATTCGGCGACCTCGTGCGCGTTCCGGGTCCACACGGTTCACTCGATGATGCGCGTGCAGAGGGCGGCAACATACAAATCGTCTATTCCCCGCAGCAGGCACTCGAAATCGCTCTCTCCACTCCGGAACGACGGATTGTCTTCCTAGGTGTCGGGTTTGAGACTACGGCTCCATTGACGGCTGCGGTTTTGCAGCAGGCGAAGAAGCAGGGGATCGACAATTTTTTCGTCCTTTCAGGTCATAAAGTGATGCCACCCGCCATGAAAGCGCTTGTAGATACGGAGGAGATTCGAATCGACGGGTTTCTCTGCCCCGGCCATGTGAGTGTAGTAATCGGCGCCGAACCGTATCGCTTCCTGGCGGAGGATAAGGGGAAACCCTGTGTCGTCGCCGGTTTCGAGCCTGTTGACGTGCTCCAGGGCTTGCTGATGCTTCTCCGTCAATACAACGAAGGGCGAAGTACGGTGGAAAATCAATATTCCCGCGCGGTCCAGGTGAGTGGGAATCAAAGAGCTGTTGAGGTCATGGAGCGTGTTTTCCAACCGCGCGATGATATATGGAGGGGACTCGGTACCATTCCGTTCAGCGGACTGGGGTTACGAAAAGAGTTTGAGGAGTTCGATGCCGAACCGCTCGTAGGAGACATTGGCGACTTCCAGGAGACGGAAACCGGGTGTATCTGCGGCGAGATCCTCCGAGGGGTCGCTCTGCCGACAGAATGTAGCCTGTTCGCGCGAATATGTACACCACAACGGCCCAGAGGGGCCTGCATGGTTTCGCAGGAAGGTACTTGCGCCACTTTTTATCGCTTCCGGAATAAAATGTAACTCTCTTTTTCGATTTCACCGCATTGGATTTTCCTACCGACGCCAACAAACGCCTCATTTTGAGACATCCGTATCAATATGGGAAGAAGAGAATCTCATTCTCCAGCCGAATTAGGTATCATTATGAGACAGAGTAATTCTGTGGAATCGATGGTTCAAAGAGTACGAAATCGAAATGGACGCTCAGAATGCCGGTTTTGGGAGTTCGACACGAGAAAGAATGGGAAATGACTTTATTGGCATACCTTGTGCTACAAGTAGAGGGTGTTCGAAAGAGTTTCAACACCTTCAGAGCAACAGACTGAAACTCTTTGGACCCCAAAATTGCTCACCCTCCTTCGTTTTGGCAAGGGGCAACCCTTGCCTCTCTTTTTGCCTATTGGCCGGTGCATGTGACGCAAAGAGAGCCTGCATAGGTGAAAGAAGGTTCCACCGATCCAGGAATCCAACTCACGGACCAGCAATGCCTGACGGGGTGGCAAAAAGTCCTCGATACAGATCTCAACCCCCTCCTTTACGGCTCTCATGTTTGCCTTCGGCAAGCCATGAGACTCCTCCCCCGATCTTCGGGGGAGGAACAAGACACGAGCATGCCTGGTCTGTTTTCTCCCCCAAGAGGGACACGCTTGCGTGGCCGCTGTAAGGGGAGATTCAGAAGGGGTTGAAGACTTCTGTTTTTCCACTCTCATCGGCTTTTTGCGACGCCGTCAATGCCTGCACATGGGATAGAACGCACGCTTCGTCTAGGATTTGAGGAGATTAGACCTGTCCCTACCGATCACAGTCGCCCAAGACGAGATCGATACTGCCGATGATGGCAACCACATCGGCGATCATCGCATCGTGGCACATTTCCGGCAGGGCGGAGAGGTTTACGAAAGACGGAGACCGGATCCGAAGTCGTTTTGGATGACCTGAACCATCGCCGACCACATAGAATCCAAGTTCTCCTTTCGGTGCTTCGATTGAAGAATACGCTTCGCCTTCGGGGACTTTGATCCCCTCGGAAACTAACAGAAAATGGTGAATCAACGCCTCCATCGACGATTTGATCCTATCGCGTGGGGGGAGGATGACTTTGTAATTGTCCACTTTGACTGAACCGTCCGGCAATTTGTCGAGACATTGCTGAATAATCCGTCGCGACTGCCGCATTTCTTCCATTCGAACCCAATACCGGTCAAAAACGTCGCCGTGTTTCCCCACCGGTACATCGAACTCGACCTGATCGTAAACGAGGTACGGGTCGTCCCGGCGTAAATCGAGGTCGACGTTGCTTGCGCGCAGACTGGGACCGGAAACCCCGTAGCTGATCGCCTTTTCGGCGCTGATGACCCCTACTCCCTCGGTTCGACGCCGCCAAATCGGGTTATTCGTCAGGAGAGTCTCATACTCGTCCACTCGTCGACCGAACTCGTCCAAAAAATGCTGGACCATCGGGACAAAATACTCTGGGACATCGACCGACATGCCTCCGATACGCATATAAGAGACCGTAAAGCGTGCGCCGCAGACCTCTTCGAAAATGTCGTAGATCTTCTCGCGCTCACGGAATGTGTACAGAAAGACACTCATTGCGCCGATATCGAGCGCCGCCGTCCCAAGCCAGAGAAGATGTGAGGAGATCCGGGCAAGCTCACACAAAATGACGCGCAGATACTGTGCGCGCGGCGTACAGTCGATATCCAGCAATTTCTCCACCGCCATCACATAGGCGGTATTGTTGCTCATCGGAGAGAGATAATCGAGCCGGTCGGTGAACGGGATAAACCGATGATAGCCTTTGTGCTCGGCCAGTTTTTCCATCCCGCGATGCAGGTATCCCACATCCGGCACACATTGCTTCACAACCTCGCCGTCCAGTTCCAGCACAAGCCGGAGGACACCGTGAGTACTTGGATGCTGAGGTCCCATATTCAGGACCATCCGTTCCCGGCCCTCGGGAGATTCCTTTAGCGCGGTGGTGATTCGTGAATCGGTTTGAAAGTCTAAGCGATACGGCATGATGATGTCTCACTCATCGGCCAGGGTTTTCGAGAGATAGTCGTACACTTCGTCCTCAGCGGTTTCATAATCCCTGCGCAGTGGATGTCCCACCCAGTCCTGCGGCAGCATAATCCGTCGAAGATCGGGATGATCCTCGAACACAATGCCGAAAAGGTCCCAGCATTCACGTTCGTGCCAGTTGGCCGTCAGCCAGATATCCGACACGGTGTGAATCCACGGTGGGTCTCCCGACACCGGAGCGTGCAGCCGGACACGATGTTTCTTGCTGGTGGAAAGAAGATGGTAAACGACCACGAAGCGCGGTTCTTCGCCAAGATTGTCCACTGCGGTCAAGTCGCTCAGGTAGTCGAATCGAAGCCCGGGTTCCTCGCGCAGGAACAAGCAAACATCCCGAATCCGTGCGGGGTCGACGATCAAAGTCAACTCGCCATGGGCTTCCTTCCATTCCTGGATAACGCCCGGAATATTTTCGTCGAGCAGTTCGAGGAGTCGGTCTCTTGTTTCGGGTGGCAATGCTTTTCTTGGCATGAGTTCTCTTCTTCATCGGAATGGTGGGCTACGCTTCGCTTTGAGCCCACCCTACCATGCTTCTACGCAACATGAGCGTTGGAACCTTGATCCGCCAGTTTCATCTTCTCGATTTTCCGCTGCAGTTGGACGATTCCGTAGAGCAGGGCTTCCGGTCTCGGCGGACAACCCGGTACGTACACATCCACGGGAACCACTTCATCGATTCCCTGCACCACGCTGTATACATTGAACATACCGCCGGAACAGGTGCATGCGCCCATCGCCATGACCCATTTCGGCTCGGACATCTGGTCGTAGAGTTTGCGCACAACGGGGGCCATCTTCTTGGTCATGGTCCCGGCAACAATCATCAGATCCGCCTGACGCGGCGACGCGCGGAAAACCTCCGCGCCAAAACGAGCCATGTCGTAGCGTGCCGCTCCCGTTCCCATCATCTCGATCGCACAGCACGAGAGACCAAGGGTCAGCGGCCAAATCGAATTTTTTCTCGCCCAATCGACGACACCGTCTACTGTTGTCATCAGTACGTTTTTACCTAGTACTTTGGCGATTTCGTGTTCGAGTCCCATCAGGCGACATCCTTTCGTTCGAGGGGTTGACGTTCACGCACCCCGGTTCCCCAGTCGAGGATGCCCATCTTCCAGTCGTAGGCCAGTCCCAAAATCAGTATTGCCAGGAACACCGACATCGCCGCCAAGCCGTACAGGCCCAGTTCCCTGTACATTACGGCCCATGGATACAGAAAAACAATCTCCACATCGAACACAACGAAGATCATCGCCACCATGAAGAATTTGACAGAAAATTTTTCGCGAGAGTCGCCGACAGGGGGCATCCCGCATTCGTACGGGTCGAGTTTCTTCTCGGAAGGTCGTTTCAACCCGATCAGAAACGAGGCCACCACTGTCCCGACGGCAAACATCGCCCCGAGGGCGGCAAGGATCAGAATTGGAATATAGCCTTCAAGAAGTCGCATCGGCTGTCTCCAAGGTTTCGAGAGGTACTGAAAACATAACTGAAGGCCGGTCCGGTCTCAAGGGAGAGGAATTCGATGCAGTTGTTTCGTTCCCTCACCCCGCCCTCTCCCAGCGGGAGAGGGAGAAGAAGATCCCGAGGGATTGCCGTTCCCTTATAAGGGAGGGCGAAGGTCTCCCTCCCTCATAAGGCAAGGAGGGCGAAGGTCTCCCTCCCTCATAAGGCAAGGAGGGCAAAGGTCTCCCTCCCTCATAAGGCAAGGAGGGCAAAGGTCCCCTCCCTTATAGGGCAAGGAGGGCAAAGGTCCCCTCCCTTATAAGGCAAGGAGGGCGAAGGTCCCCCTCAGCCGCATTTCATCTTCCTGTAATAGAAAGACGGTAAATCGCCACCCAGTCGCCATCCCAATCCTCGGTTTTGCGCGGGGGATGCAAGCGTCGGGTAAAGTGCTTCATTTCAGAAGCCTTCTGTTCTGCTTCATCGCTCGGGAACATATCAACCCAAGTATGGATGGATTTATCGCGGACAAGACCGGTATACCAGATCTCATAGCCGACACGCACACCGTCGTAGCTGATCTTCAGTTCCGTCTCTCCTCCCCCCGGCATATACACCATATAGACTTCCCCGGGTTTCGCGAGACAGTAAGCCCCTTCCCCGACTAAATCATTCCTGGGTTCCATTTCTACGAAGGGGATCGACTGGAAAGTGTCGAAAATCTTCCTCAGATAGGTCGGTCCATTTCCTTCACCAATATGTCCGGAATAGAACGCGGCTTTCGACCAGTCTCCATACGTTCCATAGCCGCCCGCCATCGCGATGGCCCAATGGCACTTTCTGACCCAGTCGGCGTTCTGGCCGTGTCCCGGCTCGTCCAGGTTTCCCTCATATCCGTACTCTTCGTTGACATAAGGCATTGGGATATCCCGGTATTTTAATGCCCACGCGTTGACTTCCTGCGGGGTCCCGTATTGCTGAGTGATAATAAAGTCCGTCCACTCCTGATTGTCGTAATTCCAATCCGCGTAGGCGTGGGCGGAGCAAAGGCGGTCATATGGATCCCACGCTTTCACCAACTCGCCCATTTTCGGAGCCCATGTCGGATCTCGGAATTCGTTGTGTTCGTTCCCCAGATCCCACCACACATTTGAGTACGCTGCCAACCGGTTGACCGCGTAGCGATAGAGACGCTTTTCATGATCGGTCAGCGCCCCGTACTCTTTCGGCAGATTCTGTTTTTCGATTGTAAGAATGCATGTAGCGACAATTCCGCGCTCCCGCATCGCAGCCACAGCCCAGTCAACCTTTCTCCAGTAGTCCACGTTGAATCGTGTGAAATCATAATCATGTGGTTTGCCTTCCCAGGCGGGTAGCGGATTGACCTCGCCCGGCGGCGCTCCGTAGTTCGGCATTTTCCACGGATCTTTGACACCATACTCGTAATCATCGCTGCTCCGTGTGTCGGTATCGCGCGGATATCCACTCAGGAGGAAACGAATTTTGTTAAACTTGTACTTCACGCAATAATCCAAATACTCTTCTATGTACTCACGCTCGTTGGTTGGATCGAGAAGGTGATACGCAGTGGTGCCCATGTGATAAAACGGTTCCCGAGAACTCTTATAGCAGAAATGTTTCGGATGCTCGGGATCGACGATTACCGGCTCCATGCCTGTCGCAGGGCTTGTTTCAAAACGGCCCTCGTATTTCCAGTTCCGTCCGATATTTGTTGTAATCGAGTATGAATACTGTGTATTTGGAGTCTCGGGACAGAAGCGAATGCAAAATATCTTCCCTTTTGGATCGTCACAGAATCCTTTTACAGGAATTGGTTTCCCGTCTCCCGGTGTGAATTCCGCCGACACCTGGATATCCGTAAACGGATTACCATCCGGCGGAGGGGGTATTTCGAGCGCAATTTCGTACATATCAAAACATGGAATTTGGGACGGCCCCGGCGTAACGTGGATTTCCGCCGAGACGGTTGCAGCAATAAACAGGTTTGATGCCAGAATAATTATCGGTATTGTTTTTCTCATGATAATCACCTCGGGTTTGAACGTATTGTTGAAGAGATGCTCCCTTTTTATGTCGATCCTATACTATCGCTGTTCCCACGCCCAAGCGGAATTGACGGTGTCGCAAAAAGTCGGGCGGAGTTCTTCTCCCTCTCCCTCTGGGAGAGGGAACTTCCGATGCCAACCTGCGACTTTTTGCAGCACCATCAAACGGAGTTGGGGGTGGCACCCGTTTATGGACCCCCTAGGCTGGTACCCGACTATTGTCCTCTTAGGATGGCACCCGATACAGATCACTCCATGAGTGGCACCCGATCCAGCCCGCAGCCCACCAAGTGGTTGTTCCGAACGTCGTCAAAGGTTGCATGCCCGCGCTCGAGGGTGTTGGTGCGATCTTCCGGGTTTTGATTGTGTCCTACGTTTGTCTCCCTGACCACGGCCATTGTTTGCAGCCCTCTCGCTGCTGGCATGCCACCCTCTTTCGAAAGGGTTGCATAAGAATCGACAGATATTCCTAGGTTCGCGGGCTTCGCTTTCAGCTTTACAGCTTTCCACTTTACTATTCACGTACGACTTTTTACCGCTCACGTACGACTTCTTCCCGCCGCGTCAATTTTGACCGGACGACCGACAAGATACACGATGGCCAAAAGCACCAGCGCACAGATCGGCAGGCACACAAACGGTGAGACATCGAATCCCGAAAGCAAATCGCCCAGTAGCGTACCAACAACCGCAACGGTCAAGGCATATGGTAGCTGCGTCCTCACGTGGGCCATCAAATCGCACTGGGTCATTGTCGACGACAGGATCGTTGTATCCGAAATCGGAGAACAATGGTCCCCGAAAATCGCTCCGGCAAGCACGCTGCCACCGGCGGACAATACGATTCCATGAAGATGTCCGGTATCGAGACCTGCAGTTAATCCAACCTGATAAGCAAGCGGCACGGCGATGGGAATCAATACAGACATCGTGCCGAACGATGTACCTGTAGCGAAACTTGTGACGGCAGCGAGCAAGAAGATCACAGCTGGAATCAACTGCGGAGAGAGCACTCCCTTCACAAGAGCTACCATCACTTCCGATGTGCGCAGGTCTCGGCACACGTCCCCGATGCTCCATGCGAGAATCAATATGAACACTGCAGGCAGCATCCCTCTAACACCGAGCGACCATGCCCTCACTCCCTCACCAATCGTCACGATTCTCTGAACAACCGAAAGCAAAAGAGCCACAAGACTGCCCGAGAGAGAGGCAACCAACATGGTCATATAGATGTCTGCGGAATTGAGTATGTCTCGCAAAGACACCGAAGAGGGATCGACTCCTTCGCTATGGAGCGCCGCCCTGCCGGACCAAAACAAATAGGTCGCCGTGGCCGCCAGGACAACCAAAATCGGTATCACTGCGTTGGCCCAGCGCTCCGGTGTTCCGGGGGCCGGTGTCACCCGGGTCCAGACAGTGGAGACCGTTTTGCCGCCTGATGAAACCGGTTCGGTGTCAGGACGATCTACCGCTTTTTGTTCGGCGACACGCATCGGACCGAAATCGCGCGCGGTGACGGCAACCAGAAACCCAAAAACTAATGCCAGGATCGGATAGAAGCGGTATGAAATGGTTTCGATGAAAAATGCGAATGGACTCCAGCGGTCGGTAACCGCAGGTCCGATATCCTCCATCGCTCCCTGCAGAACACTGAGTTCGAATCCAATCCAGGTCGAGATTAGTGCGATACTCGCAATCGGTGCGGACGTCGAATCCACAATGTACGCCAGTTTCTCCCGGGAGATGCGCAACCGGTCCGTGAGAGGTCGGACGGTCGGTCCCACAATTGTGGTATTGGCATAGTCGTCAAAGAAAACCACGAAGCCGGAAGCCCAAGCTGAGATCTGTCCGCCCCGCCGAGTCCGAATAAAACGCGTGAGCGCCGCAACCATTCCACTGGTACCGCCGTTCCTCATGATCAGTGCGGAGAATCCGCCGAATCCGACAGTGAATAGAAGGTTAATCACGTGATCGCGGTCCAGGCATCCATTTGTGAATGCATACTGAGCGGTCTGCACGATACCCAACAACGGGCTGTAACCCGTGAGTAGGAAGGAACCGATTAGAATGCCAAGGAGTAGAGAGACAAACACATTCCGTAATGCAAAAGCCAAGACAATAGCAATAAGAGGTGGCAATATTGTGACCCATCCGGGTAGCGCCGTGAAACTGTTTGAGAACGGACCGCGTGGTGTTTCGAACTGCGCATCAATGTCGCCGGAGGGCAGAAGCACGGGTTTCGTCGCGGCTGCGCCTTCTTGATCGATGGTCGCTGTCCCCTCGGCGATTCCCGCTATCGACCAGCCCACCGCTGTGCCGGGCGGCAAAGAAGAATCCTTCAGCGAGAAAGATGTCGTCAGCCCTGAGATTGGTGTATTCAAGGCCGTGACAGTTTGGGCCTCCGCCGAAAAGATATCGAGCAGTAAACACAAAAACAGAAAGGAATATCGCATAAGAGACTTTGCACCAAGTGTTTCAACCCATTCCCTGCAATGAATTCGAAAAGTCAGAGCGTCGATCCCGAAGCGATTTGATCGATGTGGGTTCCACTGTGCCGGTCAATCTTCGTATATATTCAGGTCGGGGTAAAGTTCTTTGACACAGTCGGGGCAGATCCCGTGAGTGAAGTCCGCATCGGAGTGCTCGTGCAGGTAATCCTCAATTCGTTTCCAATATCCTTCGTCGTCCCGGACTTTCTTGCATGCCGCACAAATCGGGATCAAGCCTTTCAGGACCTTAATTCTGTCGAGGGCTTGTTGCAGGTCGTCGATGAGTTCCTGACGTTCCTGCAACAGACGGGCTTGATCGGCGTTGGCCTTCTGAAGTTCTTCGCTTTTCGCCCGCAACTCTTCCGTTCGTTGCCCAACCTTTTTCTCCAACTCGCGGCGCCTTCGCTGGACGGTGCGAACACGAAGCTGATCCACCGCCATCACGGCGCCAACCAAGAGGAGACCAAACAGAATTCGGAACCACAGGCTTTGCCAAAAAGGAGGGATAATAGAAACCGTGACGGAGGCTCCCTCTGTATTCCAGACTCCGTCGCTATTGGCTGCCTGGACGCGAAAGACGTAGTCTCCAGCGGGCAGATTCGCGTAATCCGCCCGATAGTGGGAACTCTGATGCCATTCGTCTTCAAATCCTTCCATTCGGTACCGAAACGTGTTCTTCGGCGGATTCGTAAAATCAAGCGCCGCAAATCTGAAAGAGATTGAGTTATTTAAAAAGGGCAATGTGAGTTTCGCAGGATATGAAGGATCCATCCCGCTCAGGTGTTCTTCTCCCGATACGCTGATCGATGTAAACGCAACGGGAGGAGCATGCGGGTTATCACGAACACGGTCCGGATGAAACACATCGATTCCGTCCATTCCGCCGAACAGCAGCCGCCCGTCCTGCGAACGGGCAGATGCCCCTCGCAGGTAACGTGAGTTGACCAGTCCATCCCCTTTTCCGTAACTCTTTACAGAACCGTCATCGGGATCGAAACGAATCAAGGCCTTGCGGCTTGCGGTCCACAGCCGGCCGGAATCGTCTCGAAGCAAGGAAATAAGTATATCGTCCGGGAATCCGTCCTCCATCGTAAAACGTTCAAACGTTTCCGTTCCGGGATGGAAACAGCAAAGACCCGCGTCCGTGGCAATCCATAGGGAACCGTCCGGAGCCTGAATCATGTCGTTTATGGCGTAATTGAACGATGGATCGGGATGTCCAAATCGAGTCGGGAAATGACTGAATTCGCCGTTTTCTCGATCAAATCGATACAGTCCCTCACCGACAGTACCCAACCAGACTGCGCCTGATCCGCTGTCGACAAGAACATTGGTGATACGACATCCGTCGGAGGGGGGAGACGACGAGGAGTGCACTTGATGGTGAACCAACGAACCGTCCATCGGGTTGAATTCAAAGAGTGAACCGACTGTTCCAACCCAAACACTCTCTTTGTTTTCCGCAAAAAGGGAAAAAACCGCGAATTCGTCCGGCATTGTGTAGTGGGTAAAGCGACCTGTTGAGGCGTTCAACACTTCCAGACCATCATCCGTCCCTATGTAAATGCGTCCGTAGGGATCGCCGGAAACCGTGCGAATCAATTCCTCGCCAAGCGAGTTGGGGTTGTTTGGGTCGTGTCGGTAGTGTGCAACATTCCCCGACGTATCCATATGATTCAGCCCCCGAATCGTTGCGATCCATAGATCGCCCGCGGGACCTTCGCAAATCGAGTTTACAGTGCTATGCGACAAGCTGTTCTTCGGATCATGCGGTTCGGATTTGATATGCCTGAAGGCCTGTTTGTAAGGAACGAGTTTGTTGAGCCCTTCTTGTGTACCGATCCACAGTATCCCGCTTTGGTCTTCGAAGAGGGATATAACGCCCGTGTTGCTGAGACTGTGGGGATCGAGAGGATCGTGCTCATAGCGGACAAATCGTTTACTGGAACGATCAAGTCGGGCCAAACCGTAATCCCACAGGCCCGCCCAGATCGTATTGTTCCGATCCACACACATATCAGCGAGGTGCCAGCCCGTGGTAATGCCGGGGTTTTCCAAGGGGAACTTTCTACATTCATTCTTCTCGGGATCGAGAATCCGCAATTCAGCGGCACCCCAAGAACCGGTCCAAATCACACCGTCTTTGTCCTGGCGGATGCTCGTGATAGCCTTGTCCGTATTTCGAACAGATTGAAAGCCATCAATTTCTGGATCGTATCGGCACACTCCACCGTTTGTTCCAATCCAGATTGTCTGCTTGTTATCTTCAAGAATGGTAAAAACATCGTCTTGGATCAGGGAGGTGGATTCGTTGGGGACGTGTCGATATCGTTTGAACTTCCCGGTCTCGCGTTCGTAGAGATTCAGTCCTTTCCCCCATGTCCCTACCCAGAGACGGTGCGCACTGTCCTCATAAACCTCTGTTACGGAGTTCCCGCTGATACTTTGAGAATCGTTTGGATTGTGTTTGAACCACTTGAAGGCGTCCGTGCTCGGATTGTACCTGCTCAAGCCGCCTTGTTTTGTGCCAACCCAAATGAATCCCTGATGATCCTGATGGATCGACAGTATCACATCGCCGGACAGAGATGTCGGATCATGGGGATCGTGAGTGTATTCAACGAGCTGGCGTCCATCATACCGATGAAGACCGCCCTGCAAACCGATCCACATAAATCCGTTCCGGTCTTGATAGATTACCTGGACAAATTCGGTCTCAAGGCCTTCCACACGGTCGAATTTCAGCTGCGTTTTCTCGGCGTGAACACGCGGCGCAATACACGCGAGCAATAGGGTGCTCATCACCACACAGAAGAAAGAGGCGGAGACAAAGCAGCGTACACAAATCGTGCAAACCCGACGAGTAGCTCGAACAAATCCAGCTACACGTGGTCTTTCGCGCTTCAAAACAGAAAACTGCGGCAGCATGATCTTCTCATCAGAATGGGTCTTTACCTCGTCCCTCGAACAACACAGTACAGTTAGGTCGTACCGGTTCTCAGCGTTGGAAGTGGGCAAAGAAGCAGTGGAACCGGCCCACAAACCGGCTTTTACTACGTAGCCGATATCGTTACACTACGTGTATGGATCAAAAACCGGAAGAGGCAAGCCATATCGACCCGAGCGCCGATTTCATTCGGATGAACAACCAGGCGGTCCGGGTGGATATCCATACCAAAACAGCCCGCTTTACCGTTCGGGATCTGGTCACCGGGGCACGGTGGAATATGGACCCCTATGTTGCGGAGTCGGGAAGGCTCGTCGTGAGCGGAGACCACCCGCAGTCGAAAGACAAGACCTACCTTCTCGGCCAGAAGGGCGACCAGGGGGTACTATTCGAGCACAAAGCCTCGATGATCCGGTCCGACATCCAGGACGATTTCTCTTCCGTTTCGCTAGAGGGAGCGCTGGGGGACGATAAGAACTCATCGGTCGAGATTGAGTTTCTGCTGTCCGAGGCGTTTCCGGTTTTGGACCTGGCGCTTCGGATGTACGGAGATGCGCGAGAGAAGGTCCAACGGATCAGTTTTCCGATCGGAATGGCGTCCACAGTCGAGGAATCGGCCGATTTGATCCTGCCGAAATCCCGGGAGCCGTTCCTGCGAGACAACCCCGTCCATATCGCCGAGAAGTTTCCCAGGTGGAAGGCTTCCCAGGGACGTGTTGTCCACGGTATCTCCCTGTTCGCCATCACAAAGGAGGCCGACTCCAGCCGTCGCTCGGCGTGTTTGGGTTTTTTGGATTGTCCGTACGCGGAGATGGAGGTTCGGTCGGACGAGTCACTCTCGGTGGCCACTCCGGGCACTCCCGAGCCACGTGCGGCGCTGAATAACTGGCAAATGGATTACCGCTTCCGGTATCAATTTGTACCCGATGCAACTCCGGAGGCGGTCGCATGGCTCTGCCGGGAGCATTTGTTGCAGCAACACGAGTGACATCTGGAGAGGAATTGCCGGGCAATCTCTTTTATACGGTACGAAACATACAGCACACAAACCTTGCCAATCCATCGAACATCGCGGGAAACTGAAGCAATACAAGATGTATTGGAGGGACCTCCCATGAATTCCTACGAGCGATTCATGGCCGTGTTGGACGGAAAGCCGGTCGATCGTGTGCCGGTTACGCCGATCGTGATGATGTTTTCGGCACGCTACAACGGTCGTTTGTTTGGTGACTTTTGCTACGATTGCGAGACACTCGCCGAGTCGTGGATCAAGTGCCAACAGGATTTTGATTTCGATTTCGTTTCCACCATCTCCGATCCGTTCCGCGAAGCAAGCGACCTGGGTCTCCCGGTCGAAAAAGCAGAAGACGATGTACCGATCCGGAAGGACTACCTGATGGAGGATCTCTCGGAGATGGAAAAGATCCGGTTTGTCGATCCCCGCGAGGGTCCCCGGATGTCGGATCGGGTGAAAGCAACTGAGTTGTTCAAGAAAGAACTCAACGGGCATGTTCCGATCCTGGGATGGATCGAAGGGTGTTTCGCGGAAGCGTGCGATCTTTATCCAATGACGAAGATCATGATGGATACGATCGATCGGCCCGAGATGGTACGCGAATTCCTTGAGCGGCTCTTGCCCATAGAGATTGCCTTTGCTGAGGCCCAAATCGAGGCGGGAGCGGATGTGATCGGGATCGGCGACGCGGCGGCATCGCTTGTCTCTCCCGAGACCTACGAGGAGCTGATTCTTCCGTTCGAACAGCGGGAGGTCGAAGCGATCCACAATGCCGGAGCGCGCGTCAAATTGCACATTTGCGGAAATACGAATCACCTAGCCGGTTTGATGTGGAAGTCTGGAGCGGATGTAATCGATCTGGATCATGCCGTGAATATGCCCCGAGCGCGGGAGGAGATCCCCGCTCATATCCCGATTTGTGGGAACATGGATCCGGTCGCCGATCTCCAGGATGGAACGCCCGAGAGTGTCACCGCCCGGGCGCTCGAAGATATCCGAGTCGGAGCGGGAGCGTTTATGCTCGCACCGGGCTGCGAGGTGCCGCGGAATACGCCGGTAGAAAATCTTCACGCGTTCGTGCAGGCGGCCCGCAGCAAACAATGATGCTGGCAACGACAATGAAAAATCGATCAACCCCCTCCTACACCTCCCCCGGTCTTCGGGGGAGGAACATCTCGTCATCTCTCCCAACAAATCTTGGAGAAGACAAC
>CAZTDD010000139.1:0-17684 GCA_964612675.1 uncultured bacterium
TAGGACGGTTGCTCGAAATAACAGACGGCCTCCTGCTTGAGCGTGTTCGCATTCAACCTGACACGACTCCTATCCTTGGTCTTCGCCGTATCGATCACTCGAACGACATTGCCCCACCGTGAGGCACTCGGCAGTAGCTCGGCTAATCGATTCTCTGCATGCTCAAGGAACTTGTTTCGGATCTGGTTACCGTCCCTGCCCGGGTACAAGGCCAGATACAACATGTCCGCCTCAATCAATTCGCTGAAGAAATGAGTACCCAAAGACACGTCCGGCACCAAATCATCCCGCATCGCTACGATCTCGCAAACAAACGACACCGTGTCAATCTCCGCAAAGGATACCGGAACGCCCAACGACGGCGTTGTGGTACCCCACCTGCCCGGCCCGATCAGCATGATACTTGCCGCTGAATCGCTCCCGTCAAGATGTGTCAACCTGCCAATCAAACGCGCAATCGAATACCGATCATTGAGCGGAAGTTGGCTATATTCCGAAGGCACAACATAAATCAAGCGATCGACAATGTCGGATCGGCTATGCCCAATCACAGGACCTCTTGTTTCGAGCACAAGATCCTTTTCCGAAAGATCGCTGGGGAAGGGAAGAATGACTCCCTTTCCTTTGACCTGGAACGGGCGGCACTGCACGAGGTTGACCTTGTATGTTTCCGCATCGACGAAATTCGCCGTGAACTCGATGTCCACCGGATAATCATAGGCCTCATGCAGTGTCTCCAGCATTTCGCGCATGTTCCGAGTGAATGAAGTCTCTGTCAGCAGCTGCTCGAATGTCAATGTCCAATAATCATACGATTTTCCGTTTCTTGTTTGATACTGGATTTCCTCCCGCGTCGCGAAGAGTTCTACAGGAAGATACTCGCTCTCTCCCGCCACCTCGCTGAAGTCTTTCGATACCAGCTGGTTGGCTTCCAAATCGATAACGTCCACCTTGCGCTGCGCGTACTGCCGCGCTTCATCGAGCGTCGCTTCCGGACGTCTCTCGGGGGCGTTCAGCGCGACGACCCGTGTGTAATCGTCATCGCTGCGGTCCACCGCCCGGGTGCCCAATCCGAATACCAGCCGGAGGACCCCCGCCTCCGGTTGAATATACTCACTCCACACAAACGGGTTGAATGAAAAACCCGCTCCCGCGATTTGAGGATAAAAGAGGGTCTCGTATTGCGCTCCAGAGACCCGCTGCACAAGGAGCGCCATTTGTTCTTCCTTGTCGAGGATCCCCCGATGAGCGCGATAGCGTATGGCCTCCTCACTGATCGTGCTGGCATAAATCGTCCGAATGGCGAACATAAAATCTTCCAGACGTTTATGTCTCGACCCCTGATTTGCACAGAAAACACTTTCATATTTTCCGGCGAATGAATTTCCGAAATTATCCTCCAACAAACTGCTGGACCGGACAATGATCGGCGATTGGCCGAAATAATCGAGCATATCGGCAAATTGCTTGATGATGTAATCAGGAAACGTACCGGTCAGGATTCGTTGCCGGGCGATTTCTGCGACGCTGAGCAGAGTGTCGCGATCGGTTTTGTCTTGTCGTTTCATCCAGCAGCCGTTTCGCACCAGAAATGTGTAATAGAGATCGGAGCCGATAAAGAATGAATCGTGCATTTCGAGCCGTTCATTCCACTCCGGGTTTTTCTTTTTCAGAATTGCCCGGGCGATCAGCATGCCCGCCGATTTGCCGCCGATAAGACCGGTACCGATTATCCGTTTGCCAATCCCGAGCAGCTCGCCGAGATTCAAGTACTGTTCGGCGAGTCGAAAGATCCGTTCGTCCCGGGAGACAATCATGCGCAACAGACGCCGAAACACCTCTCTGGATTTGCCGGGACCGGCTTCGCCGGCCTGTTCCACCTGATGGAGACGTTCGGCCTGGAGAAAAGTGCGGTTCCAAATGTTGAGACGCGGGCTGGCGGATTCCACGCCGGTCCAGGGAACGGATGCCAGGATTTCAGATATTGTGATACTGTTCGAAACCGGAAGAAATTCGTTTCCTTCCCACACATGAAACATGAACATCATGGGGGAGTGACGCTGTTGCACCTTGAGAGGACGGACAAAAATCTTATCGTCGTGGTTGTAAACATCGATGAAGAGCTGAGTCGTCTCGGCAATTGCCGAGACAGCATGGGAAGAATGATAGTTTCGAAGAAGGGCGAAATAGGCGATAGTCTCGAGGTCGTACAGATACGGGCATGTCAGCATGAAGAAATTGCCGAGCATCTGATCGCTGTACCATTCGACAGCGAGCTCGGAAAGGCAATCAAAAACAAAGAACGCGCCGCGTCCGGCGTTTTTAATTACCTGATGAATCTCGGTAATAAAATTCTCAAATCCCGCTTCGGGGCGCACATGGTGAATCTCGGCCCCGGAGTCCTCGGCCAAAAGCTGTTTGTGTTTCGCGAAACGGAAGTACACGAGACGTCGTTGTTGAATTCTGGCGCTTTCGCAATAGGGTCTCACAAAAGCAAGATAATCGTCGATATTATTGATTCGCCAGACAACGTTGTCGCCTGGGATGATGCCTTTGATGGCCCGATCTAGACCGGGGAGGCCTGTACTGAGTTGGGCGTTAATGACGACCATAGTCAATCTCCATGAAAATATCTGCCTATCGACCTATTGTTTTCGCGAATTCGGAGAGTTCCGAGTAATGCATCAGCCGGTTAAAATCGAACGGTGTACACAAGGCGTAATTCTTCGTCGGAATGCCTACTTCCTGCACGGCGGCGGGTGGGTTCAGTCCTCCCTTGACAATGATACCGGTTCTACCCTCATGGACCGGGAAATCCAAGAGGGGCTGATTGGGTTTTCCCTGCATGAGTATGCCGCCGAGTCCCATGCGTTCCATCTTTTTGTGGATTCTCTCTACATGGGACAGTGTTTCCGTCGGCACTTCGCGAAAACTGACGCCGATGCGGCCGTGGCCTGTGCGGGCCGCCTCTCGCACGCTTGTTAGACCTCCTGTGATAAAAATCTCCAACGGGTCCAGCGAGGTTCCGTCATAATAAATGATGTCGGTGAATCGGACAGGCTGCCCGTCGTGAAGCTCAAGAACCCCGCCGAAGCGTGACAGGGTCGGGATTCGTGAACTGAGCAGAATCCCGTTGAGCGCCACGCTACAGACCGTTCCGATAGCGACCTTGCCCCGGGGGATGCGGAAATCTGCGAATTCATCCCCATGTTGTCCGATCACGATATATTCTCCCATTCCCAGTCCCGCTTTGAACACCGGCACCATCTCGTTGATTGCGGCGGTCAGGCAGAATTCATCGATCAGGGTGATGTTCAGCACGAGGAGTCCGCTGAGCGTATCCGGATCGAAGGTGATCTTCCATGCAAGTGTGTCGACTTTGGCCGCGGTGAAGCCGATCCGTTCCGTGACGAGCGCGTCCTTAATCTCCTCGACGCCGAGCGCAGTAATGGACCGTCCGCCATTGCGGCCTCGTTTGGCCTGCGCGACGAGACCCTCTTCTTCCATGTGTTGAAGGTATAGTCGAACCGTGCGCGGGCTGATTTCGAACCCTTGCGCCTCGATGTCCCGCGCAATTGTCGCGCTCCCCACCGGTTGGGCCGTATCGCGAAGGACCCGAAGGATTGCCACTCTGAGTTTGGAGTTGATTTCGCTGATGGTCGATCACCCCCGTTGCGTTAATCTGGTAACATTACCATAATATGGCATCTTTTACAAGGATTATTACGGCATATTATGTCGAATTGTGCCATTTTATGGGAAACATCATAGTCCGGATTCGGCCATTTGTCCAACCGTGTGCCGGGTAGGGGCATTTTCCGGCACCCTCGCGGGAGATACGGCTTTTTCGACCGGCCGAGACGAAGCGAATTGGAATTTAAGTTATTATTTTTCAGTATCTTATGAGGAATATGACAGTTTTTCCCAGTTTTTTTATGTTTCGTATTATTGGTCGGCGTATCCATGGGACAGGGCTCCTTGACAGTAGAGACAGGTTTCTCTATAATGGCGAATCCATGCCATTATAAATGGGAACCGTTATCCGATTTATACACCACTGGGACCCGGGTATGGACCAAATCAAACCCCTCGCAACGGGGCAAACAAAGGGTGAACACAATGTCTTATACCAGCAAGATTATGGACTTAGCTATCCAGAAGAATCCATCTGAACCGGAATTCCATCAGGCGGTCAAAGAGGTGCTCGAATCCTTGGAGCCCGTACTCCAGCGGCATCCCATCTATGAGAAGAACTGTATCCTGGAGCGTCTCACGGAACCGGAGCGTGTAGTGATGTTCCGCGTGCCTTGGACGGATGACAAAGGGACCATCCATGTGAATCGAGGGTTTCGGATCGAGTTCAGCAGCGCGATCGGTCCTTATAAGGGCGGTCTTCGATTTCACCCGACAGTGACACTTGGCGTGCTGAAATTTCTTGCGTTCGAACAGATTTTCAAGAATGCCCTCACGACCCTCCCGATGGGCGGCGGAAAAGGTGGTTCGGACTTCGACCCGAAGGGGAAGACAGATGCCGAAGTCATGCGGTTCTGCCAGTCGTTTATGACGGAGCTGCAGCGTCATATCGGCGCCGACACAGATGTTCCGGCGGGCGATATTGGAGTCGGCGGTAGGGAAATCGGTTATATGTTCGGGCAGTACAAGAAGATCCGCAATGAGTTTACCGGAACCCTGACGGGGAAGGGGCTCGCCTGGGGCGGATCACTGATTCGTCCGGAGGCGACCGGGTACGGCGCTGTGTATTTTGCCCAGAATATGCTTGAGTCGCGGAACGACAGCCTCGAAGGCAAGGTATGTACCGTCTCCGGCTCTGGAAATGTGGCGCAATACACAATTGAGAAGCTGAATGAGTTTGGTGCGAAAGCGGTGACCCTTTCCGATTCGGGTGGTTCGATTCATGACCCGGAAGGGATCTCGGATGAAAAACTGGCTTTTGTCATGGAGCTCAAGAATGTTCGCCGCGGCCGGATTAAGGAATACGCCGAGCGATTCCCGGGTGTCCAGTATCTCGAAGGGGCGCGTCCGTGGGATGTTAAGTGCGATTGTGCTTTCCCGTCCGCCACGCAGAACGAAATCTCCGGAGAGGATGCCAAATCGCTTGTTAAGAACGGGTGTTTTGTGGTCTCCGAAGGAGCGAACATGCCAACCGAACCGGAAGGTATCGATATTTTCCTCGAGAACAAGATTCTGTACGGGCCGGGCAAGGCGGCAAACGCCGGCGGTGTTGCGGTATCGGGACTCGAGATGTCTCAGAACTCGCAGCATATCAGTTGGCCCCGCGAGGAGGTAGACGGACGTTTGCAGACAATTATGAGAGCGATACACACGAATGTTTCCGAGACGGCCACGGATTACGGCAGCCCCCACAATCTCGTTATGGGCGCGAACATCGCCGGCTTCTTGAAAGTGGCAAACGCGATGTTGGATCAGGGCGTTGTTTAATTCGAAAGAAAATTCGCGGAGTCGGTGTATTCTCCGCAGCCTTCGGCCTACCTCGAAAACAGGTAGGCCGTTTTTTTCCTTCGGCCCACAGGGCCGATTGTGTCTCTTTCCGAGACTGGTTTTCTTACGAACCATTTGAAACGATCTCCGTATTTCGTAGACTTGTTCTCCATGTATCGATCAAGGGGCAGACGATGAATACAGCCGGTTATCCACCATTCAGCAATGCCGCAGGCTTCCCGGAGCCGTATGGTCTCTACGATCCTCGTTATGAGCATGACAGCTGCGGTGTCGGGTTTATCGTTCGTTTGGACGGTGAATCAAGACACTCGGTTGTTGAAGACGCGATACGGATTCTTGTGAACTTGGAACACCGGGGCGCCATCGGAGGTGACAAATCGACGGGGGACGGGGCAGGGCTGTTGTTGCAGATGCCTGACACGTTTTTCCGTCAGGAATCTCGGGATCTCGGATTCGATCTGCCGGCGAAAGGGGACTATGCCGTCGCGATGGTGTTTTTGCCGACCGACCGGGCACTCGCCGACCGATGCACCAAGGCGATGGAATTCGCCGCCGAGAATGAAGGCTGTGAAGTTCTTGGATGGCGGGATGTTCCGCTCAGTGCAAACGGGTTGGGCGAACTGTCTCGTTCCACTCAGCCGGAGATTCGCCAGCTGTTTGTATCGCGCGGCGCGGTGCCCGCAGAAGCCTTTGAACGGAAACTCTATGTCATACGACGGGTTGTTGAAAATGAAGTAGCTGGATGGAGAGACGTCGACGCCAGTCAGTTCTACGTTGCCAGTCTGTCCAGCCTGACCGTGAATTATAAGGGGATGCTTACGGGGACGCAGCTGACATCATTCTTCCCGGACTTCAATGATAAGCGATTTGCGTCCGCTTTCTCTCTCGTCCATCAGCGATACAGCACAAATACGCTTCCGACGTGGCCGTTGGCACAGCCGTTCAGGCTGCTGGCCCACAACGGAGAGATCAATACTCTTCGTGGGAACATTAATGCGATGCGGGCCAGGGAGGCGCTGGCTCAGTCCGACTTGTTCGGCCCGGACATCGAAAAACTGAAGCCGTTCATCGTGGAAGGAGGCAGCGATTCCGCGATTTTTGACAATGCGCTGGAGTTGCTTGTCGCTGGAGGCCGGTCGCTGCCACATGCGATTATGATGATGGTTCCTGAAGCGTGGGGACAGAAGTACCACATGAGCGAGGACAAACGGTCGTTCTATGAATATCACTCTTCGCTGATGGAACCGTGGGATGGACCCGCTGCGTTGACCTTCACGGATGGGAGATACATCGGTGCAACGCTCGACCGCAACGGTCTGCGTCCCGCGCGTTATATGGTGACTCGTGACGGTCTGGTCATCATGGCCTCGGAGACGGGTGTCATTGACGTGCCTGGCGACCAGATCCTGCGCCTGAAACGTCTTCAACCGGGGAAGATGTTCCTGGTAGATCTGCAGCAGCACCGAATCGTTCCCGATAACGAAATCAAGGCAAAGATTTCCCGTCAGCGTCCGTACCGAAACTGGGTCAAGGACAACCGAATTGAATTACGTGGGCTTTTTACTCCGCCCCAGATCCTACGAGAGGATCCGGTGGTTCTTCGCAGGAAACAACATGCATTCGGTTACAGTGAAGAAGAGTTGAACATGATTCTCTCACCAATGGCCTCCCAGGGTCAGGAGGCTGTCGGTTCAATGGGAAACGATGCCGCACTGGCTGTTCTATCGAATCGCCCACAGCTTCTCTTTGCGTATTTCAAACAGCTCTTCGCACAGGTCACCAATCCGCCGATTGATCCGTACCGTGAGGAACTGGTGATGTCGTTGATGAGTTTTATCGGTCGTGAACGGAATATCCTGGAGGAGACGCCGGAGCACTGTCGGCGATTGGCGCTCCATCATCCGATACTCACTCCCCAGGACATGGTGCGTCTGCGGCGTGCGAACCACCCGGACATCGTCACCGCCGAATTGGATTCGCTTTTCCCGGCCCATGGCGACGGAAATGTTTTGGCTTCAGAACTCGATTCACTGTTTGAACAGGCTGAACGACATATCGCCAACGGTGTGTCGGTGTTGATTCTGACGGATCGCAAAATGAGCGAGAGTTTTGCGCCGATTCCGATCCTTTTGGCTGTGTCGGGTTTGCATCATCACTTGATTCGAAAAGGACTTCGTACATCGGCCAGCATTATCGCGGAGACGGGCGAAGCGCGTGAGGTAATGCATTTCGCGGCGTTGATTGGTTACGGGGCGAATGCCATCTGTCCGCACGTGGCGTTTTCCTCCGTACGCGAAATGGCGGAAGACAAACTCCTAGAGAAAGAAGTGACTCCTAATGTGGCTGTCGATCAGTACATCACCGCGATCAAGAAGGGTCTGCTGAAGACATTCAGCCGCATGGGAATATCCACTGTACGAAGTTATTTTGGCGCACAGATTTTTGAGGCGGTTGGACTGAATCGGCGTATCATCGACCGGTATTTCTCCGGCACTGCGTCCAGGATCGAGGGGATCGGTATGGACGAAATTGCCGTCGAGGCGCGTGCGCGGCATGCACGAGGATACCCGAAACGCGGACGGCCCGAAGAATTGCTCCACGTGGGTGGAGAGTACCATTTGCGTGTCGATGGCGAGAAACATCTCTGGACGCCGGAAGCAATCTACAAACTGCAGTCCGCTGTTCGAACCGAAGACTACAGCTTCTTTAAAGAATACACACGACTGATTGACGACCAGTCCGAGGCGCGCGCCACTCTACGCAGTCTGTTTCGATTCAAGAACGGGAAACCGATTCCGATCGATGAGGTCGAGCCGGTCGAAGCTATAACACCGCGATTTGTTACGGCTGCGATGTCGTATGGCTCGATCAGTAAAGAGGCTCATGAAGCCATTGCAATCGCAATGAATCGAATCGGCGGGCAAAGTAATTCCGGTGAGGGCGGGGAGGACCCCGAGCGGTATATTCCGCTGCCGAACGGTGATAGCAAGCGGTCTCGGATCAAGCAGATTGCCTCCGGGCGGTTCGGCGTTACGACCGAGTATTTGATTAATGCAGACGAGTTACAGATCAAAATCGCGCAGGGAGCGAAACCGGGCGAGGGCGGTCAGCTGCCCGGGCACAAGGTCAGCGAAGATATCGCACGCGTTCGACATACGACTCCAGGAGTGACACTGATTTCACCCCCTCCGCATCACGATATTTATTCCATTGAAGACCTGGCGCAACTGATTTACGACCTGAAGTGTGCGAATCCGAAAGCCCGAATTTCGGTTAAATTGGTCTCCGAGGTCGGAGTCGGTACGGTGGCGGCAGGTGTCGCCAAAGCGAAAGCGGACATGGTGTTGATTTCCGGACACGACGGCGGGACAGGCGCCTCGCCGCTCACTTCCATTAAGCATACCGGTATGCCGTGGGAACTTGGGTTGGCGGAGACCCAGCAGGCATTGATCGTCAACCGTCTGCGTGACCGGATTCGAGTGCAGACGGACGGTCAGCTCAAGACCGGACGCGATCTTGCCATTGCGGCGCTTATGGGGGCGGAAGAATTTGGGTTTGGCACGACGGTGTTGGTGAGCCTCGGGTGTGTGATGATGCGCAAATGTCATCTCAATACATGTCCCGTAGGCGTAGCGACACAAGATCCCCGTTTGCGATGCAAATTCACGGGCAAGCCGGAACATGTCGTCAACTTTTTCCGTTACCTTGCTCAGGAACTGCGCGAGTATATGGCGGAACTCGGTTTTCGGACTGTGGACGAAATGGTTGGACATGTGGAGATGCTTGAAGTCGAAGGAGCCGTGGAACATTGGAAGGCCCGAGGACTTGATTTCGGCGCCCTCTTGTTACCACCGAGAGTCCATCCGGATGCTCCTCTGCGCTGTATTCATCCGCAGGATCACGAAATCGATACCGCACTGGATAATGAGATTATTCGGTTAGCAAAACCTGCCCTCGACAGAAAAGAGCCAGTCGACATTGAAATGCCGATTCGAAACGTTCATCGGACGGTCGGTGCGATGCTCAGCGGGGAGGTAGTTAAGAAACACGGTGCGCAAGGACTTGCCGATGACACGATCCGGCTTCATTTGCGCGGGTCCGGCGGTCAGACCCTGGGTGGGTTTCTCGCTCCCGGTATCAGCATTCGTGTCGAAGGCGATGTGAATGATTACCTGGCCAAAGGAATGTCGGGAGGACGAATCGTTGTTGTGCCTCCTCGCGATGCGACGTTTCCCCCACATGAAAATGTGATTGCAGGCAACGTTGTACTGTATGGCGCTACCGGCGGCGAGGTGTATATCAACGGGATTGCGGGCGAACGTTTTGCGATTCGCAACAGCGGTGCACGAGCGGTCGTTGAAGGCATTGGGGACCATGGGTGCGAGTATATGACCGGCGGTGTTGTTGTCGTCCTTGGCGGGACCGGAAACAACTTTGCCGCCGGGATGAGCGGTGGAATCGCGTACGTATACGACCGTTCCCAGTTGTTCGATACACGATGCAATTTGGACATGGTGGATCTCGAAAGTGTTTGGACCCACGAGGACAAAACCGAACTTCGGAATTTGCTCGAGCGCCATTTGCGATTCACCAACAGCGCGCGGGCCAAAGATATACTCGATAATTGGGATGCGCTGCTTCCGCTCTTTGTAAAGGTCATGCCGATTGACTATCGACGGGTACTCGAACGGATGCGTGTAGAAGCACATCCGGACGATGAGACAGTATCGGCGACAGAGGAGGTTTACGGTGGCTAAAAGCACGGGTTTCTTGGATTATTCGCGTGAAGAACCGTCGAAACTCAGCGTCGACGAGCGCATCCGGGATTTCCGCGAATTTGAGCAGCTGCTTCCGGAAGAATCTCTTCAACGTCAGGCGGCTCGATGCATGGATTGCGGGATTCCGTATTGTCATATGTATGGGTGTCCGGTGAAGAATCGAATTCCGGACTGGAACGATATGGTTCATCGGGGACAATGGCGGCGGGCACTGGAGTTGCTTCACTCGACGAACAACTTTCCGGAGATCACAGGGCGGGTTTGTCCCGCGCCCTGCGAGCCCGCCTGTACGTTATCGCTCATCGATCCTCCCGTACTAATCAAACATATCGAGTTGCAGATTGTCGAGCGCGGTTGGCGTGAGGGCTGGATTCAACCCCAGCCTCCGGCTGAGTTGACCGATCGAAGAGTCGCTGTGGTGGGTTCCGGACCGGCGGGGTTGGCTGCCGCTCAGCAATTAGTGAGGAAAGGTCATGACGTTGTGGTGTTCGAGAAGGCCGAGAAAGCAGGCGGGCTTCTGCGTTACGGTATCCCCGATTTCAAACTCGAAAAATGGGTCATCGATCGGCGGCTCGACCAAATGCGGAAAGAAGGCGTGTTTTTTGAAACCGGAGTGAAGGCCGGATTTGATATTTCAGTACGATATATGCGTCGCACATTCGACGCCATCGTCATCGCGGCCGGTGCGGAAACTCCCCGGGATCTGCAGATCCCCGGGCGGGATCTGGACGGGATTCATTTTGCGATGGACTTTCTCACGCAGCAGAATTGTCGCAATGCCGGCGAGAATATTCCCGCCGATAGGGTGATTACCGCAAGAGACAAACATGTTGTGGTGATTGGTGGCGGCGATACAGGTTCCGATTGTGTGGGAACCAGCCGACGGCAGGGCGCGAAATCGATCACTCAACTCGAATTGCTGCCCGAACCTCCGGCCGAGCGCAAAGTCTACAATCCATGGCCGACCTGGCCGGTGATCATGCGCACTTCCTCATCGCACGAGGAAGGCTGCGACCGCAAGTGGAGCATATCGACAAAGGAGTTAGTCGGCGAAGGAGGTCGCGTGAAGAAACTCCGATGCGTGGAGTTGGAGTGGTCGGAGCCGGATGAATCGGGACGCGCACATTTCAAGGAAATCCCGGGCTCGGAATTTGAACTGGAAGCGGATCTTGTTTTAATGGCAATGGGATTCCTGCATTTGGAACACAGTTCTTTATTGAACGATTTTGCGCTCGAATTGGACGACAGAGGCAACGTCGCGGTGGATGCAAACGAGATGGCGTCATCGCGCGGTGTTTTTGCCGCCGGTGACTCGGTAATGGGCGCTTCCCTTGTGGTTCATGCGATCTATGCCGGTCGTGTTGTTGCCCAGAGAGTGGACGACTATTTGAGAAACATCTGACAGACAAACGGCGTGAGGAAGTGTCTACTTTTCTGCGTTGAACGGCCGTACGGGAATTTCAAATGTTCCCGGTCGGATTGAGGCCATTTGCCAGACTACTCCTATGGCGATGATGCACATGAACACAACGCCGCCGTATGGCGCCTGAGGTCCGAATCCCTCCGCGAGGATGCCTCCGAATTGGGAGCCGATAATCATCCCAATTGCCAGAGCGGCCTCGTGTTGTCCGGAGCGGTGGCCCCGGCCTACGGGACTATCAAGCGCAGCGAAAATTACGCTGTAGTAGCTGAATGAAATGGCGATTCCGTACAGCGCCAAGCCGACGACCAGCACCGTCATATTCTCACTCAATCCCAGCAGTCCCGCGCCCAAAATCCCCAACAGAAGGGCCACGATCATCGGCCACCGTTGATAATGCCATTTGGGATTGAATTTCAACCAAATGAAACCCGCCATCATAAAACCGTAACAGATCGCGGAGAGATTCCCGACAACCGCGGATGTATATCCTAGATCGACAACTTGTTTCGGCAGCAGAAATCGGACAACACCCACGCCGATCCAGATGATCAGGTTCGTGAGAAGCGCCGCCTGGAAATAGCGCTTGGGAGCCCTCAGCATGTTTCTTGGTACTTGCTCGTCATGCGATTCTATCGGAGAGAGGGGAGCGATTGACAGGCAAAGCGTCACTGTTGCGGCGGCCGCTACGGTGACCCAAAGCGCCGCCATTTCGGAAAATGTGAACACTTGACCGATCAACCACGGACCGATGATCATTCCGGTGGAAAAGGAGAGGTTGAAATAGCCTGTGCGATGATGCAGGTCCATCCCTTGTCCGTGATCGCCGAGGGCTGCCTCGATGTTGAACCAAATCAGACCGGCGGAAGCTCCACACAGGACCGAATATACTGCCAGCATCCAGACCGTATCCGCGCTTCCCAACACGCCGAGAGCGGCCAGCAACATGCCTCCTGCGAAGACCATCATCGGTCGCCGCCCGATCCGATCGGATATCGGCCCGCCGATGAGGTTGCAGGGGATACGTGAGAGAATCATCAGCGCTCCCAACATGCCGATGATCGATTCCCGTTGAGTGACGTGCAAACCAAACAGGGAAAGAAGTAGAATTGTGGCTCCAACACAGAGATCCATCAGGATCGTGGCGGTGTACAGTAATTTGGAGCTCGGTATTTTTGTCATTTCCACTGTGTCCGTTTGATGCAAGAAGACAAGGTACTGGGAAATGCATCCTACACGGTTGACCGAGAAGGTGCGAGGTTTCAGGGTGGTCTCGCCGGCGTTCGGGTGGGGTTGATACGTTAAGTCTTGACGAACCGGAAAAAAGCGAGCAGCACAGATCTCAACCCCCTCCGAACCTCCAGGCTTGGGGGAGGGAAAAGAGAAAACGCCTCGGTTCCGTTTTCTCCCCCAAAGGAGCGATGCTTGCGTGGCCCGCTTGGGGGAGGAAACGCTGCAGACACGCTCGTTTTTTCCCCTCCCCCGAAGATCGGAGGTTAGGAGGGGGGGTGAAATCCGTATCCCAGACTTTTTGCAACGGTGTCGGTCTTGGGGGAGAAATACACTGCTGTTCGTCCGCTGATTGTGAGACGGTCTCAGGAGATTCGCCCTCCTCCCGAGAGGGTGAAAGGAGGCAAACGGTTGTTTGTTTTTTTGAAGCGGAATTGGTTTTTGGTGTGCCTGTCCGTGATTGTTGTTTTCGGTTTTATCGAACCGCGGCCCGGACTGGCATACAAGGCGATGGGAGCCGTGCCGGTTTCGGTGGCGTTTTTGATGTTTCTGTCCGGTTTGCTTCTTGACACGTCCTCGCTGATTCGCGAGGTCACCAATTTCCGTAACCTCGGCTCGATCTTCTTTAGTGTTTTTGTGTTGTTTCCAATCCTGGCTTGCGGTACCGCCAAAGTCTTTTTCGCGGGCAACCGGGATGTATTGATAGCGTTGTTGATTCTCGCCGCTCAGCCGTCCACTCTCGCTTCCGCGATTGTGATGACGCGAATCGCTGAAGGAAACGATGCTCTGGCGACGGTTGCGGCGGTTACGACAAATCTCTCTTCCGTTTTGTTGACGCCTGCGATTTTCGCTGTTGTGCTTGGAGCCGAAGGACAGATCGGGATTTCGACGCAGGACATGATATTTCGTCTGCTCCGGATTGTTGTTCTGCCGGTCGCTGTGGGGCAGGTTCTTCGTCCTCTCATCGGTAAAGAGCGCCTTGAACCCTTGCGCAAACCGAGCGGTGTTATCAGTCAACTGGTCATCCTCGGAATGATTCTCACCGGGATCTCGGGGGCATCCGGCCGGCTGGCGGGAGCGGCGCAGTTGGTTACGGTCGCTTTTTTGTTGCATGCAGCGATGATCGGAGCGACCTATCTTTTGGGCACTTTACTGCGGTCGGATCGCGGTGAGCGAATCGCCGTCATACTCTGTGGTTCCCAGAAAACTCTTCCCGCGGGGATCTATATTTGGAGCACCTTTTTCCCCGACGTCGCCATCGGATCGGTTGGTATCGTCGCCTATCATGTGGTCCAAATGATTATCGATTCGGTGCTTGCGTTTCGGCTGCGGAATTGGCGGCGTTCTACGAATTCCTGAGGCCTGTATAATGGGACAAGTTGAGCGATTTATCTGTCCCTTTGTGGAGAGCCATGCGAGGACTACGCGGGTTTACATTGATTGAATTGTTGATCGTGGTGGCGATTATCGGCATTCTAGCTGCTATTGCCGTCCCTAACTTTTTGAATGCCCAAACCAGGGCGAAGGTGTCGCGGTCCATGGCGGATCAGAAAGCAATGGAGACGGCGATTCTTCAGTACATGGCCGACAGTAACGATAATCCGCCACATTCCCACGAGCCCAATCAAAACCATTGGCTTACGTCGCCGGTCGCGTATCTCACCGGTTTCTTGTACGACCCGTTTCAGGACCGTCCGGACGCGAAAGAACTCTTTTCATCGAATCTACAGTATTTCAAGCAGCAGTATCACTGGGATCCGTATGACATGCGGTATCACCCGGGGCTAACCCGTACCTACTTCGATGCACGAGTCAATCGGCACTTTGCCGATCGAAAGAACGCGATCGGTATCATCCTGGGGCACGGTCCCACGACGACGTACATTGGTCAAAGCACACGCGATTGGGGTCCGTATGACCTGACGAACGGTCTTCACAGCGCCGGGTTGATTTACCGGCTTGTCCCCGGCCATCCGAAGGTCGATTTCCCGCTTCCATGATTTTCCTTTTGCACGTGGTAGACGAGTTTCGCGAACGGGATTATGGTGGAGGAAGAATGTGAGGTTGATTCCGAGTCGCTGACCGGCGCTGCCGGTGATTTGGGAAAGAAAAGGCGGTCGTACTTTCCGTCATGGCGAGCGAAGCGTGGCCATCTTCTCCTTGTTCGGCTCTACATTGAGATTGCTTCGTTTCGCTCGCAATGACGTTCGTTGTGCCCTTTTGACAGCGAATAGAATGCTCGTTGTCGGAGAAAACCATGGGATTTCAGAAACGTGGTTTTACCTTAATCGAGCTTCTGATCGTCGTGGCGATTATCGGAATTCTCGCGGCGATTGCGGTGCCGAATTTCCTGAACGCGCAGATCCGTGCGAAAGTATCCCGTTCTTTTGCGGATCAGAAGACGATGGAAAACGCGATTCTCCAATACACGATGGATTACAACGACAACCCGCCTCACTCTCATGAAGCAAATCAGAATTGGTGGCTCACCACGCCGGTCGCTTATTTGTCCGGTTTCCTTTACGATCCTTTTCAGGATATTCCGACGGCGGAGGAGTTGTTCAGTTCCGAGCTACAGTTTTTTAAGCGGCAACACCATTGGGATCCGTACGACAAGCGATATTGGTCGGGCCTTCAGCCCTCCTATTTCGATCCCTCGGTGAATCCTCACTTCGCGCCCCGTAGACATGCAATGGGGGTGATCATCGGCCATGGACCTTCGACAACGTATTTGTATGCAGGGACAACGGATTGGGCTCCGTACGATCCTTCGAACGGCCTGCACAGCTGGGGGTTGATTATCCGTTATCCACCGGGCCGTCCGAAGGTCGACTTCCCGATGCCCTGAAAGAAATTCGGGAGAATCGAGTAGACCGCTTTGCCCGAGTGGGTGTATACTCGTCTGCAATACGGTTCTCATTCCTTACCTTCCGTTGATCGGCGTATCGATCTCCGGATACGACACGGAGACAGACAATGCGAGACAGAAGAGGTTTTACGCTGATCGAACTACTGATCGTCGTGGCGATCATTGGGATTCTGGCAGCTATTGCCGTCCCCAATTTCTTGAATGCGCAAACCCGCGCCAAAGTGTCGAGATCCATGGCCGACCAGAAAGCCATGGAAACCGCAACGCTGCAATATATGATGGATTACAACGATAATCCTCCCCATTCGCATGACATGAATCAAAACTGCTGGCTCACGACCCCAGTCGCTTACTTAAGCAGCTTTCTCTACGACCCGTTTCAGAAGACCCCAATGGCGACACAATTGATGAGTACCGAGATGCGATTGAACAAGTACCAATATCACTGGGATCCGTACGATCATCGATATTGGGCCGGACTGGCTCCAAACTATTTCGATCCGGCTATTAATCCCGATTTTGGTCCGCGTAGAAAATCGATTGGAGTTATTTTCGGCTTGGGACCGTCGGTGACCTACAAAGGCGCAAGTACGCTGGACTGGCACCCATACGAGATATCGAACGGTCTCAACAGTATCGGGATTATCCGCCGCTATGTGCCGGGAAAACCCAAAGTAGATTTTCCGATGCCCTAACGGTTTTGCCGGATATGGGCACAGTACGTTTCCCACTCGCGGAGGGAGTGCTCGAGTTTGGTGCGGATGTCCCCCTCGATACCGTATCCCTGCAGTCCGAAGGGACCGGTATAGCCCGCATTGACAAAGGCGGCAACGAACGACTCGACGTCATACGTACCTTTGCCCAAAGGAAGAATTCCTTCCTCTACGGTCATCTCTTTCGCGTTAGGGTGCGAGCCATTGATGGTGACACAGTTCAGTTTTGGAAGTGCCAAGTCGACTTTCTTCTGCAGGTTTTCCGGTCCTTCCACTTTCAACCAGTGATATAAGTTGAATGTACAGCCAACGTTTTCTCGTTCCGACTTCTCCGCCAATCGAAACGCGTCTGCGATTCGTTCTCCCCAGAAGTTGAAATGGTGGTAAATCGAAACATTTAAATCCGCTTCCCCCGCCATATCGGCAATCTTCTGCAGGAAGGGAACCGCCTGTCGATCCCCCGATATGTCGGACGGTTTGTACTTCTTGCTCGTGAATGCAACCCATAGAAGCGTGTCGCGCCCCTTGAGAGCGGAGATGACAGTGTCTACTCCCTTCAGCGCGTCCGGATTATCGATGTCGAATACCACGTAGGTCGCTGTGAGATCGCTGCCGCCTTGGTCAATTTGCCTCAGAGCATCGGGAAAGGTCTTCCACTTCTTGACGTCGCCGCCGGGACAATAGGTCATACGCGGACAGCCGAGGTCGTGGAGCATTTTCGATTGCTCGCGGAGGGTTAGTTCTGTTTTGTAGAACCAAGTTTCCAAACAGAAAAGGCGTTGACGCAGATCTACCGGTTTCCGAGTCGAAGCCCCTAGAACCCATTTCGGAAACGGTTCGGCCACAAGAGCGGCTGAGGCAACAGTGACCGTTCTCATGAAGTTTCGACGTGTGTTTCTCTGCATGTTTCTTGTTCTTCTTTCTGGATGGATTTTCTTGAACGCATTATCGTGTATGAATCCAGCGAAAGAGTCGTTCTCTTACGTCAACCCCACCTGAACCCTCCCCCAATCTTGACGGCGTCGCAAAAAGTCAGAAAAATGGATTTCAACCCCCTCCTCAACGGCTCTCATGTTTGCCTTCGGCAAGCCATGAGACTCCACCCCCGATCTTCGGGGGAGGAAAAAGTCAGGAGAGCTCTTCTCCCTCTCCCTCTGGGAGAGGGCCGGGGTGAGGGGACGTTGCATTATCCG
>CAZTDD010000140.1:0-17625 GCA_964612675.1 uncultured bacterium
GCCGATCGCCTGACGGGCGACTTCGATCGTGAGCTCAACGATCTCTACCGGTCCTTCCTCCACGACGGTGGGCGCTCCGACCCCGACCTCGCGGAGGCGCTGCTGAAGCGCTACTCCGACTGGATCCGGACCGCGCGATATCCCGACCTGGTGGCAGCCGTGTCGGTGGTCGGCGACGGCGACCGGGAGCTGCGGTGTCTCGACCTGCGGCTGGGCCGCCTCGAGCAATGTCTGCCCGGCGAGTAGATGTCGCGGCTCCTCGGGCGGCTCGCCACCGAGCACCCACCTCCGATCGTCGACGGAGGCGTTCCCGCCCTGCTGGCGCCGCTGGAGCGGACGGCGGGACCATCGCCACCCAACGTCCGGCTCGGGCGCAGGCCGGCGATGGTCATTGTCGCCCTCGACGTCGGCGTGATCGCCGGCGTGGTGTTCCCCGAGCTCGTCGACCGTCACTTCGCGGGCCTCGACACTGGCGATGCGGTCGCCGGTTTTCTCCAGGCCAATGGCGATGTGATGGGCAAACAGGCCGACGCCGGATTTCCTCATCGTCGTCTCGCGTTTCTGCTGCGCGAGGATTGCATCGGCGTGGCCGTTCGGATAGTGCGGCGTGTCTATCGTCTCGATGATCTTCGTGCCTTTGCCCGGAATACCGATGGTGTGGACGCGCACCTCGTCGCTCGCATTGCCGCCGAAAACGGGACGGTCCTGGATGAGCGCCACCTTCAGCCCTTGGGAGCGAGCCGCCAGCGCCGCGCCGCAGCCGGACATTCCGCCGCCCACGATGACGACGTCGAACTGCTGCTCCTCGATCTCTCTGCCCGCACGTCCGGCCAGCCGGTCCTTCCATGCAGCCAATTCGCACAGGTCATCGTTCGGCAGGAAAGGCGACGATTCGCGGTCGAAGTAAATCGCATCGCAGCGGCCGTCGAAACCCGTGAGGTCCTCCAGTTCCACCTCCACCGCCCCCTGCGACGCGATCTCCACCGTGCCCCCCTTCTGCCAATGCCACCGCTCGCCCTCGGCGCCGAACTCCATCGCGAGCGTCGCACCTCCGACGCGGAGCTTGAAGCGGCCGGGAGCCTGCCATGTGCCGGGGCACCAATTGCGCGTGCGTACCCAAACGTGCCACGTGCCGGTTTTCGGAAACACGACTTTCGTTCTGGCGTTGGCGACGGGCTTGCCCATGCCGTGCGCCAACAAGTAACAGCCGCCCATCTGCTGGTAATGCTGCGTGTCCAGTTTCCAACCGCCCGGATCATCGAAGCCGGCGGCCTCGACCAGCACGCCGGTGCTGCGCGCACGGGTCGGCTCCGCGCCTACGACGTAGCGGAACGGAACAGCCGACGTCAGCCCGACGCCGCCCACGATGCGAATGAATGTTCTTCTTTCCATGTTCATGTTGACCTTTCTCACAGTCCGATGTGTTGTTGGTCCCTCTTTTTCGGGGCGACGTCCCATTCGCCGCCTTCTCGTGACACCCTACCTGCTCCAGTTCATAAGAACCACTCTCGCTTACGCAGGGCAGGCGCCACAATGGGTTTCGTCCATTTTTACCGGTCACTCCCCGACGCCCATTTTCCCAGCTTTTTCGTTCCAAATGCTCTGGAAGCTCTCTGCTAATTCAGGTTCACGAACTACCGCGTTATGTGGTTCCGTAGGATCACTCTTCAAATCATACAGATCCCAGGGACGATTTCGTAATCTTACAAGCTTCTTATCGTTCATGCGAATAGCTGTATTTCCGCTATGTTCCCAAAACAAGGTCCTCTGTACACTGGCAATCCTTTTCCATCTTCGCATAACGTGTCTGCTTCTTCTGCAACGAAACAAGCATTCCACCTTGGTTCTACTGTTTACAGATGGGGAGATCCCCCACGTTGGAATGGGTTTCTTCCTGATTATTCTGGCCGATCTCTCCTGATAAACTTTCTCTAAATGATTTCTATGGCAATTACAGGTTCAACATACATACCGGCCGAAAGCAGGACGACCATTCGTTAGTCCGGCTTTCGGACTTGGTTAATTTCTGCCCAGATTATACGCATTTTATAACAACCTATTTGAGAATAATGTGAAATACAAGTGTGCTTTTTAGCCGCAAGGTGTTCAAAAACGAACGTCTCTATAAAATAAAGACTTAAGGAGGTTTTGTTTATGTATCGGAACACAGTGGACGTCAAAGAAAATAGGAAAGTACTGTTATTCACTCTGACCTTGATGGTTTTTGGTGCTCTGCTTCTGTACCCGTCGGTATCGATGGCGCAAGAGGAACCGACCGACCAGGAGATCTCCCAAGCAGTCCAGAACGCTCTGTTTACAGATGAAGGTGTATCGGGATTTCTGATCGATGTAGAAACAAATGATGGAGTCGTCACTCTTCAAGGTTCTGTCAATAACCTTCTTGCGAAACAACGGGCAGAGGATCTTGCAGAAACTGTGAAAGGGGTTCGAGGAATCGTAAACAAGATGGAAGTGAAACCCCCTGCTAGGACTGACGAAGAGCTTCGGGATGCGGTTCGAAATGCATTGCTCAAAGATCCGGCGACGGAGTCATGGGAAGTATTCGTTTCCGTTGAAGACGGCACCGTCACCTTGACCGGCACCGTCGACTCGTGGCAGGAGAAACAGTTGGCCGCGAAGGTTGCAAAAGGCGTAAACGGTGTCGAAGCATTGGAAAACGAAATCACCGTCGATTACAAAGTAGAACGGTCGGATAACGAGATCGAATCGGACGTTGTTGGACGGTTGAAATGGGACACACTTGTCGATGACGCGTTGATCAGTGTCGATGTCGACGACGGCGAAGTCGAGCTTGGTGGAACAGTCGGAAGCCTTGCGGAGAAAACACGAGCGATATCGGATGCCTGGGTCGCCGGAGTGGAAGCGGTCGACGGCGGCGATCTTAACGTCTCTTCATGGGCGCGCGACGAGCGGTTTCGCAAGGACAAGTACACGAAGAAAAGCGATAGGGAAGTCGTAAAAGCTGTGAACGATACGCTTCTTTACGATCCGCGTGTGAATTCGTTCAATGTCGACGTTTCCGCATCCGACGGTGTCGTTACATTGAGCGGACGAGTCAATAACTTGAAAGCCAAACGCTCCGCGGCGAAGGATGCACGCAACATCGTTGGCGTATGGCGCGTCAAGAATCAACTGAAGATTCGCGGCGACAGACCCAGCGATGATGCGATCGAAAACGAAGTCCGTGAAGCACTGCGCAACGATTCCTATGTCAGTCTGAGTGACGATATCACAATCTCCGCCGTTAACGGTGAGGTCTACCTCAAAGGTACCGTGGATACTTACTTCGAAAAGGCCCAAGCCGATGATGTCGCATCACGGGTGAAGGGTGTCGTAAATGTAACCAATAATCTGGACGTCGAGGCTGAAATCGATCCATTGACGTATAACCCTTACGTGGACGAAGATTGGTATCTCGACGATTACGATTGGTACAACTATCCCGGTGGATACGCCACCGCGAAGGATGATTGGAAAATCAAAGAGGACATCCGAAGTGAGCTGTATTGGAGTCCTTTCGTCGACCAGAATGAGGTCAACGTTTCCGTTGAGAACGGTGTTGCCACATTAACCGGGACCGTAGACACTTGGAAGGAGCGGGGCGCTGCTTCCGAGAACGCATACTTCAGTTACTCATCAGCACTCGCGAGTTACCGTTCGCAGTAGACCAACGAAAGATCGAGATCCGGTTTGTTTACTGCCGCCCACAATTTCACCAATGACATCATCAACGTATCCGCGCCTGTGATCGCCTCGTAATGGTCGTGTCTCGATGTGGCGCGGGGAAGAGGCGAGTCGTCGTCCAGGAACAAGTCGATCGACCGTCGGGCGAAATACTGCGCACGATTTAAGTATTTCTCTTCTCCCGTGATTTCGTACACGGATACCAGCAGATAGATTGCATCGCCCATCGAACCCGGATAAACGGGATAATCCATCTCGGGTTCGCTGCTCAAGTAGCGCGTTGCCGCTTTTAGTGCCAAATCCTTGTACTCAGGCAACTCTGTCTGCTCATATCGGAGCAAACAGAGATTTGCCATTCGCGCTTCCGTTTGATCGCCGTATCCTGTGACCCATTGGTCGGCATACGCGTTCTCCGGTTCGAGTGTCGCCGTTCGTACCGTTTTCACAAAACCCTTTCCGCCCGGGGAAAGATCATGCGGTATCGAGAGGAACACCACATCGGTTCTTGCTGCGGACATTCGCATCTCGGCGGCCAGGCAATCCAGAACCGAGGTGGAACCGTTTTGCAGATCAATCGCCAGACTCAGGTTGCTCTCGACCCACACTATTTGTCCCTTCGAGCGTTCGGCGCTCTCTGCCGGAACGGCCCCGGTGACTGGATGGCGACGACTGTTGAAATAGTCCAGGAGTGTTTTTATGGCTCTCGAAAAGACCGGATTGCCGGTGTATTTGTATGCGGTAGCCCATGTGGCGATATAAAAGCCTCCGTGCCGGGGATATTCGGAATTCAGTCCCGGTCCGTGCTCGTCCCAGCGGGCGTGGCGGGAGAAATTGCCGGTCTCTTGATCTCCTATTTGATGATCCCAAAGCCCTTCCGCAAACTTCGCGCAGGCCTCCGGGGCCAATTCGAAAGATCTGCGCCATAAAATCCACGGTCTGAAGAATTCATGAGTCACTTTTGCTTTCTTATCGATTAAGGTCTCGGTATAGAAGTCCCAGCCGATATGCTCTCCCCAGGCGAAGAGCCCCGTTTTCTCACTTTGACAATGTTCGAAGAACCATTTCAGTGTTTTATCGGCCTCACGCGCGTAGCGGCTTTCTTCTGTGATCTGGGCAAGAGCGTATAAAACCTGATACAGGTTTTGATCGTGCATCGGATTCGCCCCTGTGAGCATACGGTCATGCTCTCGGATTCCCCATTTTTCCCGTTGAATGTTTGCAACCTTCTCGAGGTTCTCTCCCTCCAAAAGACTCAGCGTCTTTCGGTTCAATGTGGTCGCGATCAGAGGGCTATCGTCTTCGCCATAATGGTCGCGCCCTTCGTCGAGTAGCGTGTTCGCGTAAGAGAGGACGACTTGCAGGTAATCGATCTCTTCCTTTTCATTCTTGATTTCTGCGGATGCGGATGATATGAAAACTACGAGGATGGTTGCGAATACGAATCTCATGCGTGACGACTCCTGATTCATCTTTTCCTGTGGATTGCCGCCTGTCACAACGCGGCAGCATATTCTATCATTCTTGGAATGAGGCGTAACGGATTCGCATCGCGCGATTTGTCGAGATAACCAAAATGAATGAGCGAAAACTCCCTACAATACAAGGCTTTCTTCTCGACCTGGACGGTGTGTTGTTTATCGAAGATGAGTTGATCCCGGGTGCGGCTGAGACATTGCGCTTCCTGCGCTCGAATGATCTGCCGTATCGTTTCATGACCAATACCACCACTACCACTCCCTCCCGCCTTGTGCAGAAACTTGACGATTTCGGTGTGTCGGCCCATGAGAAAGAGATTATCAGCCCGCTGAAAGTTGCGGTTGATTACCTTCGCCGTCACGGCTGCCGATCCTGCCATTTCGTCTTGCTGGACGAAGCAAAGGAGGCTTTCGCAGAATTCCATGAATCGGACAACAATCCGGATTATGTTGTCATTGGCAAGATAGGAGACAAGTGGGATTATCATCTCGTGAATACTGTTTTCAATCTGCTGCTCAATGGCGCTCAACTGATTGCCCTTCATAAGAACAGGTATTCGATGGGGAAAGACGGCCTTCAGATTGAGTTCGGCTCTTTTGTTGCGGCGCTCGAGTATGCGACCGGCAAGGAGTCGATCGTTATGGGAAAACCTTCTTCCGCGTTTTTTGAAAGTGCCTTAGCGAGCATCGGACTTGCCGCGGAAAAGGTTGCGATGATTGGTGACGATGTCGAATCGGACGTTGGCGGCGCACAGCGCATGGGTATCAACGGTATTCTCGTGCAAACCGGGAAATATCGCGAGGAACTCGTCGCTCAATCGGGCGTCCAGCCTGACCGGATCATTTCGTCGATAGTGGATTTGCCGAAGTTGATTGAGCAGGGGTTCGCGTAGCGAAACCGATGTATGTGATCTACGACTCTCAAGTAACGATGGCAGGTGGCAACGATGCATATGCCATCGCCTCAACTCGATATGCCCGAAGATCTAGCTGACACACTACCGCTTAGTGCGCAGCAGTATTCCGTAGAGGATATCCCCGACAATTACTGGGACGTTGCTGTTATCGGTGCCGGTCCCGCCGGTGCGACTGCCGCGCTGCTTCTAGCCCGACAAGGATACAGCGTTCTTCTCCTCGACAAGCATCGGTTTCCGTTGTCGTCTTTTGTCTAACTTCCTTCAAATCAGCTGGTTAGTAATCGACAAAATTGTCGAACCCTAATCCGGGAAGAACCTTGAATCGTGTCAGGATCGAAATCGCACGGAGAAATAAATGGCGTTATCTGAGATAGATAGTGAAGGTGGACGATGTTCTCTCCCATTTTGGTATGATTGTTGAATCAGTGTCGTAGCCAGGAGCCGAGAGTCATGACACAAACAAGATTTTCAGAAGAAAACAATGGGACGTTTGCTCTGCGATTCGCATCGTTTCGGACTGTACTCACTTTTGTACTAATCCTGATATCGGTTTGGGTTGCTCTAAATGTAACGCACTATTTTCAGTGTGTCGAAGAGTTGCGAGACCTTCTGCGCAGTCAAGCGGAAACAATGGCGGCATCTATCGCGTTAGCAGACCAACATTTGACTCAGACCCTCGACCAGGTTGCGAGCGAACAGGCGGTACGGCTTGTTGCGGTCGGATCGTGGCTGCGGGACATGGAGCGGTACAGCCCTCTCGATTACGACACGCTGCAGCGTGTCGCCGACGAGGCGGGGGTCTTTAATATCGTTGTCTTCGATCCACAAGGCCGGCGCGAGATCGGTCTTCGGGGGCATGGTCCTCCGCCGGGGGCGGGCGGCGGCCTGCGTTCCGGTCAAGACCGGCGGGGTCGACGTCGGCAATCTGTCGTGCATGTCGAAGAGTTTCTCAAATCGGAGAAACCCTTTGCAATTGAGGGGTTCCGTCGCGGACGCGGGAGCGGATTCCTGCGTTTCTCCGTTGTCGTTCGTCGCGAGAACGGCGGCGCGATTACCGTTCAGATCAGTGCGGAGGAACAACAACGCCTGTATGAAAATCTCGGCCCGGAAGCGTTGATGAGCCGACTGGCAGCTGAACCGAGCGTGGCTTACCTCGAACGGATTAGTGGAGGAGAGACGGATGCTCGTTTCGAAGGGCCTACGCTTGATTTTTCTGCGGAAGGCGAATTGGGGTTGGTACAGAAGGATACTTTCGAGGTACGGACCGATGTGCCCGGCCAGCCTGGAGCGGTTCTGCTTGTCGGATTCGATGCCGGCCCGTTACGCGCCGCCGAGAAGGAGTTACTACATCGGTTGATCTGGTCCGCTGGAATTGTGGGCATGGTGGGTGTGCTGGGGCTTCTGTGGGCCAGACTCCGCCGGCAGCACGGCTTTGTCGCCCGGGCGCTCCAGCAGATCCGTTCCTATCATCGCGCGCTTCTCGAACATATGGACGATGCCGTGCTTGCGTGGGGCGATGAAGAGGGACTCACTTTCTGGAATCGTCGTGCACAGGAATTGTTTCCGGATTTGGCTCATCTGACCGCAGGTAGCGCCCCGCCGGAATCCGTGCTCGACGTCGCGAAAAAAACTCGCGAAGGAAGCGGGAATTTGGTTATCGGATTCAATGGCGAGAATTCGGAGATTCGACGGTTTCGTTCCAATCATGAGATTCTGGATTCGCCGATTCGAACGAACATGCTCTTTCTGACCGACGTGACGGCGGTCGAAGAGGCTACAAGCGAACGCCATCGCAGAGAGCATTCCGAGGCGCTCGCGCGTGTGGCTTCCGGAGTCGCGCATGAGGTGCGGAATCCCTTGAACGCCATTGATATGACGATACAGACTCTGTGTGCCGAACCCACGACGCTTGAAGAGGAGGACCGAAAGACGCTCCAGGATCTTCGACAAGAAATCTCCCGGATCAATGGGATTGTCAACCATTTCTTGGCGTACGGCAGGCCGCAGCCGCCTACTTTCGCGGAGACCGAACCGGGCGCTGTGATGGCGGAGGTAGTCTCTCTTCTGAGGCCTGTGGCGAACGAAAACAAGATCGCACTGAACCTTGAGGTTGAAGACGGCGCAACGATCACCGCTGACCCGCAACAAATCCGGCAGGCTTTGTTGAACATTGTCTTGAACGCCTTGGAGGCGTCAAAAGAGGCCGACACGATTTCCCTGTGGGTCAAGAACCGGGTGGACGAGGTTGTGTGTGGATGTCAAGACAATGGCGAGGGAATGTCGCCGGACGAGGTGGACCGCCTTTTCGATCCCTATTTCAGTACAAAACCGCGGGGCACAGGTCTTGGAATGAGTATCGTCGAGAGAATAGTCCAAAATCATCACGGGAGAATCTCGGTGGAAAGCCACAGTGGAGAAGGCACACGAATCGTTGTTCACCTCCCCCGTCGATCGAGCGGAAAGGAAATGGAAGCATGACTGCGGAACCCGAGGGTGTAATTCTCATTGTAGAAGATGAAGCGTCTCAACGTCGGGCTCTTTCGGGGTACTTGCGCAAGCGGGGATATGACGTGATCGAAGCTGCCGATCAATCCTCAGCAATAAAGTCATTCGAGAAAGAAACCATTGACTTGTTGTTGACTGATATGCGGCTTCCGGACGGAAGCGGCGAACAGATCCTCGACCACGCCCAAAAAGTACGACCGGACGTACCGGTTGTGATCATGACCGCCTACGGAGATACCGCACAGGCCGTGGCATCGATGCGGGCGGGGGCAGCCGATTATGTAACAAAGCCACTCGATTTGTCGGAATTGGAAATCGTCATCCGGCGGGAACTGGAACGCTCTACCCTCGTATCGGAGAACCGACGTCTTCGAGAGATCGTCGAGCATCGTGGACGGGCGGAAGGCCTCGTTACCTCGAGTCCTCGGATGCAAGACGTGATCAATACGACTCTTCGTGCAGCGACCTCCGACGCGAATATTTTGATTCTGGGGGAAAGCGGAACGGGGAAAGAGGTTCTGGCCCGGGCGGTTCATGCCGCGAGTCACCGTGCCGAAAAGCCTTTTGTACCGATTCATTGTGCCGCTCTTCCCGAGGGGCTTGTTCAGAGCGAGTTGTTCGGTCATGAAAAGGGGGCATTTACAGGCGCCGCGTCCCGACGGCAGGGACGGTTCGAACTTGCCGAAGGCGGCACTGTATTCATCGATGAAGTCGGCGATATTCCTCCGAATGTTCAGGTTCAGCTCCTTCGGGTACTTCAGGAACGTACGTTCGAGCGCGTAGGAGGTACGGAACCGATACGGGTCGACGTTCGGATTGTCGCTGCGACGAATCGCGATTTGCAGGAAGCCATCCAGCAGGGGGAGTTCCGTGAAGATCTGTACTATCGACTCGGTGTCATCACAATTGAACTTCCTCCGTTGCGGGACCGCCGCGAGGATATTCCACCTTTGATCGATCATTTTCTGAAACGATACGCGCCCGGGCGCACGACCGAAGTCTCGCGGGAAGCGATGGATTCGCTCATGAAATACCACTGGCCGGGTAATATCCGGGAATTGGAGAACGTAGTCGAGCGAGCCGTCGTGCTTGCCCGAGGCGACCTCATCTCCACCAAGGATTTGCCTCCGAACGTCCAACCTGCCGAAGAGAAAACGACCGATGTAGAGGAACGTACCCTGCCGCAGATCGTCTCGGCGCTTGAACGAACACTCATCCGTCAGGCCCTCCTGAAGACGCATGGCAATCAGTCGGAAGCTGCCCGGTTGCTCGGGATCTCGGAACGGACTCTCCGTTACAAACTCAAGAAATACGACACCGAACTAACCGAGATCGACTGACTCGACGATTTTGTCGAATATCCAACTATTTGTATTTCAAGAGTTTACATTTCATTGACCGAACGCGGCCTCGATACCGATCGACAAAACCGTCGAATCGCTTTCTTTTTCTTTTCGTGCAGGTAAACGCATCCTCTTTACTGTAACTCCATATTCTGCAGCGGCTTACAATTAATTCACTTGTTGGGCTCTGAAGTGGCATCTCTCTTGCGCAATACGGGGGCAGGGTCAATCAGACCCGCAAAGAATCCTCAACACAAGGAGATGTATTATGTTAAGGCGCTATGTTTTTGTGACACTAATCGCGGGGTTGAGTTTTGTTCTGGTAGCTACTGACGCGCAAGCCCAATCCAGGCGTTCGCAGGGCAAACGAACCCAAAATGCTTACAAAGGTGCTTATGTTGTCGGCTCTCAGTCCGTCGTAGGCCGCAGCGCCGGTACCGCGACAAATTTCGTCGACAATGACGGTGATGGTGTTTGCGATTACCAAGGCAAGGGCGGACGACGGTTCATGGGATCGAAAGGCAACAGAGGCTTTGGCGCTCGTGGAAACGGAGCAGGCCGGTTTGTCGACAAGGATGGCGACGGAGTCTGCGATTTTTCCGGTACGCGAGGACAGGGGTTTGTTGATGCGGATGGCGATGGAGTCTGCGATCTACGCGGGACCAACGGACGCGGTTTCGTTGACGCCGACAGCGACGGTATCAACGATAACTCGCCTGTGGCTCAGCTGAATCTGACAGACGATCAGAAAGCTGCAATCGCGCAATTGCGTGCCGCCGGACGAGGACCGCACCGCGATGCGATTCGTGAAATCTTGACTCCCGAACAGCTCGCCCAACTCGAGGCCCTTCGTGCAGAACGTCAAATGCAGCGCATGGGACATCAACGCGGACAGAGGCGGTGGATGAACAATCGCTCAACAGTATCACCGCAGCAGTAACATCCCCCGATTCTTCAATCGGGCACGTCCGAGGGGAAGAAGAGACACCTTCTTCCCCTCGATTCATTCTGACTCTTGAACAGCACGCAGCAGGTGCAAAAAGCACAAAATCGAGTTAGAATCTCACTGGTTTCGCTTGGAGTTCCCCGCCGGCAGGTTAGACTGATGGGAAAGGGAAGGGAGATGGAGAATCCCGGTTCACAGAAGAAAGTACTCATCTGTGAAGACGATCCTGAAACCCGGCTTCTATTACGCTCCATGCTGCAAAACTACGGGTACGAGATATGCGGCGAGGCGGAGAACGGACTTCAGTCGATCAATCTCTTCGAAGAAAATAGACCGGATGTCGTCCTTTTGGACATCAAAATGCCAAAAGGAGATGGCCTCACAGTACTTCGTTTTATTCGAGATCTCGATACCGTTGCACGGGTGGTTATGTTGACCGGCGATGACTCTCCTCACTCGGTGCAGACGGCACGTAAGCTCGGAGCCGACGATTACCTCATTAAAACGAGCATGGTGGATACGGATCGATTCTTGAAGGCACTGGGACACGAAAGCGGTACAACAGAATCGACCGAAGAACCCGAGGGAGAAGCGGTAGCCGATGAGAAAGAAGAAAAAGTCACTCAGCCGGTGCGACGGATGGCAAGAGGCGAACGGGAAGACCGTTACGCACGCAAAGGATCCAGAAAATAAGGTCGAAAGGAAAACGCGTGGCGATGGCTGAAGAGAAATACTTCGACGAAAGGGCCTTATCACGCCTGGACAAGATCGGCGGCCCCAGCCTTATCGGACAGATGATCGATCTCTTTCTGGACAATGTTCCGAAACGTCTCGAGGCCGCACGTACTGCACACCAAAACGGAAAGCTGAAAGACCTCGAGCGCTCGGCACACTCGATCAAATCCAGCGCAAGCAATTTCGGTGCGCACACTCTTTGCGATATCGCGGAGAAGATCGAGATTCGGGCCGGTGAACAAAACGCATCGGGTATGGCTGCGCTGTTGGATACAATGGAGGAAACATTCGCCAAGGTCAAAACCAGCCTGGAGGAGAAAAGGAAGGGACTGCAGGAATGAAAACGATCGCACTCGTCGAAGACAATCCCGATAATCGCTTGCTTGTACAGGCGATGCTCGAAGACCGGTACAATATCGCCGAATACGAAACCGGTGTCGAGGCCCTGGAAGGATTGAAAAATGAAAAACCCGATCTGGTTCTTCTGGACATATCCTTGCCTGAAATGGATGGCACGGAGGTCTTGGCGAATATTCGGTCGGACGAGAATCTTCGGGACCTCCCCGTGATCGCACTGACCGCTCACGCAATGTCCGGAGACAGGGAGAAATATCTCGCCCTGGGTTTTAACGAGTACGTTACAAAGCCGATTCTAGATGAAGATGTTTTGATCGAGGCGATTCAAGAATTATTGAAATAGGGACCTGAGTAGTCTTTTCTTACAGTATGTCCGGTGCTAACCGGCTCATTGCGAAGAGGGGAAATCCGACCGGGTCCGAGCGGCAGCCGCCGACCCGAGGAGTGTGCGCAATGAACAGTGTCGATGTGGGGAAAAACGGTCCGTCTGTCGAAAAGCGGTTTCCCGGCGACCGCGCCCCTTTATTAACTGACGATCTGCATGGAATGATGAACCGGAATGTCTGGAACAGCTTACCTCCTGTACTCCTTACGCTTGTTGTTTTGTATCTCCTCTTCGCGATCGGTCATCTCTTTCTGCTGTCGAGCGGTGCCCGTGTCATCATGGTTGGTATCGCGCTTAGCACTGCGGCGATCTGTGCCGGTCTGTGGTTTGTTCTCCGGCGTCACCCGCCCAAACCGGATCATTCTCACTTATACGCGGCGTTTGTGGCTGGGTTGGTCCTGATCAACTGTCTGTCACATCTTTATCTCGTTCATGAACCACGACAAACGACAAATGTTGCCTTGCTGATTGTCGGTGTTGGCTGTGTATTCCTTTCATACAAGTGGTTTTTCACCGTTGTGGTTGCTTCGGTGTTTTCCTGGGGGATTGTTGTCTGGGTGCTTGGTCCCTCCACGGAGTGGATCCACTTCGCGTTTCTGTTATTGGCTGCCTCTGCACTGTCTTCCGTCGTCCACCTGATCCGCGTTCGGAACTATCGCGCTCAATCGAAAATGATCGGAACACTCGAGGAATCGCAACAACGGGTCTATGAACAGGCGACACAACTCCAGGAAGCGACACGACTCCTTCGTGCTGAAGTCACGGACCGCAAATGGATGCAGAATCAGCTTCTGAAATTGTACAGCGCCGTGAAGCAAAGCGCTAATGTCATCATTATCACCGATGTCGACGGAGTAATTGAATTTGTGAATCCCAAATTCACGGAGGTCACAGGATATACATCGGAGGAAGTGACCGGCAAAACTCCACGAATCCTGAAGTCTGACGACACACCCCGACGCGAGTATGACGAACTCTGGAGAACGATACATTCCGGTAACGAATGGTACGGGGAATTCTACAATCGAAAGAAGTGCGGAGATCACTATTGGGCATCCTCCTCCATTTCTCCCATTCGGAATCAGGAGGGAGTAATCACCCATTTCCTCGCTGTTCAGGAAGACGTTACAGAAAAGAAACGGGCCCACGACGCCCTTCGTGAGAGCGAAATGCGAATCAGTACAATTTTAGATAATGTCATTGACGGACTTATCACCATCACCGAGGAAGGGATCATTGAAACGTACAACAACGCCGCCGAAGAGATCTTCGGATACACAACGCAAGAGGCGATCGGTCATAATGTCGCAATCCTTATGCCCAAACCTCATTGCGCGAATCATATCGAATATATGGCTAGTTACCTTCGCACAGGTCGTAAAAAGGTCATCGGCATCGGTCGAGAAGTAACGGGGAAACGCAAAGATGGAACGGAATTTCCTCTCGAACTTTCGGTAAGTGAGGTCCACCTGGGGGATCGCATTCTGTTTACGGGAATTGTGCGCGACATTACCGACCGGAAACTGGCGGAAGAAAGCCTTCGCCACGCAAAGGAGCAAGCCGAAGCGGCAAGCCTGGCGAAAAGCGAATTCTTGGCGAACATGAGCCATGAGCTGCGAACGCCTTTGAATTCTATTATTGGTTTCTCACAACTCTTGCTCAAAAACAAAAAGGGGAATTTACACGAAAGCGATGTGAAGTATCTCGAACGGATTTCAGAAAATGGCCACCACTTGTTGGAAATCATCAACGATATTCTCGATCTGTCTAAAGTTGAAATGGGGCGGGAGACAATCGAGATTGGCACAACAGACATTGCGCTCCTGATTCGGGAAGTCGTGTCCCAGCTCGATGGACAAACGAAAGGGAAGAGTCTGGATCTGATTCTCGATGTTCCCGATAACCTGCATCAAATTGAAACAGACCCTGGGAAATTGCAACACATATTGAGTAACTTGATTGGGAATGCGATCAAATTCACTGAAGAGGGAAGCATAACGATCCGTGTTCATATCGAAGGTGAAATTCGGAGGCCGATACAAATCGACGTTTCCGATACCGGAATCGGAATACCCGAAGAAACAATCCCCTTCATTTTTGAGGCATTTCGCCAGGCGGACGGTACCACGAAGCGAAAGTATGGGGGGACGGGGCTGGGGCTCAGTATCTCGCGCAGGTTCTGCGATCTACTCGGTTACGAACTTTCCGTCGCCAGTCAGGTGGGCATCGGCTCCACGTTTAGTATCGTATTCTCCAGGGAGTATCGGGCAAACGAGGACATATCCGGCCCGATTTCTTCAGAACACTCCACACTTCCGACCGATAGGAGGGCGCTCACCAAAAGCGCGACAGAAGCGGTACTTCTCGAAGAACAAGGTCCGAGGCCGGGCGTGTAAGTAACAAAGAGCGTGGCCGAAATGCGCGCTACCGGATACTGTGCGGACAGGCCGCGATACTTTTGCTCGATATGATCATTGGAGTTCGAGTGTAATGGAAAAGGCTGCATCTCCACCGAAATCTCCAATTCTAAAGCATTTCGCTTTGCTCTATATTCCTTTTCTAGCGTTCCTCTTTTTGTTTTCGCTACTGGTGTATCGTATTGAATCGAATTCCATCAGAACGATTATTGAAACCGGCACAGATGGGTACGTCAGTCGACAGGCGAAAGAATTGCTACAGCATATCCGTTTTGTCGTTTCGGATCTGGTAATTCTTGCCAAAAACCATGATTTGCAGATGATGTTGGAGAGGAAGGATTACGATACTCACCGGAATGCTCTTGCGCAGGAATTCATGCATGTGTGCGAGGTGGAACGAGTATACGATCAGATACGGTTTATTGATACGAAGGGCATGGAGGTTGTCCGTGTCAATTACTCCAACGGTCGGGCAGTTGTTGTACCTGAGGAAGAACTCCAGTCAAAGAAAGATCGCTACTACTTTCGGGAAGGCATTGCACTCGGAAACAACCAGATCTATATCTCCCCCTTCGATTTAAATATAGAGAACGGGGAAATCGAACAACCGCTGAAACCGATGATTCGGTTTATCACGCCTGTGTTCGATTTCCAGGATAGAAAACGAGGCGTTTTGGTACTGAACTACCTCGGCAAGAATCTGCTGAAAGAGTTGAAAGAGTCTTTATCGTTTGTCCCGGGTGAGGCAATGCTCGTGAATTCGGAGGGATATTGGCTGAAAGGCCTTTGTTCCGAAGATGAATGGGGTTTCATGTATGAAGATCGCATGACTCGGAGATTCGGGCATCGGTTTCCGGATGCGTGGCAGCGAATAGAAGGAATGAAGCGTGGGCAGTTGGCCTGTTCACTTTCGCCTCCATTTCCCCTTTGTTGGAAGAGACAGGAGCGGTTTCGGGTTCAACAAGAGGGGATCCAGGCGTGGATTTGCAGGCAGCATCGCCGGATTACCGCTGGTATCTTGTCACGTTGGTGACGCCTGAGGTTTTTGCGACTGCGAACCGACCGTTTTTGCATAACCTTGCGGCGATCAATGCCATTCTAGCGCTTTTGATCGGGGGTATGTGCTGGCTTGTCAGCTGGGCGAAGATGAACCGCAAACTCGCAGAAAAGGCACTTCGACAAGCTCACGACGAGCTGGAGAAGAAAGTAGCGGAACGTACCTCCGAAGTGAGCGAGGTTAATCGGCAACTGGTCACGGAAATCGCCGAACGAATGCGCGCCGAGCAGGAAGCAGCGATTTCTCATGCTCAAACCAAAGGGCTGCTTGACGCGGCCACTCAGGTCTCTGTTATCGCTACCAATCCGGAAGGTGTGATAACGCTCTTCAACAGTGGTGCCGAACGCATGCTCGGATACAGTGCCGAAGAAATGATCGGAAAACAAACGCCGGAGCTTATTCATCTCGAGTCGGAGATCATTGCTCACGGCGAGCAATTGTCGAAGGAACTGGGACGGCCCGTCGAGGGGTTCGATGTTTTCGTAGCGAAGGCAAAAGAGGGGAGCTATGAAGAGAAGGAATGGACTTATGTCAGGAAAGACGGCACTCGCATAACCGTCATCCTCTCTGTGACCGCGGTACGGGATGAGGAGGGGACTATCTCCGGCTTTTTGGGGGTTGCACAGGATATCAGCGACCGAAAGGCGGCGGAAAAGGCTCTTCAAGAAAGCGAAGAACGTCTGCAGGATTTCCTCGATAATGCCAACGACTTGATCCAGAGTGTCTCTCCGGATGCTCGCCTGTTGTATGTGAATCGTGCCTGGAAAGAGACCCTCGGCTATTCCGACCACGACATTGCCAATCTCAGCCTGTTTGATATCGTTCCGCCGGAGCAACACCAACATTGTTCCGATCTCTTTCAACGAATCCTGCAAGGAGAAGCAGTCAGCGATATTGAAACGGTGTTCATCGCGAAAGACGGTAGGCGGATCATTGTGTCGGGAAGTGCGAACTGCCGTTTCGAGGATGGGACACCCGTCGCTACCCGGAGTATTTTCCGCGACATCACCGAAAGCAAACGAGCGGCGGAAGAGCTGAAGCGCGCGAAGGAAGAGGCGGAAGCCGCAAACCGCTCAAAAAGCGAGTTTCTTGCCAACATGAGTCATGAACTCCGCACGCCGTTGAACTCCATTATCGGTTTTTCAAACCTACTGCTCAAGAACAAAAAAGAGAATTTGCAGAATCAAGATATTTCCTATTTGCAGCGTGTATTGGACAACGGGAAACATTTATTGAATCTCATCAATGACATTCTCGACCTTTCGAAAATCGAAGCAGGCCGCACAGAGTTGGAGATCGCTACCGTTTCCGTCAAAGACCTCATCGGGCTGACTGTCGCTCAATTTGAGGGGCAGGTGCAGAATCGCGACGTCGACTTGATCGTAGATGTCCCGGAGCCCTTGTCGACGATGGAGACGGACGAGGGGAAATTGAAACAAGTCCTGATAAACCTGCTTGGCAACGCGCTCAAATTCACTGAAGAAGGAAGTATTACCGTCCACGTGGACGCCGATCCCACAACACGCCAGCCGACACGCATTGATGTAATCGATACCGGGATCGGTATACCGAAGGAGAAAATGGAAGAGATTTTCGATGTTTTCCGTCAGGCGGATGCCAGTATCGGGCGCAAGTACGGGGGCACAGGACTCGGCCTAAGTATCTCACGTCGGTTTTGCCGGATGATGGGATACGATCTAGTGTCCTGTCCCAGAAATACGTTCGCACAGTCTTTCGATCTTCGCAAGAATAGAATCTGCGGTTGCTGTCCATACAAAAGGAT
>CAZTDD010000141.1:0-17223 GCA_964612675.1 uncultured bacterium
GGGGGGAGAGATTTGGAAATGTTGGCAGGAGGAGTCAGTTTTGCAACGTTAGAGTAAACGATAGATCCGAGGCAGGATGGAATTCTCGGTCTCTGAATGGATTCTTGTGGAGACGGGAAATAAATCATGGAAATAGAATCGCGTAGATGTAAATAATTCCGGAGGTATTTATCATGCACAATTTCAGAAAACGCTGTCTTTCTCGGATGTTTATCGTTCTCTGCAGCGTTGGGCTGATCCACAGCACAGCTGCTGCGAACCCCAATGCGGTTCATTCCGTCAAAGATTTCGGTGCCGTGGGAGATGGCGTGGCTAAAGACACCGAAGCGATCCAATCCGCAGTCGATGCGACTTCGAACGCCGGTGGCGGAACGGTCTATTTACCGCCGGGCGTCTATCTCTCCGGCACGATTTTTATGAAAAACAACGTAGTCTTCCATCTTGAAGCGGGAGCGACGTTGCTCGGCAGCACAGACCTCGCAGATTACCCGTCAATTATGCCGGAGTTCCGTTCCTACACCGAGAACTACGTACACCAGAGTCTGCTTCACGCCGAAAATGTTGAAAACATCACAATTACAGGCAGAGGCACAATTGACGGTCAAGGCGAAGAACCGGAGTTCGACGCATCCTCTCTCCCCCATCACGGATATCGAAAGCGACCGTACATTATTCGTTTTGTCTCCTGCAAAAACATTACTGTTGAAAAAATCTTCCTACGGAATTCGCCGATGTGGATGCAGCTGTATCTGGCGTGCGATGATGTTGTGATTCACGGGATACGCGTCGACAGCATGGTGAACGCCAACAACGACGGTATCAATATCGACTGCTGCCGAAATGTCCGCATCTCGGATTGCTATATCCATTCGGGCGATGACGCCATCGTCCTGAAAAGCACCGGCGATCGAACCTGCGAGAATGTGACCGTGACAAACTGCGTTGTAAGTACGCTCTGTAACGGCATCAAACTCGGCACGGAAACAGTGGGCGGGTTCCGAAACATCTCCGTGAGCAACTGCACTGTTCGGAAACCGGGACCGGAAGAAGACTGGGATCGCGAACGACGAGGGCTTTCTGCAATTGCCTTGATGATCGTGGACGGCGGAATTATGGAGCGTGTTTCCGTATCGAATATCACCGCCCGGGGGATGCGCAGCGCAATTTTCATCCGACTGGGCAATCGTGCGCGGCCTGTTCTGCCGGAGGATCCGAAACCCGGCATCGGTACAATCCGGGATATCATCATCGACAACGTGCTCGCCTCCGACATGAGCTCAACGGGGTGTCATATTACCGGCCTATCGAATCATCCCATTCAGAACGTCTCTTTGAGCGACATCACCATTTGCACCGAAGGCGGCGGTACCCTCGAGGATGCGAAACGCGACATACCGGAATTGCCGGAGAAATATCCTGAAGGGACCATGTTCGGACAATTGCCTTCGCATGGTTTCTATTGTCGTCATGTGGAAGGATTGCGATTCCGGAATATCCAACTCCGTTATGAGAAGCCGGACTATCGGCCGGGACTGGTATGTGACAATGTGCGCAACGTGGAGATCGACCGGTACTCCAGTGCACCTCAGTCGGATGGGTCACCGTTGATGGTTTTAACAAACGTCCGGACCGGCATGATTCAAAGGTGCATCGCACCCGAGGAGACGAACACGTTTGTGAGAATAGACGGAGACAGCGACCGAATCAGCCTAATCGGAAACGACCTGAGTCAAACGGAGACGCCGATCGACAGAGACGCGAGTGTCCCGGAGGAGGCAATCTTCACAGCGGCTAACAGGTAAGATGAGTGCCTATGTCTCCCGTGTCTTCGAAGCGGTTGAGGCGGCCTCTTTCGTATAAAACGGGAAGTCGGGGTCCTTGGCGAAGGCCTCGGAGGCACAACCGATGCACGGCGCTCCCGCCTTGATACAAGTGTTCGTGCGAGAATTCCAATACCGCAAGGTACAGTCGGCATAAGTGCGGGGGCCCATGCAGCCAAGCTTGAATAGACAACCGCTATCGGAGAACGTTCGCGCGAAGTTCTCTCGTTCGTAATCGGCGAAACGCGGACACTGATCGTGAAGAATTCTGGAGAAGAAGACTTTCGGACGGCCCATTTTGTCCAGCTCCGGCAAGCCGTATCCGACAACGTGAGCCAACGTACCCACAAGCCAATCAGGATGGCATGGACACCCCGGCAACCGAATGATGGGAGTCCGGATTCCGGCCTTGGTGAGGAACTCGGGGACACTGATCGCACCGGTTGGGTTGTTTCCCGCCCCCGGGATTCCTCCGAATGCCGCACAAGCCCCGACGGCGACAACGGCCTGCGCCGTTCGAGCGGCCTGCTGCACGAGGTCCCCGACCGGTTCGTGGCCCATCAGGCATGCCTCAGGCATACCCGCTGGAATACTCCCTTCGACCGCAAGGATAAACCCACCGTCGCGAATCACCCGATGAACGATATCCATACCAACGTGGCCGGTAGCGGTGGACAAGGTGGAATGAAACTGGAGCGCGATGTATTTCGTGAGAATCTCGGATGGCGTTGGCGCATCGGAATTGAGCAACGAAACCGAACAACCCGAACAACTCTGACCTTGTAACCACAGAACCGGCGGATTCCCCGCCGACAGATTGCCGATCGCCTCGGCAATTGTCGGAGCGGCGGTCGACCCCAATCCCATGATTGCTGCGAGTTTTGCGCCAAATGTAAGAAATTCTCTGCGGGTGACGTCGGACATACGATCTACTCCTCTTCCTTGCTTAATGAACTGCACAGGCGAGACAGGGGTCGAAAGAACGGACCACCCGTGGCGCTTCAATTGGATTCTCGACATCCTGAATCGGCGTGTCGACGAGGGCTTGTTCTATCGCCCCCGGATTCCCGGCATCATCGCGAGGCGAACAATTCCATGTTGTCGGCACGACACACTGATAGTTCTTGATCTTCTTGCCCTCGATTTCAATCCAATGGCCTAACGCGCCGCGAGGTGCCTCAGTAAGCCCGACCCCACGGCCGGAATCGGGGATCTCGAAATCCGTGAATGCGGGAGCGTCGGGGGCGAGCTGGTCAAGCCACTCCGCACATTGGTCCGCAACCAGTTTGCATTCCAACGCCCGAGCCGCATGACGACCAAGCACGGAATCCAACATGTCGAGGCTGATACCCAACCGGGTCGCGAATGAATCGACCAGCTGCTTGGCCGATCGCGGCGTACCTCTTTGATACGCCACCAACATCCGCGCCAACGGCCCGACCTCCATAACTGTTCCGTTGTACCTTGGCGCTTTGAGCCATGAGTAAGCTCCGCTCTTGCGGGGACTGGGAACCGTCTCCCCGGATGCGGGACGAAGCCCCGATTGAGAAGAAAACAGAGAATAGCGAACATCCTCCGTGATTCTTCCCTCGTCGAAAGGAGTCATCCGTCCTCCAACGAGAACGCCGGAAGGCAGGAACGTCGCATTGCGATCCGCCGATTCCCGGAATACGCCATAAGCCAGGAAATTCCCACACCCTTTTCCAATGTGCAGATACTCGGGAAAGGCCCCTGCCAGCGCTTCAATGTCTGCAAGGTAACAATCGTTAATAAACGTCTGCAGCTTTTCGAGTTTGGATCGGAATGCCGCGATCTTGTCGACCGTGACGTGTTCGGTAACGCCTCCGGGCACCAACGCACTCGCGTGCGGCGCTTTCGCGCCGAATGTGGCCACCATCTGGTGCGCGATAGCGCGCATTTCGAGAGCGTCCAAGTAGTGTTTTATTGCGAGAATATTTGTGCCGGTATCCTCGAGATACCGCGCGTCGTATCGAGGGAGAAACGGTGCAGCCGGATAAACCGTATTGGAAGCCAACTGGGCCTGGACCCATCCCTTGAGATCGCGAAGGGCCGGATCGTTCCCCTGATACTGGGTGATCGCGGCGATGTCTACAAAATCGAGCGCGGACAGATGATAGAAATGGATAATGTGAGATTGAAGGAAGTTTGCTCCAAGGATCAGGTTGCGTACAAGTCTCCCGTTTGTCGTAGGCGTGACATTGCATGCCATGTCCTGAGCGAGAATGGAGGCCGTCCCGTGAGAGATCGGACACACCCCACATATCCGCTGCGTGATCTGCTGCGCGTCCAGGGGATCCCGACCGCGCAAAATGACCTCGAACCCCCGAAACATCTCTCCTGAGCTGAATGCGTTCGCAACGCGATTGGACTCTACCTCGATTCGAATCGCAAGATGTCCTTCGATTCGAGTGATCGGGTCGATTGAAACCGTCCGGGCCATAATTTCCGCCTTTTCCTAAGAGATAAGTGACAATTATTGTGTCTAGTTCTTCTTGTTTATTGTGTCTAGTTGTTCTCGTTGGGTTGCGCTCCCAGAACGCCGCTCTCAGCCGGAAGCCCGGCGGTTATCGCTACCCCACCCTCTTGTATGGAGAAACCCTCTTTCTTCGAATCACCGGCACTGCCGCACGTCAAGTTCGATATTGGTCGAGAGAGAAACTCTCATCATCCTGGTCCCTCCATTTGTCGGCGCCCGGTTGAGGCAACATCTTCTTCTGCTCGGGCGCGCTGATTCGCTGGTTCTCTTCCTCTTTGTGATCCGTCTGGAAACCGGACATGACCTGATTGAGCTTCTCGGCCTCCGCAGCGTTTCGCTGGGTTGACTGATCGATCTCTTCCAACGCGTTATTGATTTGCTCGACACCCTGGGCCTGTTCCTGGGATGCGAAAGCCATCTCCTCAATCAAATGTGTCGCCTTGTTTGTCTGCTCCACCACTTTAGCGAAGGCGGCACTCGCACTGTCGACCAATTCGTCGCCGAACCGAATTCTCTGCACCGTATCCTCGATGAGAGCGCCGGTTTCGCGCGCAGCGTCCGCAGAACGCATCGCCAGGTTCCGTACCTCGTCCGCAACAACCGCGAACCCGGATCCCGCCTGTCCCGCACGGGCCGCTTCCACTGCGGCATTCAACGCCAGAAGATTGGTCTGGAAGGCGATTTCATCGATGGTCTTAATGATCCGTGCGGTTTCGTCACTCGCCTTCGATAATTCCGTCATCGCGTCGGTCAGGGTCGTCATTGATTTATTCGCCTGTCCGATTTCGCTGAGAACTTGTCTCATGAGCGTATTGGCTTCCTGTGCCTTGTCTGCGTTTAGTTTCGCCATCGCGGCAATCTCTTCAACGGATGCAGAAGTTTCTTCCACGGCGCCCGCCTGAGACGTAGCACCGCTGCCGACAACAAACGCCGCCCGCTGAGCACGTGAGATTGCACTATTCAGTTTCTCGACAAATGAATTGAAGAGGCGCGCCAACCCGCCGATTTCATCGCTCGTTCCGATCTCAACACGGCGTGTCAAATCCCCTTCGTCTTTTTCGAATCTCTGGAGAAGCGTTACGAATTCCCCAAGGGGACGCCCGACAAACTTACGTACCAAGAAATACATTGCGGTCAGGAGAACCAGAATAATACCGACGACGGTTGTCAGACTGTTCTGAAAAGTCGTCTTGACCAGATTCGAAATTGAATTCTGCGCTTGGACCTCGGCGTCCTGCAACGCTTCCGTAGAAAACCGGAAATAGGTTACACCGCCGACCTCCCCTTCGTTCCAGCCGGCATGACAACGTACGCAGTCGCGGTTGACGGGCTGAGGCTGATAGATTTCGATCATCCCTTCGCCATGGGTCATATACGTATCGAAACTCGAGAGCAAGCGGTCTTTCAAGTCTTCGGATAGTTCCTTATTCAGGAATTCTTCATCCGACGAGTGTGTGACGACCCCCTGTCGGTCAAACAGGGAGAACTCGAGAAGACCTTCCACGTCTTTCTGCGCATTCAGGATCTTGGTAAATTTCTCCATCTCGCCGCGTTCCAGAGACCCCGCGATCGCCCGTTCCACCGATCGGAAGATATTCTTTGCATGTTCTTCTTCTCGTTCCTGCATTAATTGGATGTCTTGTTTGGAAAGAGAAGTAATCTGATCGATGCTTGATCGGTACTGAAAAACCTGGGCGAGCGTCACCACCAGCAATAGGCCCACCAACAAAGACAGAGTGAGTTTCGTGTGGAGTCTCATCGGTCTACCTTTTCCCTCTGGTCTCGTGCAATCTGCGTTTTTGCACCAATTCTCAAACCGAGATTGATACAGTCTTAATGATCGGGGTCTCTACGACATCGAAAACAGCTTTATCCCGCCGATAAAGATCATCTTGCTGACCGGTCAATGTGCCCCCGCAAGTACGCCGTCCCGTATCGGCATAAGTCCCTATACCTATCACTCTTAGCGTCTTGAGACTAGACCCGGTACCAATGGGTCCCCCTGACTGCCAAACGATTATCTCCGCTGATTGTAGCACATTTTCCTCCCGAGAGTCTCCCATGCCTTGACGATTCTGCTGGATGTTTAGCTCGGTCGGATGACATCGCTCGTCCCCGATGGAGAAGCCTCTTGCGGATGAAGCCGACAAGTGTTCGAATGGAGAGAATCCTGGTAGCTGAGGTAAAAAGATGGCACTTACACGAGAGGAAGCGTGGGAGAAACTCTGCGAGTGGACGGAAAGCGAGGCTTTACGGATCCACGCCCGAGCCGTCGAAATCGCCATGCGCGCCGCCGCTCACCGATACGGCAGCGGCGAAAGTGACGAGCTGAAATGGCGTATCGCGGGTTTGCTGCATGATGCGGACTATGAAAAGTGGCCGGACCATCATCCAAACCGAATTGTCGAATGGCTCCGGGAACAAGGCGAGGAGGAAATCGCGCATGCCGTGTCCTGTCACTTGACCCACTGGGGCATTCCCTACGAAACGCAGCTCGACAAAGCGCTCCTGGGATGCGACGAACTGACAGGATTCATTGGGGCCTGCTGTTTTGTTCGTCCCGACGGAATTCACTCTCTCACTGCCAAGAGTGTTAAAAAGAAGCTAAAAGACAAGAGCTTCGCCGCCAAAGTCGACCGCAACGAGATTCAAGCCGGAATTCAAGAGCTCGGGGTGGATTTGGGAGACCACATCCAATTCCTGATCGAAGCCCTCCGTCCGCACGCCGCTGAGCTGAAAATCGAGGGGCGATCAAACGGATAGAAACCCGCAGACGCGTTCCAAATCATGCGCGTAGACCTCTCCGCGTAGCCTCTCAGTGATAGGCAAATCCGTGGACAGCCGTCGCCGGTTCAAATGGTCCCGTCAGTTTGTATGCCTCGTATCTCCGATTCGGTGAGTTCGGAAATCCAACGATGACAAGGACAGCATCCTGTCCCCACGGAAACACCGAATCGAGAGCCGCACCAGACACGGACCGGGCGATCTCTTCACGAGATTGACCGTAATACCAGGCCAGCACATACCTCTCGTTTTCCCCTTCCTCGATCGTAATCAAATCGCCGTTTTTGCCGGTGATTGCCGTACACCCTCCGCCGACGAAGCGCTCCAGGACATACATTTGACGGACAGTGAATCCGGCGGCAATCGTTTCGATTTTTTCTCGGTCGCAATCGTATGGATCCATAGTCTTCTGAGGTGAATAAGCGAAGCCCTGCACTAGATTCCCTGAGCCGTTCAATTCCGCCGTTCCGATCCGTTCAAGCAACAGAATGACGTCTTCCCAATCCTCACAATCGAGTAAATTGTCTCGAACATCGACAACGCTTCCGTCCCGAAGAGCGCTGTTATGTACCAAAGGCGCCAATTCCGTAATCTCGTTGCCGGAACAATCCAGACCGCTGAGTCCTGTAAGAAACTGAACTCCCTCAAGATTCTCGATCTGCTGATTCGAACATCGTAGGAAACCGCCGCGCTCCGCCGCCTCCGACGCGGTAAAACGCTCTCCGGGGCCGACCTCCATGAATGCTTCCACAGCCGCTCGGAAATTCGGATCCGGAAAGTATTCCGGTGTATTGATGTTTGGCTCGGCGGGAGTGGGCGTGGGTGCCGGGGTCGGGGTCGGTCCGGGCGCCGCAAACGCACGCCAGATTTTGGCCGTGCCATCCGACCCGCCCGATACAATCCACTCGCCGTCGGGCGACATGTCGATGCAGGTAATCCGGGTGTTCTCGTAAAAAAATGTCCGGAGTATTCCTTCCTGACCGATATCCCAAAGGTTCACCGTTCCGTCGTCACTGCCCGTTACTGCATATTCTCCATCGGGCGAGAAGCAGACCGAATTGACCGGTCCCTTGTGACCGGCGAACACAGCTATCTCACTGGTCTGCGAGACATCCCACAACTTGACAAGACCGTTGGAGTGAGCGGTTAGAAGCCAATCGCCATCCGGAGAGAACCCAGCAGACAGGACTCCACCGCCGAATCCTTGAAAACGGCCTACCAGAGCCGTTGTCTCGGCGTCCCACAGCGTGGCGCTGCCATCATGACTTCCGGTAACCACAAAGTCGCCTCCCGGCGAGAAAACAGCGGTATTGACGATGTGACGATGGCCTGCGAATACGCCGATCAGAGCGCCGTTATCGATCGTCCAAAGCCTCGCTTTCTGGTCCGCACCGGCTGTCAGCCCTTGCATGCCGTCCGGAGAAAATCGAACCGAAAGAACATCGCTTCGGTGACCGGAGAAGCCCCGAATCCGGTCGCCGGTTTCAACATCCCACAGAACCGCTTTGCCATCCGCTCCCCCCGTCAGTGCGAAAGCGTAGTCGGGCGAAAGATCGACGGAATGGATCTTCGCACGGTGTTCGAACGCCAGCATTTCCAGCCCCGACCCAACATCCCACAACCGGGCGAGACCGTCATTTCCTCCCGTCAGCAGACCTCTTCCGTCGCCGGAGAACGTTAATGAATTGACCGTGGCCCCGTGGTCGAACGCGATGACCGGCTGTGTCACGATTTGCTGGCCGCTACATGGCAAAACGGCCGCACAGCACACGGCGAAAATGAGACATACTGATCGACCGGTTGAGCGCATCCGGCGTATTGGCATGGGTTTACTCCTTCTGGGTTGTTTCATTCTGCCTAAGCGAAGACGATAGCCTTTCTGACCGACACCGAGAACCGGTGGGAATACCTACCTCGGACATCCGTGTTGGGTCAATCTTCAAGGCCCGCTTCACACGTTCCAGTCAGATAGTATCGTACACGGTCGATTGTGTCTGGCGAGCCCCGGACCGTCGGAGCCCGTGATTTGGGAAAGAAAGAGACGGCTGGTCCGGGAGTTGAACTCCTGGACCAGCAATTCCTTTCTTAGCAGCCCCGGGCCGGCAAGGTCGGTGATTTGAGGAAGAAACCGCGGTCCCCATTGCCGTCATGGCGAGCAAAGCGTGGCCATCTCTTCGTTGCGTGTCTCAACAGCGAGGTTCTCACGTCGCTCCGCCCCTCGGAATGACGGTTTCGGGAGCGTTTTCTTAGGAAGAATACCCCGTTCTGAAACAGCCGGGCTTTGCGGACAGCAATTCCATCCGGCAGGGATGCCGTATTCATACAGACCGGGGGGCTCTTCGTGTCTGGTTCGTAGCGCGTACACCCAAACAATCCGAAATACAAAAGAACCGCTTGAAGAACAAATACTTACCAGCTAGAATGGGTGGACCTTCCGGGCAACCCGTTGACCGAGGGATATGTGAACGGCGAATCGGCCGCCGGTACCGAGCACGACATATGTTATCGTCGGGGCCGCGTATATGGTATAAATACGTGCGTCGGCAATATGCGGCTGTGCCGCGCAAGGATTCCATCGTACCGAAATACAAATAGAGACCATGTCAATCAAACAAACGGTTGAAGAACTATCAGAAGCGGCGGTTCTGGTTGAACGATCAGACCTTCAGGCACTGGCCTCGCTGCACACAAAACTTGAAGAGATTGAGACCTGGGCGAAAGACAACGGTCAACCGCAGGTGGGTGAGGTTGCGGCGAAGGCGGCAAAATCGATTGAGCAAATCATACTCGAGGAAGAGTCCGACCCCGATGCGGCATTCTCTTCAGTCTGTCGAGCGATAGCCGCGTTGCAGCAAGTCCTATGCGACGAACGTCGGCTGGAGAGCGGGATGCTTCCCCCGGAGTACGAAATCGAAGTCGGTGGCCGCGATTCGGCTGAAGAAACAACCTCCCAGTCCCAACCATCTCCGCACCCCGAGTTGCCGAAAGACCTGAATCCCTACGTGGATGAAGCGCTCTTTTCGGAGTTCCTCAGCCGTCAAATCGGTGCGTTGGCCGAGATGGAGGAGTTCATTCTTGCCCTTGAGAAATCCCTCGACGAGACGGCTTTGGGTGGGCTTCGCGGTTTGCTGCATACGCTGAAAGGCGAGGCCGCCGTGATGGGATTGTCCGATGTGTCGAATGTTTGTCATGCAGTGGAAGACAAATTTGAACGGGAACCGGCCAACGAAATAACCGATATGCTGCTGGAAACGAAAGACTGGCTGCTCCGCATGCTGGAATCGTATTCCGGCAAAGGCTCAGCACCCGAAGCGGCCGAGAATCTGCTGGCGCGGTGGGAGGTCCCGCCCGCTTCCGGTATGGAAACGCCCGATCTCGCCCAGAGCGCTCTAGAGGAGGAGCAACCGCCCGAGTCTCCACCCGAGCCTGCGCCGGCTCCGCCTCAGGAAACCGTCCCCCCGCAGCCCGCTCCGCAACCAGCACCTGCGGAAAGCGCTCCGAAATTCGTTCCTATCGAAGGAGACGTCGGACTTCTGTCGGATTTTGTCACGGAAGCCCGAGAGCACCTGGATACCGCGGATGTTCACCTGCTGACTCTTGAGACAAATTCCACCGATGAAGAATCCCTCAATGCTGTCTTTCGGGCTTTTCACACGATTAAAGGCGTTGCGGGCTTTCTTTCTCTAGACGATATTCAGTCTGTCGCGCACGAGGCCGAGAACCTCCTCGATCGAGCGCGCAAAGGCCAGTTACTGTTAGTAGACAATGCGATTGACGTCACATTCGAGGCACTCGACGCACTCAAACGTCTCGTTGAACAGCTCGGGTCCGCCCTACAAACCGGTGAGGCGCTGGTAAGAGATCCCTCCCTGCCTTCCCTTGTCGATCGAATCCAGGCCGTTCTGGCGGGCAAAGCCGCGCCACCCCCCAGCGCTGAACAGACGGCTCCTGTTGCGGAACCTCAACAGGCGCCCTCCGCGCCGCCACCCGCAGAGCCGGAACCTCCGGCCCCGGCCGCTCCTGCCGAGGAAGAGCCTGCCGCCGAAAAACCTCCAGCCCCCAAGGACGCCGAAGAGAAGGCGGACAAACAGGCGCAGTCTCAGCGCTCGGTGAAGATACGCGAGTCGGTCAAGGTAGACGCAGAGCGTTTGGATCTTCTCGTTGAGATGATCGGTGAGCTGGTCATCACGGAATCGATGGTCAGTCAATCGGTAGAGGAAATCGATAACTGTACGGCCGAATTGGCACGGCATGTGAAGCAACTTCGGAAAATCACGCGCGAACTGCAGGAAATGGGCACCTCGCTTCGAATGATCCCCATTCGGGCCACATTTCAGAAAATGGCTCGTGTCGCCCGGGATCTATCTCGAAAAACGGGAAAACCTCTCGAGTTCATCACCTCGGGTGAGGACACGGAGCTGGACAAGACGGTCGTGGATAGAATTTCGGATCCTCTCGTCCATTTGGTCCGAAACGCCGTGGACCACGGGCTGGAAGACGGCCCGGTGATTCGGAAGGAGGCAGGCAAATCGGAGACCGGACTGGTGAATCTTCGCGCCTTTCACCGCGGTGGAAATATTTACATCGAGATCTCCGATGACGGACGAGGGTTGAATCGAGACGCCATCCTCAACAAAGCACGGGAACGAGGACTGATATCCGACGGCGACGCTTTCAGCGACCGCGACGTATACAATCTGATTTTCGAACCGGGATTCTCGACGGCGAAAACGGTGACCGATGTCTCAGGCCGCGGTGTGGGGATGGACGTGGTAAAACGCAATATTCTGGCTCTGCGCGGACAGATCGACATCCAGTCCGAGGTCGGCAAAGGGGCCACGTTCACGATCCGATTACCGCTCACGTTGGCCATCATCGACGGGATGGTGGTACGGATCGGTGAGCAACGCTATATCATTCCCACATTGTCAATCGTTCAATCGGTTCAGCCGCGCACAGCGGAACTCTCCACCGTATTGAACACCGGTGAGATGGCGCACTTCCAGAATCGGCACGTGCCGCTCTTTCGGCTGGCGGATCTTTTCAACATCCAGGATGCCGAACGCGATCCAACGAAAGGAATCGTTGTTGTCGTAGAAGACGGAGACGAGCTGGCGGGGCTGCTTGTGGACGACCTGGTAGGCCAACATCAGATCGTAATCAAGTCATTAGGAGAGTTTTTCCAGGGGATCCCCGGTGTGGCCGGAGGCGCCATCATGTCGGACGGCCGCGTGGGATTGATCCTCGACGTGGGGGCGCTGGTAAGGCTGGCGAACTAGAGACGGACGAAGAGAACAGATCGAGAAGAGGTGAAACGGAATGGTGAATCATTCGAATGCTCCCGCTGCCAAAAGCGACGAGAACGTCCGCAACGTGCGACTGGGAAAATACCTTACATTCCATATCGGTGATGAGGAATACGGTATCGAGATACTGAAAGTCATCGAGATCATTGGTTTGATGCCAATCACCGAGGTCCCCCGTACCCCCGACTTTGTGCGGGGTGTGATCAACCTCAGAGGCAAGATCATCCCGATCGTCGATCTTCGGCTGAAATTCGGTCTTCCGGAGATTGAATACAATGATCGAACGTGTATCATCATCGTCCAGATCACGCGGGAAGATCAACAAGTAAATACCGGTCTGGTAGTCGACCACGTTTCTGAGGTAGTCAATATCGAAGTAACCCATTTTGAGCAGACCCCTTCTTTTGGCCCGAGCGTCGATACGAAGTTCATTCTTGGGATCGGAAAAGTCGGCGATCGAGTTGTGCTGCTTCTCGATGTTGACGAAGTCCTCTCCATCGAAGAAGTCGGGATCGTTGGGCAAGTCGCTCGTGAAGCGTAATCGCGGAAAGGACGCAAAGGGGAACAGAGATGAAACTGGGTGTGAAACTACTGCTGACACTGCTCGTTGTAGGCATCGCTCCGTTGGTGCTGATGGGCATATTCTCCGTCCAGGAGGTCCAAAGCGTACTGTCGGCTCAAGGATCCGTCGATCAAACGGCGGTGCAGGCTCTCGTCGGCCGTTTACGATGGATCATGGGAGCAATCGGAGTGCTCACCGTAGCCGTGATCGCCTTGATCGCTTTCTTCATGATTCGTTCTGTCACCGGCCCGTTGCGATCAATCGCAGATCGCCTGACACAAGGTGCGGATCATGTCTCGCGGGCCTCCACGCAGGTCGCGTCATCGAGTCAACAGCTGGCGAATTCATCCAATCAGCAGGCAGCCAACTTGGAGGAAACGTCGGCTTCGCTGGCCGAGATGTCCGCCATGACCGATTCCAATAAGGAAAACACCTTGCAGGCCAACAGTATGGCCGAGAAGGTACGCGCCGCCGCGGTATCGTGTCGCGAGGCGATGAATCAGATGTCCGAAGCCATCACAAAAATTAAAACCTCCTCCGATGAAACAGCCAAGGTGGTAAAAACCATCGATGATATCGCCTTTCAAACGAATTTGCTTGCACTCAATGCTGCCGTCGAGGCGGCTCGAGCCGGTGAGGCGGGCCGAGGGTTCGCCGTGGTTGCCGACGAGGTCAGAAATCTCGCTCTTCACAGTGCGCAGGCCGCCCGAAATACCGCCGACTTGATCCAAGAGTCACAAAACAATGCGTCCGACGGTGTCTCCGCGTCCGGACAGGTTGTGCAAGTTCTTGAAGATATATTGAGCACGATCATGTCGATGACGGAGCTCATCAGCCAGATTTCTTCGGCAAGTCAGGAGCAAGCGGAAGGCATTAAGCAGATCAACGACGCCGTCACACAAATGGAGTCGGTCACACAAGCCAACGCCTCGAACGCAGAGAAATCGGCGATGGCCTCCGAGCGTCTGTCTGTTCAAGCCAAAGAACTGAATGATGTCGTCAGTGTTTTGGTGGGACTGGTTCACGGCCGCGACGCACACTCCGAAGAAAAACCGCAGATCGCCCACAGCAAGCCGCCCGAACTGGAACAAACGCCTAAGAAACAACCCAGTACTGAAGACTTCACTGAATTTGATACCCATAAGTCGGACCTGCGGGAAGAGACGAAGAAAAAGGCGGAACAGCCCAGGAGGCTTCTCCCGCGAAACGAACCCCGGCAGAAGGCGAGTCCCGAACCCAGAAAACAGTCCGCCAGGCCGGAGCAGGTCATTCCCTTGGATGAAGATGAAGAAAGCGTGTACGAGGAATCGTTTCGAGGACCGAGTGAATCTCGACACGGGGATTAGGTGGACGAACGAGAGAGCATCGCCGGACCGGCAAGGTCAACGACGGCAAAAAACGTGTGGCGAGGTAGAAGACTCGGCATGCAGGGTAGACCGGGTCCAAGAACAAATGGATAACGCATTCGTGAATCCGTTTGTTGAGGGTGTATGCGATTTCTTCGCAATGATGCTGGATTCAGAGATCCACCACGACTCGGTCCCCAGTCAGCAAGCGTGTTACGAATCGCAGAATGGTGTCGTAGCGTCTATCGAAATGAACGGGTGGCTGTCTGCTGTCGTTGAACTTCATTTACCCGATGATACGGCGGTAGCCTTGGTGAATCGATTAACGGGATTTGAATCAAAGGAAGTGGATGCGTCTGTCTTGGACGGGGTGGCCGAATCGGTCAATATCATTGCGGGGGGCGCAAAAGCCAAGCTCAGCCGCGAAAACCGTCCTCCGATCAATCTCGGTCTGCCGTCTGTCCATCACGGCAACACCGGATCGGTGTCGCGCACCAGCAAAACGGAACAACTCGAGATCTATTTCACAAGCGATCTAGGCCCCTTGTTGTTACGCGTCGATTACGAACCTACATCATGATCAGTACGGAGGTGTGACTCAATGAAAGCTCTTATCGTCGACGACTCGGAAACGACGCGCAGGATCATCGTCCGCGCTCTCCAAAAAGCAAACATTACCGAGTCGGACCAGGCTGGAGACGGGACGGAGGCCGTTCAAGCGTGCAGCAAGAACGAATACGATGTTGTGCTCATGGACTGGAATATGCCCAATATGTCTGGGATCGAAGCCGTCAAAGCAATCCGGAAAAAGGGAAATAAAGTACCCATTATCATGGTCACGACCGAGGCGGAGAAGTCACGCATCATCGAGGCGCTGAAAGAGGGGGCGAACAACTACATCGCCAAACCATTTCAACCGGATGTATTGGCGGCCAAGATAAAGGAAACAATCATCAAAACCATGAAATAAATGGGCGGCGGCATACCCAATATTAACAAGGTACCGCTTCGAACAAATAGAAGCCACAATGACGTGAAGGAAGCAATGCGATGGCAATCCGCGTTTTGATTATCGATGATTCTCCCGTTGTTCAGCAGGTGTTCCAGCGGGAACTCTCTGCCGATCCGCAAATCCAGGTCGTTGGAGTCGCACCCGACCCCTATGTGGGACGAGACAAGATCGTTGAGTTGGAACCCGACGTGATCACGTTGGACCTGGAAATGCCCCGGATGGACGGGCTCACATTTCTGCGCCGCCTGATGCATTACCACCCCCTGCCCGTCATCGTCGTTTCGTCATTAACCCCGAGGGGTGGTGAAAAGGCCTTCGAAGCCTTGCAGTCCGGCGCAGTCGATGTGATGTGCAAACCGGGCGGCGAATTCACCGTCGGCGACATGAGCGTCGAGCTGATCGATAAGATCAAAGCCGCCGCTCTCGTGAACGTGAAACAACGCGACAAGGATCGTCCCGCGAGGGCAAAACCCCCGCGGCAGCTGCAAGAGAAAGGCCCATACAAACGTCTCGTCGCAATCGGCGTTTCCACAGGAGGTGTCCAGGCGCTTCAGCAAGTGCTCCCGGCGCTGCCGCAAAACTCCCCGGCCATCGTGATTGTCCAACACATGCCTCCTTACTTCACACGCTCTTTTGCGAATCGTCTCAACAACTCTTGCGCGATCCGCGTAAAGGAGGCGGAAGACGGAGACCCTGTCGAGCAAGGAACCGCTTTGATCGCACCCGGGAATTTTCACACCATGCTCGCTAAGAACAAGCGGAAATACATGGTTCGAGTCAAAGAGGGGCCTCTTGTCTGTCGGCAGCGTCCCTCCGTTGATGTTCTCTTCAAATCCTTTGCTCAGGAGGTGGAGTCAACCGCCGTCGGGGTCATTATGACGGGAATGGGAAAGGACGGCGCGCAGGGGTTGCGGATGATGAAAGACCACGGCGCGCTGACAGTAGCCCAGGACGAGGACACCAGCACAGTATTCGGTATGCCGAAAGAAGCCATTCGGCTTGAGGCCGCCGATTACGTCGTTCCATTGTCCCGGATACCTCACGCGATCCTGGAACTGGCATCAAGTAACACGGCCTGAGAATCTGAAAGAAAAACCGGCAAACAGACGCTGAAGAGCCCTCGTCTCGAAAACCTCCAATGTCGGGTAGATATCATCGTCAGGGACCAAAAACGATGATATCGCCTTGACTCACAAGGCCATTCGTCGCATCGAAAATCGGGGATTTTCTCTGGTCTTGAACTTCAGAAAGATTGTCAGGCCCCTGACTGGAAATCAAATATTCAGAGTGTTTTGGAGAGGATGGCACATTATCAATCGTCCAATTCAGAAGGTTGATCGGCCAGCCGCATGTCTTATCCCGGTTGATATAAAAATACTCTTTGGCTGCAAACAGGCTCGTCCGGCTCCCTTCCTGTGTATTGAACGGATCCACGGCGGGCACATTCGCATACGTCACCGGACTAAAGATCTCACCCGCGCGGAACTGGACGTCTCCAACTACTTCCAGCGAGCAGGAAGGCGGATACCCGCTATTGTCCGTCCGATACATCTCGATCGCCGTCTTCATAGCGTGAAGATCGCCTTCCACCCGAGCGATCTTGGCCCGCAACTGAGCATTCAGGAAATTCGGTAGAGCGATGGCTGCAAGGATCCCGATGATCGCAACCACAATCAGAAGTTCGATTAGGGTAAACGCCTTCTTCGCCATGGAGAACCCTCCCGGGCATAACTCCGACCTCGAATGATTGAACAGAGATTTCCGCTTCATTCTTGCCGTCCTTGCGCCGGTGTCAAGGGACTGAATTCTCTCGTCCAAACGTGACGCGAATGTCCGTCAAACAGGAGAATCTCAAACCACAGCCAATTATGATGCAATCGCAAAAAGTGAGCAAAA
>CAZTDD010000142.1:0-17197 GCA_964612675.1 uncultured bacterium
AACCCTCGGTTCAATAAAATCAATGGTTTACGCAAATTAATGACGAATTTGGGCTGGCGCTCTGTCTCTACTTCGAACTGCCGTTTTTCGGTACATGATATTGGAGGCGGTGGAGGCGCTATTTTAGACCGTATTTTTTGATCAATTCCTGCAGGTGGCGGCGGGAGAGACCGGCGAGCATGGCGGAACGCGTGACGTTGTTATTCGTCGCCTTGAGCAAGCCTTCGAGGTACTGTCGTTCAAACGCTTCACGCGCCTGTTGAAATGTCAACTCGCTGGCGTCGCTGTAGTCGTCCCGCATCGACTCCGACGGCCCTTTCCGCAGGTTTCGCGGCAGATCGTCTTCGCAGATTTCTCCCTCATCCCGTAACACCATGGCTCGCTCGATGGTGTTCTCGAGTTCACGGACGTTACCCGGCCAGGCGTATTCGCGCAGAGTTTTCATCGCGCCCGGCGTTGCGCCCAAAACATGTCTTCCCATACGCTCATTGAACTTCTGTACGAAATGCTGCGCAAGAAGCGGAATATCTTCTTTGCGCTCTCGTAACGGAGGCAATTCTATCGGAACGATCGACAAGCGGTAGTAGAGATCCTCCCGGAATCGTCCGGCTTTGACCTCTTTTTCCAGGTCGCGGTTTGTCGCCGACAGGAGACGCACGTCGACCTTGATTCCGGTCACACTTCCTACGCGCCGGATTTCTTTTTGTTCGATGACTCGGAGGATTTTGACCTGTAGGTCCAGCGGGAGCTCGGCGATTTCATCGAGGAACAAGGTCCCGGAGTCAGCCGATTCGACCAGGCCGATACGCCGCTGATGCGCCCCTGAAAACGATCCCTTTTCATGGCCGAACAACTCGCTTTCGATTAATTCGCGCGGCAGGGCGCCACAGTTCACGGGCACGAAGCGCTTGTCGGCGCGCGGGGATTGGCTGTGAATCGCTCGCGCCACCATCTCCTTGCCCGTTCCGCTTTCCCCCATCAGAAGCACGGTGCTGTCGGTTTCCGCCACCCGGGCGATCAGCTCGTAGAGGTCTTTCATTGTGGGACTTTTGCCGACCAGTCCCTCGAACATCTGTTGTTCCTGTACATCCTCAGTTAAGCGGCGAGTGCGGTCGATGAGCTTTCGTCGTTCGACAGCGTTTGCGGCCAGGACGAGAATCTTCTCGTTGTCGAAGGGTTTGGTTGTATATTCGTACGCGCCTGCTTTGATCGCCTGGACCGCGGTTTCCACCGTACCGAACGCCGTCATCATGACCACGACGATATCGGGCTCGAGACCTCTCATTTCCGCCAGGAGTTCGAGGCCGTCCATATCGGGCATACGAATATCGAGGAAAGCCACGTCCGGGTGTTTGGTTTGGGCGAGTTTGAGCGCCTCCTTGGCATTCTGGGCTGTGAATACCTCGTATCCGCGGTCGCTCAGGAGTCTTTTAAGGATATGGCACATCCCTGCTTCGTCGTCGACGACCAGGATGGTTCCTTCAGGGATTTGTTCTCTATGGGGCATCTTGCCGATCCTCTCACAGGTCCGCAATAGGCTATCATATCGGCGGAAAGGCGGCAGTGGTATCCGGCTTTGTGCTAAGACCGTTGTCTTCCCGATTTGCTCCTTATAGAATCCACGAACCATGAATGCTCGTTACCGGTTTGCATGTGCTGTCCTGGGTTTTGCAGCAGTTTTGGCTTCGATGGTCTTCCTGGGAGCGAGCTGCGGCTCGCCGAAGAGATACCGAAAGGTGGTTCTGTATTCGCCGTACGGCAGAGACATCCTCCAGGATCTATGTGAGAAATTCGAGGCCGTCTATGCCGAAGATGAAATTCCGATACGAGTCGAAATCCACCAATTCGCCACGGCGAGCATCCTGGAACGACTCGAGGAAGAACGTATCCGTCCCCGCTGCGATGTCTGGTGGGGAGGCGAGATGACCTATTTCACCGATGCGAAGGCGCTCGGGTATCTGGACCCTCATCCTGCGGCGGAAATCGCGGAACACATGCGTCCCGAGCATCGCGATGAAAATTACTACTGGTTCGGAACCTCGCTTTCTCCCCATGTGATCCTTCATAACGGCAGACTCGATCAATCTACTGTCCCGCAGGGATGGGATGATTTGCTGGATCCACGCTTTCAAGGAAGAATCATTCTTCGAGACGCGGAAAACTCAACGATCATGCAGCGGTTTGTCTGCGCTATGATCGCGCATTTCTATGAAGAGGCCACAGGCCCCGAAAGAGGTTACAACTGGCTGGCGCGGCTGCACAGACAATGTCTTCCCTATGCGACAACCACAGAGGAACTCTTCAGCACGCTTGATGAAGATCGAGAAGGAGAGGGGACCGAAGGAGCCGCTGCCGTCCGTCAGGCGGCATTGAGTATCTGGCCGCTTGCCGATCTGATGGTCCGGCGAAAGCGGTACGGGTACAATTTCGGGTACGTCGTGCCGGAGGATGGGGCTCCGACCTTTGTGGAAGGAATCGCAATCGTCCGGGGCGCGCCACATCTCGAAACCGCCAAGAAATTCCTCGATTTTGTGACCAGCAAAGAGAATCAACTTTATCTGGCCGGGCCGGAAAGCGGCTATTACCGAATTCCCACGCGTACCGACCTCGGCGAGAATCTGCCTGAATGGCTGGCTCCGCTCAATCTCGATGCGATAGGTTTGTCCGTCAAATGGGACCTTGTGAGGACGCATCGCAAGCAGTGGATTCAGCACTGGGTGCAGGAAATCAAGCCGATGGAATAATCGACCAGCGTTTCACGCGAGTGCTGACGCGGTAGCAGGACTGCCGATTCATGAGAAAGTATGATTGAATGAAGGCAATTCGCACTATGAGGGCAACGATGAAAACCCGTTTTTGTAGAGACTGTCTCATCATAACTTCAGTTTTTGCCGCACTCTTGACCGGCTGTATGGAGAAGGAGCCTACCTTCAAAGAAGAGGTCATGGAGGCCATGAATTTCTTCCACAAGGGCGAGGAGGAACGTCTGGCCGGAGATCTTCTGGCCGCCGCGAACGCGTACCGGCGTTCTATTGCGATCAGTCCGCGTCCTATCGCTCACCTCCACCTGGCTCATGTTCTGATCGAACTGGGAGAGTTCGAGGAAGCAAGGACCCATTTGGAAGAATCGCTGGAGTCCAACCCGGGCTACCGACGCGCCATGGTGGAGAATGAGAGGCTGGAAGCGAAAGTCACGGTGGTCGAGCGCACAGGCCAGCTTCCGCCGAAGCCGGATCCGGTTAGACCGTTTCCGCCTCCGCCTGTGGAACCGGTGTCGGAGGCTGTCCAGGTTGAGGCGGAACCCTCTCCAGAGCCTACCCTGACGCCCGAGCAACAGGAAAAGATCGATCCGCTGATCGCCGAGGCCAGACAGGCCTCCCGTGAAGGGCGTCACAAAGATGCGATCGCGGCGTACCGTACTTGTATCGAAATCGCACCGGATTACAGCAAACTCTACTATTATCTCGGCAACGTTTATTTGACCACCGGCGATCTGGAGCGTGCCCATTTGGAATTCCGCCACGCGCTGAGCCTCAATTCCAATCTACCCGGCGCTTATAACAACCTCGGCGTTGTTTATGAGGGAAAGGGGCAGACCGAAGAGGCTGTGCAAGCATATCGAGACGCAATCCGGGTCGGGGATCACACAGATGCCTACTACAACCTGGCGGTGCTGCTCGAGAAACGGGGACAGTGGGAAGAAGCGCTGAAGCTGTACCGCAGTTATTTGGAGAGAGATTCCGGCAGCAGCTGGGCGCAAAAAGCCAGACAACGCATCGAGGCACTGGAAAGAGCCCTATACTGAGAGGGAGATCGTTTGTCTGTGAACGGGAGGTTGTTTTTCCGTCATTCCGAACGGAGTGCGGAATCTCAGATCGGAATTCACCCATTGCTGTCTACAGGGGCTCAGAGATTGCATTGAGTCGCCTGAAATGACACAATAAGAGAGACTCGCTTCACACAACTCATCTGGAGCTGTATGTAGATGAAAGCACCCACCCTTTATCTCAACAGTCACGGTGTGGCTTCCGCTGAAGCGCACCAGGTTGCAGTAACGCTGAAAGACATTATTGATTTACTTCGCGATCAGCTCATACAGATTCGTTCTGAACTGGCCGCGCAACTGGAAGGGATAGGAGTTTCGTATATGGCCCGCAACAAGAGCGGCTTTACTCGTGAACAGGCGAAAGAACTCTTTTATAGTTTTCGAAAGAAGCAGGATGACCCCGAGTCGCCCGAACCGGACGAGCCGGAAGATACCGACGCGCGGTTCGCGAAAATCATGGACTATATGGAGGAAACCTCCAAGAAACTCGACCGGATCGAGGATGATGTCGCGTTTCTCAAAGACCAGGTTTCGGCGATTCTGAAGCGACTATAACCGAGAGACCACACAGTTATTGGAGGGGATTATGTCACTCAAAGGCAAGAAAGTCGCTATTTTGGTGGAGCAGGATTATCAGGACCAGGAAGTCTGGTATCCGTACTTTCGATTGACCGAAGAACAGGCGGATATCAGCGTCGTCGCCCCGAAGGCAAAGACGGTTTACCCCAGCAAGAACGGCTACCCGATTACAAGCACAACCGCGTCCTCGGCGGCTTTGCGTAAGAAGTTCGACGCGGTGGTAATTCCCGGCGGATGGGCGCCCGATTTTCTTCGGCGGGATCCCAGCATGGCGAAGATTGTGAAGAAGGTCCACGACGCTGGTGGGATTGTCGCGGCGATCTGTCACGGCGGGTGGATGCTGGTTTCGGCGGATATTCTGAAGGGTCGCAAGGTGACGTCGTTCTTTGCGATCAAGGATGATATGGCGGCCGCCGGTGCGAAGTGGGTCGACAAAGAGACCGTTCAAGACGGCAACATCATCACCGCCCGGAAACCGGACGATTTGCCGAAATTCGTTCGGACGTTGATCGACGCGCTGGCCTGAACCGGCAATTACAGTTCCTTAAACCGTTCTCCAAACACCTGTGCGGTGAAGATATGGAACTCGGTGTCTTTTTTCCAGGCGTCGGAGGAAAGACCCGCTTTCTGGCTCAGGTGGGACAGGGTCTCTTCGATGCCCCAGCCGGCCTCCCAAGGCACATGCGGAAGATAGAGCGATCGATTGAGTCCTTTCTTCAGCATGATTCCGTGTGTCCCCAACACGATATCTTTATAGCTCTCGGCTTTCTTCATGTCGGACAGAACGGATATTTCGATTTCGACCTTGTCCAGCTCATCCGGGGTCATCGGGCGGAAGCGGGGATCGCGCGTGCATGCGTTGGCCGCGTTTTTCTGAACGTCCTGATAAAGCGGCATAGTCCCCTGGAGGGAGCCGATACAGCCGCGGAGCTGATGCGGATCTTTCACGTGAATCGTGACAAAAGCGCCTTGTTCCTTTTTGAGTCGGCCTGTCAGTTTCTCTTCCGGGAATTGGGGGGGATCTTCGCCTTTGACGGTGGCTTCGATTGTATTTCGGGCGAATGATAGAAGCGCCTTCTGCTCGTCCGCCTTCAAATAGTCCGGGAACTGACGGAACACGATAGAGCAATAGCTGACGCTGCTGTTTTCATCGCCGAGCATGCGGCCCGAGCTGTCGTATTTCACGAGCGCCCCCTCGCTGTCGGCGGGCAGACAGAGCAGCATCAATTTGATTGGGGCGCGACCGCAGATCGTTGCGTGGGTCTGCTCCAAGATCCGTGAGAATCCATGTGCGTTCAGATGGATGATCGGATTCACCGCCGCTTTGTCCAGCATTTCGACCTTTTTTAGAACGTCTTCGCGGAACGGTGTGTAGCCGAAGTTCCGGCCAAAGTGGGTGAAGTCCGAGCTCACGACAAGCAGCGTCTTGTCGTCGAGTAGCGGTTTGAGGAGTTCTGCGAGATCCTTGTAATCGCGTGCGTTGAGATCGCCGACGACGATAGGGATCAGTTTGAAGTCGCCGAGGACTCGCTGGAGGAAGGGGAGATGGATTTCGAGAGAGTGTTCTTGGGCACTTGCTCCCTCGATGGAATGGACGAGAGGATGCTCGCGCAGCTTGTCGCAGGTTTCGGCGTCCATCGGCACGGAGCCGAGCGGATTCGTGTACGCCTCAACGTCATCGATTGATACCCCTTGCAGCGGATAGCGGTGTGACGGACCGAGGAGGATAACGCGTTCGTATTCGAACTCTTTGAGCGGCTTATAGGCATACGCCGCAACGGGACCTGAGAACCGGTAGCCTGCGTGGGGTGCGATCACGGCGACGGGTCGCGGTTGGTTTGGCCCGCCGACAATTTCGGCGTCGGTCAGATACTTGTCCACTTCCTCTGCGAGCTTCTCCTTCGTGCCGGGATACCAAGAGCCCGCGAAGACCGCCTCGCGTTCATTGGCACCGTTGGACGGCGAGCAGGACGAGCCGATAAAAGCAGCCGTCATGATGATTACTCCTATGGTTCGGAATCGGGTCGGTTTTGTCATGTTGAATGGCCTTCGTATTCACGGACCGGGCAGAAAGTCGACGGCTCAGGTGTAAAGAAATTGTCAACCCCTTCTGTATCTCCCTCAAACTTTGATGGCACCGCAAAAAGTCCAATAATCGCCCCTCACCCTTCCCCTCTCCCGGCGGGAGAGGGGAACTTCTAATGCCAGCGGACGACTTTTTGCAACGGCATCAATTTTTGGAGGAGAAAACGGTACAGACATGCTCGCTTTTCCTCCCCCGAAGATCGGACCCGGTGCATGATCCTGTTCCTTCCCCGAAGATCGGACTCGGTGCATGATCCTGTTCCTCCCCCGAAGATCGGGGGAGGTTAGGAGGGGGTTGAGATTTCTTTCCTCCGTACGATCGACTTCTTCCCGCCCTGCCAGTATTTAGAATGTTGTGCGGCGCGTAGGCCGCCAGCTACGTTTATCAAGTATCATAGAGGAGTACAAGCCCCGAGGCACAGGAGTTCAACTCCTGTGCCAGCTGTCCAGGAGTTGCACTCCTGGACAGTTAGCCAGACATACATGGAACAGCGAGACAACTTCGTCTATATTGTCACATCGTGTCCGCCGGTTGGACGGCGGATTTTTCATTTGGTGACAAAAGATCATGCCCAAATCGCACTCGACACGGCATAAACCTTCGGAGCCGCAGACCGCGCGTAAGAAACGCGGGACGCCGTGCATCCTTGTCACAAACGATGACGGGATTCACTCGGATGGGCTCCACGGGCTCGCGGAAACCCTGCGCGAGATCGGCGAGGTTTATATCATCGCACCGGACCGGAACCAGAGCGCGGTTTCGCACTCGTTCACGATGACCCGGCCTTTACGGGCTACGCAGCTGGATGACTGGACGACAACCATCGACGGGACCCCCGCCGACTGTGTGATGTTCGGCACGAAAGGGTATCTAAAACGGTCGCCCGATCTGGTGGTCTCCGGGGTCAACCAAGGTCCGAATCTGGGCCATGACACGATTTATTCGGGGACGGTTGCCGCTGCACACGAGGGGCATCTCTCCAATGTTCCGTCTATTGCCATCTCACTCAACTATCCGGGCGAGGAATACGGTGCGGAGGGGTTCGATTTCTCGGCATCGGCTCGCGTGGCGCATTTGCTGGCGGGTACGGTGCTGGAGAAAGGCCTGCCGCCGGGTGTGTTTTTGAATGTGAATGTCCCGCACGTACCGTGGGACGAGCTCCAGGGCATCGCGATCACCCGTTTGGGCGAACGTCAGTACCATGATCGTTTGATCAAACGGACCGACCCGCTTGGGAGGGACTACTATTGGATCGGCGGCGATCCCCCGACCTGGGTCAGGGCCGAGGGGACCGATTTTCATGCGCTGGAAGAGAACAAAGTATCTGTCACGCCGCTGGGTAAAGACATGACACAGCTGACCGCGATCCCGGAACTGGATCGCTGGGGGTTAACGATTCCATGAAATGGCTGAAACGACTGTATGATTGGGTCCTGCACTGGGCCGAGACTCCGTATGGCACACCGGCGTTGTTTATTCTAGCGTTTGCGGAGTCGTCGTTTTTTCCGATTCCGCCGGATGTGTTGTTGATCGCGTTGGCGTTGTCGATCCCGACACGGGCGTGGTATTACGCGTTTATCTGTACGGCCGGATCGGTTACGGGCGGCTTGTTTGGGTATTTTATCGGCTGGCAGATGTTGGATTTATTGGCGCGGCCGATCTTGGAGTTCTACGGAGCGCCGTTGCAGGATGGTCAGATTGTGGTCCATGTTGCGGGGAAGGACGTGAATCTGACCGCGTGGTATCAGCAGTATGACGCGTGGATTGTGTTTATTGCGGCGTTGACACCGATTCCGTATAAGGTAATTACGATTGCGGCGGGGTTGTGTCATGTGAACATCCCGATTTTCATTTTGACCAGCACGGCGGGGAGGGCGACGCGGTTTTTTGTTGTGGGGGCTCTGATTTGGCGTTGGGGCGAGCCCGCGAGGGAGTTTATTGACAAGTATTTTGACTGGCTTGCGATTGTGTTTGTGGTGTTGTTGGTCGGTGGATTTCTGGTGCTCAAGTTGTTTATTTGAGTGTCTTTGTTGCGTCGGTCGGGCCGTGTCAGCGTGCTTTGTACGTGCAGCAAACTTGCGTGAGAGACCGCTGAAGGTTAGAGTAATGCCGTCGTTCGGGGCGTAGCGCAGCTGGTAGCGCACCTGGTTCGGGACTAGGGGGTCGCTGGTTCAAATCCAGTCGCCCCGACGATCAAAAGCCCTTGAGTCTACTGGACTTGAGGGCTTTTTTGTTTTCGTGGCGATACCGCATAAGCTACTGTTAAGCTACTTAGGGTTGTCCATGCCAGCTTGGTGCCTCGGCATCGTAACTCACAACGGTCCCCAGAATCTCCGTTTCTTCAACGGGGATGGGATCTGGATCATTGCGAAAACGGTATAACTTTGCGGATGAACCGTTCTTGGCGAAATACCTCACAAGTTCCTCTGAATCTCTCCTGGCCAGAACCACTCCCATGCCTTCTTCTTCTCACGAACCCGCTCCGCAACCTCCTTCGCTTCATCACTGACGACCTCCACCGTCCGATCCTCTTGTCCGCTCAACGCCGCCTGCACTTCCCGAAACAATTGAATCCATTCTTCCCGAGGACGGGGAGACAAATCCCCCAGAGAGGCGACTACCCGTTGCCGCGGGCCTTTGGGCGTGGCGTACGACTCGACCAGTTGGTAGTACGTATACGTCTTATCGTTTCGTTTCTTGGTTTTCTTCCGCATGAACATGTCGGCATCCTAATATCACATAATCATTACATGTCAATACATAACTCGATAACTGTCGGCACTATGAGCCGATATTGATGTAGGATACCCCACTATCTTGTGTCCACATCCCCATGGTAGCACTATATCTCCCGCTCCTATTTTCTAAAATGAAAAAACCAACCAACATCGTGACGAATTTGGGGTAATTAAAACATGCAGACATCCCCTTGGTAAGCAATCGGTGGTACCTCCCGATCAAGCTGAACTCCCTTCCCAAAGCAGAGTTATCAATCGCACTCGGAAGTATCAATCGCACTCTTAGTCAACTTCCCGTGGGGCTCCTATCGCGAGCGAATCGAGGATAACGGCGTCAGAAACCAACTCGAGTGAAGGCTCTGCCATAACATCCGCCCTATCCCGAGACTTCTTCTATCCACTCCTCATGCAACGCTTTTAATTCCTCGACCTTTTTCGGATACTGAGCGGCGATGTTGGTCATTTCAGAAATGTCCTCGTCTAGATTCACTAAAAACAACTTATCCGCTTCCGTGATCTCCGCCTTGTTGGAGGTATCGCGCGGATTGCCAATCAACTTCCAATCCCCCTTGCGCACCGCCCACTGATTCTTGCCGGTTTCCCAGTGGAAAACATCATGAGGGGATTTCCCGTCCGACGACCGGATCACAGGCACAATGGTCTGCCCGTCAATCTTGTGTTTCGCCGGTTCGATCCCGCACAAATCCAAGATGGTCGGATACCAGTCGCACGCAGTTGCAAGTTGATCGCGTACTGCGCCCGCGGGAACCACGCCCGGATACCGAATGATCGCCGGAACACGGATTCCTCCCTCGAACAAACTAAACTTGGCACCGCGATACGGTCCCGCATTGCCGCCGCCACCGCCCGTCCGAGTTTCGGTCGAATGGCCATGATCGGATTGGAATATTATGAGGGTATCCTCTTCGAGGCCCTGTTCCTCTAGATGATCCAGTACCCGCCCCACCATCTCATCCATGGTTGAAACAAAAGCGGCATAATCGCTGCGCGGATACTCTAAATCGTCGTATTCTTCTCGCCACCGTGAGGTTCCTTGCAGTGGATAATGGGGAAAATTGATCGCCCAATAGAGAAAAAACGGTTCATCTTGATGGGCGCTGATAAACTGTTTACATTCATCGACCATCAGATCACCAAAAAATTCACCGTCATACCATACCTCTTCACCGTTGCGCCACAAATCATGCACATTCGGCCCACTCCAATAAAAATAATGTGAATAATTATCGATGCAGCCACCCATATGACCGAACGAATAATCGTACCCCTGGTTGTTCGGCATCGTGTCCGGCGTGTAGCCTAAATGCCATTTGCCTACATGACCGGTCGCGTATCCCGCCTTTTTCATCATTTCGGCGATGGTGATCTGACGGCTCGGCATGCCGGGGTTTCCCTTTTTGGACGAGGTATTTCCCGCAAGCTCCGCACGCTGCGGATACCGCCCGGTCATCAATGCGGCCCGCGAAGGCGAACAGACCGGCGCCGCCGCATAGAATTGCGTGAATCGTGTTCCTTCACTCGCAAGCCGGTCCAAATTCGGAGTGATCAGATCTTTCGCACCGTAGGTATTGATGTCGATCGATCCCTGATCATCCGTGAATATCAAGATAACATTGGGACATCGTTTCGCTTGGGCGAGACTGGAGATGGTTCCCGGCAACGCGAACGCCGCGCCTCCCATTCCCAATGTCCTCAGGAATTCTCGACGATTGCTTGTTTCTTGCACAATAACCTCCATGCAGACTTTGTGCTTCTCGCTTTTCACACCGTGAGGAAGCCGTGTAAAGTATATCAGATCGAGTTCCAATGTGAACCAACAGCCGGCGCAGTTGACGCGTAACGAACTTGTATTCAGAATCGAGAATCATACGTTGATTCAAGGGACGATCCACTATGACAAACAGAACCATAATTCGCCGGGAGTTCTTACGGAAATTCACGATCGGCGCGGCGACAATCAACAACCCGGGCCCACGATAGAGGTCGAGCCTCGTCCTCACCGGCGTTCGAGTTTTGCAGCCTACGATCATGTGCACATACCTCTTCGGTTCTTACGCCCGATTGTTGGATAAACTGTTGATATTCTAGTCCTCTACATCATTACAGATGTCGTAATACGATGCGCTATCTTCAGTAATTTTTTCGGCAAAATTCAATTCCCTAGTCCTCCCCTGGAGTTTGTGCTCTAATGCGGCCGCTTCTCTGCTTGAGGAAACTTATGTAAAGGCATACCGAATTGAACGCAACATCTCTGCATACCTGAGCATGTTCCTCTTTTCCAGTAGGGCACAGTATCTATAAACTCGGAGGAAAAGCATGAACCTGCAACGACTTCCTTTTCTGTGCTTGTTTGTTTTCGCCATCGTTTTTGTTTCATCGAGTTGGGCGTATACCGATCTTGAAGGAGAGATTTACGACGGTAACGGAGGACCGCTCACTGCTGGAACGTACAACAAGACAGGCCGCATAACGGTCCCGGAAGGACAGACGCTTACGATCCAGGAAGGCGCGATAATCAAATTCCGACGCGGCCAGAGAGACATTGAGGTTCTCGGTGCGTTGAATGTTCAAGGAACCGAAACCAACAAGGTCGTATTCACCAGCAGAGATGACAATGATATCGGTGAGCAGGTCCCCGATTCCGACGGCGATCCCAATCCCGGCGATTGGCCGAGAGTGAAATTCGAGGAAGGAAGTGCAGGTACGATCTCTCACGCGATCTTCCGGTACGGTGGACGATGGGGTGGTGGAACAAACACGCATGCCCTCGAAATCGACGGAGACGTTACGATCAACGACTGCCTGTTCGCTCACAATATCAATTCGGCAATCAAAATCAGAAGCGACATAACGGTAGAACGCACGACGATTCGCAATACGGAAAACGGCAGTGGAATCCAAGTCGATGCCGTCGTGTCGGCGACGATTCGCGACTGCCTGATCGAGAATAACGAAGACGCTGCGGTCTATCTGGATGACCCTACGAATTTAATTACGTGCTCATTTTCAAACATCACCGCGAGAGGCAACAATATCAATGGTATCGAAGTCGACGGCACAATCTCCCGTTCGGGAGATATTACTGTCACGACTCTCCCGGTCTGCATCGATTGGGACCTCGAAATCGGTACGGAGGATCCTGCCGAGCCCGACGTTCGAGTCAATGTTGGTCCCGGAGTTGTATTCAAATTCGAGCATCGCTTGATTCGTGTGTATGACGAATTGAATTTCAACGGTACGACTGCAAGCCCGATTATTTTAACCTCCGAAGAAGATGATACCATCGCAGGCGATACACGCAGCGACGGGAATGAGAAGACCCCCGCCCCCGGTCAATGGTCGAAAGTGGAATACCGTGATGGTAGCCGGGGAACCCTATCTCATTGTGTGGTCCGCTACGGTGGCAGGTGGGGAGGCGGAACCAATACACACGTGCTGGACATCTATAGTAATACTGCCGTCGAGGTCACTAATTGTGTTTTTGAGAACAATATGAACTCAGCCATTAACGTTAATGGTGATGCTACGCTAAATGGTCTGGTGATTAGCAATACGGATAACGGAGACGGTATTCTTATCGGGGACTCCGTAAATGCAATTGTGACGGACTGTACAATTACCGACAATGAGGACTCCGCGATCTACCTTGAGGATCCCACAAATTTGATCACGTGTACGTTCTCGAACATAACCGCTCAGAACAACGATTACAATGCGATTCGAACAGAGGGCATGATCTCCCTCTCAGGCGAGATCAACGTCACAACGCTTCCCATTGATGTCGATTGGGATTTGGAGGTTGGAAGTGATGATACCGACGTCCCGGATGTCGTCGTGGATGTGGGACCGGGCGTTGTATTTAAATTCGGCGGTCGGGCATTGGTTGTTTTTGACGGCGACGAGCTGAACCTAAACGGAACGGCTGCCAGCCCCATCGTTCTGACATCTGAAGAAGACGATACCGTCGGGGGAGACACTCGCAGCGACGGAGATGAGAAAACTCCGGAGCCCGGTCAATGGCCGAAACTGCAGTACGGCCAAGGCAGCCAAGGTAACATTTCTCACGCAATCGTTCGATACGGCGGCAAATGGGGAGGCGGAACAGACACGGATATGATGCAAATCGACGCCGACAGCCTTTCCATGTCCGATGTGATCGCAGAGTATGCCGCTAATGACGGCATCGCGCTCATGAACGGCACCTATTCCCTGGAACGAGTTACGGCGAGATACAATGGAGACAATGGAATATGGCTCGGCGATGAAGGGAGTACATCGATCTCATCCTCTTCGATTGTCAGCAACGACGATGACGGTATCCGCATGGAGGACAATCATTCTCTGCAGGCTGTAAGTCTTGTGGTCTCCCAGAACGGCGATGATGGTTTTGACATCCGTAGCGAGGGGGACATCGCTGTGAACCGGAGCGATATTGTGGATAACGAAGATTGGGGCGTCGGTATGGATGTGACGCAGGTCGCTGATTTCACACAGAATTACTGGGGCGATCCGTCAGGTCCTTTGGATGAAGATGATTCAGTGAACGGTGAAACTGATTCCTTGAATCTGCAGAACCTCTCCAGCACGGGTAGTACCGTCACCGATTTTGTCAATTGGGGAAATCCCAACCCCAACCAATGGTTTCAGCCGGCGGCCACCGAGTTGGAACCCATAATGAACGGCTTTAGTATCGTGCTTCTCCACACAATGATTGAACCGCCTCCCATTTTCGGCAACAACATTGTTGCGTGTCAAAACGATGAGACCATCGCAGTGGCAAGTCGGGGAGATCAAGGTGACTACCTTGTCTGGTATTCACAGGCGGGCATTCAGGATATCCTTCGTACACCGCCGACGGTTCGTATCCGGGGAGTCGTTCCCGGTGGACCGAACAGCCTTCAGATTATCGTCGAAAATGTGCAGGAAAATGTCTGGATAATTTATAAAGTAACGGGACCGATCATAGCGAATATTCCCAGTTGGTTTTATCGCTGACGGCGATCTGCAGCGTTGATGTTTTCCGCCCCAATGAAAGGGTATCGCATCTCCCGGATCGTTCTATCGGAGTTTGTGAACATGGGGCCGATCTACAGAATTACGTCTTGATTTTCAGTGGTTTTCGACGATGTCTGAGTAGTGGAGGAAACATCAAATGGTTTGCCTTGATTGTCCGTATGTTATCTACACCAGTTTCATACAACCTAACGGATGCCAACCATCCGTTGAACCGCCCACATTGGCGAACTTGACCGCCGGACGCAAATCATTGGCGGAAAGTGATGCTGCGGTTTAGCAAGATGGAAAACGTCTGGTGTCGTCTTTCTTTTTAACCTCAGAATCTATCCAGGCGGAGATCTTCCCCCAGTGTGTTCGCTTGAGATATACTATTCTCTCATGAGAAACCGCGGTTAAACGAAGGCCGTCTCATCCGGGACCTTGCATCGAACAGAGAATAAGCCCCCCACAAAGGGAATTCGCGGCTGATGGTTTGACTTACCGTGCGTACTGTTTTCTTTTTTGGCGTTACTCTTGTTCTATCGGTTTCAACGGCACAATCCGAAGTCCCTGTGTACCACACAGATGAGATCCTCTCAGAACGGTCTGAATCAACGGACTGGGATACGTTCATTCGATCATGGCTCCTGTGCGGTCCCTTCCCCAATCCTTCTGGCGGGCGTTCCAATTCGGTACATCACACCCAGTTCGATGTGGATTTTCTCCAGGCTGTAGGCGGGGAAGAAAATCCGTGGATTCATGAGGGGCTCGTCGTTGTGTATCCCGGAGGTTCGGCAACCTGGCGCCTATACAAAGAAAAAGGTCATTTTATCGACCTTGACTCGGCGATTTCCGAAAAGGAAGCACTACTGGCGTACGCGTATTGTGAAATTGAATCTTCATGCACTCAAGCGTGTTTTCTCGGATGGGGCAGTAATGACGGCGGTCGACTTTGGCTGAATGGAGAGTTGATTTGGGACCGTCCAAAGGGACGACCGTTGCATGTAGACGATGACCTGATTCCAATCGTTCTGCAGGAAGGACGCAACACTTTACTGGTCAAAATCGAGGAACGTGCACGCCAATGAAGATTTGTCGCCCGCTTGCTGCCCTTCGACAGCCAGCGGTTTGTAAACGAGCGCAAACGCCTGTTTCGCGTTAGTACAAACCGGGAAGGTCAGGCGTTTCTCCGAACAAGAGGAGCCGCCGACCTGCTGGGATGGTTCATCAAAAAAATAGAATTAGTAATCGCGGAAAAGGCACCCCCTGAAAAGGTCGTTTTTGAAACAGCCTGGAATGGGGAAGAAAGTCTGACCTTCACTCTCCCCGAAAAGGAATTTACTGAATATATCGCACATTTAACAGTAACACTTGCGGGGGACATTGAGCGAACACTGAAATTCCCTTTCGAGGCAGGCAACATTTCCGAGTACGTTCTCTTTGACAGGGGCAAAACGGATTACCGTATTGTTCTACCGAAAAACGCCTCGGAATGTGATCTTTGGGCTGCACATGAACTGCGGCACTGGTTGCGGGAGGTCAGCGACGCCGATTTCGTTATCCAACAAGAATCCGAGCAAATGGATGACTCTCAGGGCGGAAAACAGATACTCTTGGGCTGGTCCGAGCAAATCCGGGCCTTGCTCGGTACCGATTATGAAAAACCTGCACCTGACGATGAATCGTTTACCTACTGTAACATCGGACCGACGCTGCTGATTTGGGGCGGAGCGGAACGCGGCACACTATACGGAGTGATGACCTTTCTCGAACGCGAGCTGGGAATTCGCTGGTATACACCCAAAGCGACGCATGTCCCGAAACGATCCAAGTATTCATTTCATAAACTGCGATATACAGAAGCACCGACACTGCAAATTCGCGACGATTATTACTATCACATTTTCGACCCCTTCTGGCTGGCACGCAACAAAATGAACGGAACGTCGCGCGACCTTGATGTACCCGGCGGGGTCGAGCGATACTGGGGCGTTCATACCTACTATAAACTCATGCCGCCGTCGGAATTCTTCGACGAACACCCCGAATACTACAGTAAAATCGACGGACGTCGTGTCCATCAGGGTGCCCAGCTCTGTCTCACCAATCCCGATGTACTCGAAATCTTTACGAAACGCATCAAAAACGTGATACGAGAGAATCCACAATATAGGATATACCCTATGGTTGCAAAAACGAGAAGAGGCCGGCCGGAAGCGCGGTTGGAAAGCCGCATGGATAAAGGCCAGAAGAGATGTTTATGAATATTTTGAGGACCTGAGGAGAAAAGCACCGGCAGTGCGATCCAGATGCCCCCCTCCGACTCCCCCCGTGAACGGGGGGAGAGATTTGGAAATGTTGGCAGGAGGAGTCAGTTTTGCAACGTTAGGGTATACTCTGTGTCACAAAACGACTGCGCAGGAGCGTGTGAATGCGAATCCTGCCAGGCTATTGTCAACCGCGAGGGGAGCCAATCGGGGCCTGTGTTGTGGTTCGCCAACGAGGTCGCCAAACGAATAGAAAAAGAATTTCCCGACAAACTGATCGGAACACTGGCCTATCACTATACGCGAACACCATGCAAAACCGTGCGTCCCCGGGACAACGTCGTTATTCGCCTCTGCAATATCGAATGCTGTTTCGCACATCCGCTCGATGAATGCCAAATGAATGCAGCCTTTATGCGAGATCTAGAAGCCTGGTCTGAAATCGCTCCACGGCTTTATATTTGGGATTACGTGGTGAATTTCGAACACTATTATTTACCGTTTCCGAATTTTGGGGTTCTCCAGTCAAATATCCGGACATTTATCGATCACAACGCAATTGGAATCATGGAACAGGGCTCATATCACACACCGCAAGGTGAATTCGCCCATCTGCGTGCGTATGTGTTATCTAGTTCCTGTTGCGGAAAAGAAGAGGGGGGTATTCGTGAAATAGAAAGCCTGT
>CAZTDD010000143.1:0-9279 GCA_964612675.1 uncultured bacterium
GATCGGGGGAGGAATCTCATGGCTTGCCGAAGGCAAACATGAGAGCCGTAGAGGAAGGGGTTGAGATCCGTTTCGCTGACTTTTTGCCGGCGCGTCATTCTTGCCCACTGGACAAAACTCCCGGCTTTCTCTGTCGTACCTAAATATGGCTGAATCATTCGATTTGCTCCCCTGGCACTCCAAATGCACATCGTTTCGGGGTATTCTCGTGTTCAGGAGCGGTGAACCGCTCGATGTTTTGTGAGGTAGTGCTGAATGCCCGAAGGTTTCTTTCCCCTCCATTTGAGTCGACTTCTTGAAGGCAGTGAACCGCCCTTCGACCTCCATATCCGGCATGAGAAAACCGGCAAACTCGTTCTGTACCGATCCAAAGGCCTCCCGTTTACAAAGGAAGTGATCCAAACCTTAACCAAGAACCTCCACGAAGTGGTCTTCGTACCGGAAGATCAACGCGAGGCATACGAGACCTATCTGGAGGATCATCTGGCCGCCATCGCCCAGGATGAATCGCTCCCCGTCGAGGAACGGTGCGAAATTGTCTACAACAGCTCCGCCCGGATCATGCAAAACGTCTTCGACGAGCCCCGCGCATCCGACGCAATCCGCCACGCCCAGAAAGTCATCGCACCAACTGTATCCCTGATCCTTCAGGGCGAAGAGGCCAAACGGAACCTGATCTCACTGACCTCGCACGACTACTACACCTATACCCACTCTCTCAATGTCTGCATTTTCAGCGTCGCCCTGGCCGAGCAGATTTTTCGCGGAGAAGGTCGAGATAAAATCGAAAGGCTGGGCAGCGGATTTCTCTTACACGATATCGGCAAACGAAACATCCCGCTCGAAATCATCAACAAGGACGGTCCCCTCACAGAGGAAGAGTGGGAGATGATGCGGCAGCATCCGCAATTCGGCTACGACATCCTGAATGAAACCGGAAAACTCACACCAGAAAGCTCAATCATCGCCCTCCAACATCACGAGCGCTATGACGGCAAAGGATATCCGAAACAACTCAAAGGCGACGACATTCACATTTACGCAAAGATCTGCTGTATCGCCGACGCGTTCGACGCCCTTACAACCAAGCGTTCCTACCGCGCTCCATCGACTTCGTTCCAGGCGCTTCAGATCATGCAAACGGAGATGATCGAGAATTTCGACCGCGATTTCTTCGCCAAGTTTGTGAGCCTATTTGCAAAGGGGATGTGATAAGCTGCGCGTGTTTTGTTCAGAATGTCTCCACGACCGCAGCACCGGGTCCCGGGCGGGTCACGGTAATCTCAGAATCCCGGCCGGTTTCCCTCAGATATCCCTCGACAACCCGGTTCTTGAACTCAGTTACCCTCTCCTTGTCGACGAGGCTGACCGTACAACCGCCAAATCCTGCACCCGTCATCCGCGATCCATACACACCCGGACACTCCATCGCAAGATCGACAAGTAGGTCCAACTCTTTACAGGACACTTCATAGTCATCCCTAAGACTTTTGTGGGAATCCAGCATCAGCTCGCCAATACGTCGGAGATCGCCCGTCTTTAGAGCGTCTATCGTCTCAAGCACACGGGGATTCTCGGTCACAACATGCTTGCAGCGCCGATACACAGCATCGCTCAGCACGTCTCGGCACGCTTCAAGGTCGTCCATCGTCGCGTCACGCAGTGCGTGAATCTCTTCAGAGCGATGTTCCCGGAGAACTCGTACTCCTTCCTCGCATTGACTGCGACGTGTGTTGTATTCCGAATCGACCAGACCGCGCTCGACCTTGGTATCGCAAATCACAATCGCCGCGTTCCCCAATTGCGCGGAGATTTGCTTCGGTTCCTGGGTGCGGCAATCGAGGAACAGTACATGGTCTACCTCCCCGAAAGCACTCGCGAACTGATCCATAATCCCACACTGGACTCCGACGTATGCGTTTTCCGCTCGTTGCGCGAGCAAGGCAAGTCGCCGGTCGTTCATTTCAAGACGAAACAGCTCACGCAACAGAGTGGCCGTTGCGACCTCCAGCGCGGCCGAACTCGATAGACCCGCTCCGAGAGGAACGTCCCCACCGACTACTCCTTCCCATCCCTGAACCTCAAAACCCTCGTTCAACAACACACTCGTGACACCCAGCAGGTAATCCGACCAGGGGCGGTCCTGTCGAGGCGTAAGGTGGTCGAGGGTGCTCTCACAGGTGTCATCGTAGTTCAGCGAGATCAGACGGACAGTCTGGTCATCGCGCCTACGCCCCATAATCCAAACGGCTTTTTCGATAGCGCACGGCAGCACAAATCCGTCATTGTAATCGGTATGTTCGCCGATCAGATTGACCCGGCCGGGTGCTCTCGCCACCAGCGCACCGCGCGGCGCTCCGAATTCCTTTTTCCATCGTTCAAGCAATTCTTGAATCATGGCCTCTAATAAATCAACACCGAACAATCAAATAGGGACATATGTCTTTGAACTGGGAACACATATTCTTGAGCCAGAAAGGCACGTTTTGATTCAAAGACACATGTTCTTGAGCCAGGAACACATGTTCTTGAGCCAGGAACACATGTTCTTGAACCAGGGACACGTGCCTCTGATCGACCGGGCACATGGGTCTTTTTCCTCCCCCGAAGATCGGGGGAGGTTAGGAGGGGGTTGATAATCTCCTATGTCCCATTACCTTATTCTCCACCTCTCTCGACTCGTTTTAGCGCCTCACGGAGCTCTTCGGCCCGTTCCTCCGGATACGATGGATTGCAATGAGCGTTGGCAATCGTCTCACACGTCGCGGAGTACTTAATGTTGTCCGGCGCCCGATGAAGCGGCGTGAACTTCACATAAAAACGAAACGAAGTGTGTTCCCGGCCATCCGTCGGTTTCTGGTGAAGCGACATCATGAACGGAAGCTCGAAACCGTGCAGGTTATCGTACGTTCTCACCATCAACCGTATCGCACGCATCAAACTCAAGCCGCGTTCCTCGTCAAAGTCCAGAAGAGAGCGTTCATTGCCGAATGGGTGGAGATGGACCTCATACGGGAAATCGGCAAAAAACGGCACAAACGCAACAAATCCGTCATGATCGAAAACAAGACGTGTCCCGTCTTCAATTTCCTGATCCCGGATCGCGTCCAAGAGGTTCATCTTCGTTCGCTCGAAAAACTCGCGGGCATGACTCAGCTCGACGGCGATCCGGGGCGGGACAAACGGAAACGCGTACAGCTGACCGTGGGGATGCGGCATGGTCACGCCGATAATCTCCCCCTTATTCTCAAAGATAAGCACATAGCGTACTTCATCTTTACCGCCGAAATACTCGTATCGCTCACGCCACAAACGAAACAAATCCAATAGATGATCGTCCGGAAGCCGTGCAATCGAGCCGTGATGGTCCGGGCTGTATAGAATCACTTCGCAGTGCCCGCGTGCCGGAAGTACCCGATAAAATCCGTGATCCGCTTGAGTCATTTGCCGGGGCGGCATCGAGAGCGCCGGGAAGTCGTTCGGATAGGCATACACACGGTACTCCTCCGGGACTTTCCCCGACCCCGGACAGAAGGGACACGTATTCTTCGGCATTTGGGGCCGCTTCTGGCGATGCCCCGCCACCATTACGTACCGGTCTTCGAGTGGATTAAAACGTAACTCAGTCAACGGTTTCCCCCGCGCATAATGTGACAAATAATACACAGGCAACCCCCACCCGACCAGTGACGGGGTTACCTGAACCGTCGGTCATTTCAGGTTACAGGCAACAATCGCTTATGGTAATGTAGGCAACCCTCTAGAGAACGATGACGGCGCTGCAAAAAGTCGAAAGTTGGCATCGGGAGTTCCCTCTCCCCCCGGGAGAGGGTTAGGGTGAGGGGCGATCATTGCATTGGATTCGCGTATTATGATTATCTTATGTATTCGCCAGAGACAGCAAATGAATCAGCGGCGAAGGGTTTGGATGATAACAGGGGTCTGTCACACACAAAGGGTCGTCAGCGGATAATGCAACGTCCCCTCACCCCGGCCTCTCCCAGAGGGAGAGGGAGAAGATCTCTCCCGACTTTTTGCGACACCGTCAGAGAACGATGGGCAAAGGCAACGGATTTATCGTCACGCGTAGACGAAATTCGGTAAAATGAGGGTATCGTCGTTCAGGCATGTGATGAGATATTCGACATCAACATACCACCACAAGTCGAGACGGTATCTGCTACGAAAGAAAGAGAGAGTAACAATGAAAAGAACGCTGCTGACTCTGGTCATGACAGCTTCGGTATGGTGCGTCAGTTCAACATCGCCCGTCATGGCGCAAGAGACGGAACGGATCGATATCACCGGCTTTGAAGATGGTCGGGATTGGTCCTATGAAGGTAATTCGATCCTGGCGTCGGGAGTCGTCGACCGAACCGCGATGAACGGCGTCGAACCGGTGGACGGAGATCACGCGCTGTATGTGGCATATTTGAATGAGCTAAACCCGTGGAACTGGTCTTCAATGCTGTTTCCCACTGAACCGGTTGACCTGCGAGGTGCGACCGAGTTGCGGATGTCCGTGTACGTCTATCCCTCCTCCATTCCGAACCCGGACAAAGGCTACGAGATCACTGTCGATCTCAGTGACAATAGACTTGGCAGTCAAACCACATGGACCACGGGGCAGTGGGTCGAACTCGTTTGGAGCATCGATCGATTCACCACCGACGAGCTTGTAGGAATCGAGGAGATTGGCGGGTTCATCTGTCCGGGGTACACAGACATGTCCGGCGAAATTCTGATCGATAATATCTACGCGGTAAAAGGACAGGCTCCCCAAGTAAAGACCCAAACGGTCTATGGCTTCAACGATGCAGATCCGATGACTGGTGAACCTACAGGGTGGATGAGTTCTTTAGGGGATCCTCCGTCGCTGGGCGAAGGCGAGGTCACTCCCTCTGAGGGATCGAATTACATGGTCGTCTATCTTGGAGAAGGCTATTTGTGGAATGTGGAGACATGGAACGCGATCCAGGATTTCGACAAGTGGTCCGATGTGGTTGAGATTCTGATCGATGTGAGGCATGACGGACTCATCACCGATTGGGTGGATCTCTCCATTGTTCTCGAATCGGGCACGAACGAGTGGGATACCATACAGGATCAGTATGACGGCAAGATGTTTACATACGCAGTCGATCAATGGAAAACCCTTCTATGGGAAGTGGATATGTCCAAGCATGCAAACAACTTGAACGATCCAGACGGTTGGCTGTCCATCGTACTTGTTACCAATAACTCCACTCTCGATATGGGACTTCCGGTTTACGTTGATAATTTCCGTGTGTCACTCCCGCAAGGATCTACGCCCGCTCCCTCGGGAAACATCAACACGCCGGAGAATTTTCCCGATCCGAATTTCCGACAGGCCGTGGAAGAGTTCATGGGCGTGGGACCCGGCGGAGCATTCACTGCAGCGGAAGCTGCCGCAAAGAAAGACTGGCTCTACTGCGACGAACTCGGCATTACCTCAATGAAGGGCATCGAGTTCTTCACGAACATCGGTGCGCTTCACTGCTCAGGGAACTTGATTACACAGCTGGATCTTTCGAATAACACGGAATTAACCGAACTCCGATGCGGAATGAACAACCTAACGGGTCTCAATCTGTCCAACAACCCCAAGCTGGAGTTGCTGATATGCGCACACAATAACCTGACGAGTTTGAATGTGAGCAACAACGAGCGCTTGGAATCGCTTACATGCAACGGCAACAACCTGACGACACTGGACCTCTCCCGTAACCCGTCCCTCACCTACTTGCATTGCAGGAACAACGTTCTCACCAACCTTGATCTATCGAACAACCCATTCCTCACCGAGCTCTATTGCGGGATGAACAACCTCACGAACCTGGACATGAGCAACAATCCCGAACTCGCGATTCTCTATTGCGAGACCAACAACCTCACGGACCTCAATGTTTCAAGCTGCCCGAAACTGTCCGATCTGTATTGCAACGAAAACAACCTGACTACGCTTGACGTATCAAATAACCAAGTGCTGGATTCGTTGACCTGCTCTGAAAACGATTTGGAAACGTTGGATGTTGCTGGTAATACCGCCTTGGCGCAGTTGTCCTGCCATGGAAACTGGCTCAAAACGCTCAATCTTGGGAACAAACCGGTTTTGGCGGATTTGAGCTGCAGCGACAACCATTTGACAAGTCTGAACCTGTCGGGATGTACGGCATTAACCACCTTGTATTGCAATGGAAACCGCTTGACGAGTCTGGATATTTCCAGCAACGCGGCACTGGTCACCGCCCACGCCAACGAGAATGATCTGACAACTGTGTCAGTCTCCGGACAAAACACAAGTCTACTCGAATTTCGCTGTTGGGCGAACAGCCTGAAAACACTCGATGTCACCGGTGCCACAAATCTTGAGTTTCTCGGCTGCGGCGGAAACGAGCTGACAAATCTGAATGTCTCTACCAACACGGCTTTGAAAACTCTGAAATGCTCTCTAAACAATCTGACGGATCTAACCAGTTTAGTGGCCAATACCGGTCTCGGAACCGGCGACATGGTCGATGTGCGCTGGAATGACCTCGATTGCGATGACTGGAACGACGTGATGACCCTTCTGAACCGCATCGGCGAACCGGTTCCCGATCCTTCCGACCCGTCGCAATTGATTTCCGGATTCGGGTACTCGCCGCAAAACACCATGGACCCATATGATTGTTCCGGCCAGGTGCCCACGAACACACCGACAACGGCAGCAACAAACACCCCGACCAATACCCCCACAACGCGAGCCACGAGTACGCCAACAAATACGCCGAGACCGACACCGACTTTTACTCCGCAACCCGGTCGTATCTCGGGCATCATTACGCGCGGTGGCATGGTGCTATCCGGCGCGACCGTATTCATCGGATCGTACAATACGACGACCAACGCGACCGGCTTTTTCCAATTTGAGGAGGCCATTCCACCGGGCCAGTATCCCATCCGGGTCATCTACAACCAGATTCAAGAATACTCGGATACGATCACCGTTACTGCGGGCGAAAGCAGAATTCTCGATCTGCAGATGCCTACCTTCACACCGACATCAACCCCGACTCATACCCCAACCCCGACGCCCACAGAAGCATTGGCGGCCACAAATACGCCGACACCCACGCTCACACCGAGCCCCACCGAGTCGAAACCCGACACAGTCAGCCTTATCCTGAAGATTCTCAACGAAGATACATTCGCACCCGTCGTCGATGCCCTCGTGCTAGTGCAAGACCCACCGACCTTCGGCAATACGGACGACAAAGGGAACGTCATCCTTGACGTTCCCGCCGGTACAGTCCACCTCATCATTACCCAAGATGAATACAAGAGGTATGAGGAAGACATCGTCGTCACAGCGGGAATGGCACCACGGACCATACTCCTGACTCCATCGACGAGCGCGGCGACATTGACACCTACTCCCAAACCCATAGCCACGCCGACACCGACCGCTACAGCCAAGACGGAAGGAAACCTCACACTCGTCGTTATCTCCCGGTCACGATTGGAAAAACGATATGGTGCCGAGAAGGTCCGCACATTCATGGCGAAACTCGAACGGCTGCTTCAGCACGATACCGTGCGGGGAGAAATTGTAGATCTGGACCTCAATCCATCCTTACGAAATCTATATCAAGAATGGGACGCGAGCACACGGAAACTGGAATCCGCCACTGACGCGGATCGAAACGAGAACGTGTTGAAAGCGAATATGGTTTCGACGGCAATCAAAACCATCACAGGCAATCAACGCGACCGAATTCGCAACGAATCCGTTGAGTATTTGTTGCTCGTGGGTTGCGATGACATCGTGCCGCACTATCGGTTGCCCGACTTGTCACGCTCCAAATTCGGCGAGAAAAACTACGAAGACCGACTGCTCGATCCGACTCATCCGCTTGGCGCGGCATTAAGTACCAACCACATTCTAATTGACGATTACTACGCCGATGCGACGCCCAAATCCGTGGCGATCCTCGGGCGCGACTTCTATTTGCCCGATTTGAAAATCGGACGACTTGTTGAGACACCCGAAGAGATGGGCGCAGTCATCGATTCTTACCTGGCGCTTGACGGCAAAATCCACTTCGACCGCGCCTTCGTCGCCGGGAGCGACTCGCTCTCCAATGGTGCCGACCGATCGAAACAAATCCTTGAATCGGATCTCGGCGAGGTCGAACGTCTCTCGGAAGACAGCGCAGACCCGATTGAAATCGCCGACGCCTTGAACAAGAAGAACGCCGTCAATGTCCTCGGGCTCCACGGCAACCACACCGAAATCTTCCGCAAAGGCAACACCGCCCCATTAACCTCCGAACGTGTTTCGCAGTTCGTAAAAGACGTCAGCGGCTCTGTGATCGTGAATCTCGGCAGCCATGCCGGGTTGAGCACAGACAGCGATTACAGCGACGGCAAAAAAGCCTTGGCCGGGACATTCGCAAAAAAAGGCGCTATCGCGTATATCGGCTCCACCGCCTATTCGGGCGCCAGCAAATCCAGCGTCGGCTTCAGCGAGGACCTTTCGAACCGCTTCGTTCATTCCCTGGTGTCCGGCAAGGAAACAGCCACAGTCGGCGAAGCTCTTCGCGCCGCGAAACGAAAATACGTGATCAATGAGCACAACGGTATTAAAAATTCCAATCTCTCCGATGATGAAATAAAGAGAAACGTCGGGGAAGACGAGAAAGTCGTTTCGGGGATGAACCTATATGGTCTGCCAATGTATAAAGTGACATCAAGCAACGCAGCAGCCGACCCGCATCTGGCACTTGGATACGGCGATGAGGATTGTGGACTCTTGCCGAATCGTGAAAAATCGACGGTGGATTATGTACGATCGCCCCTCACCCCAGCCCTCTCCCACGAGGAGAGGGAGAAGAACTCCCCGGAACAAAAAGGTCATTCAGTCTGGCTCTGTCACAGCGACAATCGTCTCCAAGCCGATACAGAGAAGGTCCATACAGAGATGGCCCATACAAAGACGGCTGATGCAGAGATGACCGCTACAAAGATGGCTGATACAGAGAAGGCCCGTACAAAGACAGCCGATACAAAGATGACCGATACAAAGACGGCTGATGCAGAGAAGGCCCGTACAAAGACAGCCGATACAAAGATGACCGGTACAAAGACGGCTGATGCAGAGAAGGCCCGTACAAAGACAGCCGATACAAAGATGACCGGTACAAAGAGCGATCCGCTACCAATAGACAGTCCCCTCTCCCCCTGGGAGAGGGATAGGGTGAGGGTCCTTCACGCCAA
>CAZTDD010000143.1:9379-16897 GCA_964612675.1 uncultured bacterium
TAGACAGTCCCCTCTCCCCCTGGGAGAGGGATAGGGTGAGGGTCCTTCACGCCAAACCCAAACAGGCTGGCGACAACCTCCTCCAAAGCGAGCGCATCGAAATCATCAAAGAAACCTTCCTCGAAAAGCACGAGACCGAAACAGGCACCTTCTACGCCTTCAATGGAATCACTCAGGCCAATGTGAACGAACCTGTACAGCCGCGCGCAGGCTATCTGACCGGTACGGAAGGGTTCTTCCCGAAAGGCGCTGTGCTTGAGTACGCCAAGTACCGTGTAATCGACGCATTTGATCCTGTCATCGAAGGCGGTCAATGGGGAGCGGCGGGAGCAGCGGAAGGCGACTTCACCAAAGACGGTTTCTTCCCGGCGATTCCATTCACAGTGAACATCATCGAGGCCCAAGGCGGTCTCCCGCCCCTGCAGCGCTTCGTCTTCGTCGCGGGCCAGTACAACCGCAACACCGGCGAGGAACGTCTCTACCAAGAACTTCGCTACAGCACCTACTACACCGCCACGGAAACAGACGAGACGCCGCCTGTTGTCGGCGATCCATCCACCGTTGTCTCCGGGGATCGCGTCCTGGTGAACGTGGAGGCCTCGGACCTGGAAGGCAAACCGCTCTACCGAGTCCTTCTGCTGTGGACCGACGGAGAAGGCGAATGGAACAAACTCGATCTTGATCAATCCCCAAGCAATCCTCTCGTTTGGGAAGGAACTCTTCAGAAAGAGGAAGGGTTGGAGTTCTTTGTCCAAGCGGTGGATCAGTGGGGCAACGTCGCCTATGCGGACAACAGAGGCCGCTACTATCGACCGCTGGAAGGCGGCGGGCCGGAACCTACTCCGCTGCCGGCCAACGTTCTTGTCAGCGTTGGTTTCAACCAGGCATCCATTGAAGAGGTGGGTATGGTGCACGCCCCTGCTCAGGGCTTTGATCCCGCTTCGATTCAACTCGGTACCGTACCGTCCGGCCAAGACACCGACGGACGCGGCCTGATTTTCGACGCAAATCCCGGCGAAGGAACGTTGGCGATTTCCACCTCTTCCCTCCCCGTCGGCGAAGGTGCTGTTCTGCTGGAAGTCCAAGCATATGCCGAGAACCCGGGCTGTTCGGTCGCTCTCGCAGCTCTCAACTCGCCCATCGACGGTCAACTCGGGTACACCAACGCGGGCAACTCCGATGTGCCGGTAGGAAAGTGGGCGAAGCTCGTGCTTCTTTACGATCCCCCGGCGAACAGCCTCCAACCCGGCTTGCAAGTGGTTCTGCCTGATGGGGCCGCGAATGCAACGAAGGTATATTTCGACAACCTTGTTGTGTCGCGTGTATCGGACCTTCAATTCCAAGATGTCACAATGGACGTCGACGGCTCATTCGACGAAGGCACCGCCGGTTTGATGCAAAACGTGAATCAGGATACCGGCACAGTCGAAGCGTTGCGGGAGATCAGCGGCGGCAAGAGCATCATCCTGTCGTTGGCTGAGACCGATAACGCGGCCAATATCGGGGTTTTCGCCGGTAGTCTGCAAGGCGGATTCCCGCATATTCTGTCGGCCTCCGTGGACGCGCGATTGCTCACCGGCAGTGGCGGTGTCACCGCACTCGTCATGACCAACGGCAACGGTAATGTCGGCGTGTTTGTCAGCAACGCCGGCCTACCGCCGGCAACCGAATCGGCGAAAACGATCTCGATCGGTGGAGGATTCGTCTCCGAGAATCCCGCGTTCCCGCTCCTCAGCGTAATTCAGAACGGCGGCCCCGGCGTAACGTCCGAAGTGGTGGTCGACAATCTGAAGTTACGAAAAATCACGGCAGGGCTGTAAGCTGACGGCAGCTTGATTGAACTTCAACCGAAACCTGACGGACGGATTGCACATTCAACACACAACCGTTCCGGTTCTCGAACGCTTCAACATTACCCGAGAACTCGAGCGGACCGTTCTCTGTTGTCAGATGGCCAAACCGCGCGTAAACGCGAGGAAACAAAATCGTCTCCGCAATCCCCGTCCGATCCGCGACGGAGACAAATTTCATATACTCGCCTTTCTCGGTCTTCGTTCGACGTACCTCAACAATGATCCCGCAAATCGTCGCGCTCTTCCCTGCATATTGAGGGAAATCGCTTACGTTGACATATCTCCGCCAATCGATCCTGCCGTTGTAGATCTCAAGCGGGTGTGCGGAAACAGGGAACCCAAGCAGCTCCATCTCAATCCGCATCTTGTGCTGAAGGTCGTATTCCGCAAAGGAAGGCAACGCAGGCGGCGGTGCCTCAGGCTCCGAATCAAACAGCATCATCTGCGAGGACGAATCGGCAGGAAGTGGTCCTTCGAGATCAACCGTACATGAATCCTCCCTATTCCTGACAAGGCGGCACAAAGTGAGCGAGGCACATGAAGGCAGGTCTTCAACCCCCTCTGAATCTCCCCCAGTCTTGGGGGAGACAACTGAGAACGAACACAGATTCGGCTTGATTCGCCCTCTTTCTTTTCCCTCCCCCGAAGATCGGGGGAGGTTAGGAGGGGGTTGAGGTCTCTTGGGGCCATTCCACCGACCTTTTGCCGGGCTGTCAGTCTTTGGGAGGGAACTCCGCCCAAGACCACGTTCGGATGATCCCGTGAATGAACATGCGCCATTTCTCTTCTGCCCCAAGACTGACGATCCGGCAAGAAGTCGCCCGCCGGCTGCAGAAGTTTCCCTCTCCCGCCGGGTTAGGGTGAGCGGAGATTCAGAGACAGTTGACGAATCTTTCTGCTTTAAAATCCCCTCCATCTCCCACAACAGCGCCGGTCGGTTCGAATCCCAACAGTCCCCCGCCCCGCAACGAATCAAGTCCCGCAGAACCGTCCGTTCAATGCGAACACGACACATCAAATCCCGCAACGACGAAAACGGCCCGTTCCGACGCCGTTCCTCGACAATGGCAACGGCTGTGCCGCAAGGAACGTGCTTCACCTGCCCGAGAGGAACCCGGATTCCATCGTCTTCCGCACCGTATCTCTCCGCTTCCGAGGCGTTGAAATCCGGCCCGCGTATGTCGATCCCAAGCCGTCGCGCCTCCAGCGTGTACACGAAACGCGAGTAAAAACCCCGCCCGCTCGACAGTACCGCCGCGAGAAACTCCGCTGGATAATGCGCTTTCAGATACGCCGCCTGATACGAGAGGATCGCGTACGATGCGGAATGCGCTTTGTTGAACGCATAGCCGGAGAAATCCTTTACAAAACGCCAGATCGTATCGATGTCTTTCTCCGAGTGTCCGTTCTCTCGTGCTCCTTGTCGAAACTCCTGCTCGAATTCCTCGACAGTGTGCGCAGTGTTCCACTTGACCAGCGCCCTTCGAAGCAGATCGGCACGTCCCAGGTTCATTCCGGCGAAGTCGTGGGCAATCATCAGGAGATGCTCTTCGTACACCATAATCCCGTACGTTCGTTCAAGAGCGCCCTGGAGTGACGGATGCGGGTAGGTGATCGGCTCCATCCCCTGATAGCGACGGGCAAACTGGAGCATCTTGCCCTGATTCGCCGCACCGGGCCGGATAATCGAAAGAGCCGCGACCAGGCATTCCATGTCCCGACACTTGAGCATCTTGAGCAGATTGCACATCGCCGGGGATTCGATCTGGAAACAACCGCGCGCCTGCCCGCTTGAGATCAAATTCCACGTTTGCTCATCTTCCGGCGGCAGGTCATAAGGATTGAGCATCACACCATGCCGCTGGGCAATCGTCTCAATCGTATCCGTGATCACAGTCAGACCGGCCTGTCCCAGCAGGTCCAGTTTCACAAGTCCCAGTTCTTCGGCGGGCTCCATGTCGTACTGTGTCACTACCGGGCCTTTGGCGCTCTTCTGAAGCGGCACAACGTCGGTCAGCGGCTCGCGGCTCACGACAAGACCGCACGGGTGCATCCCGACATGGCGTGGAATCCCCTCAAGACGGCTCGCGATGGAGAGCACACTACGGTAGGGCTCCTCATCCAGCGGCAGGTGTCGGCATTCCGGAAGCAGTCTCGCAGTCTTCTCCAATCGAGCCGCCGAGGTTCGCGGAAGGCGCTTGGTAAATGCTCGAACCTCCTTCTCGGAAAGCCCGAGCACCTTGCCGACCTCCGCCACCGCCGCGCGCGCATGCATACACACCATCGATGATAACGTCGCACAGTGCTCAAAACCGTATCGCTCATAAACATACTCCACCAGTTCGTCGCGGCGGTCCCACGGTACGTCCAGGTCGATATCCGCAAGACCGCTGTGAATCATTCGCTCCGGATTCAGAAATCGCTCAAAGTACAGGTCGAATTCAATCGGGCACACGTGACTGATTCCCAAGACGTAACACACAAGACTATCTGCGGCGCTGCCCCGCGCCACCGCCCAGATACCCCGTGTTTGCGCCTCACGACAGATATCCCACGTCATCAGAAAATACTCGCAGTACCCGGCGTGCTCGATGATCGCAAGTTCGTGTTCCAAGCGGCCCCGGACTTGTTCCGAAAGCGGCCCGTACCGCCGCACGGCCCCCTCGTGGCACAGCTTCCGCAAGCACGATGCCGCCGTTTCCCCCTCGGGCAATCTGAAATTCGGAAAGATCGCGCGCCCAAGAGTCAAGTTCAGTTCACATCGTTCCGCAACGCGAAATGTATTCTCCAGAGCCTCCGGATAATCGCAGAACCGTTTCGTCATCTCGGGCGGTTCCGGTAGATGCAGGGGAAGACGAGTCTCCTTCTCCACGTGCCGGAACGCCAGCGCGGTTCCCGTATGAATCGAAACGAGAACGCGATAAAGAACCTCGTCGTCGGGATGAATGTAGTGACTGTTCGGAACGGCAACGCAGGGAACCCCAAGCCGCGTCCCCAGCGCGGCAATCTCCGCCGGCAACCAGCGATCGCAATCGTCCGGTCCCCACTGCATCTCCAGGAAGAAATCATCGCCAAATATGTCGTGAAGCGCTCGCGCTGCTCTTTCAGCTGACTGCGGACGCCGATCGAGAATCTCACGGCTCACCGGTCCCCAACGGCAGCCGGACAGGCACACAAGGCCATTTCGATGACCGTCCACATCTTCGATATGAATCCCGTTCGGTTTGTCAATCAACTGTGTGATCAAACGGCTCAGGTTTCGATAGCCGGAATCGGTCTTCGCGAGCAGCGTTATGCGGCTGCCGCCGTGAAGCGTGACTTCGCTTCCGAGGATCGGTTTGATTCCCTGCGCACGGGCCGCCTTCTGAAACGGCACGGCGGCGTAAAGACCGTCATAGTCGGTAATCGCAAGCGCAGGCATACCCCAGCGCGACGCGGCCCCAACAAGTTCCTCCACCGACGACGGACTGCGCAGGAAGGAGTAATAACTATGGACATGAAGCGGGATGTACATCAGAATATGGAGGCTGTGTCACAACTCCCTTCTGTTTCCCTCCCCAAGAGGGACACGCTCGCGTGGCCCGCTTGGGGGAGAAACCGCTGCAGACACGCTCGTTTCTTTTTCCTCCCCCGAAGATCGGGGGAGGAATCTCATGGCTTGCCGAAGGCAAACATGAGAGCCGTAGAGGAGGGGGTTGAAATCCGTATCCCGCACTTTTTGCGACCTCGTCAATCTTGGGGACGAAGCGCTTGTTCGTACACTTTGCCTATTACGACACAGCTTGCTCCTTTCGGGTCGATTATACAAATGTTCAGTAGACCCGTCGAGCCTCGCACTCTGGTTTCTTCTTTACAGTGGAAGGCAATAGCGACATCATCTACGCGAAGTCGGCAAGTAGGCTTGCAAGCAGCGCAAACCACCGAGGGAGTTTGTCATTCCAGGAGGCAACAACATGATTCGACGTGATTTCATCAAACACTCGGGCATAGCGGCGGCAGGAACGTCACTAATCGGAAACTCGAAATCGTGGGCGGGAGCCAATGAGAAAGTTGGAATCGCTCAAATCGGCATGGGCGGCCGTGGCGGTGAACTGATGCTTCATTGGGCGAAGTTGGACGGTGCCGAAGTGCGCACCATCTGCGACCCGGACGAACGCCGTATGGAGCGGTGGGGCGAAGAACACCAAAAGGCAGCGGGAAAGAAACCGAAATACGAACCCGACCTGAGAAAGATCATGGAGGACGATAATATCGACGCGGTCGTCCTCACCTGCTGCAACCACTGGCATACCCCGGCGGCAATCTGGGCCTGCCAGGCCGGAAAACATGCATACGTCGAGAAACCGGTCTCCCACAACATCGTTGAAGGACAAAAACTGACCGAGGCGGCCCGGAAATACAACCGTATCGTACAAGGCGGCACCCAACGGCGCTCGGACGGTCTCTTCCGAAAGGCCGCACAACTGCTTCACGATGGCGTCATCGGCGACATCTACATGGCCCGCGCGCTCATCTTCGGGAAACGCGACTCCGTCGGATTCAAACCGATGGAACAACCGCCCGACTGGCTTCACTGGGATCTCTGGCTGGGACCGGCCCCACAGCAGGCCTATCACGGGAACCTCGCCCACTACAACTGGCACTGGTTCTGGGACTTCGGAAACGGCGAAATCGGCAACAACGGCAGCCACGCACTGGACGTCATCCGCTGGGGCCTCAACAAAGAACTTCCATCAAAGGTCTACTCCGTCGGTGGCCGCTTCGGCTATGAGGACCAGGCGGAAACGCCCAACACACAAGCGACGACGTTCGAGTACGAAGACGGAACAATCCTCACGTGCGAAACACGGGGACTTTACTCAAATGCCGAAGCGAAAGGGATTCGCTGGGGAGGAATGTTCTACGGTTCAGAAGGGTATATGACGTTGAAAGACAACCGGTATGAGATCTACATGGGACGCAACACCGAACCCGAGCCGGACAGAGGCCGACTGGAGCAGATCGATCACTACAAAAACTTCATCGACGCTATCCGAGCGAATGACAGCAGTCTGCTGCGTGCCGAGATTAAAGAAACAGCGCTATCGTGCGCCCTGTGTCATCTCGGCAATATCGCGTACAGACTCGGACGCGAACTCCATTTCGACCCGAAACGGCAACGCTTTTTCGGAGATGCCGCGGCAAACCAGCTTCTCAGCCGCAAATACCGGAAGCCGTTCGAAGTACCGAAAACGGTATAGACATTTTTGAGATCTCTACTTTCCTCAGTCCATTTCGCAAAGGAGGCGAAGCTTCTGAGGCCGTCCCAAGACACGGAAACTATGCGAAAGAACGCGTCGCTCTAGAGGTCGGGAAAGATAACCAATCCGTGAATCTCCCCTTCCTTTGGCCACGCAAGCGTGGCCCTCTTGGGGGAGAAAACGCTGCAGACACGCTCATTTCTTTTTCCTCCCCCGAAGATCGGGGGAGGTTAGGAGGGGGTTGAGATTCGTATTCCTGACTTTTTGCGACCCCGGAAAGAATGATGCCGTCGCAAAAAGTCGTCGGGATGCGGGAAGTGAGGTGTCAACCCCCTCTGAATCTCCCCTTCCTTTGGCCACGCAAGCGTGGCCCTCTTGGGGGAGAAAACGCTGCAGACACGCTCGTTTCTTTTTCCTCCCCCGAA
>CAZTDD010000144.1:0-16428 GCA_964612675.1 uncultured bacterium
CCTCTCCCAGAGGGAGAGGGAGAAGATCTCTCCCGACTTTTTGCGATTGCATCAAACTTGGGGGAGGAAACTGCGCGACAAGGACCTCATAATAGCGTTAAGTTAACGCTTAAGGGACAACGCACCAGCTACTGGAGCGGAACCAAAAAAAACTCAAACCGCGTGGGAGACTGTCTTGATGGACCGCTTGCGCTTCTTGGGCGGATGGGTCTGCTTTGGAGGTTCCGTCATCTTGACCTCAATACGCTTGATCAAGATACGGCGAGAATATCGCTTCTCGCCCCAGTCGCGGATGCGCGCGAACAATTTCGGTTCGGTCAGCACACGATGCTTCTCTTTGATACCGAGTGCCGCGCAGCCCTGATCCAGACAGGTGCGTTCCGCACGAGAGATACCGTATTTGCGCAGGAGTTGTTCGTAACGATTACCCTGGCGTTCTCGTTTCTCGAGGTACCGGGCCAGAAGAATGGCGCCGTGGGTCAGAAGGGTAATGCCAATCAATCCGAGACCCACATAGAGAACGGGTTCCGGAATGGACCAGTTTCGCGACGAGGAGAAAAGATTGTCCAGCATGGCCGGCCTCCTTTGCCACATTTGTGGTCTAGATACTTGAGGCGGCATGCGTTAACGGGCCGCCTCACCCCTCGGCTTTTCCTTGCATCTGTGTCCTCTTTTATCGACCCTTTGGCCGGGATGTTTTGACTTCTTCTCACTACTTATTCTAACGAAATTCTTACACAAAAGCAAGCTGGAAAGACAATTTAATGCAAAATTCTGAAACGAATCGTTCACATATGATGCATTGTATCTCGGGATGCATCGTCTGTCATGTATTTTCATAACGTAAGCGAATTAGACTTTCTTGAGTTTTGCATACCCTTGTATGAGCGTTCGTTTCCCGAAATTCTGGAAATCGACAGTGATTCGGGCGCTCGGTCCGTTGCCTACTACTTCGAGCACAACGCCGAGCCCGAACGTGCGGTGGAGTACGGTATCTCCGGCCTCAAACTCAGCTTTTGAGATCCTAGGCGTTGGAAGGTCCCGAACAGTATTCGTGCTCTTTCCTGTACGCCCAAGGTCGAACAGCGTCTGGCTCGGGCCGGTTGCCGACGAGAGGGTCTTCATATGTGCGTCGGGGATTTCACGGAGAAACACGGAGGTTGGATTTCGAACCGATCTTCCGAACAGACGGCGCGAGTAGGAACGTGTAAGAAAGACGCGTTCTTTCGCACGAGTCATTCCTACATAACAGAGACGCCGCTCTTCCTCCATCTCATCTTTGCTATTCATCGACCGTTGATGGGGCAGGATCCCCTGTTCCATTGCGACCAGAAAAACCACGGGGAACTCCAAGCCCTTTGCGCTGTGTAAGGTCATCAGCGTCACTCGGTCTTCTTTGTCTTTCCATTCATCCACATCCGACACAAGAGCGACATTTTCCATGAACGCCCGCAGCGCCTCATCCGTCTGCGCAAACTCGACGCCAAGGAGACGTCTCTCTTCCTCAAACGCCACAACGCCCGAGACCAGTTCGCCGACATTCTCCCATCGGGTCTTGGCGGTAGGATCGGGATCGTTCGTTAACATATTCTCATAGCCTGAATCGCGTAGAACCTTATTTATGAGACTCTTAAGGTCTGACTCCTTCATCGCCTTGTGCCACTGCGTGTACATACGAGCGAAGTTTTTGGCGCTGCTTTTGGCTACGCTGGAGAGGTTGTCGTTCTCGTCCGCTCTCGCACAACTTCTCAATACCGAAGTGTTATGGTACCCGGCGAACAGGAGAATTTGCTCAACGCTCTTCAGCCCCAGTTTGCGGCGCGGTTCATTAGCGATTCGCGCGAACGCAGCCCCGTCATAGGGGTTCAGCAGCAGACGCAGGTAGGCCAGAACGTCTTTGATCTCTTTTCTGTCGTAAAAGCTGGTTCCACCGACGACCGTGTAAGCGATACCCTCTTTGAGCAGTTCCTCTTCGATGGAGCGGGAGAGTGCGTTGATGCGGTAGAAGACCGCCATATCCGACCAACGGAAATTGTGAGATTCGCGCAGCTCGAGCATTTGTCGTGCGATCCAGCGCGCTTCCGAGGTCTCATCGGGCAGGCAGGCCACACCGATCGATTCCCCATCATCCAGATCGGTCCAGAGCTTCTTCTTGCGTCTGCCACGGTTTTGGGACACGACGGCATTGGCGGCGGCAAGGATGGTTTTGGTGGACCGATAATTCTGTTCGAGTCGGATTACCTTGACCTTCCTGTGATCGCGTTCGAACTCAAGTATGTTTGATAATTGCGCTCCCCGCCAGCGATAGATCGACTGGTCGTCGTCCCCAACGACGCACAGGTTCCCGTGCTTTTTCGACAGAATATGAGCGAGCAGATACTGCGGATGGTTGGTGTCTTGGTATTCGTCCACTAGGACATGATGGAAACGTTTTTGATAGCGTTCTCTCACGTCCTCATGTTCTGAGAGTAATCGGACGCCATAAACCAAGAGATCGTCGAAATCGAGCGCGTTATGGTGTCGGAGGATTTTTTCATACTCGCCATATACGGCGGCGGACAGCTCCTGGAAGTCGTCTTTCGCCTGTTCGAGCACATCTATCGGTGAAAGAAGGGAGCTCTTCGCTTTGGAAATGGCATTGAGAAACGTGGCCGGTTTCAGGCTCCGGCTGTCTTGATAAGTCGATTCCTCCATCGCTTTGCGGACCACGGTCATTTGATCGCTGCGGTCATAGATGGTGAATCCCTGCTGCAGGTCGAGTTTGTCGACGTGTTGCCGGATGAGTCGTGCGCAGAGCGAGTGGAACGTCGATACCCAAACTCCTTCCGCTTTTTCCGACACGAGCTGATGGATTCGTTCGCGCATCTCGCCGGCGGCTTTGTTGGTAAAGGTTACCGCAAGGATGTTCCACGGCGAGACGCCGCACGCATTGATCAAATAGGCGACCCGATATGTGATCACGCGGGTCTTTCCACTTCCCGCACCCGCCAGAACGAGCAAGGGGCCTTCGACATGGGTTACCGCTTCCTGTTGTTTGGGATTCAATTGTTGGAGCAAATCCAGGACCGTTCCTGCTGTCCGTTCTTCTATACTCATGCAGTCTCTCCGATGTTGAATTTGTAGCGGAGAATCTCGGCGAAGGAACGGTCGCGGAAACAGATTGTGGACACCGTTTTGTTCGAACGGCCCAAATGAACGAGGCCTGACGATGAAAAACGAAACTGGACCTGACCATCCAGTGTAAGGTTGAGCTCACATGCCGGTTCTGAGAACCGAAGTTCGATATCCGTCTCTCCGCCGAAGACAAGTGGGCGATTGAACAGGGAATGCGGACAAACGGGTGTTACCACGAGGGCAGGGAGGTGCGGTTCTAGAATCGGGCCGCCCGCTGAAAGTGAATGTCCCGTGGAACCCGTGGGTGTCGCAACGATCAGCCCGTCCGCCCGATATGTCAGCACAGGATTCGCCGCCCAGGCGAGAGACAACTCGAGAAGACGTCCCGGTCTCGCACGGGAAACCAACGCCTCGTTGAGTGCCAGCAACTGAAACACCTGCTTGCCGGACTCGTTTGTCACCCGCGCATTCACCATGTACCGTTCGATAATCTGACAGTCTCCGCGAATCAGGCAGTCGACGGCTTCGTCCAGCTCATCTACGGTACTCTCCGCCAGGAACCCGAAGTGTCCCAGGTTGATTCCCAGAATCGGGATCGACAGGCCGGCCGTTTCTCGGGCGACCCCGAGGATCGTTCCGTCGCCACCGAGGATAACCAACGCATCGCACCGCTTGTAAGCGGAGCGCCGTTCCTCGTCGATTTCGATGCGTCCGCTCCGATGAAGACTCTCCAAGACGATTGTCCCGATACCGGCTTTATGGAACAGCTCCTGTGTTCTCTGTTGAATCTCCATCACTCGGGGTTTTTCCGAGTGAATAACGATCCCGACTTTCGATATTTTCATCGCTTCTTCACCACGTTTGTCAGCCGCCTAGTGCCGATTCATGGGCTTCTTCTACGATTTGTCCGACATCCAAGCAGGACTCGCCCGCTCCCGGTTTCAGCCAGGCCAGAAACTCGATGTTTCCATCCTTGCCTTGAATCGGGGACGGTGTCAGTCCCTTGAGAGTCCAATTCTCACTGACCCATTTGCCGAAATCTTCCAGAACCTCGATATGATCTTCTTTTTTTCGGACAACTCCGCCTTTACCGACGCGTCCTTTGCCGATTTCGAACTGCGGTTTCACAAGTACAATCGCAAAACCGCCCGATGATAGTATCCGCCGCGCCGCCGGTAGAACGAGCCGCAGCGAGATGAACGAGAGGTCTGCCGTGACAACGTCTACTCGTTCGCTGAACCGATCCGGGGTTACGTACCGGGCGTTTGTCTTGTCCATGATGACGACGTGCGGGTCGGTTCGCAACCGCTCATGGAGCTGTCCGTATCCGACGTCCACACCGTAGACCTTCCTCGCTCCGTGCTGTAGAAGACAGTCGATAAATCCGCCGGTGGATGCTCCCAGATCGACGCAACAGCAGCCTTTGACCGACAGGTCGAACGTCTGCAAAGCCCGTTCAAGTTTCTCTCCCCCCCGGCTGACGAAACGCGGGGATGTATACCGGCACCGGACAGCGGAACTCGGCTCAACAAGGGTGCCGGGCTTATCGATCGGGTTCTCGTTAACGAGGATCGCTCCTCGGCGGATCAAGCGCTGTGCTTCATCTCGGCTTTGAGCGATTTGTTCCTCGACAACGATCTTGTCCAGCCGTTCCTTTTTCGTTGTTGACATCGATATCATGGTAGTCTGAAGAAATAGGGCTTACGGTCGACCGGTACGGAGAATCAGAGCCTCCACACCGTAGGGCTCGAGTGGAAGTCTAGCAGGCGCACCGTTTTGACCGGGTTCAATCGAGGGGCGGTCTCCAAGGACGCTTCTGGCGCTGTCCCACTCCCCGGGCAAGGTAATTCCACCGGCCTTTGCTTCCGCATTTGCCACCAATACCAACGTTTCCTCTCCGAGTCTCCAGGTACGCATGAATACAGCGGGCGAAGTGTTCGATACTGCGATCTCACTCGCGTTCCCGTTGAGGATGAATGGACGGAGAGTCTCGATGTCGTTTGCGATCTGTTTGATATCGCCCCAGTGACCGGAACGTTTGGTTTCTTCGCACGACCACCAAAGGAGTCCGTCAGCCTCGTGAATCAGCGCCATCCAGGCCATGACGCGGGACTCTTTGAGCGTCGGGTGACGTCGGTCCACCTCCGCCCTTCCAAAGGCCTGAAGGCACATCAGGACGCTCCCGTCCTCATTTTTCGCCTCGCAGGCGCGCTTCATCACGTTGCCTGTCGCCGTCAGCGAAGCAAATGGCACCGGGAACCATGTCGGGACGAAAATGTCGGAAGCATCGGCGTATCCAGGAAACATCACTTGCGTTTCTTCGGTGATCAGAGTCGGATGGAAAGGATCGACATCCCGTATAATCGTACGGACGGTATCCAGATAGTCGGGTTCGATCCCCGACTCGCTGGGCCGTTGGAGCAGAAGGTAGCCCAGGAGCGCCGGATGATCCTTGACGCGACAGACCGCCTCTCGGAGTTTACTCCTCTCCAGTTCCGGCAAAACATACGATCCTACAGTGAGTACGGCACGCAGCCCCAGTTCTTGACACCGATCGAGGTAGAACGTCATCTCCTGTTCTCGTGTGAAATCCGGCGCTTCGCGCCCGAGTACGACATTGAATCCGGCTTCGGAGATCTCTGCGATGTCCGGTACCTCGAACATTCCCAAGGGCAAGAACGGAGTATCGCCAATGAGGATCGTGCCGTTGGGAAGTGTGGATACGGCGGGAGGGGGATCGGAGGTTTGTTTATCGAATGTAATGGTCCATGATGTGATCAGGCCGCGCGGGCCAAGGAGGGATAGGTCGGCGTAGTAGGTTCCGTCTATCAGGTTTGCGAGCGGCAATCGAATTACCTGATGGGGAGCGACAAGAGGGTCTTCCTGTTTCTGGACGATACGTCCGGTCGTTGTGAATACTTCAGTCAGAACCTGCATTTGGTCCAGCGTGCCGACTGAGGGATTGACCGACAGGTAAAAACGGGCCTCGTCCTCCCATGTGTAGGTAGGTTGTTTCGGTTCGAGAGCAAACCGTTCGCCTTCAACGGGGTGAACACGATAGCCGAATGTGGACCGATAGACGGTATTCGGTCCGTCGCTGAGACTAAAACTCAAAAGGTACGTTCCCGGTTTATCGATGGTCGTCTCGAACACGAAAGACGGCGCTTCTGCGGAGACTTCGTTTTCGACCAGATCGACCTCTCTTGGCGGCGCGTCATCCGAGTGTTCCCAGCGTTGGAAACGTACCGTGTATGTGCCGCCCTGCGATCCTCCACGAAGTAGACCACCGGAGATGCGATTATGTCCCATGAGCAATTGTTCGGGACATTCGATATCCAGGCCCGAGAGGCGGTTCCGGTTTGTGAAAACGACCTGTCCGTGATCGGTTCGCTGTTCGTAATCGCCGTTGACAATCGCCCAATTGCTGTATTCCGCATGGGGGCCTTCGACCCTGGCGATGCCGAGTCCCCAGGCGTCTCCCGCGGACGGTGAGCGGTCCAGCGCCGACCAGGGGATGAACAACTCCGCTGTCCAGCCTCCATCGAACGATCCGACCGCTGCTTTCCATTCAGCGTCCCAGTCTTTGTTCCCCGCATACTCGTCGCTCATCGTGCCCAGGGTATTGACCGCGAATTCGTAATAGTCGGACAAGCGGTCTCCCGGTGTGAGTGTCAATGTGATGCTGTTGTCGCCCTGCACGGCGCCGTCGCGTTCTGTTGCGATGGAAATAACTTCATCCATGCTGTCTTCCATACATTGGATACCGGCGTACATTCCCTCGGCGGTCCATACCAGTCTCGCCTGTGTTTGTTGAGACGGCGGCCGCCGCAAGAATCTGGAATTGAATCCTTTGAGCGGCTGTGCCTGGGTATACACCGAATCGGACAGATCTCCGTCGATCACGGGACCTTCCGATACTTCGGTTACATAGCCCAACGGACGGGCGGAATAGTCTTCAATGCGTTGTTGGGCGAGGCTGTTTTCAATGCAAAGGAAAACCATTGAAGCAAACAGAAGCGATATGCCGGCAAATCTAGAGAATAGAGTCATCGTTGTTCTCAATAATTCAGTTGTAGAGTTCAGTTGTTGACTGTCCCAGAAGCAAGAATCCGATATTGGAATAGGTCGGCTAACCTTAGCAAGGCCACGTCTGGCTTTCCACTGCCCCGCCATTCCGTAGCGTGTGCGGTGAATCGTGCGCTAGAATAGACGAGCGATCCTGTTTGAAGGAGAATCGTCTATGAGGCGAGCGGCTGGATTTACTCTCATAGAACTACCTTATCTGATAAACAAACGGTTTGGAGGAAGAAATGCCGAGGACACTGATTACAGGAGGGGCGGGCTTTCTGGGCTCTCACTTGGCCGATGCGCTGCTGGAGCGCGGTCACGAAGTCATTGCGATGGACAACCTGATTACCGGGGCTCTTGAGAATATCGAGCATCTGGTCGGTCGAAAGGAATTCACGTTCGTTCACCAGGATGTTACGAATTTCATCCATGTTCCCGGGCCGCTGGACAACATTCTGCACTTTGCTTCGCCTGCCAGCCCGATCGACTATTTGAATCTTCCGATTCAAACTCTCAAAGTCGGATCGTTAGGCACCCATAAGGCGCTTGGACTAGCGAAAGAAAAGCAGGCCCGCTTCCTGCTGGCATCCACCTCGGAGTGTTACGGAGATCCTCTTGTTCATCCGCAGCCGGAATCGTACTGGGGAAATGTAAACCCTATCGGCCCGCGCGGGGTTTATGACGAAGCCAAGCGATTCGCCGAGGCGATGACGATGGCCTATCATCGGTATCACGGCGTAGAGACCAGGATTGTGCGGATTTTCAATACCTACGGTCCACGGATGCGCATCAAGGACGGCCGTGTTGTTTCGACGTTCCTGACACAAGCGCTGCGCGGCGAGCCGCTGACTGTATTTGGCGACGGGAAGCAGACCCGCTCGTTTTGTTTTGTTTCGGACGAAGTGGAGGGAATTATTCGTCTTCTGGAATCGGACGAAGTGGAGCCAACGAATATTGGAAATCCCGCTGAACTGACCGTGATTCAGCTTGCCGAGCTGGTCAAGAAGCTGACCGGCAGCGGCTCGGAGGTTATCCATAAGGAACTTCCTGTGGATGATCCCAAAGTCCGCCAGCCCGATATTGAAAAGGCGAAACGGGTTCTGGCATGGGAGCCTAGGGTATCCATCGAGGAAGGGCTGCGAACGACAATGGAGTATTTCAAGAATAAACTCGGGCTGGATCGCTAGCCGCGTTTATCGGTATCGAAAGCGGGTTTCAGAAGCACATAGAATTTGTCCCGGCAGGACCGGCAAAGATCCGCTTTGAACGGGAAATGGACTTCGTCGCGGACTTCTTCCTCGGAACGTTTCTCCAGCTTCTGAATAAGACGTTTCATTTCTTCGCGGATGCTTTCGGAAGAGCGATCCATATCGTCTTCGATTTCCAGTCCATCGAAGGCGCAGAACAATTCACCCCGTATAATGAATCGCGGACGGCCTTCTTCGAGAAGCCCACCGCAGAGATCGCAAACGAATTTGATGCCTTTTTCTCTTTTACGCATGCTATGATTGCCGCGTGTAAGCGGAGTACTAGCCGATTTTCAGCTCTTCACAAGTTTGTAGAATTGTCTGTATCGATTGCAGAAACAGACCGTCGAGAACATGCCTGCTCAGCATGATGCACGGGAGTTTGTATTCAACCGCCAGCCATGCGGCATGGGAGTCGAGGCCGAGACAGACCAACGCGTCCGCTTTCTCGTCCAGGCACCAGGGGATCAAGGAGCTCGCATCCGTTGCTGTGCAGGCGATGCTGCGGAAACGTTTGTTTCTGCCTGGATGTGCGCCTTCGTACAAGAACCCATGATGGAATATCTTAGAGACTTTGTCTCCGAAGTCGGCCCATGATACCGGCGATTCCATTTCTCCGATCCATAGTGTCTGCGTGGGATCGTGAAGGTCGTGTAAGCGGAAAACATCGTAGGCCGGCTCCTCATACGGGTGCGCCTTCCACAGGGATTTCACGGCCGCCGGCACAGAGGCCAAAGGCAGAACCATCTCGAGCCGATCTTCCTCCTCAAACTCAAGCCGCCCCGCTACGCCGACAAATGGACTTGTCCGTTCCGAACCTCGGAAACTCCCTTCTCCCTCCAACCGATAGGAGCAGAGGTCGTACTCTCCTATTCTTCCCGCGCCTGCATCCGCGAGTGCGGATCGAACGACATCGGTGTGAGTCCGAGGCACAAAGGTTACGATTTTGGCCAGGTCTGCCTGACGCCTTGGAAGCGCGGGCCGAATATCTTTCAGTCCGAGCCATTTCGCGAGAACGTGAGAAGGGCCGTGCGGATGGGGATCGATACTCGAACCGGTGGCGTACACGGCTATGTCGGTTCGCAGTAGAGATTGGAGCAAGCGAGTCTCCGCCGAACCCGCTTCCAGTTTGTTTGAGATTGCGCGATAGGCGATTAGGAGGTCTGTATCCAGGCGCAGTGCTTTCTGAAGAACCTTGTGTGTTACCGAGACCACGGGACGAACGCGAATAACGGACTGATTCGGGTCGCCTATTTGCAAACCGGTCACTTCACCGGATGCCGCCCAAGCTGGAGGAATCAGGCGTTCCAACGTCTCTCTTACGGTTTTGAGTGTCAGTCCGGTTCCACGCATGGCAAGTCGTTAGTCAGATGAGTTCGATTCGGCCTCTTTAATGATTGACATGATCTCCTGCAACTGATTTCGCGAGAGGCGTTCGCGGCCGACGAGCGTTTTGACCAATGTTTCCGGGGAACCGCTGAAGTATCCCCGAAGCACGTATTTCAAGGCGTTGGCGGCTGCCCGTTGTTTTGTGATCCTCGGCTCGAAGAAATAGGTTCGTCCGGCGATTGTATGTTTCGCGGCCCCTTTGTGTTCGAGGAACTTGAGCATGGTGGCAATGGATGTGTAGGCGCCGGCCTTGTCGCCGCCCAGGTGCTCACGAATCTCTCGAACGGACGCTTTCCGCAGGTCCCAAAGGGCATTCATTATTTCGAGTTCACGTTCTGAAAAGATTTTCGATCTGTGTCGCGCCATGAGAAAGCTCCCGCACATTTGTAATGGACAATTGAGTGTAGCACGGAGTATGAGCCGTCTAGAATCCCTGACTTGTCGTCGTGTCTCAATACAGTCGATATGTGTCTTCGATCGAGTCCTGCAGTCCGTGCTTTGCGAAGAACGTTTACAAAGAAAAGGTCCGAGGAGGATATCCCCGGACCTTCGGTTTCCGTTATTCGATCAAGGGTCAGTGAATCGGCCAGTCTTCAACGCCTACTGCCGCCTGTCCCTGGGAGCCAATATAGGTTCCGTCTTCTCCCGCGCCAATAGCAGGGGAACCGGATTCGAGTTCGAATCCTTCACGGGTGAACTGATCCGGGTCGGGTATCGGGTTCACATACATGGGATCGAACTCAAGGTCATTTTCGACGACGACATTTGTGTAGCGTTCGGCATCGACGAAAACGTTGCAGTATGTTGCGAATAGTCCCTCGGGATCGAAATAGCCGGGATCTTCTAGACTACCGTTATAAAGACCCGCCATGCCGACGACGTTCGAATTGGTGATACGCAGCTGGATGAGAGCGGCTTCGCCGACGTCGACAAGGACTTCGTAGAAGGACTCGGGGTCGAGTTGTAGATTTCGATAGATGTCGCAGTGATCGGCGGTGACCACGGTTTCGTTGCCGCTTTCACGGAGGTGAATCCCTTCGCTTCCACTACCGGCGACGATGCAATTACTCAGGTCGATTAAACCTTCGTCGATTCGCACGCCGTCGCCTCCGCTGCCGATAAACGCCGTGTTTTCCAGGATTCCTGTGATCGGTTGGGTACCGCGGTCTCCATCGAGGTCTACATCGAATCCCTCACCCCGGCTGGCGAGTACCGTGCAGTTACGGATCACGGTATATCCGCCACCGAGCGAAAGCCCCGTGTTTGCGTCAATAATCGTGTTGTTTTCCAGGAGATTGCCCTCTCCTTGAGCAATGGTTGACGGGTCGGGGGACTCGAGGGGTGCACCATTATCGACTTCGATTCCCGTTTCTTCGCAATGTTGGATGGTACAGTTTCGAATCGTAACGGAAGGGTCGGTCGGTGTACCGCCTTGGAGTTTCGCAACGGCGATTCCGTAATTGACTTCCTCGATGAGGCAGTCCTCAATAACCACCCCAGTAGGAGCGGTCTGGACACCGCCAACGACCAATCCGAGATTGTCGGCGGGATATCCTGTTCCTTCTCCACCGGCGGCACGCACCGTGCAATTGCGGACAGTCACATCGCTACAATCAAACAGAGCAAGACAAGCGCTCAAACCGGCCACATTAGCCTCGACTGTCATGTTTTCGAACGTGATTCCCTCGATGACAACGCCCTGGCACCCGAATAGAAACGTCCCCATGAAGTCGATCCCGGGGAATCCGAGAGCGCCAAGCCGTTCGGTCTGGTTCACCGCACGAATGACCGGCGTTTGTCCTTCCGCGGCTTTCAGGGTGAATGATGCGACCAGTTCCGCAGCGACCCCTGCAGTGACGTCTTCTTCGTATACCTCACTGTCTCCAATGACAATTGTGTCGCCGTTCTCGGCTGCTGCGAGAGCCGCCTGAACGCTGGTTGCATCACCGCTGCCGTCCTGCATCACCGTGATGGTTGCGCCCCACGACGCTGAAGCAAGTAAAGCGATTACTGTTAATCCTAGGCCTGATTTCTTGAGCATATCGATCTCCTTTCTCATTGGCCTGTGTTGATGATTTGCATTTCTTAGTGCACTATCTTTTATAATGTTATGATATCACTCTTAATCTATTTTCTCAGTGTTTTTCTATCTACGCAAGTGTTTGGCGCTCGGCAATAGACTATCACAGTAGGCTCAATTCGGCAGCAGATACCTGGCAAATGTTTTGAACGCCATGAATACGCGCTTTACTTCGGATGGATGCCGGGCCAGTGTGCGCGTCATCTGTAACCAGTATTTTGGGGACAGGTAATACTTCCGGCGGGCTTCATCGCAGAACCTCATCAACTCCTCCGCCGATAGATCGGGAGTATCGATTACGCATCGGTGCTGCCCGGTTTCCGTAAGCCAGTCTCTATATGAAGTGCTTTTGAGGTATCCGTTTTGTTTCGCCCACTCAAACGCGGCGGTTCCCGGGTAAACCATGATCGGAAAGAACTGGGCTGTGTCGCAGGAGAGTTCTTTAGCGAGATCGAGCGACGCCTGCATTGTCTGTTGCGTTTCGCCCGGCCCCCCGACAAGGAAACATCCGTGGATCATGATTCCTGCGTTTCGAGCCTCGTCCCGGAACTTGCGCATTGTCTCGGGAACCTGACCTTTCCGCATTCCAGTCAGTACGGTTTTGTCGCCGCTTTCGAATCCGACGCAAAGGAGCCTGCAGCCTGCACGTTTCATGAGAACGAGGGTTTCTCTATCAACGTCCGCTCTCGCGTTTGCAGTCCAGGGCAAACGGTTTCCGCTTCGAATGAGGGATTCGCAGATTGACCGGACACGACGTTTGTCGACCGTGAATGTATCGTCTTCAATGAAAACTTCGCGTACCTGCGGTAAGTCCTTCTGGATATACTCGAATTCTCCTGTGACGGATTCAGGGCTTCTCGTGCGGTATTTGTGGCCGTGCATGACCTGCGGATACAGGCAGAACATGCATTGGAAGGGACATCCGCGTCCGGTGATGATTGTCACCACGGGATGTTTGGCGATTGAGTAGAAATAGTCTTCTATACGGAGATGTCTTTGATATACGCGGCCGGCCCATGGAAGCCTGTCGAGTTCTTCAAGCGGCGGTCGCGATGGGCCGAGACGAATTTGTCCATCCTGGCGTATCGCTGTTCCGGGCAGCCCTGCAATGGAATCCCCTGTTTCTTTTTTCCGGCAGATGTCTAAAACGGTGAGATCGTATTCACCGACACAGACTCCTTTTAGATCCGGGTACGAATCCAGTGTCTCTTTGTATGTAGCGGTCACGTGTGTGCCGACCGGAAAGACCCCCGAGTCGGGAAACCGCCGCTGAATTTCCTGGGCGAGAGCGAGATCGGTCTCACTGCTCGGTGTGCTTGTATCGCAGAATACAAGATCCGGCCGCCATGAGTCGGCCAACGCGAAAACATCGTTTTCGCTCATCCCGTTTGCGGGGCAATCCACAAGTTGGGTTTCGTGACCGGCGTTTTCCGTCATCCCTGCGGCATATGCAAGCCAGATGGGATAGTAAAGCGTTCCGGAGCGAATCACGCCGGGGCTGCGCTGGCTGCGTGAATAGCGCGGCAGGAAAGGGGGATTCAGGAACATCACGCGCATGCGGCGGAACTCCTCACAAGAAGGGAATTCGTGGTCCCTTTGTTCTGGATCAGCAGTCTCTTCGTTCTCACATCGCCGTCTCCGACGGTCGGCGGCTCGTAAGCGATTGGAGCGTTGTCTATGCCATCGTACAGAGGATAAGCGCGGATTTGCTTACGGGGAAGTAACTGGGACAAAGAAAAAACCGCCCCGGGTACGGGCCCGAGGCGGTCGCTCGTTTTCTGGTGACGTAGCTGTTTATTCCTGCTTCTGGGGTTCTTCCTGTTTCTGTTCTTCTGCTGCCTGCGATTGGGAGTTTCCTTCGATTCGACTTGCCGACTCGGGTTGTTCGTCCTCGGAAATCTCCCGCAGGGAGCTCTTGAACTCCCGGATACCTTTGCCCATTCCTTTACCGATCTCCGGGAGACGTTTTGCCCCAAAAACCACCATTACAATCAGCAGTATGACCATTAATTCCCAGGGTCCGGGAGTTACCATGATGGATCTCCTTCTTTCGGGGCCGAATTAAGCCCTCGAATATAAGCCAGTTCCGAGACGCGAATCTCGAACAAGAGTAGCATATCATAGCGGAACGCAATAGGAAGCGCTCCGGTGTTTTTTCCGACACTGCATGGTGGCCGATCCATTTTCAGCTAGGGTTCTGCAAGAGGTTGACCAGCTTCGGTAGGATATTGCCGACTCGGTCGATCTCTTCCGATGAGTTTTCCGAGCCGAGGGAGAAACGAATGCAGGTTGACGCCCGCTCTTGATCGTGTGTCATTGCCAGTACTACATGGGAAGGACCGGCGATTCCCTCGGAGCATGCGCAGCCGCTGGAAATACAGATCCCGGCGCGATCCAGCTCCTGCACCATGGATTGCGCGGGTATGCCGGGGATGGAGACATTCAAGACGCCGGGGAGGCAGGCGCGTTCCGGACTGTTCCGCAGCAGCCCGTGGATTTCCTGCGATAGGATGTCCCAAAGACGCTCGGCAAGGGTATTCGCATGAGCGGCCCTCGAGTCCATTTCCCGATGGGCAAGTTCCGCCGCCATCCCAAATCCCACAATCCCGGCCACATTTTCGGTTCCGGCGCGCCGATAGAGTTCCTGTGAGCCGCCGGTCTGAGTCGGCCGGAACGGAGTTCCTTCCCGCACGTAGAGTGCGCCAACCCCTTTGGGGCCATACATTTTGTGAGCAGACAGTGAGAGAAGATCGACTCCGAGATCGTCAACCCGAAGTGGCAACCGGCCCGCTGCTTGAACCGCGTCGGTATGAAACAGGACATCCTCCGTTTTCAACAACCGTCCGATTTCGGCAATTGGCTGAATCGTGCCGACCTCGTTGCCGGCGGCGATCACGCTCACGATTGCGGTTCGGGCTGTGAGAGCTCGATAAACTGCTTCCGAGGAGACTCTGCCCTCCCGATCCACCGGCACCAATGTCGATGTGGCTCCCTCCCAGCGTTCCAGATCCGCGCATGTCTCCAGAATCGCAGGATGTTCAACCGCTGTTGTTACGATTTGGTGCCGCCCCATGACAGAAATCGAACTGCGAAGAGCCAGGTTGTCCGATTCTGTTCCTCCGCTGGTAAAGATAATCTCGGAGTCTTTCGCACCGATCAGTTTCGCTACTTGAAGCCGAGCCTTTTGGATGCCATAGCTCGCTGCCACACCGGATCTGCAGGACGGATTCACAAACTCCTCCTGCAGGTATGGCATCATGGCCTCCAGCACGCGAGGGTCGAGCGGAGTGGTGGCGTTATGGTCCATATAGATCATGTTCATGGCATCGCAAGTCTATCGGGACAACGCATCTCCTTCCAGGCGAACCCCTTGTGGCCTCCCAATCACACTATATCCGGCAGTAGTGCTCGGGTTTATCCCGGGGGATTTGATTCGTCCGAGGTGAACTCTGACGCTACGGTTTTCCCATGGCGTACGTCTGTCGTGAGCTATATCTACCGTGAAATAAACCGTTTAAGGCTTTTTCTCTATCTCGAACTGCCGTCTTCAGGTCATTCGATCTATCCTGATTGGGAAGAAGACAGACCCGTGCCGGGAACAGGTGTGCCATTTTGTCATAGGAGAATTCTCCTATGAAAATTGGGGGATTTTCCCGGTCAATTTGTGACTTTTCCCTACATACAAAGTCGGCTGGTACGTGCATAATAAGGACAGTTTGTATCTGCAGCATTTAGCAGTCCTCCTTGTTAGGTTGCACGTGAGAGGGTGATAGAGGCATTTGTAGCGAGCGATCGCGTTTCAAGTTTTGATCGTGCGGGAGTAGTCGCGTCCCGATCGGTTCATTCGCGTATGGCCGTACCTCCCAGGACGCATTGCCGGATTCGCGTAAGACCGAGGAGCGAATTGCTGAGGTTTTCTGTCGTTGATGCTGGCATCGGTTCTTTGATGTGCGGTGGGCCTCAGCGAACCGGCGATCAAAACAGACTGGGAAGGGGAGACGGAGATAGCGTGGTCGCAGGCGGGGAGCCTGTGGCCACGGCCTCCGTCGCGGGTGGAACCGCCCGTGAGATGATAGCAGAGAGACAGGTAGGGAAGAGGGGGTTACCTTTTGGCGGGACTGTGCGTTTCTCTGACCATCGTGGATGTTCGGCAAGGAATATCTTATGAGAACTCCATCTTCGCCGGTTCTTGAGGGAAACCGTTTCCGTTCTCTCGGGAACTATCTGCAGAAGGTGCGGGGAAACAGGCCCGCCAGGAGGTACCATCTTCCCTCCGAAAACGCCGAAAACAAATCGGTGCCGTGGTTCAGAATACTCTTGTGGCTGTTGGTGATCGGTGCTTTTGGCACTCTTGCAATTGTCTGGAGTCTTTTGCTTCTTTGAGTTTGGGGGTAATGAAACACGAAGGCACGAAAGAGCCACGAAAGCACGAAAAAAGAGAAGAAGAAGTCAAAGGGCCTTTTGCTGCTTTGTCGCCCTGTGCTCTGAGCGACAACCACCCCCAAGCGGAGTTGGGGGTGGCACCCAGCG
>CAZTDD010000145.1:0-6264 GCA_964612675.1 uncultured bacterium
GAGATTCAGAGGGGGTTGACACCTCACTTCCCGCATCCCGTCGACTTTTTGCGACGCCATCAGTCCTAGGGATGGAAAGAGAAGGGGGTTTTGACATAGCTTGGCAGGTGGTACCCATGAAGAGCGGCGAGAATTGGTGCTCTCATTTATGCAGAATAATATGTTTCTCGTTTCTGTTTCTGGTCTCCGATTTCGCATCAGCGCAGAGTCCCACGGAGACTGCCAGTCCCGCGATGCGGCAGGAGAGTGAAGCCGAGCGGGAAATCGAGGTCACAGCGAAGTATCCGTCCGGCGAGACGCTTCGAGTAGGCGAACCATTTGTATTTGAAATCACTGTTCGCTGGTCCGGTGCGGGGGAGACAATATCCACTCGCTTGGCTGAAGCGCCTAGTTTTGAAAATCTCGACGTTCTTTCCACCTCCACCCGCAGTGCGAGTCGGCCCGACGGAGAGATTCGGCAAATGGAGGAAGTCTATTCCTTTCGTTTGGTTCCGCTCGATGAAGGTCCGGCCCGGGTTGGTGGTACAGAAGTCATTTACGGTTCCGGCGAGGAGGAACTGGGACGGCTGTCGACGGTTCCTGTCGATATGCATATCGAACCGCCCAGACGGTCGCCGAACTTTGCGATACCTATCGTTTCGGCGCTCGTTGTCGTTATTGCGGTTTTTGCACTGATTTTGGTCAAGAGACGCAAGAAGAAGCGGGCGGGAGACGAGGCGGAAGCCGAATCGGGGTCCGCTGAGAGTCGTGAGGAGGATCTACTTGCAGAGGCCAGGAAATACCGAATGGAGGGCGATACGACTCGATATTACGCCTGCCTCCACGAGGCGGTGAGCGAGCACCTGGGGAATCGATACCTGTACGGTGCCTCACGGCTGCGTTCCGCCTCGGAGCTTCCCGAGAGTCTCGACAGCGAGACCCGGCGGGCGGTGCATTCGTTTTTCTCACGGTGTGAAGAGGCCAAGTATGCTCCGGGTTCGCCGACACGCGAGGAACTGGACCGGATTTGGGATGATGCAAAACGTCTTCTGGGAGAGTGATGGCAGTATGACTTGTTTTTTGGAGATGGATGTCTTTATCCGAATATCGCAGAGGAAGAGGAGAAACATAAGGAGATAGTCGCAATGCAGATGCAAGCCGATATACGCGCTGTTACCGAGAAAATCGCTCAGGAAAGTGAGTTTATCTCACGGCTCATGGGGCAAGTCGAGACGGTGATTGTTGGACAGATCGAGATGGTGGAAGGTCTTCTCGTTGGTCTTCTCTGTGGAGGCCACGTTCTGCTGGAAGGTGTACCAGGACTGGCAAAAACGCTCGCAGTGAGGACCCTCTCAGACACGATTCGCACAAAATTCCGTCGTTTACAGTTCACCCCCGATCTACTTCCGGCCGATTTGATCGGTACGATGATTTACGAGCAGAAGACCGGGGAATTTATCCCCAAACAGGGGCCGCTTTTCGCCAATGTTGTCTTAGCCGATGAGATTAACCGTGCTCCCGCGAAGGTACAAAGCGCCCTTCTGGAAGCGATGCAGGAACGGCAGGTGACCATCGGCGATCAGACCTACGATTTGCCGAAGCCTTTCCTGGTGCTCGCGACGCAAAACCCGATCGAACAGGAAGGTACGTATCCGCTTCCCGAGGCGCAGGTCGATCGTTTCATGTTGAAACTGCGAATTGACTATCCCACGAAGGCGGAAGAGCGGCTGATCCTGGACCGGATGACAGCGACCGACATTCCCGAAGCTCAGCCTGTGGTGACGCCCGAAGAGATTCTGCACGCACAGGAGACGGTCAAGACGGTTTATGTGGACGAACGTGTGCGCGACTACATCATCGACCTGGTGTTCGCAACGCGGCAGCCGAAAGTGTACGGCTTGGACCTGGAGGAACTTATTGAATACGGCGCGTCGCCCCGCGCATCGATTTGCCTGACGCAGGCCGCCAAAGCGCACGCATTTATTCGCGGCCGGGGCTATGTGATTCCTGAGGATGTCAAATCGGTTGGGATGAATGTGCTTCGTCACAGGGTGATTCCCTCGTACGAAGCGGAAGCGGAGGAGGTGACCGCGGAACAGATCGTCCAGAGGATTTTCGATCATATTGAAGTGCCGTGAGGGCTTATGAGTGAACCGGTTGTCTCGATTGTTGTTCGTACGTATAACCGCCCGGAACGACTCCAGGAATGTCTTGGATGTCTGGCGGATCAGACGTACAAGGATTTCGAAGCGGTCGTGGTAAACGACGCGGGTGTGGACGTGCGTTCCATCATCGACTCGTTTGCGGATCGAGTTCGGTGTTCGTATATCTGCAATGAGGTCAACCAGGGGCGTACGCCGTCCTTGAATATCGGCGTTCGCGAATGCACGGGGCGCTATGTGGGGATACTTGACGATGACGATGTTGTTTATCCCGACCATCTGAATATTCTTGTGTCGAAAGCGCTCGAAAAGGAACTCCCTGTCGTTTATACCGACGTGAAAAACGTTACTTTTGAAAAAGATGCGGCATCCGGCAACTGGAAGCGAGTACAAGAACAACTTGTCTATTCGTTCGACTTCGAGCGGGACAATTTTCTTTTGGCGAATTACATCCCGGTGAATTGTCTACTGATTCGGCGAGACTGTTTCGACGATATTGGTTTGTTTGACGAGACACTCCCCGTCTATGAGGATTGGGATTTTCTGATACGTCTCTCGCGGAAATACGAGTTTTTGCACATTCCCAAAATCACCGGTGAGTATCGGCGTCGTGACGATAACTCGAACATGATCGAACGGCCCCGTTATGACGAATGCGGGGCGATCGTTCGCGAGCGATATAAGGATGAGAGAAACGAGATATTCGATGAGATTTTCAAATCCACATTTCGCATGAAAAGGGAGATGCGTGCGAAAGACAACCAGATTCAGAAACTGTCCTGGGAGTTGCGGCAAATGAACGCACGCCTCGCGGAAGCGAGTCGCATGATGGCGAAGCAACAGCAGGAAATACAGCGATTAAAACAACAGACACGAACAGCAAATGATACCACGTGAGCTGATCAAGAAAATACGGCGCATTGAGATTCGAACGAACCGCATGGTGAACGATGTCCTTGCGGGGGAGTATCATTCCGTGTTCAAAGGACGCGGGATGGAGTTCGAGGAAGTGAGGGAGTATCAGGTCGGCGACGATGTTCGTTCGATCGATTGGAATGTCACGGCCCGTATGCTGCATCCGTACGTGAAACGCTATCGGGAAGAGCGGGAGCTGACGGTAATGCTCGCAGTGGATGTCTCTTCCTCGGGTGCTTTTGGGACGGCGGAGCAGATGAAGGCCGATTTGGGAGTGGAACTCTCGGCAGTGATGGCTTTCTCCGCGATCAAAAACAACGATCGTGTCGGATTGATCGAATTCACCGACCGTATCGAGAAGTTTATTCCTCCGAAAAAGGGCAAGAAACATGTCCTGCGGTTGATTCGCGAGTTGCTCTATACTCGTCCCGAGGGCGGCAGAACCGACCTGCGTATGGCGCTGGAGTTTCTGGGCAAAGTGCTCGGGCGAAAGAGTGTTGTTTTTGTGATTTCGGATTTTCTCGGAGAGGGGTATGAAGATCCCCTTAAGATTATCAATCAGAAACACGATTTAATTACGATCAGTATCATCGATCCGCGTGAACTGGAGTTACCGCCGGTCGGTTTCCTGGAATTACAGGATGCGGAAACCGGGGAGATTGTCGTTATCGATACATACGATCCGCTGTTGCGGGAACGATTCACTCAGCAGAATACGCTGTCACAGACCGAGCTGGAGCGGAATTTTCGCCGTCTTCAGGTGGATCATATTCCAGTGAGGACGGATGAGCCCTACATCGACCCGTTGATTCAGTTTTTTAAGAGGAGGGCAAAACGGCTGTAGTGAAAATGGTGGGTTGCGCTCACTTTAATGAGGATGGTGGGCTACGCTGCGCTTTGAGCCCACCCTACGACCTTTAGTGAGGATGGTGGGCTACGCTGCGCTTTGAGCCCACCCTACGACCGGTCGATTTGCCGTCATGGCGAGCGAAGCGTGGCCATCTCGTTTTGTCCGATTCAACGGCGAGATTCCCACGTCGCTTCGCTCCTCGGAATGACGAGGTCATTTCGTCCGATGTCGGAAGGATGAGGTTATTTCGTCCGAGGAAGGCATACATCTACTGAGGAAAGAACCGGGAGAAGACGAGGAACGCGAAATATGAAAGGTGCTGTTTTTCCGACACTACTCATTGTTCTTTTGCTTGCGATACTGTCGCTGCAAATTCTGTCGCTGCCGTCCGAGAACACATCGACGCAGCCACAACAGCTGCGCGAGTTGGCGGCGGTTCTCGAGCAGCAGGAGTTGTTCGAAGCGGCAATTGACGCATATGAATCGTACCTTGACCAGGCGAGTATGCCGTCCGACCAACGAGCGAATATCCTGTATCGCGTAGGGCAGATTTATGAAGAACAGCTTGCAGATTATGAGAATGCCTTAGCGACGTTTATTCGCGTGCGAGAGCTTTTTCCGCAAGCGAGGATCGCTGACGATGCACAAAAACGCATGGTTGCCTGCCTCGAAGCGATGAACCGATCTTCGGATGCGAAACGGCAGATGCAGTCGTTTGCCAGCCTCGACGAAGACGCGCAAGAAGACGCTACCGGACCTGTTGTGGCGAAAATCGACGAAAGAACAATCACGATGGGGCAACTGGACCGGGAAATCGAAAAACTGCCGCCGCAGCTTCAAGCCCGATATCAAGACCCGGCGAAGAAATTGGAATTTCTCCGCCAGTATCTCCTGGAAGAACTCCTATACGATATGGGACAGCGCAGAGGATACAACGAGGATAAGGAAGTTCGCAAACGACTTCGGGATATTGAGAGACAAATCATTGTGCAGAAGGTGTACAGCGAAGAAATCGCCGACACGGTTCAATTGGACGACAGCGACTACGAGTTGTATTACCAGGCACACAAAGACGAATTCAAAGAACCGGCGAAGGTAACCGTAGCTCATATACAACTCGATGAACGAGAGCAAGCCGAGGACGTTCTGAACAGGCTCAAAGAGGGCGAAGACTTTGCGACTGTTGCGGAAGAAGAGTCGGCGGATACGAATACAAAAGCGAAGGGCGGCGAATTGGGAAATGTTTCTGTGGATTCGAATTTTGTTCCGGGATTAGGGAGTGTTCCGGAGTTGGTTGATGCGGTCGCCTCGCTGGAGATTGGTGAAGTAACCGGTCCGGTGCAGTCGCCAAAAGGGTGGCATGTGCTTTCCGTGACCGGACGCGAGCCGGAACAACAGAGAACGCTTGACGAAGTGAAGTCTCAAATCGAGTTTGCATTAAGACGGATGAAAGAAGAAGAACAAGGGGAAACCCTTATCAAACGGATGCTGGAGGCACAGAAAGTGACGATTTACCAAGAGCGTTTCCCGACGCCGATGCCGACACCGTCACAGTAAGTAGTCCAATATGATTACTCGAAACATGTTCCGACATAGAGAGCGATGTTGTCCAAAGAACCGATTGCGGTTCTGGGTGGGTATTCTGCCGCTGCTGTTCGCCTCGAGCGTCTTCGCGCAGGAGATTCCACCGGCTCTGCAGCCCTCCGTGGAGACATCAGTCGACCGCGATGAGATCACGATCGGTGACGATATTGTCTATACGGTTACTGTTACGTACGATCCATCTGTAACCATCGAGGCATCGTCACCGGGCATGGAACTCGGCAAATTTGAAATCAAGGACATCCATGTGGGGGAGTCGGAACGACGAGGCGGACAGATGGTCCGCACAGACGAATACATTTTGTCTACCTATTTCACGGGAGACTATACGATCCCGCCTCTGAAGGTCCGTTACCGTGTTCCCTCAGGAGAAGTTGGTGAAATTGAGACGGATACAATCGATATACACGTTCGTTCTCTGACACCCGAGGAATCGGAGAACCTGACGATTCGGGACATCAAGGAGCCTGTTCTGGTGGAAGGAAACAGCCGGTGGCCGTTAATTCTGGGCGCAGCGGCTCTGCTTTTGATACTCATTGCGATACTCGTCTGGTATGTCTTTTTGAGGCGGCGTACGGAAGTGGCTGTTTCGCTGGAACCGCCGCTTCCCGCGCATGAACGCGCGCTGATCGCATTGGATGCACTGCGAAACGATGAGGAGGTATTGAAAGAAAAGCGATACAAGGAATTCTCCGCGCGTTTGTCGGAAATTCTTCGTGTATATATCCACGGACGATGGGGCATCCTCGCGATGGA
>CAZTDD010000145.1:6364-16224 GCA_964612675.1 uncultured bacterium
TGCGGAAACTGTGGAAGCGGAACGGGGAGTGGAGAAATGAGGTTTGCTTATCCCCTGTATTTGCTATTACTCTTGATATTGCCCTATCTGTGGTGGCGGTATGTGCGCTCGGGTCTCGGGTCCGGGCCGTTGATCTATTCGGATGTTCGGCGGATTCAAAAGGCTTTCGGCGTCGGCGGGCAACGACGGGTGCCGTTCTCGCATCGTGTGAGGAAAGGACTTTTCTTTCTTCGCCTACTTGTATTGGCGCTTCTTATTGTTGCGTTGGCGCGTCCACAGGCTGAATTGATATCCACCGATGTACGAACTGAAGGTGTCGATATTGTTCTGGCGATCGATATATCGGGAAGCATGGAAGTGATTGATTTGGATCAGCAAGGCGAGAAGACGCGCCTCGAGGTGACGAAAGATGTTGTCGAGGATTTCATTGACGGCCGGACGACCGACCGAATCGGAATGGTCGTCTACGCCGCAAATGCATACACGCAGTGTCCGCTGACGGTGGATTACGGCATTTTGAAGAATTTTCTGAAACAGACGGAAATCGGGGATGTGAATCCGGACAGGACGGCGATCGGGATGGCGCTCGCGAGCTGTGTGAATCGACTGCGCAGTTCCGAGGCCGACAGCAAAGTGATCATCTTGCTTTCGGATGGTGAAAACAACGCCGGAGAGATCGATCCCATCACATCCGCCGAGTTGGCAAAGGCGGTTGATGTAAAAGTCTACACGATCGGGATCGGCGGTTATGGGACGGGATACGTCAAACGACAAATACTGTCTGAGACAAGATATGTACCGCAACGGGTGTCGATGGATGAAGCGACGCTTCAAAAAATCGCGGAGATAACGGGCGGTCGATACTATCGCGCGTCGGATCGCGCTTCCTTCGTGGAGATATTCAGGGAAATCGACAGCCTGGAGAAGACGGAAATCGAAATGAAAGGGCACCGGCGGTTTCGAGAATTGTTCATGTATTTCGCCGTCCCCGCAATACTGCTTCTGTTGATCGAAGTGGTTTTATCGAATACACGATACCGGAAATTACCTTGATTCGGTTTATTGGTGAGTATTCCAATGGCATTAGGCAATGAACATATTCTGAACGGTTTGCTGCTGCTGATACCGTTGTTCATCTTCTTCCGCTGGGTGTGGAGAAAGCGTCTCCAGGCGCTGCAGCAGTTGGGGAATATCGAACTGCTTGAGCGACTTTCCTCGCATGTCAGCCGCAAGAAGCAGCGAGCGAAATTGGCATTGATCTTCTTCGCCGTCGCGCTGTTGATCGTTACGCTTGCGCGACCGCAGTGGGGAACCAAGGAGACACGATTGGTGCGGAAGGGCCGCGACATTGTTATTGCGCTGGATACGTCCGCGTCGATGTTGGCGGAAGATATCAAACCGAACCGCATGGCCAAGGCGAAGCACGAATTGACATCGCTGATCGACCGTTTGCAGGGCGACCGGGTTGGGATTGTGATTTTTGCGGGGGAGGCATTCGTACAATGTCCGCTGACGCCGGATTATGCGGCGGCGAAGATGTTCCTGTCGGAGGTGCAGGTCGGTTCCGTACCTGTCCCGGGGACGGCGCTGGACAAAGCGATTGACCTGGCGCGAAAGACTTTTGTCGAAACCGAGCGGCAGTACAAAGTGCTCATACTCCTGACCGACGGTGAAGAGACCGTCGGAGATACTGTAGAGGCAGCCAAACAAGCGGCAAAAGCAGGGATTCAAATTTACCCAATTGGGATCGGTTCGGTTTCAGGCGTTCCGATCCCGATTCGAGACGACCAGGGCAATCTGGTCGAGTGGAAGAAGCAGAAGAACGGGGAACTTGTGCAGACACGTTTGGACGAGGGAATTCTACTGAAAATCGCAACCGAAACGGGCGGGAAATTTTATCACGCCAGCGCGGAGGAGTTTGAATTGGATCGGGTGTATGAGGATATCGAAAGGACCCGCGCTGAAAAGGAACAGCAGTCGTTTCTAACGGTTCAGTATGAGGATCGGTATCAGTGGGTTCTGTTGCCCGCGTTCATTCTTTTGCTCATCGAATCAATTCTTTCCGACCGCAAGAAGACCGTTCAGAAGGCGAGGGCATTGGAAGAATGAGTCGCAAGAAGAAAGCATTTGTGCTGCTATTTTCGAGCGTATTTTTGTGTGCTTCGTGGATGAATCCATTCCGGTCACGGGTCGAGGAAGGGAATGAGAAGTACCAGACCGAGGAATACGAGGAAGCGCTGAAGATTTATGCGGATGCCGCAGCGACTTTCGATCCCGAATCGCGTCCTCTGCATTTCAATATCGGTAATGTGCGATACAAACAGGAGGACTATCAGCGCGCAATCGAGGAATACTACGCGGCACTCGAAACCGACGATCCGGTGCTGGAGGCGAAAGCGCATTACAACATCGGGAACGCCTCGTTCGAACAGGGGGACTATGTGGGTGCGATCGATGAATATGTCAGATGTTTGAAACTCGATAGCGATGACGAAGACGCGAAGTACAATCTCGAAGTTGCCCGGAAGAAACTGAAAGAGCAGATGGATAAACAGAAAGATCAGGCACAGTCGCAGCAGCAACAGGAGCAACAGAAGGAACAACAGCAATCGCAGCAGGGACAACAGGACGAAGAGGAACAAGAGAAGAAGGAAGAACAAGAAGAGCAGCAGCAAAGCGGGGAAGAAGAAAAGGAACAACCGAAACCCGAGGAACAACAGAAAGAGCAGCCGGAAGATCAACAGGAGCAACAGCAGGTTCAACTGACCAAGGAAGAAGCGGAGCGGCTGCTGGACCGTCTGCAAGAGGATGAAAAGCAGGAGCGGCGAGAGATTCGGCGTCCGCAGGGCGGTTCGTATAACGTGGAGAAGGACTGGTAATTCATGAGCAGGGGAAGCCCGGCCATAGCGAGCATCCTGGCTCTTTTCGCCTGCGCATTCCTGGCGGGGCATAGAGCGGACGCGGCGGTTTCTGTCTCTGCGCGGCTGGAACGGAATGTGATGCGTGTTGGAGAGCAGAACCGTTTGACGATTGAGGTCGTGTCGGACAAAGGCAGCGCTCCTCAGCCACAGGTACCCAACATACCCGGGCTGACGTTTTATTCGGGATCGACCCGATCCGAGACGAACGTCACAATGAGCGGAACGCAAATGATCGCTCAGTATAAGCAAATCGTGACGATGATTGTGGTGCCTCAAAAGGAAGGCAATTACCAGATCAAAGGAATTCGGGCCGAGCAGAACGGCCAGACCGCGACAGCCGATCCGATTGCGATGAGTGTTCTCAAGGCGAGTGCGCCGATGCCGACTCAACCGCCGGGGCAGCAGCCGCGCGCACCTCAACAACCGGCGCAATCCGGGCCGGTGCGTTTGATTGCGGAGCCCAGCAAGTTACGTGCGTACGTCGGCGAAGAGATCGCGGTTCGATATATTTTGGTCGGACGCCCGAATTTCATTCATGGAGTGAGCAGCTTTGGTAACCTGGGGACCGGCCTGTTCCAGCGGTGCGTTGTGGAAGACGTCGATCTCGGGCGCATCTCTCTGACGCCGCAAACGATGAACGGACAAACCGTTGTCACGGCGGTGCTGAAGCATTTTGTTTTGTTTCCGCTTTCTGCGGGGACGATTCACGTCGATCCGGTCACCATCAGTATCGAAGCGCGCCGCAGCTTCTTTGAACTGCCCTCCCAGATAGCAGTCAATTCGCAGGCGTTGCAGATTGAAGTTCTTCCGCTTCCCACGGAGAATCAACCGCCGGATTTCGAGGGTGCCGTCGGGGAGTATCGTTTGAATGCCAAAGTGGACAAAACGAGGCTCGAAGAGGGCGACGCGTTCGGTCTGCAGGTGACTCTCTCGGGCAGCGGGAATATCAAAAACGCGCCGCCGCCGATTCCCCCCGATCTCTCGGGCTTCGATCAATACGAAAGCACCAAGAAAGAGGACGTCTCCGTTACTACTGACGGTGTTTCCGGACGAATCACGTATGAATATGTTTTAGTCCCGAAAGATGCTTCCAAGAACAAAATCGGTTCATTCCGGTTTTCGTATTTCGATCCGCAGAGCGAGCAGTACCGCACCGTTGAGACGTCTCCTATTCAACTGGAGATTGTCCCTCGTTCCGAAGGCCCCGGTGATCGTGTTCTGCTCGGGGCGGGAGCAGGTACGAAACGAGAGATCGTATTGACCGGTGAGGATTTTCGGCATATTGCCGTCGGAGTAGCCGGAACGGAACAGGAGCGATTGGATTTGTATCGCAAGCCGGGCTACCTCGCCGTTGTCTTTGCTCCGCTTATACTCCTCGGTGCCTCGGGGTTGTATACCTGGCGGCGGCGAAGACTGGAGTCCGATCCGAACGCGGTGCGTCTGCGCCGGGCTCCGAAAGTAGCGAGAAGGCTTCTCTCTGAAGCTCGGTCGGCGGTTTCGGCGGGCGATCGGGATCGTGCATACGCCGCGTTATCCAAGACTCTAGTGGACTACGTCGGGAATCGGTGGAACTTACCTTCGTCCGGCATGACATCCAGAGAGATCGGCCGAAGCCTCGAAGATCGAGGCGTGCCCACGGACTGCGCCGGAGAACTGGTGTCTACGCTGGAAGAACTGGAGGCTTCCCGCTTTGGCGGAGATATGTCCACAAATTCCAATCTTGAATCGGGTCTGAAGCGCACGCAAGAAGTCCTCGCCCGCTTGATGGAAGTCAGCACAGACAACACGGCGAAAGCGGGACGAGGAGCGACGATTGGGATGATGTGCGCGTGGATTGTGGTCAGCGTTTTCGCACTGGGCGCGGAGGAGGCCCCATCTTTATCGGACGCGTACAGCCAGTCGATAGGGAGCCCGGCTGCGATATTCCGGCGGGCGAACGAGTTGTACGAGAAGGGGCAGCTCGCAGTGGCCGCGAACGGTTATAAGTATCTAATCGATCAGGGAATTCAAAACGGACACCTGCATTACAATCTCGGAAACACCCACTTTCGTCTCGGAGAGCTGGGTAAGTCTATTGTGGAATACGAACGGGCGCTCCAGTATATGCCCCGTTCGCAGGACATCCAGCACAATCTCGAGTTCGTTCGGGATTTGATGGTCGATGAGGAACTGAAGCCGAAAGAATACGGTGGTACGGTCGGTTTCCTTCTCAATCTTCAGCGATCGCTGAACCTGCGGGAGAGTTTGATTCTCTTTGCGGTTGTGCTGTGGCTGACGTGTATCGCCTATTCGATACGGATTCTATTTCCGGCATCGCACCTCGTGCGGCGGACCGGCTGGCTTCGTGTGACGATGCTGATCGTGCTTCTTTTCTGTTCGTTCAGCGTTGGGGCGAAAGTCTACCGAGCCGAGATGATGGATCGCGGAGTGGTGCTCGCATCGGAAACGGAAGCTCGAATCGGTCCCGGGAAGGACTATTCGGGGGCATTTACATTGCATGAAGGCACGATGGTCGAATTGGAGCTATTTCGGCCAAGCTGGGTGCGTGTTCGGCTGCCCAACGGGCTGACCGGTTGGCTTCAACGAAAGGATCTGGAAGTGATCTAAGACAGGAAGTGAAAGGATTTTGCAAAGAAAGGAGGATAATGGAGATACAAAGAGAGCAATCACGGAGCACTTTCCAAGTGTTCGAACACTGGCAAACGGAAGTATTCTTTGGAAAATGGTTATAAGGCCTTAAACTAAAACTTCTGTTTGCCTGAAATGGAATTTCAACAACAAAACAGATTTCTCGATAATTCAAAATGGAGAGGAATACGTCATGGCAGCAAAGCATCTGACATTCGATGAAGAAGCGCGAACGACGCTACTTAGAGGAGTGCAAAAGCTCTCGAAAGCCGTCAAAGCGACGCTCGGCCCCAAGGGACGGAACGTCGCGATTGACAAGAGCAGCGGTTCTCCGACGGTGACCAAGGACGGAGTTACGGTCGCGAAAGAGATCGATCTTGAAGATCCGTTGGAAAACGTTGGTGCCCGCCTTGTACGCGAGGTGGCATCCACGACGAGTGAAATCGCCGGAGACGGAACGACGACCGCGACCGTGGTTGCTGAACTGATCTTCCGTGAAGGAATGCGGGCGGTTTCCGCCGGACACGATCCGATGGCCATCAAGCGGGGATTGGACAAAGCCTGTGCCGCAGTGTCGGAAGGTCTCCAGAAGATGGCCAAACGTGTCAAAGATCGCGAAGAGGTTACGCATGTTGCGTCTATCTCCGCGAACAACGACGACGAGATCGGCAATCTGATCGCCGACGCGATCGAAAAAGTCGGCCAGGACGGCGTGATTACAGTCGATGACGCGAAGTCGATTGAAACCGTTCTGGAAGTGGTTGAAGGGATGCAATTCGACAAAGGCTATCTTTCGCCGTATTTCGTAACGGATAACGAGCGCATGGAATCCGTCCTCGATAATTGCTTGATTCTGCTTCATGAGAAGAAGATTTCGAATCTGAACGAGTTTCTGCCGGTTCTGGAGATGGCCGCTCAAGACGGCCGTCCGCTGCTGGTGGTTGCGGAAGATGTTGAAGGTGAAGCGCTTGCCGCGATGGTTGTGAATCAGATCCGAGGCGTTCTGTCGTGTTGTGCGGTGAAGGCGCCGGGATTTGGTGATCGCAGGAAGGCGATGCTTCAGGATATCGCGATTCTTACCGGTGGGCAGGTTGTGTCTGAAGATCTGGGTATCAAACTGGACGGCATGACCATAGACGATCTTGGAACCGCCAAACGCGCAATGGTGGACGCTGACTCGACGACGATCGTTGAAGGCGGAGGCAAGAAGAACGAAATCAAAACGCGTCTCGATCAACTGCGACAGATGATCGTCGAAACCACCTCGGACTACGACCGAGAGAAGTATCAGGAACGGCTCGCGAAACTGTCCGGGGGAATCGCCGTCATCAATGTCGGCGCCGCCACCGAATCGGAGTTGAAAGAAAAGAAGGCTCGTGTAGAGGATGCGCTTCACGCCACCCGTGCAGCCATCGAAGAGGGGATTATTCCAGGCGGTGGCGTCGCACTGATCCGATGCGCGAAGCACTTGGACGATCTGGAACTCGATGGGTCGGAACAAATGGGTAGGAACATCCTTCTCAAAGCACTCGAAGAGCCCGCTCAGGTCATTGCCAGGAACGCGGGCGAGCGCGGTGACGTGATCGTGGAGGCCGTCAAGAAGGCGAAAGTCAATGCGGGCTATAACGCCTTAACGGGCGAGATCGAGGATCTGATGAAAGCCGGGGTTCTCGATCCCGTCAAGGTAACTCGGACGGCTCTTCAAAACGCTGTAAGTATCGCCGGACTTCTGCTGACAACCGAAGCCGTTGTCACCGAGATTCCGGAAGAAGAGCCTCCCGCTCCCGCCGGACCGCCGCCAGGTATGGGTGGCATGGGTGGCATGGGCGGTATGGGCGGTATGGGCGGTATGGGTATGCCAGGCATGATGTAATCCCATTTCCGCTCAGCCCTGCAATTAAGTATGCTACACTGCCGGTTCCGGTTGCTCACCGAACCGGCAGTTTTCTAGTCGGGAGATTGACACCGTGGCGAGCTGCGATCATCGTACCCCAGCGGCCCTTTTCTTCGGCGTTATCAGTGTTCCCCTCTTCTGGTATTGCCGTTCCGCCGTGTATCAGGGCGACGGCGACCAGATCGCGCGGTTTATTGAAGCGGGAGTCTGGTTTGTCAAAACCGAGGTTCTGTCTCAGTTCCTGTTTCAGATTATCTATCGCATTGTGGATGTGTGGCACTGGGACGGTCTTCTCGTCATGAACCTTATCTCGTCCATATCGGGCGGGACACTTCTTTATTTTTTCATACGGATCGGGGATGAAATCGCGGACCGCTGGATCGCTGCGATTGTTCTTTTCTGTTCCGGCTTCGTGTGTCTTGTGGCGGGGCATACGGAATACTATCCGCAGCTGTTGGCCGCGTTGGCGGCCTGGAATTGGTCGTGCATTCGCGTCCTACGAAACAGAGGATCTCTCCTCGCTCCCTCACTGCTTTACTCGTTATGTGTTTGGATTCATCAAGAGGCTTTGTTTGCCTTTCCCGCACACCTTCTCGTTGCGGTTTTCCGAAAAGACCGGGACGAGTGGGTTTCCTGGATTCTCGGCCTTATTCCGACAGGTTTTCTGATGGTTTTTCGTTTCCTACCGCAGATCTCGCCCATCACGCTGGAGGGAATGAGCCACGGGCTGAATACGGTGCCTCTTTGGACCACTGAGGGAACCGAGAAGCTCTATACTTTCTTTGAGGCGGCTCATTGGGTGGATGTTTTGTTTGCGCTGGCTCAGCGTTCGATTATCGCCTGGCCGGTGATCCTGTTGGGACTGCTGTTTGTTCGGTCTGGTGACAACGTGGAGCGTGGACGAATAGGCGTTGGACAACCCCCTCCTACACCTCCCCCAGACTTGATCCCGTCGCAAAAAGTCGGGAAACCGGATTTCAACCCCCTCCTAACCTCCCCCGATCTTCGGGGGAGGAACATCTCGTCATCTCTCCCAACAAATCTTGAAGAAGACAACGATGCGATCGACGCGTGGTCTCCCCCAAAGATTGATGCCGTCGCAAAAAGTCTGGGATACGGATTTCAACCCCCTCCTAACCTCCCCCGATCTTCGGGGGAGGAAAAAGAAATGAGCGTGTCTCCAGCGGTATCTCCCCCAAAGATTGGGGGAGATACAGAGGGGGTTGACACCTCACTTCCCGCATCCCGACAACTTTCTGCGACACCGTCAGACTTGGGGGAGGAAATTGCAGGGCAGGAACCTCTTATTGCTGTTGGGTTAACGCTTATGGGGCGGGTTCGGTTGTTTCTGGCGGTTCAATGTGCCGGGCTCTGGGTGCTGTGTATTCTCTGGCATCCGAACCTTGGGATTGAAGCGGATTGGGATCTCTATGCGGTGGAGGCCATTCCTTCGACGATATTGGCACTGACGTATCTTCCCGGTCTCTTTGAGCGGCGTTTCCTCTTTCCGGTGGTTGTCTGTCTGGTCTGTTTTTCAGGATTGGTCACATGGGAAGGGATTCTGGACCGGGCGAAGCTCGGCAAACGGGGCACCGGGACGGTGCAGATCGAAGTCGATGCGTCGGAGGATCTTCTGGTGGCCTTGGACGGTCATCAGAAGGGTCGGACGATACACCGTGTGCAGCAGGGGCACCATTACCTCAGGCTGATCGATCCGCGGCAGCGCTGGGCACGGGCGTATCATCTCGTTGTTGCACCGGATACGAGGCTCGACGTGATTGTTGAGCCGGGAACCCCGGTGTCTGCTAAATGACTGTACTTAATATGTTTATGAATTCTTTGGAGGCTTATATGCCTGCCAGCCTTTGAGGATCGCATACCGGCCTTGATAATATGAAGGTGAACCTCGGTTCTCCATGGACTTTTGGGATCGAGGCCTATGTTATCAATTCCAGCAGGCCCCGGTCCTGGTGGGCTGAGCGGATTGATAACGCAATCGGTTCATGAGGAGATTCACCCGGCAAGGTCCGGCTGCGATTTCGACAAAGGCCTCCGCAGCGATTCTGGCAGAAATGATTGACAGATTGAGAGATTTCGCTATTTTATAACGGAGCTTAAATAAAGGCGGCTCTTTCTGCTATAATGCGTAGGAAGAGAGGCCGAGGTTGCCGCACGGAGCAGAGTTGCGATGCCATTGAAGGTATCTTCTTCTGCGATCCGTGGCAGGCCACCGATAAATGTATCGAGACGACTGAACGGTCCGCCCTGGAGGGAGGTGATGTGCACACTGAAGGGCTGACATACTCAAGAGAGACAGTCGAAAAAACCGAAGGTTAGAATTCGGACGAATCGGACGAAACGGAAGAACAAGAAAGAGAAGGGAGTAATTACCTAATGAGACAATCAAGAGTTTTATT
>CAZTDD010000146.1:0-16054 GCA_964612675.1 uncultured bacterium
ATCAACCACTTCGAACTTATTCGACTCTACGCATAACCTGAAAGGTCCGTCAAAATGCTCCAAGCGATAAGCATCCCCATGACCGTAGTCTTCCCGGAGCCGGTAGCCATTTTGCAGGCATAACGAAGAAAAGGTTTTACGCCTTCCGCTTGCTGCCTTTCGCTTGGTTGGTCAATCGGTACGTGGATCCCCCGTAGGTAGTCCTGTCTCGCTTCTCGGAGGAAGATAATGGTTTCGGCGGCTTCGAGTTGTGCGAAAAACAAAGGCGTCTTACGACCGTCTCGACGCCACCACTCGATCAACTGGCGCGTCAAGCGAGTCACACCCGGATATCCGTCGTCTCGCCATTTTGTCAAGGAATTTCGAATTCGGTTGGCAAACACCATCTCGTATCCAGGCGAGAATTTCTCAGAACGTCTCAAAACGCCGTCGGCGAGATCCCAGGTGTTGGGTGTGTCGCTGGGCGGCACTTGCTTGTCTACCTCGGGCTCCAGCCAGTTGACCGGTGCCACTCCCGCAATTGTGAACCATACACACTTCCGTCAAATAGGAGTGAGCGTTTTCGACCTCCAGATCGAAAACTTCTTCGTCAGTCTCTTGATAAGATAGATCTGTTACGACGACTGGAGTCGCGTCATATCCAAAATAGGCAATGTCTCCGACTTCGAGCGAATCGGCACGTCTCCATTGACGAAGGGGGGTATCCGCTGGCTCTGTTTCGGTGACGGCTTCTGCAATCTGTTCCATGACGGCCTCAGTTTGCTGGGCAATCTCCCGATTAGTGAACCGAAGGACTTTCACGCCATGAGAACGAAGGTATGCGTCTCGTTGAATGTCATATTCAGGACCGTCGCCGATGAAATGACTGTCGCCGTCCGCCTCGATGACCAGATGGCAGTCGCGGGAGTAGAAGTCGACAATATACGGGCCGATAGGATGTTGTTTCCGGAATTTCACACCGAGCTGATTTCCTTTGAGTCTCTTCCAAAGTCGTTTCTCGGCCGGAGTTGGTTCTCTTCGTAGGCTTCTGGCACGCTCGAAGTGAGGCACAGGTACGTGTTTCCATGACCGGTTTGCTCCAAAGGAACGCTTTCGCTGTTGACAGAGGACGCGATGGTCGGCCGTCACCCACAGCGTATGTGGGGAATTGGCGTGTTTTAGTCCCACCATCGTGCCTCGATAGCGTTTGCGGATGGTTCGTACGACAGAGTGGTACCGGCCGTCGTGACTCCGCACGAGATCACCCGGCGTGATATCTTCAATGGGAATAAGAACTCCTTCGATTTTCAGGGCGTTTTCCGTTGTCTCTTCCGTTTTCATTTTTCTGTCCGTCCCCCCGTTCACGGGGCGATCACAGGGGGAGGCAACTTCCTCATCATGGCGCCCCCGAGCAGCCCCCTCCCCAACCCTCCCTGTCGATACAGAAGAAGACCCCTCCCCAACCCTCCCCGTCGACACAATAGAAGCCCCCTCCCCAACCCTCCCCGTGAACGGGGAGGGAGTGGGATTCTGTGCATCCAGGTTGGGCGGAACTGAGCGACCGGGCACATGGGTAACGTCTGTCCCCCCGTTCACGGGGGGACTACAGGGGTGTTTAGTCTCCGCATTGTCACCGTCCACCAATCTTTTCACCCACACCCGCGTCTCCTTTCGCACACATGTCGGATCGAAAACAAGATCCCCGGGATCAGTGGTCATCAACACGCAGCGAGCAATCACTTTGGAGAGTGTCTGGACAACATACTTTTTATCTTCTCCGAAACCGGAGATAACTGTGTCGGCCCACCGGTTACTGATCGGATATATCGGAAAATCGTCAAAGTATCGGACGTAGCGCGGTGTATCGCCTATGACGATAACACGACCCGCTTTCATGAGATTCTCCATACCCTCTCCATTTCTCTCCACTCCTTGACTTGGCTTTCCGCACGCTTCGCAACGTCTCGAAAGGCCCCGCCCGTCTTTGATGCTGCATATAGTATACTGCCGAAATGTGCCTTAAATGATGCTTGGTTCATGAGGCGGTCCATCCAAGTCTGATTAATTCCTCTGATCTTTTTGGCCTGTGATTCCTCCCGAAGAGACTTTCACGGAGTTCTTGCGATTCGGAATCCCACATCGTTAACAGCATCCTCAGGAGCGATTGCAGGAAAATCCCAACATCGGTTCGCCGAGCGTAAATACACTGGCGCGTCTTTCCAGCACCCGCCGCGATAGACCCTGAATCCCTCGAACATTTCGAATTCCGGGTCATCCGGCAGAAGGTACGAATCGTACTCGTCATAACACCACTCCCAGACATTCCCGCTCATGTCATAGAGGTCCCATGCGTTTGGTTGCTTGAGACCTACCTCATGCGTTTGCCAAAAACTGTTGGCGGCGTGCCAAGCGAAAGCCGTTGTCTCAGAGCAATCCGGGTCGTCTCCCCAGTAGAAGCGGGTCGAAGTACCGGCGCGGCATGCGTATTCCCATTCGGCTTCGGTCGGTAGGCGAAAGCCGTTCGCATACGGTTTGATTTCCCACGTGTCTTCATCGTACACCGGAGAAAGACCTTTCAATTCACTCAGGCGGTTACAAAACTCGAGCGCATCGAACCAACTGACAAAGTAGACGGGATGGTCTCTACCGACGCCATAATTGCCGGCGGGATTGGAGTTCATCACCGCCTGCCATTGTGCTTGGGTGATTTCGTGCTTGCCTATGAAGAACGATTCTGAGATTACTTCTTTATGCCTTGTCTCATCCGCGTCTCGGCCCTCTTCGTCCGACGGTGAGCCCATCATGAATGCCCCCGATGGGATTGACACCATTTCTAACGGTTTCGCATCGGATGGTAGACCCGGGAGAATCACTGTTCTTGTTTCACCTGCTGAATTCGACGGTGTCTCTTCGCTGAAAAGAAGGTCTGTTTGGATCTCGGTTCCTCGGGGCAACAAGTAGATCTCCACGTTATCGAGATAGACAGAGACCGAGTTTGCTGTTCCGAGATTTGCCACTTGAAATGCCGGGACGCAGCTTCCGGATGGCGCCTTGTAGACAAGGACGATTCGTTTGTACTTGCGCTCGAGCTGCGCGCTATCCGTGCGGATGTTGGTGGCGATGGAACCGTCCATCGAGGCATCCAACGCGGCAAGCCCAATGGATGCACCTGGGCCGTTTGACCTGACTGCAGCTCGGATGAGTATCTTCCGGGTTCCTGAGAGGATGGTTGGAAAGACGAGAAGTCCGACTTGTTCGGGCTCTGTGGCGATTGTTACACCATAGCCATCGCTAAGAGCCGAGTTACCCATGGGAATCGGGCCGATTTGCATGTTGCCTGCAGGCAGGGCGTCGAAGCCACCGGGATACTCGACAAACTCATCTACGCTGTCTAATTGAAAGACACGAAACGGAGCGAGCCCTTCTTTCGCATGCTGAGCGCCACATGGACAAAACAGTAGAGTAACGGTTGCGAATACGACTATGTGTTTCGTGCTACACGATCGTCGCCGACGGCAGCTCCTACCCTCGACTGAAATGGCGAATGCGGATCGATCCGACCTCACAAGCCGACCAGGGAGTCGTCACACGGATAGGATGTTCTTGCTCCGAGCTTAATGATGTCGCCGAAACTCTGTAATCCATTGGATGTTTGATAAGTAACCGAGTTTCCCCACGTATTGGTGAAGTCGGGACCGGCGCTGGTCAACTTGAATTCGGAGCATCGAGCTTGTGGTGGAACGATGGTGGCACCACTGAAGTGAACGCGACTCCATACTTCCGTGTAGTCATACGTGATATACGCCGCATTTTGATCCTCGTTCAAGCGGGCCCCCGGAGGACCGTAGATGAAGGGATCCTGTGGAACAGTGGATAAGTAGGCAACGGGTGTCGTTAGCGGATAGAGACGTGTATCGAGAGGATTCTTATTCGATCCATCAGGATGTTTCCACAGCGGGTACTTTCCGTTGTCCACTCTGTAACTTTCCAGTCCCGTGACAATGGCTTTCATATCGGACTGTGCTTTCGCGACCTTCGCCCGAATCTGGGCATTGAGAAGATTGGGCACGGCGATCGCCGCCAATATGCCGATAATCGCGACAACAATGAGCAATTCGATTAATGTGAAACCGAAGCCTGTCTTTTTCATAGAACGACCTCCCTCTGTGTAATCCGATTTTGAAGCCAAACGAAGTCCTTACACGCGGTGTATTTCGTGTCTCCGTCACTGACTATGTTAACCCCTCAGAAGGATTCCTGCCAATCAATCAGTGAAGATGCCACTGCGCCACCGGCACATCGGTTTGCCAAGTGACCGGCGACTCTCGTTCAGACGTCACATCCCACCAACCGAAGTGGTCCCACCCGCTCGATCCATGAGTTATATAATTGACATTCCCGTTGAAATCGCCGTCCGGCCAAACGACCAGCGGCGCACCGCCACCTTGGATACTGACAATGGCGCGGAGCCAGGTAATACCGGTCTCCGGGTCAGGATCGTCGAGTGTGATAAATGCCATGTCGTCCAGGTCAAAGGCTGACTCCACCGCAAAACCATCGGCCATATCTGTGATGATGTTCACTTCCATGTTCGTCAGATCGAAATCCTGAGGTCCCAAGCTTGGCTGTCGCTGGAAGTCGGCATAATGTCCGTCATAGCCGAAGGCGATCTTGTTGTGGGGGTCCTCTTCGTAGTTTTGCACAAGTTGGAATTCAAAAAGCGAACTGCCCCACCAGCTCGCTGCATCGTTCTCTGTTGGGGGATCGTCCGCGACACCCGGAGTGAATCCGGTCCCATGAATGGCCATGAAAAGACGAGGCGGTTCTCCATCGAGAATCCCAGCATAGAAGTGCATGGCGTCGGTTCTAGGACCGTTGACCGGGTCCTGGTCGTTCTCTGGGCTTGTGAACTCCAGCCAATTCGTGCCGTCATTCAGTGTCGCCGCCCAGCCCGGATCGAGTCCACCGCCGATCTCCGGAAGCGGTCCGTTGGGGTCCAAGAACTTGACAACATACGTGTTCCGTTCTTCCGGCCCGAATACCGGTTCATCTTGTGCACAAACAGAACTGCCGGCCAAAATCGCGAAAAACAAGGTACCTGCAAACCAACGCGTCGATGGTCTTCTCATGATCCCTTTTACCTCGTGTCGTTAATTTCAAATGTGCTTGGGACTATAGCCTTGTTAGGATACTCTCCCCTTCATGAGACGTCAATAAGCTGTAACGATGTTTTTCTCAAGGGCTTATTGCCCATTTTCACCATCTGTGCGATAATTAACCGTGTCCACAGCGAGGACCCGCGAGGGTGACCATGAGGTATTTCGTTGCCGGGAACATTTGGCTTTTCATCGCACTGGCGATTTTTCTGTGCCGCCACACGGAGCGAACGGGGCCGTGGCGGGTTTCCTTTCTCGGCATCGGTACATGGTTTGACCCTATCACGTACAACCTTGTAGCTTTCCTCGTTTTTTGTGTTGGGGTCGTCTTTCTAACTCTCTCGTGGAAACACGACCATTCTGAGTGTAGTGCGAAGGATTAGGGTGTGCGGCTGAGGAAGTTTGCTTCTTTGCCGATATCATGCTTTGCGATGGCTTTGCGACTGGTGTTTTTTTACTAGTGGTCGGGGATATGTCTTCAAATTTGTGTCCACATTGCGGCGAGCCTGTACAAAAAGATGCTTACCTCTGTCCGAATTGCTCTCAGTTGGTTGATCCGGATAGTCTCTGGTCGTTCTGTGAACAAGGCGCACGGACCTGTCGGATTGTCGTTCTGTTTGTGATTTTCTTCCTCATTGTTGTTTGCGCGCTTATTTTTATCTGATGGAGGGGAATGGCTCGTCTGAGTAGAACGGATCGTAAAAAGCCAAGGTTGGAGAGTGGCGACGTAGAAGCGGCGTATCGATCAAGACAGTGTCTGGACGATGGATTGAAGTTCTACTTTTATTTCGTGTAATTGGGAAACATCGCCGACAGGCGCTTCTACAGCGGGTTCCTCGCCATTATCCTCGCCGCCCGATTCCCGCTCTGCGCGAACCTGGGCGACGCCCGCGCGGAGTTTGCGCTCGGCGCCTTCAAGAGTGTAGCCTTCTTCGTGAAGCAGGTGGATGATCTCATACAAAAGATCCAGGTCACTTCGTGTATATTTTCGTTGGTTGCCGCCGACCCGTTTGGGGCTCAGACGTGAGAATTTCGTCTCCCAATACCGAAGCACATGAGGTTCGACGCCGGTATACTCGCTTACTTCGGAGATGGAATAGAAGATCTTGTTCGGTAAATCAGGCGGTGGCGATGTTCTTGGCATGATGGCGTTACCTCGGCCCGGGATTTGGACTTGGAGCCTTCAACAGTCCCGATTCGTCGAGACCTTTCATCCTTCGCTTCACCCGTCACTGGACGAGACTCGTTCTTCTTTCGGACCGGACTGAAACCACTAGCCGCATCAGAATGCGGGATGTACTATCTTAACACGCTGAAAAATAACACTATAGCACCCTTTTGGTCAAGGAAATTCGTAAGGAATCTTTCCAGGTCGATTGTCGGAGCCTATTTGGAGTGGATTTCATGAAACGATTTATAGTCTTGGCGCTGTTGGCGTTCAGTATGTTCAGCCTGGGAACGGCTGGAATTATCGCCCGGTCTGCAGAAGTTGAATCTGTCGGATGGTTGTTTGGGAAAGGGCGGGGCACAGCAGGGTGGCAGGCGCTTCATGACCTTGAATCGCCGACTGTTACGACAGAAGGGATCCTGCTGCGATCGACCGGAGGCGATCCGTACCTCGCCAGCCCCGCATTCGATACTCCCACAGGCGAGTTTCAATACATCCGTATTCGGGCTAAAGCATACACCGAAGGGAAAGCGCAAGTTTTTTACAGTCTCGACGGTGAGCGGTTCAACGAGTCCGATTCGGTTTCTTTTGGGCTGAAAGGAGACGGCGAATGGCACGTCTATCATGTCACCCCCCCGTGGACGGCGAGACGTTCGCTTCAGCGCCTGCGGTTCGATTTGCCGGGTGGCGAGGGGAATGCCGTGATATTGAGCGAGGTCGCTGTGATAGAACGTATTGTAGAGCGGCCCGTACCCGACTTCCCGGATTACGACTTCACAAAGGATGCAGAGACCGGGCCGTGGATGCCGGACGGGGGCATCGCGGTGCTCGATGGGGTGAATGAGGGGATGCGGGCGCGACTCTCGGAACCGCGTGGCGAGATTCTGTCACCACCTTTTGAACCGGTCGGCGAAGAGCACTCCTGGCTTATTCTCCGTTTGCGAAATCGGGGGATCGAGAGAATCCTGTTTCGATGGCGTTCAGCCGCCGAGAAGACTTTTTCTCCGGCCCATGAGATTCCTATCAATCTTCCGGCGGACGGGGACATGCACACAATCAACACAGAGGTTGTTCGTGAGATATCAGGAGAGATCGTTCAATTCTCGCTCGTGATGCTATCGAACAGGGTGGATGCGGAAGCGGTTTTCGAGCGGATCGAGTTTGCGGAAGAGCCGACCGGCCCAGCTGAACTGGTCCTCATCGGTGCGGAATTTCAATCGTCGCTCTTGCCGGTTGGAGAGCCGATTGCGCCTCTTTGCACGCTGCGGAACGTTGGCGGCGAACCCAACGATGACGGTCGGTATTACCTGGTCCTGGCGGATATTCCCGGGGCAAAGACGATGTTGCCTGCTGGAGAAGGACTTGTGCCCGTTCTACAACCGGGTGAGAAGGAGCGAGTGCCGGCCCCCAGGTTCGATGTTCCTGAGTTGCAGGTGCCCAACCCGATTAGCGTTGTGGTGGCGCTTCATGATGGGGCTGTGGAGGTCGGTTCAGCGACTGCGGAAGGTCTCGCGACACAGACTATTCTGAAAGATGCGGTTTCGAGGCCTCTGCCGGGTGTTGTTTCTATTACAGAGGAAAGGCCTTTCGGTCTTGTTGCGAGCAATGAATATCTTCAACTCCGGTTTCCGAAGAATCCATTTGGATACGGTGTCCTGATGATCGATCGATATACGGACGAGGAAACTGTCCCGGTCGGAGTTCTGCAATCGTTTGGAACGCTGAAAACAAAGGCTGGAGACTCGTCGGCACGTATCTACTGTAGAAACGTGAGCTACGAAGGAATCCAGGATCGCGGGGCGGAAGTGATTCAATTCACCGGCAACGCTGTGACCGGTCCCGAAGAGACCTGGACCGTTTCGGTGGAAATCCGTCTTCCACTATCCGAACCATGGTTCCGGGTAAGGACGACGGTAGCGTGCGAGAGGGACACGAAGGTCGAACGATTTGAGTTTCCTTCTTATTTGGCTGGAGACGGGGGCTTTAATGCGGACCGCGATCTCGGTCTCTTTCCGGGTCTGGAGTATCTTCTGCCCGGGGAGGTTTCAAGCGCAAAACAATTTGTGAAGGAACCGTTCAATCTACGGATCGCGCCGCACCCTCACAAGATCACAATTCCGCTCATGGCGGTTCAACACGAGGAGACATGGACGGGGTTAATTTGGGATCCTTTGCAGGAGTGGGACGGCATTCATGACCGGCCAACCGCCCTGTTTTCGTCGCCTGACAGAACAGGACGAACGCCGGGACACCGGATGGGACTGATCGTGCCGACGATTCCGGAGTGGCGGGATGAGAATAGTCTTCACAGCAGGCGTCCCTACGTTTTGTCCGCCGGAGAAACGTTATCCCTCGACGCGGTGATTTTCTGTGTTGAAGGGCAGGACGTGGATACGCCGATTCAACTGTGGCGAGAGGTTTCCGGCGGTTTTCCGGAGCCACCAGCGCTTCCCAGAACGTTGGAAGAAGCGCTTGCGGCGGCCCGGGTGGGTTTTGTCGAGTCGATGTGGGATGCGGAATCGAAGGGCTGGCACCGTGCGTTGAACGATCCCTGGGGACCCGCTTATGTCGAGGAGATTTACTTGGATCTTGTGTGGTCTTTGATTACAGAATCGGGTCCCGGTGAAGCGTGGTCGGATCGGATTCTTCAGGTTGTCGAAGAGGCGCGAAAAGAACGGGTCAGAAAACAAGGCGAGGCAGGGCTCGGCCTGCAGGTCGCTTTTCATGAAGGACATGTGTTCGATCAACTCGAAGGAATCAAACGTCATGCCGAGCGTCTGATCGCCAAACAGCGTAATGATGGCTCGTTTCCGTTTGAGCCGGATCGGGAACATGCCGTATTCGGAGAGTGCGGCGATTCGTCCTCCGGACACACGGCGATGTTCGCCAGGCAGATCTGGCAGGCGGCGGTGCTGCTCAACGACTCTTCTTTTGTTGATGCGGGTCTCAAGAGCCTCGATTACTTTCGCAAACAGAAGCGGCCCGAAGGGGCGCAGACATGGGAACTGCCTTTACATGTTCCCGATGTGCTGGCTTCCGCGCATAGTATTCAGTGTTATCTGATGGCGTACGATCTACTCGGCGATGAGTGCTATCTCGATGAAGCGGAGACATGGGCGTATCATGCGCTGCCGTTTATCTACCTGTGGAACCCGGCGGATCGTCCGATTATGCGGTATGGATCGATTCCGGTTTTCGGGGCGACCTGGTTTTCCGGCGGATGGTTCGGGAGGATCGTTCAGTGGAATGGGTTGGTGTTGGCGGAGGCATTGGTTGATCTCGCGGAACGCCGACCGGATACGGAATGGCTAAAGATCGCGGAGGGGATTGTTGCGAGCGGTGTGCAGCAGCAGCGTCCGCTCAACCGTGAGAAATTCGGTTTGAGTGAATATGTCCCGGACTGCGGACATCGAGGGATGTATCCCGACGCGTACAGCGCGGTTGAGGGAACGGATGCGTATCATTGGTGTTTGTCCGGTCATCTGCTGAGCAAGGCGATACACCGCGTGCTCGGCGGCGGGCCGTTTTTGAAACGGAGCGCTCTGCCCGCCGAAGACACCACCAAGATCGTTCATAGTGTTGCGCAGGTTTTGGGATTGAAATGCGAGGAGAAGCAGCTTCGTGCGAATCTCGTTTTCCCCAGCGGCTTGCCGCATCGCGTTCTCGTCGGTGGACTGGAAAGCAAGCCTCAGGAGGTCACGGTTTCCGGGCGGCGGATTTCTCCGATGGAAGAGGAACCATTGATCGGTGAGGGGTGGTCTTGGCAAGATGACCTGCTTCTGATCGCGGTACGGTCCGCGAGCAGAGTCGAACAGTTGGAGATTGTTTATTAAGAAAACAAACCACTTGGGAGGAAAATCGATGGCTTCCGATGCGAAAGATAAATGTCCGAACCTGAAGAAGAACGAGCAGCGCTGTACCTGCACGTGGGAACCCTGCGACCGTAAATATCTATGCTGCGAGTGTGTGGCGTACCACCGGTCTCTCGGCCAGCTGCCGGATTGTCTGAAGTAGTGGTGACAATACTCGCTATTCGGGGGGGGGACCCTGGCAAGAGCGAGAAGCAGGTCGCAAAAGGGGACATAATCGTAGATGGATGTTGAGAACGTGCGACTAAAAATCATCACGGTTTATCAACCTGAAACATCTCAGTGGATCGATAGCCGCAACAGGAGATAGACATGTTCACATGCAACGTCTGCGGGTGTCACGCCTGGCATGAAGGTCTAACTGAGGAGTTTTTCTATATCGACAATCACCCTGTCCTGGTCGAAAAGATCCCGGCGCGGATCTGCGATCGATGTGGGGATCCGAATTTTCACCCCGGAACAGTTGAACACGTTCGGTCGCTGATTCAAGCGCACAACCATCCAACTCGAAAAGTGGAAATGGACGTCTACGAGTTCGTCTCGTGAAACACCCATCTCGTGAAATAGCGGGTAGCGTCGATTTTTCGGATTCCATTTTGTCTGAACCATGATTTACATGATTAAAGAATGGACAGGATTGAGAATCTTCGAAAGCCGCTGGTCCAGGACGAACCCGCTGGTCCAGGAGTTGAACTCCTGGACCACGATCTGACGCGGGCTGCCCCGATCGTTCGGATTTGACGAGTCAAAAACAATTCGGGCCGTACTGTCATGCCGACGGGTCGGCTTCCAGATCCGACGCCTGCGCAACAAACGTTCCCTAGTTGCCGTCTCCTTGTTCCGGCGGCACAATCCGGACACCCTTCTTCTCCCACGTCGAGACCACACAGAGGTCGTTCATGGCGGTTGCCTGGATATCCACAATCGCCGCGCTCCCCGCATTACGCACAACAACCTCGCCGGGTTTCTCCCATCGGATTACCGGCGGATGCGGTGCAGGAGCCATGCTGCCGATTTCGGGGAATTCGATGTCGCTGTCGGTCACAATCAGGTTTGTGTATATCTGCCTCTGCCGAGGTTCTCTGACTTCTAAACCTACAGCTGCTCTGCCATCTGCACTAACAGGAATTTGATCAGGAAACTCGCCGCCAAGGATGACAGGACGCTCAACCGCTGTGCCTTTGGAAATACCGTCGGCCCCGCTCATCAAATCGCGATCCAACGCATTGACTACCTCGCCCTGGGTAGGTGGTCCGCCAGGCATCCCGAGATAAATAAAGACGTTGTCTCTGACGAAGCCGCTTTTGCCCGCCCAGGAGATATAGCCTTGTTGCTGATTATCGACGGGATCCATCCGCAAGACCGCCTGAATGCTTCTGAAATAGCTGTCGGCGCCTAGTAAAGCCTCTCGGTGTGAACCGAACACACCGACGATCATCATGATGCGTCGGCCGGATTTTTCTGTGCTCCGTTTTTCGCCTCCAGGCTTTGTCGCGTCCGTATCCCGACTGAAGCGCCACCGCCATAACATACCGTAGGGGAACGGCCCCATACCGCCTCGGGTATATTGGTCATAATCCGGGATATAGCGTGCCATCACTGTGTCCAGGTCGATCCCGGTGACCAGGAGTCGATTGGATTCTCGAACGGGAATGCGGCCTGTTTCGCGGGAAGTCGGGGAAAGTATGAAGTTGGCTTCCTCTGCAGCCTGCGCACCAACAACGGTCGCAAAGGCCGAAACCAACAAGACTCCTGCCACGATGAGACGCCGAGGGACAATCAGATTATGTGGGTGGATAAAACTTGAGATCATTTACTTCTCCTTAAGCAGTAGCCCCGATTGCTCGGGTTTGTCCAATGGAAACAATCCACCTACCGGAACGGTGTCTGGTCCTTGGGCAGCTCGGTTCCGAATCGAGTCCCAGTGTACACCTCACGTACCTTGTCAACGTTCACACGTGCCAGAAAGTTATGTTCGTTCTTGTGCAAGAACTCAATAAGACCCTTTTCGGCCAACATTTCCCACTCGGGCTGACGGTCGCCGACCGGCATGATGATAAACTCCGTACCGTATTCCACCAGCTCGCCAAGGTACCGCGCGGGGAGTAGTTCGACAGACCACGAAAGACGGATTTCTTGCATCGTAAAAGGTTCTATTCGCGTGTCGACAAATACTTGTGCTTTTTTGTCTGACGTCCAGGTCAGGTACCCTCCCCATTGCCAAGGGGCGAACACATTCCCTTCCAGTTTCGCTTGTGTGAAGTAGTCCAGGGTGTCTTTGGGCATTCGATTTGTACCCGTTTTGGACGGCGGGACATCAAACAAAAAGAAGAATACAAACAAAATGAGCAGGGGGATCCATCGGGCTCTGTCTTCGGCGGGGATTGCTTGACGTCCTCGAGTGCAACAGCCCAGCAAGGGGATAACCATCATCCAGATGAATCGCACGTGGCGACTGGCGAGAATCATGGAGATCAGTTCGGCCAATAGTCCTGGGGAAAGCAGCGTTGATGGAATCGGTCGCTCACGGACCAAAAGACAAAGCCATGCTCCCAACGTGGCGACAATGATAGACATATAATGCACCATCGAGATAGGGCATTGCATGAACCACCAGAATAATGAGCGCCAATCTTGAGTTGGATATAAACTGGCGCAGTACACTCGGTTGAGTAATCTCACGGGAGCAGGATTGACGAACGTAATTAAGATTGCCAAAAGAGCAACAATGCTCCAGCTAGTGGCGTGTGAAGGTCTCACGCCTGAGCAATACAGAATCCCCTGACCAGCTATGCCGCACACGAGCACACCAGCGCCTATGGCAAAACCCCCGTGAACATTTGCCCAGAGCAACATTAGAAAAGGCAAAAGGAACCAATCCAGTTTCATGGGCTCTCTGCGTCTGCAAAATGAGTAAACATAGAGAAAGAGCAGAGGAGTGAAGAGAAGCGGTCCAACTTCCCGTCGACCGGTCAGTGTCGCTGCGCAAAGAGCGACCAAGACTGCGAGAGTCTCGTTTTGGCTTGACCGTCTCGCCCACGTGTACGCCACCAAGACAAAGACCCCAAGCAACACAAAGCGGAAAAGAGCCAGAGCACGCTCACCCCTGTCCGGAGCGATCGACTCAGCACCTAACCAGAGAAGATAGTAGAAGCAATCTGACAGCCATGAATGGACGACCCAGCTGTGTTGTGTTGTGTAGGCATAAATGTCCGGACTTGGCCAGACATGTTCCCGGCAAATATCGCGTCCAATCTGTAGGTGCCACCAGATGTCACAGTTGGGTGCCGGAGCAAGCAAAAGGCCAAGGCTCAGAACCGTTGGCCACAATAGTCTCAATCTGTGCATAGTCGGTCATGGTTCAACTTGGCAGTCAAGACCGGTATCGTAGTCACCGATGACTTCAGGCTGCATTGATGTTCCGCTGTCGTCATCTCGACACTGGACGTCACCAAAGGGGTTCCACCAGGGTCTTCTCCAGCTCCTATGTTGCCAATCTCCCCAATGGCCCACATACGGATCAACAGTCACCATCCACAAGTCTTCCCCATACTCAACAATCTCTTTGTTGGGAAAACCATTCCCCACAGAAACAGGCCACGGACGCCAAGTCCAGTCACACGTGGGGCTGCATGCGTCATTGACTCCAGGCTTTACAGTAATATACGTAACAATATATTGACCATACTGATTTATATACTTGTATTTATTCATAACACAACACGCAATTGATAGTTTTTGACCAAAAACCGCGCTGACCAGGAGTGCCACTGTCAAAATCGTAAGAACGGTTTGAACTGCTTTCTCAAGCGGTTTCATGATTGGTCCATACCTCCCGTGGATCAGATAAGGATTTTTAGGTCCAAGCTGAACATTCTGCGGTCACTTTTCGCATTTTTCGACCAGCCCACCTCTATTCGACTCCAATACGGGGAATCGATAATGCTTCATCACCTTCCGCTTTGGGTAGGGGGCGCTTGATTTGCAGTTGCGTGATATGTTCATCGCCGCCCTCTTGTACTTTGGAAAAAGTAGGAAACAGATGACCTCGATGGACAATACACTCAAGGCGGGCATACGAGGTCGGTTTTTCAGTCGGTCCTCTGTATGACTCCATAACGTTACTCTTCTTGTACAAGCGGATTTCGAGATCGCCAAAAGTGTAAACATCGAATTCCGTGGTTGACAGATTGGGAGGACCCTTTTGGTCAGCAAATTGTTGAAAGTCAGAAAAGTCGCGAAGCCAGTATTCGGGAAGTGTAGTTTCGATCGGCGCCTTTTGGTCAGCGATCTGCTCCAGACGTTCAATCCTCGTTCCGCTCTCGATATCAACGCTGGCGCAGTAACGCTCAGTGGTGCTTTGGATTATCGTTACTCTTTCCCGATAATCAATGATGGGATTATCTGCCGAAAACTGTGGATCTGCAAGTTGCAGCAATGGTCGAATATAGTCCACTCGATAACGCACGATACGTCCGTTGTCCCCTAATTCGACGACGAAATGAGCGGGGAATGAGTATTGAAAACCCGATTGTATCACCTCGGAGGCGTTGAGGGCTGTCATCAACGCGGCGGGGTTCTCCGTGACATCACCTTTCACCGTAGAAAGATACGCCTCGTGCAATAGTCCACGGGCGGTCTCGCTTCCGGCGGCACGCCTCACTGTTATCTCGGCCTCCAGCTGCAGAAACTCAGCCCGAGCAGAATCGAGGCCGATCACCGATACGGCTAAGCACAATGATAAGAAATAGTGTCTCATTTTCGGGACCTCCTGCCTTTACGTGGTTGCAAAAACCACCGGTTTCTGGATCGTGCTTCCATCGGAAAATCGGAAAACGACAGTCGGAAAGTCAAGCCGTGAGGACAGATTATTGACCTCTCGATTTAATGTAAGGAAGCTTAAAGTTGTCCAAGAGCTAATATGTCTTATCTCTTGTTGGTATGGAATCTGGGTGTCCAGGGGGAGAATCCGTGCCTCCGTCAATGAGATCCCAGGCGGCAACTCGAGAGTGACGGTACTCTGCAGACGGTCCAATAGCGTTATCAAATCTGATGCGAGCTGTACACCCTGAGTAGCCAGTTTGAAGGGCAACTGTAGCTTGTAATCCTTGTAAGAACTTTTCGCCTTTATTTCGACGATCCCACCGATAGCACCCCCTGCGCCCAAGATTGACGTGTCGAAATGGAATGTACCCAGGATTAGGCGCTCAGAGAGATCTCTCCGTAAGTTTACATTTCCGGTGCCAAAACTCTCCGTAGCACCGGTGACAATGATATTGCCGAGCTGCAGGTCAAGCCAAGTCGCGTCGTTGCGTAATTGTACCATGAAAAAGGCGGTCACGCTTTCGATTCCCCTTGGTATGAAGTGTGTGATGGAACGCGGCATGAGACAAACCGTGGATTCAGCGGAACCGACAACCGCCACCTCAGACCGGAACGGCTCCTCTCTGCCGTTATAGTAGGCACTGACATAGAGCTTCTCTGTGAACTTGCCTTGGTGAACGGGGTAGTCAAACGGCACGGATACGGTCGAACTCTCCCCCGGCGCGATGGGCTCGGTGATCCCGGCGATGACGGAGCAGCCCGCGCATGAGTGATGGACGGCGGCTTCGCGGATCGGTTTCCTGCCGGTGTTCTTGACGACGAGCTCAACCGATTTGCGGGTCCCGGGCTCGTCGGGATCGAGCAACACCGTGCTGGGAAGGACTTTCACCCGGGAAACGTCTTCCCACGGCGACAAGAGGAAAAACGAGACAATACACACAACCGGCACCAGCACCACGAAGGCATTCACCCAATTCAGGCGGGGCATGAACAGCCACCGAGGGCGGCGTGTCGGTTGGTCGGGCAGTTGGGCGACGAAACGGTCGAGAGCGGCGTTC
>CAZTDD010000147.1:0-16044 GCA_964612675.1 uncultured bacterium
ACCGAATCTGATCCTTGAAAATACATCACAAAAACAGGACAATCAACGCGGTGCACCCCACATCACTACTCGGAATGTAGCGCGCAATGACAGTCTTGTCAATAAGAAATTTTGGGGTTTTTAGCTTGGTCCAGGAGTCCAACTCCTGCATCAAGGAACATCTGATGCTTGGACCAGAAGAAGAACTAATGGGGCTGGAAGAATCGGTGAGGTAACTAACGAGAGACGAGCAAAAAAACGGGCGGCCGATTGACCGCCCATTTTCTGCTATCTATGCATATCTTCAAAGGCTATTCGAATCATTGCCTTTACATATCCGCCACGCGTTGGGCGATGGCGTCGCCGATCTTTGTGGTTGACATGCCCGCCTTCTGAATGTCCGAGACGCCGAGCCCCGGCAAGGTACCCGATCCGAGAAAGTCCGCAATCGCCTTGTCCAACATCTCCGCTGCTTTATCCTCGCGTAAGTGATCGAGCATCATCTGCGCCGAACAGATTGCAGCAAGCGGGTTGATTACGTTCTTTCCCGTGTACTTCGGTGCACTGCCACCGATCGGCTCGAACATCGAGGTCCCTTCCGGGTTGATGTTGCCGCCTGCCGCGACACCCATGCCACCCTGCACCATCGCACCGAGATCCGTAATGATGTCGCCGAACATGTTTCCCGTGACGATCACATCAAACCATTCCGGATTCTTCACCATCCACATCGTGATCGCGTCCACGTGGGCATAGTCCCGCTTAATATCGGGATACTCTCTTTGTCCTATATCATGGAAGGCTCGCTCCCAGAGATCGTATACATACGTCAACACATTTGTTTTCCCACAGAGAGTGAGTGTTTTCTCTTGATTACGTCGTTTTGTGTAGTCGAACGCAAACCGTAAACACCGATCCACATCGAACCGAGTGTAAACCATCTCCTGAATGGCGACTTCGTTCGGAGAGTCCTTCTTGATAATCCCGCCGCCGCCGGTATAAAGACCCGCGCAATTCTCACGCACGACGACAAAATCGATCTCTTCCGGTCCCTTATCTTTGATTGGTGTCCAAACTCCCGGATAGAGTTTCACCGGCCGGAGATTGATGTATTGATCCAACTCGAATCGAAGGCGCAGGAGGATGCCCTTCTCTAAAATGCCCGGCTTGACGTCCGGGTGCCCGATGGCGCCCAGGAAAATCGCGTGATATTGACGCAGTTCCTCGACGGCGCTGTCAGGCAAAATCTCTCCCTTGGCAAGATAGCGGTCGCCTCCGAAATCGTAGGTCGTAAACTCCATTTTGAAACCGACTTTGTCTTGCAGGACTTTGAGAACCTTGACTCCCTCGTCGGCGACTTCCGGTCCCGTGCCGTCGCCCGGGAGAACTGCGATCTTATAGGTGTTCATAGGTAACCTCTGACTAGGTGGTTTTGGAGCAGTATGCGTGGCCGGAGGTGGATCGGATACGATCGAACAGATTTCCGGCTTGTGACTGCAAAAGAAAAGAATTCATACCACGCTGCATCCGGCTGGACAAGGCAACCTGTGGGTTCGCTTCCCTGGCTAAAAGAACGCGGTGGGGGTCGGAGTCTCTGAAATTCCGGGGACCGGCGTCGGCTGCTGCGCGCCGGAAGACGCAGTAGCCGCTTGTATCACAGCAGTTGCGGTAGGGGTCTCAATAGCCGTACCGGATTCGATATTTGCTACGGCTGGACTCACATCTTCAATTTCGGACCCCGTTGCCTGAACCTCCCCGGTTGCGGAATCCGGTTCAGGAGGGGGAACGGGGCCGGCACCCTCTTCGTCCGTGGGTTCGAGCTCCTCGGGGGCTACAGTGGGAGTAAGCGTGGGAGTGAGCGTCGGGATTTCTTGAGGGATTGCCGGTCCCAGCAAATCCCTTCCGCTCATGCTTTCGGGCACCGGACGATCGAAATACTGCAGAATGGTCGGGGCGATGTCGAGTATGGACGGATTTTCATAGCTGATGGGATGGTCGCAGAGGAGAAAGCCTGGAACCTGAGACGCAGGCGCGCTCGCATGACCGGCGCTCCATTTCTCCGTATTATCCTGAATAATGTGTGAATCGGTCCTTCCCAGAACGTTATTCCAGCTGGATCGATATCCTTCTGAAAAACCAACCACCAAATCCGGCGCATCGCTTTCTTCTTCCACCATAGAATCGGGCCACATTTCTTTTCCGACGCCTACCCATGAGACAACCCGTTCGCCCGCATGTCCCGGGCGTTCGTCGGTAAATCTAAGCAGTTCTCGACGGATATTGTTACACAGGCTGTCATACTCGGAAGGCGGCACAATCCCCTCGGGTTCGCGGCCTTCACGGTTGATATAAATGTGCCCGAACCCTAACGAGTATGCTTCCGTTTGAGACCAATCGACTCCTTCAATGAATAACCGTCCGCTTCGAAGACGGGTGAATGTCGCCGGTTCCACTGTTTCGTCCTTTAGTGTCATGTACCCCTTTTGAACAAGCCAGTTGTTTAGATTGACCTGGTACCGAAAAGGCCGAACGCCGTGATCCGATACAACAACCAACACCGTGTTGGCATCGATCGAGTCGAGAGCTTTTCCAATGATTGCGTCCATTTGGACATAAACCTGCTTGAGCGTGTTTCTGTACTTTGCCGCCGCACGTGGATCGTACCGTGGGTGAAGCGGATCCAGATGCCGACCCATCACCGTCGCAACCCGGTCGGCTGCATCGAATACCGAAAGGAATAAACTGGTTTTCTTGTTCTCTAAGGTATAGAACGTGATAGCCTCCTGCAGGCGCAGGCGGTCTAACACCTCCTGCAGGAACGCCTCTTCATCGAGTTTCTCGTCACAAAGCCCGAAGGTCTCCGCCGAGCGCCCTTTTGTTTCAAAGGCTCCAAGGTGTTCGGCTAGTTCCTTGGCGTAACCGGATGGATGAGAGATTGGCAGGACCGAATCCTTCGGATCGGCGATCACCGTATGCATATATACATTCAATTCGGGGTTCACCGACTGAAGATAGAACCGCGTCAGTCCGTGTATGCGCGAGAAGGGAGTGATCGAATAAGTTACTTCGAACCAACCACTCCATTCATTTTGGAAGATCATATTCTTGTTGTCCTCGAAATCGACAACAACGGAGCTTTCATCCGCAATACGAAATCCGACCGGTTTTGTGATAGACGGGGGCATCCCCGGACGTTCTTCGAGCGCACGCTGCTCTTTCAAGAGGTTTTCTTCCTGTTGTCGGTAATCTCGAACCGTCTTGCGCAGTCCGTCCTTGTCGGGATGATCTTCTTGTGCAAGCCAGTCGATGGCTTCCGGGCCGTCCGGACCATCGACAATTGCTCGAAGCCGTTTGAGATCCGCGAGATGTTTTTGGCGTGTCGAAACCGATCCTGTCCGAAGATCTTCCCCCACGCGGCCTATGACTGTGTACAGATGTTCGCGATCCGTTTCGGCTGTTCTGGAGCCGTCTGCTCGTTCGAGCAGCCACAGAAGAACTTGCCTCTCCACTCGTTTGAGGGTCACTCCAAGGCGCTTGCCTCGAACCGTTGTAATCTTGTCTTGGACAACCGGATTCCAGAAACCGCCGAACTCTCCACGGTACCATTCATCGTCTTGTCGCACCGGCACGAGTCGACCCCCCAGGAGCGTGGATTTCTCGTCTTCATAGGAGGAGGAAAAATGGAAATACGCAACTCGATTTCCCATCAAATCGGGGGTCTCGCTCCCCGATAGGCTGGTGACTCGCGACTTGTCAGGTGCAGGAAATGTATTGGGCGCTCGAACAAGAATCGAAGGTATCTTTTGTTCCGAAAGAATCTCCCAGAACGTCGGGCTGTTTCGTTTTGAGGTATATCGAGTTCCGCTTGTCTTCAAAAGCCCCCAGACAAAGTTCGCATCTTCCGCAGCATACGTGGAATGCGGAGAAATCCAGTACGTTCCCCATGGGCGGCCGATCGAACCGAATATACCGTGGGTGCCCGGCTCGGTACCGGTCGCAAAGGATGTCCAGGTGACCGGCGATTCGGGAGGGTTGACCGTTTCTAAAGTATGTAGCCCTCCGCGGTTCGCCAGCCGACGGAAATTTGGGAGGTCGTCCCAATACTCCTGAAGAAGATCCGGGTCCGCCCCATCGAAACCGAGGATCACCATTTTCTGCGATACCGGTTTTGCACGATTCATGTACCATTGATATCCCCAATACCCCCCGGCTGCGATCGCGGCCAGTAGGGCAATCTTCACCACCATTCTCAGCGGCGAGCGTTTTCGACGGAAATACTCACGGCGGCGAAGTTTGATCTGATTGGGGCGGATACTCACAGCGCAATCAGTCCCCTTTCACGAGTTGAGGTAGAATCTCTCCCGATGCACCCCGCAGAGCGATATCGGCCACTGAAGAGAAATCGGTCTCTCCCGGATTAATTTCGACGACCAATGCGCCTTCTCTTCGGCATTCCATAGCCCAGGAGACAATGTAGCCGAAACTCGCTTCCGTTCCGATCACCAGGGCGATATCCGGGGATTCCTGCTCGATAAAACGGTCGACGAGAGCGCACTGAATCGGAGAAATGGTTTCTCCAAACCAGACCACATTCGGCCGAAGCAACGCCCCGCATTCACAATGCGGTGGGAGCTCCGGGAACGGCGCTTCACGGTTTACGGCGACTTTACCTTCGCGTGTACAGCGGACCTCCCAAATGGACCCGTGTATGTGGACGATCCGTTGCGAACCCGCTTGTTCGTGAAGGTCGTCCACATTCTGCGTGAGAATCAACATGCTCTCCTTTTGCCTCTCGAGTTCAGCAAGGGCTGCATGGCCGGGATTGGGTGAACATTCCAACAGATTAACACGCCGATGCTCGTAGAACTCCCATACCATCTTCGGGTCGCCTGCGAAGGCTTCCGGCGTAGCGACTTTCATCGGATCGATTTGATTCCAGATTCCGCCGACTGTTCGAAACGTGGGTACACCGCTTTCCGCCGAGACCCCCGCTCCGGTTATCACGAAGACGGATTTGGCTTCATCGAGGCGGTTTCGCACTACTTGCAGATCGCTGGACTCGGTATTCATTGATAGAATTCTCCTCCGAGAGCAATGGCCAGGAACGCGGCCAGGAAAGCGGCCAGGAAAGCTCCCACACAGGTATTCATGAAGTTTTTCCAATCGCTGTCGAGTTCGACGTCGCCTTTGCCTGCAAATTCGGATCTGACCGATTCGAGCCAGCAAGCTGCCGCCGCTCCTGCAATTGCCGCGGGGGCGGTCAATGCCTGACAGACCCCCAGTATCGCTCCAAGGCCCGCAAATACGATTACCGCAGCGACGCCCAGCAGACTTCCTTCGGCCGTCACGGCGCCCGGCGTCCTGGGTTCGACAGCCAGTTCACTGAGCGGCAGACAGGGATCTCGACCGTACAGAATTCCCAATTCGGTGCTGATTCGGTCACAAAGTGCGGTTGCCAAGGCGGCGAGATACATGAGTTGAAGAAAGGAGTCCATGCCTTCAGTGACCGCCCAAATCAGCGCGAGGCAAAGGGGCAGGGCACAGTTTGCCAGCGCGTGACGGCTGCCTCGATGACGCCGCTCTTCAAATGAGATCTCATCCCCGCTTCCCTGAACAAAGCGATACCACGCGGCGGCGGAAACCAGGATCAAGAAAAACAGTAACAGCACGTAAGCCGCAGGGCCACCGAGGATATACACAAGAATCCCGATCGCAGCCCCGCCGAACGCCCCGTTTGTATTCGTTAAACGAAGATGACGGAAGATCGCCGCGACAACAGCGTTCAACAGCAGTGCGAACACCAGCGAGCCCGTCGTCAGCGGGGCGGAGCTCCAGTCCGCCTCCAGGCCGCTGAAAATCCAAAGGGATACGCCGCCGACAAGAGGTGTGAGGAAATTGTCGTCGATCGGCAACAACAGCGTCTCTGCAAGCCCGGCGATGGAGGCGCTGACCAATGCCACCAGAAGTATCCATGGACTGTACACGGCCGACGGCTCGGTCCATACCATCAGAATCGCGCTGATCAGCGTTCCTCCAATGATGAATGCAATTAAGCCGCCGAGCGATTTCTTTGGATTCCACGGAAGCGGCATCAGTGAGTAGAAACGTCCGGCCAATGCGGAAAGGCCGTCACCGACAGCCAGCATCGCCCATGCTCCCGCGACGATCTCCAAACGATGAGGAAACAGAAGAACCAACACGCAAAGCGCGGCGGGGTACGCCACAATCCCGCCGAATCGATCATCCTCCGAGCGGAACAGCCGAGGAGCATATAGGGTAAATGCAAATGCGTTGTGAAGCAGTATCAGAAAGGCCAAGAAAAACGCCCATGGAGCCGGCAGGAAGCGAAGGAGAAACGCCGGCAGAACCGCAACAATGTGAACGACCTGACGAATTGACTCGCTGGATAATGTCTCTTTTTCGGTTTCCATAGTCACGGACAAGCCCTCCACTGAGATTGCGCCCCACAGCATTGCAGGCTAAGCGATAGGCTATGCTATCGTCAATCCACCTGAATTTGAACATTCTATGCATAGAAAGGAATGCTCCTCCACAAAAAAAAGGCCGGATCAATCGATCCGGCCCCTTTCCGTATAGCTTGTTCTCTGTGTCTACTCGTCTCGCAGCCCGATCAGATACAGAAGCGTCAAGATCGCGGACAGGGCTGCTGCCACATAGGTTAACGCCGCCGCATCCAGGACTTTCTTCGCGTGTTTGTTCTCGTCCATGGTGACGATTCCATTCTCCGTCAGAACCGCCATGGCACGAGTGCTCGCGTTGTATTCGACCGGCAGCGTGACCACGCTGAAAACCACCGCCATTGCGTAGCCAAGGATACCGATATCGAACAGAACGCCTCCGATCATCCCTTTTCCAACGCCGAGCATCAGGCCGATGAGGATCAATGGGAACGCCATGTTGCTGCCGATATTCGCAACGGGAAAGAAACTGTTGCGAAATGTGAGTGGAACATAGCCCGTATCATGCTGAAGGGCGTGTCCACACTCGTGGGCGGCAATTCCCAACGCTGCGACCGACCGGCTATTGTGAACGCCGTCGGACAGCCGGAGTACTTTGTTACGCGGATCGTAATGATCCGTGAGTTCTCCAGAGACATGCTCGACGGGCACGTGTTGAAGCCCCGCGCTGTCCAGTATATATCGAGCCGCCTGGGCTCCTGTCAGTCCGCGGCGGTTCGCCATTTGGCTGTATTTCTGATAGGTGCTTTTCACCTTGCCCTGCGCATACAGTCCGAACAGAAGGGCCGGCGCCAGGTAAATAAGATACATGGGGTCAAAGAAAAACATCTCGATGGCCTCCTTTCAACGACCAACTTTACACCTAGTATAACGAGCAAAGAAGATGCCAGCAACTTGGGTAGATAAGATTTCTCTATATCTCACTGTTCTATAAAGGTTTACGGAACGATATTTAATGTATGAACACTGTATCTGTGCCGTTTTGGACCACCTTCCGATCCATTATATACGATTGGAGAAGGAGATTGTTTCGTTTACATAGATGCGAGTGTTTCCTATGGCTGGTCCGATACGAATGACTCTACGGCTGGTCCAGGAGTTCAACTCCTGGACCAGCGCGGAGTGCTGGCCCCGCGGACAGTGAGTCGTGTCCTGAGTGAGAATGGGGTGTCCTAAAGATTATCTGAAGACTCTGTGATCTCGCGGACTTTCGCGATCAGGTCGCTTCGTTCGAACGGTTTTTCGAGGAAGACGATGCGCCTTTCGCCGAAAATCTCTTTGTCAAACGGCATTTTCATATGGGCGGTGGTCAGGATCACCGGGGTTTTTCGGGCTCGCGGAGACTCGTTGAGGGATTTGAGGACCTCGGTTCCATCAAGATCGGGTAAGTTGAAATCCAGGATAATCAAGCCAAAATCTTCCGAGTCAGCTCGGCGAATGCCGTCCTCTCCGCTCGAGGCCCGATCCACTTTGAAGTTCTGTATTTGCAGGATCTTCTCGATTAAACGTGCGATAAATCGATCGTCTTCAATGATGAGTACGCGTACCTTCTCTTCGTTCATGACATTGCGCCGGTGGTCGTTACGAGTCCGCCGCAGGAGGAGACCTCCCAAGGTGGCGGCGCGCCGATCTCTTTCCCTTGCCACGTGTCCCGCCGGACCAAGGCTTCATCAATCGCCGCAATAGTTCCAGCCCTGTCCAGGCACCAGCGTGGCGCGACCAGTACATCCTCGGGCGCGTCCGCAGACAGCCGTTGAAGACTAACATGAGGGGGAACGTGTTCCAAGAAATCCACGACCCGGTCTGCGTATTCCGTTTGCGAAAGCGTGGCGATTTCACCACGCTTGTACTCTTCTTCCATGATTGTGTTCTTCATGATGTGGAGAAGATGAATCTTGAGACTCTGGTACGGGAAATCGTTGAGCCGACGGGCGGTCTCGATCATATCCTCCCGCGATTCTCCGGGAAGGCCCAGGATAACATGCAAACAAACAAAGATCGGACGGGGAATGGTTAATCCCATCAGGCGCTCGAACGTCTCGTATGTATCGCATCGATTGATGCGTTCGAGTGTCCGGTTGTGAACGGTTTGCACACCGTACTCGATCCAGACATCCAAGTTCTCGGCATATCCCTCCAGAAGATCCAGCACTCGCGGGGATACACAATCCGGCCGCGTCCCGACCGACAATCCGATCACATCCGGGAATGACACCGCTTCGTCATATTTCTTTTTCAGAACGTCCAAAGGGCCATAGGTGTTGGAGTACGGTTGGAAATAGGCGATGAATCGTTGTGCCTTATACCTTCGCCGCATGAAGGCCATGCCTTCTTCCATCTGTTCGCGGATGCTTCTTTGGGTTCGTCTTGTGTTGTAGCTGAAGCCTTCGTTGTTGCAGAATGTGCAGCCGCCTTGTCCTTTCGTTCCGTCGCGGTTCGGACAGGTGAATCCGGCGTCCACGCACACCTTGTGCACGCGGCATCCATGCCGTTCCCGCAGCAATTCACCGAATGTCCGATAGCGCTTCTGCATTTATTCCACGTTTCCTCGATAGCGATGGTACGACAAATACCCATACTGCGTATGAATTGTCGTATATTCGTATTCGGACTGAAATGACGGATGAGCCGCCAGTTCCCATTGAGCGGGATAGGCGAAGAGCTCTTCCAGTTTCGCCTCCGAGTAGGGTTTTCGTTGAAAGAGTAGCATGGGGGCGATTTGCAGCAGCTGAGGCCGCCTCTGCATCACATAGGAAGCATCGCCTTTTTCATGCCCGGCGACCCCACCCCCGACCGGAACATCTCTCTGTGAAATATGGTGGTCATTGATCCCCAGGATGTCAATGGTCGGAAGCTCAGAGACATACGGAAGCGCTCCCGCTGTCGTCACCGCGATCAGCGTATCCGGCTCGACTCTCTCGCGCCATACACGCCCCACGTTGCCCCACGCTTTCGCCCACTCGACCTCGGAACGGTGGAATTGACCGCCGTTGTCGTAGGTGAAGGTCAGGGAAGCGTTCATCATGCCAAACACAATTGCGGCGAGTAGGGCAAAAGCGGAAATCGATTTCCGCGAGATCTGGGAATGGGACATTGCCCGCAGAACCGTGATCTCTCCGCAGGCACGGCGTAAAGCATCGGCGGTAAGGACGGAGAGAATGGGGACCAGAGGCACGCAGAACCGTCCCAGGGTGAAATGATCGCCGCCGCCCAAGACGACGATAAGCAAGTAGGCGACAGCGAAACCAAATGTGTACCGATATCGTCGCTCTTTCAACCCTCCGATGGCGGCCCCCAGCAGCGCAGCCGCCCAAAGAGGATGAGCCAGGAACACCTCCCATACATAGACCAGTCCACGGAAAATTAGCTCCAGTCCGCCGAATCCGTGTTTTGCGTAGAAACTGTTCGGGAGCCATAATCCGTAAGTCCAGCGCCGCCAAAGAAGAAAGGTCAAATAAACGGTTACAAAAACTCCGACAAACAGACAGAGGTTTGCTGCTTTGTTTTTGTCGCGGCGGAATAGCTGTAGCACTCCGATATAGAGGAACGCGAGAATCCCTTCGGGGCGTGTGAGCGCTGCGGCTGTGACAAGTAACGACAATCCGATCCACTCTGTGATACTCCGGCACGGAATCAGCCAAACAAGGAAGATGAGCGAGAAAAGGAGCGCTAAAAGCGGGGTCTCCAGACCCGAGAGCGACCATGCCCACCAGCCGGCATCCGTGACAAGCAGAATCGTTGCGAAAACAGCGCTAAGCCGACTCAGGGAAAGCTGAAGAGCGAGAAGGTACGTAACGGGTAAAGTCAAACCGATACACAAAACGCTCAGATAAAACGCTGTAGTCGGTGGATCGACACCGACCCGCGCCGCTGTGTGGAGCAAAAAGGTCCACAGAAAATTGGTGTAGCCTTCCACCCGCTCGTCCGCGTTGAAGAACGGCCCGATTCCCTCGGCCCAGTTTTTGGCGTAGCGCATGCTGATATACGCATCGTCGACGAAACCGAATCCCAGCCAGGAAGCAATGAAGGGGGTAGCGATGAAGGCGATTAACACCAAACTCAACGGGATGGCGAAGAGGTGACGCGGTACGAACCTACGAGGATTCAACCCCCTCTGTATCTCCCCCAATCTTTGGGGGAGAAAACGCGGCCGGACTCGGTTTGATTCAGTCTCTTTCTTTTTCCTCCCCCGAAGATCGGGGGAGGTGTAGGAGGGGGTTGAACTGATACGCACACCAAACATGACATCCTTTTGTGTCGCCGATCCAAGCAAGCGAACACGATCATTGTTTGTTACTTCATATCAACCGCTGAAACCGGTGAGGTGATGACGATTTTCGAGACGGCCATAGGACCGTTGCGAACCGCAAGTCGAAAATCCGATCCGCCGTTTTGACGATTTACGAATCTCGCGTCGTGCAGCGGAAATCTCACCGTTCGCCATTCTTCCGTTTCACGGCCCGGCACCACCTTGGCGTCTTTGTACGCGCCGCTCAATACGGCGCTGCGATCCCAGGAGTCGTACTGAAAAATGAAATTGGTGAATCGCTCGTCAAAATACGTGATTTCGACTTCAACCGGGCGTTTATCGTCGTAATAAAACGGATCTACAACGGAGAAATACATGTAGGTTGTTTGATCCGCGGAGGACAGCGCGCTCCGCCGGCCTTTGTACAGTGCGACGTGTACCGGTCCGTCCGGCACGCCACGTACCAGATGGACGCCTTGTTCTTGTTTGCCTTCTTCAAACGAAACCTGTACCGATTCGGCTCCAGCGTACTCTTTGCCTTCGTCTGAAGGCGGACGGGGCAGGGGATCGGGATGTTCGAGTTCGGGGGTTGTTTCCAGTGTTTCCCCTTCTTTGAACATGTCGACGAATTTCTTTGTCAGTTGAATGTATTGATCGCCGTATTCGACGGAACGGCAGATATCGGTCCCTTCGTGCATTTCGTTCCACGTTTCGACGAGTACGATGTTCGCATCGCTCTTGAGAACCTTGTCCCAGCCCCACGCGTAGAAATTCCCATCTTCACGATCGCGAATCGGCGTGGATCGTCCCGGAACCGCTGAATCGTTGTAGCCCGGCCCGACACACGCGACACCGTGGAAATTCGGGCCGCCCAGGGCGGCACCCCAGCCGTACGCGCTGTCCGTTTTTACGTTCCACGATGTTTCCCGAATGATATACGGACGGATGCCGAAGAAATCTCCTTCGAAATGTTCGTACACGTAGTCCATTGTGCTTTGGTCATGCGCGGCGGCGAAACCGGAACTGTAAAGAACGACAATGGGTCTGCCATCGACGGCGGCCCAGTGTTCCGGTTTGATCTGCGCGAAGAAATCATGGATGGTTCGATAGAAAATGTCTTTTCCTTCGCGTGTGGTCAGGTCGGGTTTCGGCGGTGCGTCGACAACCTGGCGGATGCCCGATAGTAGGGTCGAGGTATCGTAAAACATGCCGATTTTCGGTGCCGATTTTCCGTCCCGCAGACGATTCTCGATCGCTCGTTGTAGCGGGCCGAGTCCTTTCACGCTGAACCATGTGCCTTTTGCGAAATAATTGTCGACCGTACCCCAATAGACCGGCAGGATAAAATCAAGTCCGGCCTCGACGATGTCGGCCACTTCGCCCGCGTTCCAAGGCAGCGAATTATAGCTGACGGATTCCGGGTGAGGAAAATGATCCTGGAGCGCGTCGTCGGTTTGAGCGGCGTTGTCGAAGAAATGTTCGTCGGGGTATTCGTACCAATAGAAATAGTATGTGCCGACGATTTTCTCTTCGCTGGAAAAACTCTCGATGTCGTCCAGGGCCTGCCTGCTCCACGTGGGGCGGAATTCGGCGGATGCGGTCAGGCAGACCGTCAGGAGTGAAAGTGCGGTGATTGTGGGTTTCATTGTGATCCTTTCTTTTGGTCTGTCTTTGTGCTCGAAGAGATTGCCACGCTTCGCTCGCAATGACGATTGTGGTACGGCGATTATTTACCACGCACCGCCCGTTCTACCTCGTCATCGCGAGGAGCGAAGCGACGTGGCGATCTTATACTTTCTCTTCTTAAAACAGGTTGTAGTATAGGTCTGTCCAGTTCGGATTCTCTTTCTCTATAAGTTCGGTCTTCTTTCGCCGCGAACCTTTTTTAATCTGTTTTTCTCTCGCGATGGCTACTCGGATATCTTCATATATCTCGAAGTAGACAAGTTTCTTTACGTTGTACTTCCTCGTGAATTCTCCCCCGAAACCCTCTTTGTGTTGCCCTACGCGTTTCAGCAAGTCGCTCGTGACACCCGTGTACAGTACGCGGTTTGCCTGATTCGTCATTATGTAGACGTATGATTGTTTGTGCATATCTGTCCTGAGATTGCCTCGCTCGCAAGACGACGCCTGTGAATCGTCATTCCGAGGAGCGGAGCGACGTGGGAATCTCGCTGTTGGGACACACAACGAAGAGATGGCCACGCTTCGCTCGCCATGACGGCAACCGAGACCGCGTTTTCTTCCTCAAATCACCGGCTGTGCCGGTCCGGGGCTCACAATGACGACTCGTAACAGTGTCTCTCTGACAGATCGTAACAGTGTCTCTCTGACAGCGCACCATTTCTTGACAACCTTGCCGTAATCTCTTGCAACTTTCTCGCAACTTGTGCCGGCCTTCTCCTAGTGTCTGACAACCTCGATTCCATATATCGCCAAGTCGTCGATTGCGACGGAGACTGCGCTGGTTCCGCTCAGGTTGGCAAGTTGGAGGATCGGGATTACACCGCCGCTTTCGGGAGAAAAGACGGTTGTTACGGTGTCCCATGAATCCTGATAACGGGCGGTATCAATCGTTGATTGATAACCGATGCTTCCGTCAAATGTCTGTTCGACAAGAGCGACAGCGATGGTCCCGCCCGGACCGGAGCTCCGGACACGTGCCGAGAATAGGGCTTCCTTGGTGACCGCCACAGCTTCGGTTGGCTTCAAAGCGACAGTGATTACCTCGCCCGGTTCGGCGGACAGGAGCAGCGAACGATTGTGAGATCCTTCCCCCCACGCTGCCAATCCAACCTGCGCCGTTCCCTCCGCGTAGGTTCCCTCGAGTCCTCCGGGATAAGCCGCGAATCCGAGATTTTCGAGATCGCCACTCTCGAATTGCTCGCCATATAGGATGTCTTCGCTGTGTAGGTTAAAGACAACAGGATTTGGTTTGTCTGTATTTCTGGCACGGATGCCCAACGCCCAATATTTCAGCGCGCCGGTATCGGCGGCGGCGATATCGGAGATCTTGAGCGACCAGCGACCACCGGCCTCCGTCCCCAAAAAGACGTTCAATGCTTCATCGTTCGGTTCTGTTCCGCCCGCTCGCGCAAGCGTTTCCAAATCCGTGCCGGGGCTACCTGATGCGGGGACGACGGTAGAAATCAATCCGGACGGGCCAATCAGCTCGACCTGCAGATCGCCGCGATAACTATGCTGGACATCGAAATAGAGCACGATTTTCTGAACCGGTCCGAGGGAAGCGACTTCTATCGAGCGCTCAAGGCCTCTCTCGGAGTTGTCGGGAATCGATACGAGCCGCGGCGGATTATCCAGGCGCACGTCATGGCTTAATACGTGAGTGGTGAAATCGTTTGTGGAGATTACTTGTCCGCCGCGTTCTGTGTGAAGTTGAAAGAGAAGATCCGCAATCAAGGTGTCATTTGGTGGGTCCGGGGCGTTGAACGTCAAGCGGTCTTCGGAGACCACCCTATTCTCAGCGGCGGGACCGGAAACCTGCTCCCAGCGGAAACTCGCCCCGCCGCCAAGGACCTGGTCGAGCATCGGTACCTGGACGGTCTCTCCAGCGACGGCCACCTTGTGTGAGGTCGATAATGTGGGCGCAGCCAATCCGCGCTTGTCGAAAATATCGAAGAGTTCGTCCAGACCACTGTCGCCGTTCATCCGACGAAACGTATCGTAGACAGCTTGCGCTCCATCAAAGAAACTTGCACTCGGTGTGAGCAGGTAATGGGATTCGAGTACGAGTGTGTCAGCAAATGTTTTTCCGTATAGATCCCAGATGTCATATAATGCATGGGACCAAATTCGTCCATCGAGGTGTTCTTGGTAGACAAGATCCTGCGGATATCGAACGGGTTCGTTCATACGTCGCAAGTAAGGCGGATCGGCTGCTGAGTACGCGACGGCATCCCAATCGCCGATGATCTCCGGATTGAATGTGCCATCGGGGTCGTTACTGAATGCGAGGTAGTCGCCAAATCCTTCTCCAATGGCCATTGCTTCTTCAGAGGTACCGAAGCCTCGAATTTGATCGTCAAGGATGGCGTGTCCATATTCGTGGACGATAATGTCTCCATCCTCCGCGTCATCGACTCCTCCCGCCCCATATGTAATCTTCTTTGTGAACGATGTGTAATACGATTGATCCTCGGAATCCGCGTTGGTGACAACGGACAGCGGATAATCGACCAGTGTGTCATACCCCAGGCTAATTAAGTAACGATGCACACGGTCCAGATGGTAATAGGCCATCACCTGCTCGAACTCCTCCTGGCCTCGGTTGTAGAAAAAGCGTAGCCCCGGTTCCTGTGCACGTGAGGTTCTGCCCGTCACATCCACATACGGCCCACGCAGAATACCGGAGGGATCGATGTCTCGAAGCGTGACTGTGCGATAGGCCGAGGAGGGAACGGAATCGGCGGCATCGTTGCGGTCCTGCAGGTCGGTACGCCGCAAGGTGACAACGGGATTTGGATCGAACACCATTCCCGTTCCATCCAGCCGATGCAGGAGATTTCGTTTGCGGAGGAGCTTTCCTGTCGAGGAATGAACAAGAACACGGAAATCGCCGAGCGGGTCGGCGGACGCGATTCGAACTTCCCACACATCAATGGGATTTCCTTCCTCGATCAAGACCGCCGCCTCGGCGGTTGCCGGAGCGCGTTGAGAGCGGATTCTCAGGCCGTTTACTGCTGCTTGGATCGCCTCTTCAGATGTAATCTCAGTTGAACGAAGGGTGGGTGCCTGGTTTACGGAACTGGGGATTTGAAGTGAACTGTGCACAGCGCGCAGCGTTCCCGAATGGTCAACGCCGAGTACCAATCGTCCGTCGACCACCCTGCGTCCCCCGTAGAACTGGTCGTAGTCCAATCGTGTGATTGTTCTGCCCGATTTTGTGTAACGAAGCCTGGTTTCTTGAGGTGGATCGGTCAGTCCGAGCGCTGAGCCGTAGGCTGTCAGGAAACGATTCCCCGCAGTGACCGGATCGGTTGTGCCAAGGATCAACGTGCCACCGGTGAGCCATCGGATCTGGGACCCGTCTCGCACACTTTCCCATGGTGTTTGGCTGTCCGCCAGAAGCGATTGAAGCGTTTCCTCTGCCTTCTGGCTATCCCCGGGCGCACAGATTCCGGAACCTGCGATCAGCAATACAAGCAAGAAAGAGCATAATCGGGAGTACACAATAATCGTGACCTCGTTGTTCTAGCGTAGTGTTCCGACCTGTTTGTAACGTATCGCGCCTCCCCTGACCGTCATCGCGAGCCCCGAACCAGCGGAGCCGGTGATTTGAGGAAGAAACCGCGGTCCCCGTTGCCGTCATGGCGAGCG
>CAZTDD010000148.1:0-15781 GCA_964612675.1 uncultured bacterium
AGACAGCAAATGAATCAGCGGCAAAGGGTTTGGATGATGACAGGGGTCTGTCACATACAAAGGAACGTCAGCGGATAATGCAACGTCCCCTCACCCCGGCCCTCTCCCAGAGGGAGAGGGAGAAGAGCTCTCCCAACTTTTTGCGACACCGTCATACTTGAACGTCGAAGAGAATCCCGCTCGGCAAAATGCCGAGCGTTGCGAAACTGAACACACGATGAGGAGTAGAAGATGAACATAGCAATGATGGTCCGGCTTTTCGTGATGATGTTTCTCCAATATGCGGTTTGGGGCGCGTGGTTCTCGGTGCTCTCGGCATCGCTTGAGAACCTGGGGTACAGCGGCCTCCAGATCGGCAGTATCTACGGCATTCTGCCGCTGGCCTGCATTATCTCTCCTTTCATCGGCTCGCAAATCGCAGATCGATATGTCAACACCGAGAAATTCCTGGCCATTGCCCATATTCTGGGCGGCGTATTGATGTTCGTTATGGCCACGAAACCGGAGTACGGGCCGTTGTACACGATCATGTTCATCTACTGCCTTCTGTACGCCCCAACGTTGCCGCTGACCAACTCGCTTACCTTCCAGCATTTGAGCAGCACGGAGCGCGATTTTGGCATCATTCGAGTCGGCGGCACCATCGGATGGATCGCCGCGGGCTGGGGGATCACATTTTGGCGTCAATCCCTGGGCGTTTATTTTGGAGACTGCTTCCAACTGGCCGGCGTTCTCTCACTCCTGTTGGGATTGTTCTGTTTCTTCTTGCCCAAAACACCGCCAAACCGGGAAGGGACAAAACCCTTGGCCTTCATGGAAGCGATTGGGTTATTGCGGGACCGTGTTTTTCTTGTATTCATCATCATTTCATTCATCGTGGCGACCGAACTCCAGTTTTACTATGTCCTTACCGCACCGTTCCTGAAATCCATCGGTATTTCCGAAGAGAATGTCGGGGGGGTTATGACACTGGCTCAGGTCGCCGAGATCGTCGTTATGCTGGTCTTGCTACCGCTCTTGCTACCCAGAATCGGTCTACGGAAATCGCTTGCCATCGGGATCGTGGCCTGGCCGATTCGCTATATGATCTTCTGCATCGGCGAACCGACCTGGCTTGTCGTCGCCTCTCTCACTCTACATGGATTCTGTTATGTGTTCTTCTTCACCGTCTCACAGATCTATGTCGATTCGGTTGCACCGAAAGATATTCGCGGCTCCGCCCAGGGCCTGCATACGGTAGTGACATTCGGCCTGGGGTTGCTCGTCGGCAGCTATTTCTGCGGGTGGATCCAAGACATGTTTACTGAGATGGTCGAAGTGGCGGGTGAGATGGTTCCCCAAACAAACTACACATATGTGTTCTTGATTCCGTGTATTCTGACCATTGTGTGCGCGATCATCTTTCTCGCAACGTTCCGCGAGCCGCAGAAGAAAGAAGAAGCTGCGGCTGAGGGATGATGACCGGGAGGCCTATAGATTTGCGGACCCATGCTTCACCTGTTTGCTATGATGTAGGTATGATTCGTGACAGGGGACCGCAATGACATCCAGAAGAAAACGAGCCTACCCAAATCAGACTGTGGAGCTGGCGGCGTCGATAATCCAATCGATGCAGGAAGCGGCATTGGTGCTCGATGATACCGCGAAACCGGTCATTGTGAATGCGGCGGCGGAAGATCTATTTAAGCGTTCAGCCGCCTCGGTTGCCTCTGCCGAGTCTTTGTTCGAAGAACCCAGTCATTTCCAGACTTTATTCGAGAAAACACTGAACGATCCGGGTTCTCCAACAATCGGTGAAATGAGTGTGCCGGGAGAATCGTCGGACGATCCAGTTCGATTTCAGGCGACGTTGCAGGTTCTCCCCGGCCGAACACGAAAAACGTACATCGTCATCAGCCTTGTTCCGGTTACAAGAGAGACTCGTCTTTTGCACAACGCTCAGGAGATGGGACAACGCGTCGAGTCTCTCTATCAAGCCTTGGCCGATGTTCGCGCGGAACTCCTGGATCGGACCATCCAACTCGCGGAACAGAAAAATAAGATGATCGCTATCCTTCGCGGGATGGGAGATGGTCTGCTGGTCTGCGACAATCGAGGCGGCATCATCCAATACAACAACGTAGCCCGCGAGGTCCTCGGCCTTCCCGAGGGAGAGCTGGAGAGTCAGTCAATCGCGGAATTGTGCCCCGAACTCGGCAGGCTGCTCGGCCTGCAGTCCGACAGTACCGAGCCGCCGATCCTGTCCCCGCATGAGGAAACATTCACACTGGGAAAACGAGAGCTTCGCGCCAGTATCGCACCCGTTTTCGATACGAGAAATCGTTACCTCGGTCTGGTGATGGTGCTGCAAGACCGTACAAAACAAGCCGAGGTCGAGCGGATGAAGTCCGACCTGATCTCCATCGTTTCCCATGAACTTCGATCGCCACTCACATCGATCAAAGGGTATATCGACCTGATGATGAGCGGCGATTTGGGCAAGGTCGCTGAGGGACATAAGAAATACCTCGAAATTGTCTCCAGCAACGCGAATCGATTGGCCGCCCTGATCGACGATATGTTGGACTTGTCGCGAATAGAATCCGGCAAACTGACAATGAGTTTCGGAAAAGTCGACGTGAAGTACTTGTGCGACTTTGTCTTTCTCACGTTAAAACCGCTGGCGCAACAGAAAGGTCTGGACTACAACCTGGAGATCAGTGACGGCCTGGCCGTATCGGGAGACGTCGATCGCCTGCAGCAGGCCCTCACAAACCTCGTCTCGAACGCGATCAAGTACACACCGGAAGGCGGTGCTGTGAAGGTTGTCGCTCATAGACAAAACGGCAGCGTACGCATCGATGTGATGGATACGGGATTCGGGATTTCACCCGAGAACCAGAAACGGCTTTTCCAGAAGTTCTTCCGAGTAAAGAACAAAAAGACCCGGAATATCGGTGGGACGGGCTTGGGGCTCTGTATCACTCAATCCATCGTCGAGGCCCACGAAGGAGCGATTGAAGTCGAAAGCGAGGAAGAGCGGGGCTCGATTTTCTCAATTGTCTTACCGGAATACCACGCCTGAGTGGAATCTTACTGATTTGGATCCATCGGATGACCTTTCTTTCTCCTCTGGGATTTTCAGGAAAAGACCTTCGCGTACTTCTGCTATTCACTGTTTTAACGTTTGTCGGGCTTGCGGACTCCCAAATCATAAGCCCGATTCTTCCGGAATTGGCCATGGACTTCGATCGCCATGTAACCGAAGCCAACCGCGTCGTAACGTTCTATTTTGCCGGCGCGGCTCTGGCGTCTCTGATCGCAGGTCCCCTCTTGGACAGCCAGGGAAGGAAGAGCACCCTTCTTGTGGGGGCTTTCATCGCGGCAATCGCAGAGGGCGCTATTCCGGTGACACATTCCTTTGTGTTGCTTCTCGTTTGCCGTTTTTTTGTCGGTCTGGGTGTATCGCTTGCAGCGGTCGCAACGACCACGTACATGGGCGATTATTTCCCTTATGACGTGAGAGGGAAGGCGATCGCGTTTGTAACCATTGGTTTCTTCGGTGGGTACGCATTCGGTATTCCTTTGGCGGGCTTCCTTGCGGATACATTCGGTTGGAGAGCGGCCATCCTTGTATTTGCAGTGATTATGGCCGTCGTCTCGCTGGCGTGTTTCCCGGGTGTCCCCCGGCTTGGCGGCCCGCGAACCCCCTTGCATTTTCGTGCGTTCGCCGAGACGGTCATCATTCTTCATCGAAGTCCACAGCCCGCGCTCGGAATGCTGGTATATGCGTGTATCGGAGCCAGCAGTATTGCCTTCATGGCCTATGTCGGCGATTGGCTGTACCACACATTGGGTTTCTCGATTGCCGATCGAAGCCAGATCTTCTTCTGGTGCGGTCTGGCAACGCTCATGGTCACTCCTCTCTCGGGGCTGTGGGCGGATCGATACGGGAAGCGAGTGCCGGCAATCGTGGGGAGCCTGATCCTCGCCGGTTTTCTTTTGGTTGTCCCTCTCTTGCCCGGCAACCCGCTTTTGATCTATCCCACGTTTATGATTCTTGCGGCCGGTATGGGACTCCGGCAAAGTCCGCTCCTCGCGCTTGTAACGGAAATCATCACCAGCGAAAAGCGGGGCACATTCATCGCGATCAAGAACGCCTGGACTCAGGCCGGGGCCGCCCTGGGGAACTTCATCGCAGGCGTGCTTTACTATCGCGGTGGCTATACGGCGGTTCTTTGTTTCTCTTCCGCTTTGATCTTTTTTACTGCGGTAATGGTGTTTCGATACATTCGTGAACCGGAAAACTTCCGCGAACAACCGGCGGATATGGAGGAAAGTCGAGCAAAATGAAGAGGCCCGCTTATCGTATAGGTTTCGGCTATGATGTTCACCGCTGGGCTGATGGGCGGGATCTTATTCTCGGCGGTATCAAGATCCCCCATTCTCAGGGACTTCTTGGACACTCCGACGCGGATGTTCTAACTCATGCCATCATGGATGCTTTGCTGGGAAGTGTTTGCCTCGGCGATATCGGACAGCACTTTCCTGACACAGATGTGCAATACGAAGGAGCGCGAAGCGTCGATCTGCTGAAACGGGTTTTGGCGCTTGTGAACGACGAAGGATACGCTGTCGGCAATTTGGACTGCACGTTGGTGGCTGAGGAACCGAAACTCGCTCCTCATATTCGATCCATAAGTGAGTCGGTGGCCTCCTGCCTCGATGTGTCGGTCGATTGTGTCAGTGTCAAAGCAACAACAACCGAAGGCCTTCTTTACTCAGGCAACAAAGGAGGCATGGCTTGTTACGCTGTAGCGCTGGTCGTTGACAACACATAAGAAAACGGGAAGCAGCTGATATCAACCGCTTCCCGCTTGCTATCTTTACTCCACTGTAGCAACAAAAACTACAGGACGCGTACGAGCTCTCCGGAGCTGGATGTTCCGTTGGATGCGTTGTACAGATGATCCGGGAGTGACAGTTTCCCATCTCTGTAGGCAGCGCGATCCCAGTCGTTGAATTTGGCGCCGGTGTAATCTTTCACGATGAACGGCTCGGCGCGATTTCCGCTTGAACCGTTTCCAGAAATACCATCCGGGCCGTAACTCGCGAGTACGTAGTAGCTCGTTCCGTTGGATCCGTATAGGTAGGAATGTTCGTTACCACTACCTCGGAACGGGTCGAACGGAATGGTCGACATGTACGAAACCGGCGTCGTCAGGTAGATCCGACGGGCGCGTGAACCACGACCGATCTCGATTCGAGCCGAGTCCAGGTTCCCCGGGTTATCTCTGTACATACGGGAGATGCTTCGGTCGAGATTTGTCAGCGGCGGATAGGAATTGTTCTCAATATAGAACGATTCCAGAGCCGTTGCGATCTGACGCATCTCGGCTTCCGCTCGGGATACCTTGGCGCGAACCTGAGCATTCAGGAAGTTCGGCACCGCGATAGCCGCCAGAATACCGATAATTGCTACTACGATGAGCAGCTCGATCAATGTGAACCCTTTGAACTTCTTCATCCCTGCTTTCACCTCCTTTCAGGTTAACGTTCATTCCGTTAGGCCCCAAAAAAAGCAGGGCCGCATGACTTGCTTCGTGATTACAATAAGATACAAATGAAGCCGATTTCGATGCCACGAAGCATATCCATGCGGATCCAAAGGGGTCCACACAGAACATCCAACTGAACTACTCTACCCCAGCTTTCCAGAGGTGTCAACTCGGCATTTGTGGCATTTTGTGGATGAGGTGTGAAAAAGCCGGCGGATTCCTCCACAGGTTACTCAGACTGCCCGACCACAGCCGCTTTTCCACATTCTTGTGGACGGTTTTGTCGGCTTATCCTCTGACTATCCACAGTCATAACTCATTACTTTTCAATACGTTACTACAACAATACACAGTATCAACAGGGATTGTAATAGGTTAGTTTAAACTTCTTAAAATTTTTTAAAACATACTAAAAACTACTTAAGTCTGTGAACAACAGAGGATTCTCTTCTTGCCTCGTAGGCTCTTGTTCTCCGTCTTTCTGCTCCGATAAGCGAAAAGTGTGTAGAATTAGCTTGGTTCCTGTACCATAGATGCGTTTCGAACAATATGGCGACATTCCTTGTCATTCTATCCGGCAGATGGACAATAGGCGCATGATGAACATAGAATGTGGATAGTATCATCATACTGGACGAATAGACCAGCAAAGCTCCAGCATCGAATATCGGAGGGGACTCATGAAATTTCGTTGTCCAAAAGAAGTATGGCTTCGAGGTGTAACTGCGGTACAAAATGCGGTTGGAAGCCCCATCTCGAATCCTATGGTCGAAAATATCCTTGTGTCATGTAAGGACAACACGGTTTCGTTTATGGCAACGAATCTCAGCCTAACGATTCGGTGCTGCCGGGAAGCCGAGATCGACGAAGAGGGAGATATCGCTCTGCCGACGAAGGTGATCACAGGGCTGGTGCGCGATTTCCCAAGCGGCGAGGTTTCTTTTGCAAGCGAAGATACAAATGTGGAGATTACCTGCGGCGGTTTCGAAGGCAAACTGAAAGGTCAACCGGGCGAGCAGTTTCCTCCATTTTTGCCGGTCGAAGAGGGGGAGCAGGTCAGAGTACCCGCCACCGTTCTTCGTGAGGCTATTCGTCGAACGATCCTGGCAACGTCAACGGAGAAGTCCCGGTTTGAGCTGGACGGCATCAAATTTGATGTGAACGCGAAAACAGCGTTTTTTGTTGCGACCGACGGTCGTCGGCTTGCACAGGTGACTTACGGCAATGACGATCTGCCGGAGGGGCCTTTGAGTTCACTTATTCCTTCAAAAACTATGTCGGAGCTTCTGAATAGCCTTCCGGAAGAAGGGGATGTCACGGTTCTTCTCTCCGAGCGCCGGGCGATGTTCTCCTGCGGAGATTTGACTGTTGCTTCAAACCTTCTGACGGATAAGTTTCCACCCTATGACAGAATCATCCCGCGCGACGGAAGGTACCAGTTGATCGCGGACAGGGTTCCTTTCCTTGAAGCAGTGAAACGAGTTTCCGATCTGACAAGTCTGGAGACGAATCTTCTCATACTGGAACTAAGTGAGAACAACATAAAGCTACTGGGTGAACGAGCGGAAGTCGGGGGACGCGCCGAAGAAGATATTGAGGTTGAATATGACGGAGAACCGATGAATCTCCGCTACAACTATCGTTTCCTGATGGATGTGCTTCGTCTCCTGACGGAAGATCGAATCACATTGGAATTGTGGGATGAGGGGCGCCCGGGAGTTTTTCGAGGGCAAGATCGGGAGGATTTCTTGTATGTACTGATGCCGATGAAACCGCCCGAAGATGAGACGGGACAAAACACAACGGCTGAATGAGGGTAGATTCGAAACAAAACATGGCCAGCAGACCATTGTAAATAAAAAGGGGCGGCCGGACGGCCGCCCCTTTCACAATCACGGTTTGCTTTGAGTACTTACGCCGGAAACAACCCCTTCTTGTATAGATATTCGGCAGCGAGAAGCTCCCCCTTCGCGGCACCTTTCTTGGTGTTGTGGGAAAGGCAAACGAATTTAATTCCCGGGCCCATTGCCTCTTCCGGTCGTACACGCCCAACGATAGTAGCCATTCCACCATCCAATTCACTGTCAAGGCGTGGTTGAGGCCGATTTTCTTCTTTCTTCAGAATGATTGTTTCCTTTGGTGCAGAGGGTAGATCCCCGAATTCTTTCGCACATCTCTTGTTGAACTCGAGTACTGCCGCGGCGTAATCATCCGGTGTGAACCGGTCGTTTGTCTCGACAAAAACGCTCAGAGTATGTCCATCCAGCACCGATACTCGTGTGCAGGTACAGCTGACCTTGAACGGAGCCAGATTCACTTTCCCGTTTTTGAGCTCCCCGAGCGTCTTGAGGGTCTCTAATTCAACTTTTCCTTCTTCTTTGGAAATGAAAGGTATCACGTTGTCGTGCATATCCAGTGACGGATGTCCCGGATACCCCGCGCCGGACAACGCCTGGAGTGAGGTCATCATAACACGTTTGATTCCAACGGTATCCTGAATCGGCTTCAGCGCGACGATCAGACCCATGGTTGTACAGTTTGGGCCCGGGACAACGTATCCCTTCCAGCCACGTTTCTCCTGCTGTTGTTTCACGAGCGGAGCGTGCTCGGCGTTCACTTCCGGCACCAGAATGGGCACATCGTCCTCGTAGCGAAAAGCGGATGCTGTACTGATAACCGGCTTTTTCTCGGCACACGCGCCCTCGCGCTCTTTTGCGACGTCGGAGGGCAAAGCGGAGAAGATAACGTCGTATTTTTCGACATCATCCAAAATGTTGTCGGTCAGTTTCACTGTCTGCTCAGCGATTTCGGTTGGCAAAACGCACGGCGAGCGCCATGTGCATGCCTCCCCATAAGGTTTGCCGGCGGATCGTTCGGACGCGTACAGTCCGGAAAGAAGAAACCAGGGATGTCCGATTAGGGCCTCGATGAATTGCTGCCCCGCAACGCCTGTTGCGCCTAATACTGCTGACTTGAACTGTGCCATAATTCACCTCTTTGTCTATCACAGAGAATCGGGTCAGAATCCCGTATCCGCCTACAAAAAAAGAACCGCATGTCGGTTCCGGATAAAGACTTTCATTCTATCATTTTCAGACTAACTTGTAACGGAGACATCGCTAACAACGGCGAACGACACTTGAAACGATGCCGGTTTTTCTCCTTTGTGAGCGCCGACGAACGGTAGCCTGAACTCCATTTTCACGGATACACTCATGATAGTTTCAAACCGGTAGCAACAGATTCATTCTTTTTGGCTAATCCCTGGGGATGAAACCATGCGGTTGGTAACTCGGTATATCTGGTCGGAATTGGTGCCTTCCTGCGCCGAGGGGATGGCTCTGCTTACTTTTATCTTTCTTCTAAAACAAATGTTCGACATCCTACCGCGCATGTTGGACACAGGTGCGCAGCTGCCGAGCCTGTTTGGACTTTTCATCGCCATGATCCCGCCGGTCGGACTGCTTACGCTGCCCATGGCGGTGCTTCTTGGAACCCTTCTCGCTTATGGTCGCCTGGCGGAAGAAAACGAAATTACCGCGATGGAGGTTGGCGGACTTACGTTGTTGGACATCTTCAGGCCGGCCCTGGCGTTTGGATTGATGGTAACCGTGTTTCTTCTTTTCTGGAGTCACGTCGTCGTCCCGAAGTCGCTGCGTGTTACCTATCAAACGATGATCGAGGTCTTACAGAAAACCTCGACGGGAGGGTTGATGCCCGGCCGGTTTATGAGACTCGGGTCTCTTACGTTGGTATGCGAGCGTATCCAACCCGAGGATCGGCTTCTCCTCGGTACAATGATTTTTGAGAATAGTCCAACGGGAATTGCCGCCGTCGTATCCGCTCCAACCGCGCAGCTTCAGATGTTTCCCGAGCGAGGCGAGTTGGTATTGGATCTAGAGGACGTGTACCTTCACCGGATTCGATCCGGCGGTCCTGGAGGCAAGGAGGAACAAAGCGACCAGATCGTGCGTGCGGCCCGCATGAATTGGACGACGGACATCCGGCCGCTTGTACTGCGGCTGGTTACGCGGGCGTTGCGCGGAAGTAAGCTGACACCGACCGAACTGAACCAGGAGATCAAAAAGGCGTATCGCATCCGAAATAGAGAACTCGGCCTCTTAAACGAATGGAGAAATCGAGGCCTTCAAAGAATCGAAACTGCAGACTGGGCAAAAGAGCGAAAACAAGAAGAAATCCGGGAATTGAACGAAGAATACGATAGTCGGATAGCCGCTTTTCAGGATATATTGAACCGTCCGCGAGAGCTCCGCCTCCAAAGGGCGTTTCGGGTCTCTCTGCCGTTCGCCGCGCTTCTGATGGCCGCTATGGCAGCGCCTCTCGGGGTCCTTATGCGGCGGGGACGACGTGCCGCCGCTTTCGCTGTGACCATTCTTATCGTACTTTTTTATTATGTGCTCTTGAGTCTCGGTAAAGCGGTTGCGGTCGACGGGCTCGTTCCGGTGAGTCTTGGTGTATGGCTGCCGAACATCGGTGCGGCCCTTACGGCGTTTTTGTTGTACCGCAAGACCGCCTATCCGTGAGCTTCCGGTAGGATGGTAGCCAGTGGGGATACGTGGATATGCTGTAGCATCGATTCCAAGGTTTTTCGCAGTAGGGCTTACGTTTGGCGGTGTCGCAAAAAGTCGAAAGTTGGCATCGGAGGTTCCCCTCTCCCTCCGCGAGAGGGAGAAGATCTCTCCCGACTTTTTGCGGTGCCATTAAGTTTAGGGCTTAGGTTAATGAGACAAATCGAGTGCCACCCCCAATTCTGCTTGGGGGTGGGAACACGCACTCACGAATTCGATGAAGAAGAAAAAGAAGAAACAGAAGATCACGGTGGAGGGCGACCGAAAGGTTGTCGCCACAAACCGCAAGGCCCGGCACAACTACCATATCATTGAGATCTATCAAGCCGGCTTGGCGCTCCAGGGAACCGAGGTCAAATCACTTCGAGCCGGCCAGGTCAGCCTTGCGGATGCCTACGCAGATGTCAGAGGGGATGAAATCTACCTGGTCAAATGTCACATCACTCCGTATACCCACGGAGCTTCCTGGAATCACGACCCGTTGCGGCCGCGAAAGGTCCTTCTTCACCGTCGTGAAATCAACAAATTGATCGGCCGAATCACTGAGCGTGGATTTACGTTGATTCCGCTGTCGATCTACTTTGAACGCGGACTGGCGAAAGTGGATTTGGCGTTGGCTCGCGGAAAGAAACAATACGATAAACGAGAAGACATTAAACGACGCGACCTTGATCGGGAGATGGAGCGTGCTGCCTCGCGCCGGTATTAGCAACCGCGCCCGGCCAGCTGGCCATACTGTATCGATATCCCTGCGGATCTCCCAAATCAAATCGAGAGCCCTCAATTTCTGCGATCCAGTACCCTTCCCGCTTCCGCGCCATCTCCTGCGCCTCCGTCAGGCCCACTTCTTTCTCTTTCCGTTTCACCAACTCTTTCCGTTTCACCAAATGGTCCAGGCAGTCCATGACTGTCGGGGATAACAGATGAAGGCCGAACCAGCAGAGATAGGGTTTCTCTGGGTTCCCGGCGGTTTGAAGGTGTGCCTCAGCGTATTCGGCGCTCGGTTTCTCAACGATTTCTTCCGCTTCATATACCCCTGGTCGGGTGGGAACCGGTCGGCCGCGGATTGTGCCGAAATAAGGTAGATCCTTTTCCGACGCACGGTTCACCGCACTGATGCTGGCCGGTAGTCCTTCCGATAGGTTGAGAAGTTGCCGGGTACACCGGAGGTCGGTTGCCGATGCAAAAGCATGATCTCCCAACAACACAAGGAATGGATTGTCTTCCACGGTTTTTTTCGCGCACCAGATTGCGTGACCGTAACCCCACTGATCTCTCTGTTCAACAAAGGTGACAAGGTTGCCCAGCGTTTGGATCTCCCGGGCGATCTCCGGGTACCTCTCAGCCCCCGGATCCTGGTCGAAATTTCCGTGAAAGTAGTCTTCAAACAGCGTTCTCTGGTGTGGAGCGATCACGATGCAAATCCTGTCGATTCCCGAGTCGACCGCTTCCCGCACCAGCAAATGCACCGCTGGGCGGGGGTATCCATCGACATCCACGAGTGGCAGAAACTCTTTCTTTATACCCCGTGTGACGGGGTACATTCGGGTTCCATATCCGGCGACAGGAATGACAGCGGTAGGTCGAATCATGCGTTATACCCCAAGTTCCTACGTATTTCGACACGCTCTCTGGGGGCAAGGGCGGTCGGATTTCAACCGGTGCCGGACTGTTGAAGCCCCCCATGGGTGGATATAATGGTGAGAAGAAGGTATGATTTTAGGGTCATATCAGCTGAGGAATCAAGGGCATAACTTTGAGTTGTTAAGGAGGGCTTTTCGGGACTGAATTTTCCTCGATCAAGCGGTTTTGGGCCGCGCAGATGACCTAACCGCCTTATTCCAGAGAATTTTCGTCTTATCCGGAATGGAGTTTCTCCTTGACATGATCTTATAGGAACCGCTATATTTGTCTCCGAATGTCCTTTGCTGGGCGAGTAGCTCAGTTGGTGAGAGCGCCTGCCTTACAAGCAGGAAGTCGCAGGTTCGAGTCCTGTCTTGCCCAGATGGGCTCTCGGGCCGATGGATAAAAGACGATTTCGGGGCTGTAGTTCAGTTGGTTAGAATGCCTGACTGTCGATCAGGAGGTCGCGAGTTCGAGTCTCGTCAGCCCCGTTTTCTTTTTGGATTTGGCTATTTGGAGCCGTTGATGTTGAAAGCAGCGTCAGCGCAGCCTTAAACACCGGAAATTCAGCCGGTCTTGGCCTCGAGGCTGGGGTCTCAGTTCGGAGGTTACAGCATGAAAAAAGATCTGTGTGGTGGGCGGTTCAGCAGTGCCCTCGTGTTTACCATCGCGATGCTCATTGCCGCGGGCGCGGTTGCGCAAGAGCCAACCTTTCAACTCGATTTTGATTCCAGCAACGACACAATCGATAGTTCAGTGATCGACCCTCCCCCCGTATTCACCGGGCTTGACGGACCTTTCAAGGTCACAGTTGTCCTCAGTCACGCCCAGAATCTGATGGGTGTCAATTGCGATCTGAGTTTTGACAATGCTCACCTTCAGGTCGTGGATATTCAGGAAACTTACAGCGATCTCAACTTTGACGGCCGAGCAAATGTATTTGATATTCGCGAAATCGGCGAGCGATTGAATGCCACGGAAGGCCAAGATCTGTACGAAGAGTTTTTTGATCGTGCAGGCGGAGCGCCGGACGGGGTGATCGATCTATCTGATGTGGACGCCATTGCAGAGTTTTTCGCGGAACCGGGAATTTTCTGGACGGTCAACACCGATCCGGTGCGGATACGGGAAAGCGTTGAGGTGTTTGAAGATCCCTCGGTCAGCAATGAGAATAGCGTCATCGATGACATCGTCTGCTTCCTGCTTCCCCGCGAGCATCCGCCCACTGCTGGTTTCGGATTCACTGGCGATGCTCGGATTGCCGAGATTACCTTCCAGCCGGTTGACGGCTTTGTCGGTACGACGACCCTCACGTTCACGGAAACGTGGGCAGTGGATGAAGATACAGAGGTTAACGAAGAAACTGGAGAAATCACTGGGGATCTCACACCGCAAAGTCAGCCGGTTGAGATCACAATTCAATAAGAGCGCGAGTCACAAAAGCGACGAGCGGCCGATCCCACACACCACGTTGACGAGCTGACAAAGCGAGACAACATGGGCAACAGGCAAGGACTAAGGGAGGCTTTCATGCACAGAAATCCATTCGGCATTCTAATGAAATTGGTTGTGATCGGAATCCTGTGCTCACCGATCCTTATGGTGCAGCCTGGTTGGGCCCAAGAGGAGACTCCAACGGCGGTCCCCGAGACACCAACACCTGTCCCGGAGACACCGACACCGACCCCGGAATCTCCGACGGCCACACCGATTCCACCGACTCCAACACCCGTTGAAGAGTCTCCCACACCGACACCTGAGTCGCCGGTCGCTACGCCAACACCGGTTCCACCGACCCCGACTCCCGAATCGCCTACACCCACACCGGAATCACCGACCGCGACTCCCGAGTCACCGACTGCGACGCCTGTACCGCCAACTCCGACCCCGGAATCGCCGACTCCAACACCCGAGTCGCCAACCGTGACTCCAACTCCGGTTCCGCCGACTCCAACCCCCGAATCACCGACACCCACACCGGAATCGCCAACTGCGACTCCCGTACCCGACCAATTGATTACCGTCGGTGATGCTTCCGCACAAGCCGGTGAGACGTTTGATTTACCGATCACCGTCGTCGGGATGACAGAAACCGACGCGTTCCAGTTTGACGTTGTGTACGACCCGGCCATGTTGCAGAGTGACGGTGTTGTCTCCATCGCCGACACTCTTACCGCCGACTGGTATGCCGTTATGGGCACCGTGGAAGAGCCCGGGCGGCTCACGGTCGTTGCGGTAGCCGGATTCGCCACTCCGATTTCGGGAGCAGGCACCTTGATGAATGTCGAACTCAGCGTCCTTGGAGATGCGGCGGAAGGAACGACAAGCGTCAGAGTTGAGAACCTCACCGACGACCTCGCAACCATGAATCCTGTTGCAGGTACGGTGACCGTACTCCCGGGTGCAGTTACCCCAACCCCGACACCGGAAACACCGACGCCGACACCGGAGACTCCAACACCAACACCGGTGCCGCCCACTCCGACTCCGACCGTGCCGGGACCGACTCCAACGCCGGAATCGCCGACACCGACACCGGAGACCCCAACCCCGGTACCGCCGACTGCTACACCGACACCAACTCTGGAGCCGGGCATTACGCCAACGGCGACCCCGACACCAACCGCTACAGCGACACCGACTGCTATTCAGGTCAATCCTGGCTTGGGTGTGGTCGCACTGACACGATTCGGACCGTTGCATCCAGCCGGTTCCGCCGCGTTCAACTTTGATACCGGTGTTACCGATACGGCAGGGAATTTTGTGCAGAAACGCAACACGCGCGGTGATCTAATCATCGACTATATTCCCGATTCGGCCGCGATGGGACCTGCTCTCGGCTTCCAGTATGCGAAAGATTTTGAGTTCTCCGGTGAAGTGACAGAAGACTTCAACGGTTCTGAGGGCGGGTACTTCCTGCTTGGCGGCAACTATCGCGCCTTTGCGCCCGTTGTACCGTTGCTCGGTGCAACCGGTGGCCCGAACAATGGCGGTATCGATACCGACAATACAGCGGATAACAACAGGCGGTTCGGCAATGCGCAGGGCGATCCTATTCTGAAACCTGAGCTTGTCGACGTCGAACCGCAAGGCAACGACGGGTTTTATGTCCTGACCTACGATGGAAAGATCTACGGTGAGGGCAGTGCTGACGGGACCGTTGTGGAGCAGCTGGAGACCGTGTTCGAAGCGCCTCCGGTCTTACCGGACACTTACGCCGCCGGCGTCGCGCGAGACCTCGAGATTTACCGCGGCTCAGCTGTGAGCAATTACAAGGTCGATGGCGTTGACGACGTGATCGGCGAGCCCGAAGGAGCCTATGTGCTGAATAATCTGGGTGTGATTACGAGTGTCGGCGAGGTACCTGAGCTCGATACAAGCAATCTAGCCCTCAGTGATGACCCGCTTATCATGATTTATCGTGACATGGAATTCGTCCCGAATGCAGCCGGGACCGAATTCATCGGTCTAGCGGTAATGGACGGGCTGGGCATCGTGACGTTCGTGCCTTTCGTTGGTGCCGATATCGGCGACTTCGACATAAACGACATTGTAGCGTTTGACCCGGCCGCGGAAGCCGACCAGCGTGGTCTGCTGTTTGATATCGCACGAGATATCGAGGTGGAAATCAGCCCGGGCGCACTTCTCGGACTCTCCAAGGCGGGCGGCGAGACAGGAGCCTCGATCACAAGTGGCACACGGATTGGAACGTTCATCCTGGACGGTTTCGGTGGGTTGCATACAGGCGGTCAGTCGACACCGTACGTGCCCCTGTGGGTTAGCGCTTTCACGCCGGGTGCTCGACCGGACGGTCGCGGTAACTACTACATCGTGACTAACCTGTTCATTCCGTACCAGCCGGTGGATGTCTACATCGACATCGAGCTTTCGCCGAATCTTGTACGCTAAGTATTCGCCGCCGCTTTTCATGTAACCAGCCGCTCGCCCTGGAGTTCAACTTCAGGGCGAGCGTTCTTTAACCTGAGTTTTCTATCCAGCCATAAATGAATCGTGTATCCCTCTCGTTTCATT
>CAZTDD010000149.1:0-15586 GCA_964612675.1 uncultured bacterium
GTACAGCAGCTGCGAAAGCGCTTCTTTGACAAACATCGCACGGGTGCCGCTTCCGGCGGCAAAACGGTTGCGATCGTTATCCCGGATGCGATTTGCTGGGTGATGCTGGCGGAAGGACTTGCCGAGGGATACCGGTCATTACAGTATAAAGTTACGGAACACGTGATACCGTTTCCGTTTTCGGCCGTCACCCCCTTCAAGTCACTGCGACTTCTGCTGGATGTGTACCGTTCCTGTCCCGATTATTTGGTTACGATCAGTCATCCGTCTGACGTGATGGTGTGGGGGATTCGGGATGTCCCGATCAAGCGATTTGTCTGGTACGTTGACGAGCCCGATCATTTGTTCCAGTTGCCGCACGGTCTGTATGACTATGTGTTCTCTGTTTGGCGTGAGTTTGAAGAGCGACTTGCGCCACGGGGTGGGCACCTGAAAGGGGAGATCATGGTGGGAGGCCGCGTTCTTTCGGCTCGCCGACAAGACAGCCTCTCGTGCGATGTGTGTTTCGTGGGGACGGTCCACGATACCTCATCATATCGAGCCGCCATTCCGAAAGACATTCTCGACTTCGTCGACAAAGTAGTGGATGCGAAGATCGAACATATCAAAACTCCGCTTTCGGAACTCTTCAATCGCTTCGGACTGAGCGCGGACGGATTGAAGCATATTGTTCGCACCGTCGAATCCGGCCTTCGGAAACAAGGGATGACGGATCTTCAGCTTGTGACGTTCTTCCTGCATATGGAGTGTATTCGAAAGACCCGTGTTCGTTATCTTTCTTCCTTACATCGGTTCGATCTGAAAGTATTCGGCAACCCCGACTGGGAACTCTTGCTGAGAGATACGCCGGTGTCTCACGCGTTTCAGAAACGTCCTCTTTCCCCCGATGAGTGCCGCGATCTCTATCGGACCGCAGCGATTTCATTGAACATCCACTCTCCATTTCTTCACAGCGGCCCCAACCTGCGCGACATTGATGTACCGATGTGCGGTGGATTTGTCCTTTCGGATCTTCATCTTCATGCTGGAGAGCGTCTGCGCGAGTTCTTCGAGCCCGGTGTGGAGATTGCTCTCTATGAGCGGGAGCACGATCTTCCGGAACGAGTGGGATACTATCTGGCACATTCGGAGGAACGCAGAAGTATCACGGAGGCGGCTCAACAGCGAATTAAGCGGGACTACAATTATCGAGATCGTGTGCAGGAGATGCTCGCCAGGGCATTGTAATGTGTGCCGACTGGAGGCAGGGATTTGCCTCTACTGTTCTTCCTGGTTGTTTGTACCGGGCCGAGGCGCCGTTTCGAGAAGTGGATCGTTTGCGAGAACACCGTCGGGGGCGGTCTCCCGCACGCGTTCCGCCATTTCTTCATAACGCGGATCGTCCGGAGAGAGACAACGCAGAAGACCGTATGTGACTTTCTGTTCTTGATGGGTCGTCAACGGCCGGCCGAGAAGTTCTTCGTAGATCATCGTTGCGCGCAGCGAGTCGCCTGCGACACGGTGGGTTTCCGCACGCAGTATCCGTAGATCGGTCTCTTCCACATCGTCGCTCTGCGATAGGGCGGCTGTCAGGCAAACCCGGGCCTGACCGGGTTCCTCGGCAAATAAGAGAGTTTTTGCCATCCATTTCAGCGCTTGAGGTTCCACGACGGGGTCTCGTTCGATAGCACGTTGTGAGAAACCGCGAAGCGTGGCCAGCTGATCGTTGAGCGACCAGGGCCGCGCGAGAAGAAGTAACTCGCTCAGCTTCCTTGCGGCCTCCTGCCCCTCCGGTTCGGTCGGCCAGTGTTGGAGGATTTCTTCGTAGATCACCGCGGCGTCATGGATAGACGTTTGTCGCTGAGCCCATTCGAGATCCAGGCCCGCCAGCGCGGCAACGAAACCGTATCGCTCTCGAAATTCCCGCATTTTCTGTCGGAACTCTCGCTCCGATCCACTGGTCAGAGTCTGTTTGAGGGCAAGGAAATCGCGCTCCGCTCTGTAATCCATCTGCGGTTCGGGGAACTGGGCATAGAGTGCTCCCACGGCAAGAGCGAGCAGCAGGGCCAAAAGGACAAAGGACTTCGCAAGTTTCATCGGACTTTCCCGTATATAAAGACTGCTCTATTGTGCGGCTCCTTGGGCGACCTTTCAAGAATCATCCCAGTCTTGGCATGTTCGGTCGAATGGACCACAATGAGGCGAACCTCTCTCGGGAGCGAAACATGAAGACAGAATTGGCTAGATACTCAGTAGTGTTTATTCTGATTTGCTTTTTTGTCCCTTGTATCTTTGTATGCGCCTCGACCGATCTCGTCGATATAGATCCGGAGATGCTGTACAACTATCAATTTGCGCTGGTCAAAGAAGCCGATCGGGCCTGGCGCGCTGAAATCTCTAAACTGAAAACGGTCGAGGACTGGGAGAAACGGAAGCAGTATGTCCGTGAAAAGACCATGGAGATGATCGGGGAGTTCCCCGAAAGAACCCCTCTGAATGCACGAACGACGGCGGCAGTCGACTGCGGCGATTATCGAATCGAGATGATTGTTTATGAAAGCCGCCCGGGGTTTTACGTCACGGCCAATTTGTATCTGCCGAAAGAATGCGAGTTTCCTGTTCCCGGGATCCTGTTTCCGTGCGGTCATTCCTCCAATGGCAAGGCGGCGGAACCCTACCAGCGCTGCTGCATCGGTCTCGCGAAAAAAGGCTTCGTTGTTTTGAACTACGATCCGATCAGTCAGGGGGAGCGCCTGCAGCACTGGGAAATCGACCTGCAACGGACTCCCACCGGATATGGGACTCGTGAACATTGCAAGTTGGGAAATGGCTGTATTCTTCTTGGCTATAACCTGGCCAACTTCCGGATCTGGGACGGCATACGTGGAATCGACTATCTCTTGACCCGGCCCGAGGTCGACCCGGAGCGAATTGGGTGTACGGGCAATTCGGGCGGTGGGACGCTTTCGACTTATATTTCCGCTCTCGACGAGCGTGTGACGGTTGGAGTCCCGAGTTGTTACATAACCACCCTCGTTGACCGGATACGGGTAAGGATCACAGCCGATGACGAACAGAATTTCAATCCCTGTTTTGTCCACGGGATCGACCACTTCGATTTGCTGAGCCTCCGTGTGCCGAAACCGACACAAATTGACGCGGCTATTCAAGATTATTTTCCGATTGAAGGGGCCAGGCAGACGTTTCGCGATCTGCAGGCTCTTTACCGGATCTACGACGCGGAAGAACGTGTGAACCTTGTCGAGGCGGATGAGAAACATGGGTACTCTCTTCCTCTGCGTGAGGGGACGTATGCGTGGATGAACCGCTGGCTGAAAGATGGCGAAACGGATGACGCCGAGCCTCCGACAACGATTCAACCGGATACGGTTCTTCAATGTACGTTAACCGGCCAGGTTGTCGAGTCATTGGGCGGAGAGACGGTATTTACGATCAACCGAGATCGCTATCGCCGCGTGGGCTATACACGGCATGTACCTGAGACGAGAGAGGATCTCGATACATGGTGTGAAGTTTTACGAGAAGATATCCGCGATCTTCTTGTGCTCCCTCCTTCCGGCGGTATACCGAACATTCACATCGGAGATACGCAGAAGAACGGTGAGATCACGTCGACTCGAGTTGTCTTCGAGAGCGAGCCGGGGATTGCTGTGCCCGGTGTTTTGTTGATGCCTCAGGAACGGCCGTCTTCATTGACGATAGCGGTGTTTGGGGACGGTAAAGACGCTCATCTGGACGATGAGCGGATTCTGAAACGGCTCGACAAAGGGAATGGAGTTTATTTGATCGATCCACGCGGTGTAGGCGAGACGATATCACCGCACGGCGATCCAGACAGATATTACGATGTATACAGGCAAGAGACGGGGTTGACTTACACCTCGTTTATGCTTGGAAAACCGCTCCTGGGGCAACGGGTATATGACGTTCTTCGGTCATTGGATGGGATCTCGGCGGTGTGCGGAGCCAATTGTCCTGAGATTCATTTATTGGGGCAGGGCAGAGCGGCGCTGATGGTTTTGTTTGCCGGGGCGCTGGATGAGCGGGTCGAGAGTGTTACCTGTGATCGTATGCTCGTTTCCTACGAGTCGCTGGTGGTGAACAAGTATTTCAGTCATCACCCGACTTCGCTGATTCCGAATGTTCTGCTTTCATTCGACCTGCCTCTCGTTGCCGGACTCATCGCGCCGCGTCCTTTGGTTCTCGACGAAACGGTGGACCCGATGAAAACCGTGCTGCCCGTTGCCAGTGTTCGGGAGACATATCGTCCGGCGGAATCCATCTATCGGATGCAAGGAAACGTACGCGGCCTGTCAATACGTTCTTCCAAAAGTATTCGCCATTGATGCAGGAGAGTTATCCCCAATGACAACAGACTGGGTCACCCCGTTCTCTCTTCAGAAACCGATTTGGCGTGAGAATCTAGTGGCGCTTCAGAAGAGCCATCCTTCTATCGCCGTGTATGCACGATCGCTGAGAGATCCCGGCACCGTCCGCGTCCGCGAGATAGACGCCGGAATCTACGAGGCGCAACGTGTTCTCTCCGATGGACAAACACTTACGTTTGACCGAGCGACTTCAGAATACCAGATCAACTTGCTCCGTCCTCGAATCGCCGAATCCGTGTCCGGTGGCTCTGAGTTGATTGTTCTGGCCGAGTCCGGTGCGGGAACCATCTTTCTGGGACTCGCGCCGGTCTTTGCACGATTTCAGAATTGGCAGATGCTTGTCGTGGAGCGGGATCTGTTGTGGATTGCGGTTCTTGCACGATTGATTCCTTTGGCGGGATGGCTGTCGAACAGGCGCCTCTATTTTGCTTCGGCGGAAGAGGGGGGCGTACAGGCCGCTGTCGAGCAGTACGGACTGGGCAACCGAACGGGGATTGGGATCTTCTCAGGACTCCCTCAACAGAATGAGCCGATGGAGGCGGCGATCCGTGCGGCGATAGAAACCGACTACCGCAATCAAAACAACCTGGCAGATCGGGTTTCCGCCTATTACAGGGAGAATCTCCCGTCCGAATGCCGTTCGGTTCTTTGTGTGGACCTGTGGCGAAATTCCGCAGGCGGGTTTATGCAGGAGGGCATCGCGGAGGCCCTCACTCTGAATCACCTTACGGTTCACCGTCTCACACTTCCGACGCAGAGTACACCACCCGATTCGATCTTCAGGAAAGAACATTACCCCCACGTGCTGAGAGCGCTGGATCGATTGAAACCCGATCTTTTACTGAGTATGCAGCATGATCTCGGTTATTTCCTTCCCCGCGATGTTTGCGAACATCTCTGTTGCCCGAATGCGGTCTACAGCGTCGATACGTTTCCGTGCGAAGAAACGCCGGGGAGGGAACGGCGTCTCTATGTTTGCGGTGCGCAGGAGTTGCTGACCGAAGGGAAAGCGGCCTATCCACTCAGCACATACATTCCGTATGGAACAGACCTGCCGCCGGCCATCCCCGTGTCGTCGCATGAGTTCGCATGTCCGGTCAGTTTTCTGGGAAACGCGGGACCTTCGAAGCAATCGCGACAAATCATGGAAGACGGCCTGCGAAAACACGGATTGGTCGACCTTGCAGAACGGATGATTGAGCGTCTGTTTGCAGGCGATGATTTCTTTTGTTTGTGTCGCGCCGAGTCCCTCGAAACACTGCCCGAGAATCAACGAACCTTGATTCAGACCTATGTGCTCAACGAACAGCTTCGACGGGGGCGGACGATGTTTCTGAAGCCCCTGATTCCGTTCGGTCTTCGATTGTACGGATCGACCTGGCAGACGGTCGATGACGATCCGGCGATTCAAAGCGTGGCCCACGATAATGTGCCCTACTCGCATCGGTTTGATCTTTATGCCTCCAGCACAATCAACATCGATATCAGCCGATATACCAGCCCCTCAATCCGATTCTTTGAAGTCCCCGCGACTCGCGCTTTCATGTTGGCTCTCCGTCGCGACAGCTATCTCGATTTTTTCTCGGAGGAAGAGACGGTTTACTTCTCGACTCCGGACGAGCTAGTAGAGAAAGTGGATTACTTCCTGACCCATCCGGATGCACGAGAGCCTTATATAGAGAAGGGCTATAACCGAATCTGTTCGGCTTTGACGTGGGGCCATTGGGTGAACGCGTTTCTAACAAACATCGTGCCCCCCTATTTGCGCATTCTTGCGGGATCAGAGGAAGACATGCCACCGAACGCCGGTTACCCATCGAAATAGCATTGGAACCGTACATTCTCGGGAATCAGTCTAGGGAGCGGCGGGAGTTCCGCCGGAGCCAACAAGTACCTGTTGAGAGTGCAGCCATTCGATCCATTTGGCGACGCCTTCCCCGGTCTTCGAGCAAACCTCAATGACTTGGAGGTCGGGATTGACAAGGCGGATGTTTTCTCGGAACGCTTCGACGTTGAAATCGGTGTGTGGGATCAGGTCTGTTTTTGTGAGGAGCGCGAGACGGCTCTGTTGGAACAAAAGCGGATATTTCAATGGTTTTTCGTCGCCTTCCGGGACACTCACGAAAGCAACTTTCGCATTTTCACCAATATCAAACTGCGCCGGGCAGACAAGATTCCCGACATTCTCGACAAACAGAAGGCGTCGGCCGTCCAGTCCGACTTGCTCCATTGCCTGCCGGACCCAGTGAGACCCGATATGGCACGCCGTTCCGGTGGTTACCTGCACGCTGTCGACTCCGCATTCCCCGATTCGGTCGGCGTCGCGTGAGGTTGCCAGGTCGCCCTCGATGACCGCAATGGTCTTCGGGTCGCCGAGACCGGGGATGCTCTTCTCAAGGAGCGTGGTCTTGCCCGATCCGGGCGATCCAATGAGATTTACGCAGAGAATGCCGAATTCACCTAAGATGCGCCGGGTCTCTTCCGCCCAGGCATCGTTGGCTTTCATGATCTTTTCGAGAACCTTTACAGTCGCCATCAGTCGTCGATCTCCATGGAATGAATAAGTAACTCGGTTCCTGAGAGTACCTCCGAACAGTACGCCCCACAAACCGGGCAGAGAAGAAACGGTTCCTCCAGTTCGCGAATCGCCTCACAGGAGGGACAGCGTACCCGAATCGGGATTTCAACCAGATCGATCCTAGCGCCTGCTCCGGGGGTATCGGTCAACAGCTGCTCCAGATAGAGTCTCAGAACCTCCGGGACAATGCCCCGATACCGTCCGATGTGGATTTCAATCGCCAAGATCCGGTCTGCTGGGATCTTGCGCGCCTCCTCACATGCTACTTCGATTAACGATTCGGCAATTGCCAGCTCATGCATGTGTGCTCCCGGAACCGGATCTCCATATCCGGTCGGACAAAAGGAATTACTCGGTTGCGCTGAAAGCACCGTGCCATAAACGCGGGAACAGAGGTATTGTGCCCGTGTGTCTATTATACCTGACCGGATAAGTCTAAAAAAGTACTGGCATTTCCCGGTCGGATGTGCAAGAATAGCATCGGTTTGCCGTTCTTCCATTGATTCCAGCGGTCTGGTAGTCTCTGTTGGAACCTTCCTTTCGTATTTGGGCGAGCTGTATCGCGGGAGAGTTAGCGACTGGAGCGACTGGGTGCGGACTAAACCGTTGCCCGGAAGTCGGTACAATCGTTCCTTACGAGAGGCGCGTGCCTTGTGCGCCACTCAAACGATTCTACAATCTCTTCGGACAACAGTTCCGGTAGTGACTTGAACGCGATTATGAATGTGCAAAAAGGTATTTTTCAGTTTCAATCCCATAACGTATGTCGCGGCATGGTAACGGCGGTTGCCGTGCTGTTCGTTCTGACAGGCTGTATTCATCAGCCGGAGCGGGAGATTGTCGGCGATCCGCCGGTCCTGGAAGGGGTTATACATACGGTGTCGCCGGGCGAGAATCTTGTGGGGATCGCTCGCGCATACGGCCTTACACCGCAACGCCTTGAGCGTATCAATAACCTTCACGATCCCAACCATCTCGATGTGGGCAAACGACTTTTCATTCCCGGCGCCGACACGGTGAAAACGGGGACTATGGTGAGAGCTGCGGCTCCGCGTGAGAAAGGAGTTTATCACGAGGTGCAGCGCGGCGAGACGCTTTGGAGAATTGCCCAGGCGTACCAGGTCGACCGGCGTACGCTGGAACAGTACAACCGTATTCACGAACCCCGTTCACTCGAGGTCGGTCGGAGAATTTTTATACCGGGTGTGGACGAAGTGAAGGCAATTGAAATGTCCGTTGCCGAGAGGGTCTACCACAAAACACCGGAGCTGCCGCGCGAGAAACGCGTGGAACTCGCAAAGAAAATCGAGAAAATCGTCGAACGTCACAAGGCGGAGAAGGAAGGTGTGGCCCCACCGGAACCACAACCTGAGTCGGATTCCAAAGCGAAGACGACGTCGACTTCTTCTTCCGAAGTGAAAGAGCCCCCGCAGGAGAGCATCAGTACGGCGCCGGTAGAGTCGGTCGAAGAAGAGCCCGAGCGGAAGATTCCTCCCGCGGATGTAAAACCGCCGGAGAAGGTGAAGAATGTCGGTCAAATCGCCTTTTCCTGGCCTCTTGCCGCCGATTTCACTGTTGCCAAACAGTTTGGCGTCGGGACGGGACTGATGAGCAACGGCATGATTCTGGCCGCCCCCTCCGGAACGCCGGTAATCGCTGCAGCGGACGGCGAAGTCAAACTGGTAGGAGATGTAAACGACGAGTTTGGCGACACGCTGGGCAACTATGTGATTCTTTATCACGGGAAACGTGGGGGCAAAGGTGTCCGTACCATTTACGGTCACAATTCGGAAGTTCTGGTGACACCCGGACAGAAGGTCAAGCGCGGTCAGGTGATCGCATACGTAGGAAGAAGCGGGCGTGTAGCAAAGGATGTTTCGCGCAATCAACTCCATTTTCAGATTCGGGAAGAAGTCCAGGCGATGAATCCAATGAAGCTTCTTCCATCGCTTCGATAGGCGATAATCAACCATCAGCCTTTTTCTCACCGTCTCAGACCTCTATCCTAACTATTTGTCTGCAATTTTCCTCTCAGAATCGGAATATTTGAATGACCAACGAGAAATCCCGTTTCTCTTTTCTTCGGATACCGTTCTCTGTCAGTCCGATGGCGAAATGGCTTGCCTATGGGGTCATGATTGGTGTCGCTTCGGGGCTGGGAGCGATTGTATTCGAGTACGGACTGGAAGGGACGGCGCATCTCTTTATCACCAATATTCTCGATCATCATCCGCCTCCCCCCGGTGAACTGACTATCGCGCCGGGCGGCAGTATTGTGGGGAATCGGTGGTTTCTGTTGATCGTTCCGACTCTGGGAGCACTCATCTCGGGTTTTCTTGTGTATACGTTCGCGCCCGAGGCGGAGGGACACGGGACGGATGCTGTGATTCGTTCATTCCACCGCCAGGAAGGCCGTGTACGACACCGAGTACCGATCATCAAGTCCATCGCCAGCATGCTGGTGATCGGCACCGGCGGTTCGGCGGGTCGCGAGGGTCCCATTGCGCAGATCGGGTCCGGGGTCGGATCGTGGCTGGCGGGGATTTTCGGTTTGTCGGTGCGCGATCGGCGATTGATGCTGTTGGCAGGGATGGCCGGCGGCATCGGGGCGATCTTCCGGGCGCCGCTCGGCGGAGCCATCTTCGCCTGCGAGGTTTTGTACCGGGACACCGACATCGAAACCGACGGCGTGATCCCATGTACAGTCTCCTCCATTGTCGCCTACTCCGTTTTTTACACCATTACCCGTAAATCCGTGCTCTTCGCGACGGAGGAATATCATTTCACCTCGTTACACGAACTCGGTTTGTACGGAGTTCTCGGAGTGGTATGCGCTTTGGTGGGGATGTTCTATGTTTGGGTTCTGTATAAGGGACGAGACGGTTTTTTCCGTAAGATACCGGTTTCGCCTATTCTGCGAACGGCGCTTGGCGGTCTTCTTCTCGGGTCTCTTGCCTTCTTCATTCCGCAGATCCTCTCGGGCGGATATGGCTATGTACAGCAGGCCATCAACAACGAGCTGACCCTTCAGCTGATGGCCGTGCTTGTATTGGCGAAAATCGTTGCAACAACGGTTACCATCTCGTCGGGGGGCAGTGGAGGTGTATTCGGCCCGTCGCTGTATATCGGAGCGATGGTGGGCGGGGTGTGCGGCAAACTGTTCGATCAACTCTGGCCCGGTCTTCATCTGGTGAACCCGCCGGCGTTTGTCTTGGTGGGAATGGGAGGATTTTTCGGTGGAATCGCGAAGGTACCTCTGGCTGCGTTGATCATGGTCGCGGAGATGACCGGTTCGTACGGGCTTCTGGTACCGATGATGCTGGTGTGCTCGATCACGTATGTCTGTACCAGCCGAACTCTTCTGTACGAGGAGCAGGTTGCCTCTCGGATCGATTCGCCCGTCCATCGGGGTGAGATGCAGGTGGACCTGCTGGACGGTCTGTTCGTCAGGGAACTCCCACTCAAAACCGACGTCCAATGCCTCAAGTCCCACGTACCGCTGCGGGACATTCTTCCGATGGTTCCGGAAACCGAACAGAATTATTTCCCGGTGCTTGAAGAAGACGGAACAATGACGGGGATATTCTCTTTGGATGACATTCGGCAGGTGCTCTACCACGGGCATTTGGGCGACCTGGTCATTGCCGCCGACATCGCAATAGAGAATTTCCTGTACTTGGTTCCCGACGAAGATTTACACAGCGCATTAAAGAAGTTTACTGAACGGAACTTGGATGAACTTCCTGTTTTGGAGCCGAAAACCATGCGTTATCTTGGTATGCTGTCTCGGCGGGAAGTGATTCGCCTATACAACGAGCGTCTTGAAGAAATGGAGCGGCAACCGTCCGCATCGTAAGTAGGGAAGACGTTCATTGGCCGACGGCGCCTTGCGCCTGGGGAAGATCCAGCGCCTCTCGTACCTTCCGGGCCAATTCACCGGGACGATACGGCTTCGTTACATATTCTATGACGCCGAATTTCTCACCGGAAACGAACAACTCTTCTTCGCCGTACCCGCTGCTGATCATGACTTTCGCCGATGGTTCCACCTCGCGGATTTGTTGAAGGACTTCTCTCCCGGAGAGAAAGGGCATGGATAGATCCAGAATAACCAGATCGATATGATCCTTTTCTTTGAGGTATGTATTGATGGCCTCTTTGCCGTCGCTTGCCAGTATCACCTCGTAGCCGCACCGTTCCAGTATCGTTTTTCCCAGAGTCCTGACTACTTCTTCGTCGTCTGCTAACAGGATTCTTTCGCAACCGGCAGGCGTCATCTTCTTATAGGCAGGAGTCTCCTCTCGTCTGGTTTCTTCAGCGACAGGAAGATAAACCTCAAAGGTTGTTCCTTTGGCCGGTTCGCTCTCCAGATTGACCCACCCATCGTGCTGTTTGATAATGCCGTAAGCGCTCGATAGCCCCAATCCAATACCTTTTCCGACTTCTTTTGTTGTAAAAAACGGCTCGAAGACGCGTCGTTTGGTTTCGGCATCCATTCCCTTGCCGTTATCAATCACGCTTACCACGACGAAATCGCCGGTTTGAGCGTACGGGTACTCCTTGACGTACTGGTCGTCGATATTCTGTGAGCGAGCGTGGATTTTGATGTAGAAACGGTCGCCCTGCCGGTCCGGCGCCGCCGTCCCGGTGATGACATCGTTGATCGCATCCCTTGCATTGATGCATAGGCTCATGAGAACGGAGTTGATCTGTGCAGGATCTGCGTAAGCATGGGGAAGGGAATCCTCTGTCTCGACTCGAATATCGATACGTCTGTTTATCGCTTCCCGTGCGAGTCGATATACGTCATCGATGACGATATCCATGGCCATGGGTCTGCGATTGATTCGCGATTTCCGGCTGAATGCGAGTAGCTGCTTGACGAGATCGGCGGCCCTCTCTGCGGAGTTCTGTGCCTCGGCAAGAAACTCGCGGATATCGTCCGGAGCGGACATCTCCATCAAACTCAAGTTTCCGATAATTCCCGTGAGTAGATTGTTTACGTTATGTGCGACTCCGCCGGCGAGACGCCCGACGGATTCGATTTTCGAAGCCTGACGAAGTTGTTCCTCGAGTTGCTTGCGCTCCGTGATGTTCCTCGAAATGATGGCTACAGAGACGATTCGCCCACCGTGGTCGCGCATCGGAAAGATCTGATTGGAAAACCAGAGGGGTTCTCCTTTCCAGGTAACGTTGCTCTCGACGTTCATACATTTGCCGGTCTTGAAAGCCTGTCGAATTTGCTCAACGAGCGGGTTCGCGTCGCAAGGGTCAAGCACGTCCGACATGGGTTTGCCTATAAGCTCGTCGGCTGTGACGCCGTAACGACTGGGACCGTGATAGTACAAATATCGACCGTCGATATCGTGCATCGTGATCATATCTTCGGCGCTTTCGATGAGCATGCGCAGCCGTTCTTCGCTTTCGCGTAGCGCCTCTTCGGCCTCTTTGCGAGCGAGGTGATTTTCGTGTTTTTTAACGACCTCCTGGAGAACCACGGGCAAGAGATCGAGAAATCCTTCTCCCGGGTCTTTGATCAAATAGTCGGCCACGCCCGCCTTTAGCGCCTCCACCGCGAGCTGTTCCGATCCGCTTCCCGTCAACAGGACGAGAGGGATGTCGATATTTTCCTGCAGAATTGTGGTGCAGAGTTCCAATCCCGACATGCCCGGTAGACCGTGGTCGATGACAATAACGTCCAGCGAGTCATTCCCCGGGACTACTCGCTCCATCGCATCCTCCGCCCGGACACACTCTTCGAGTGTGAAGGAGGTGCAACTTCGGTTCAAAGCGCGCCGAATCGTGACCCTGTCGTGTTCACTATCTTCCACAATAAGAACGTGGAGGGGTTCCGTATGATTAGCGTTGTTCATGTTCTTTCTCCCCGCAGTTATTCTCGATGCCCGGGCGCGCTCAAACGGCAGCCGGCTTTTCTGTTGAACCGGTTCCCAACGAAAAGAACCGGCGTAGCGGGAGGTCAATACCCCGACAGGGTGTTGTCGACCTTTCCGTGTACAGAATCGCCCTTAAACATATTGTACCTATCTTTTTCTGGAGTGCGATGCGCAGGCGCAAACAGTAAAGCAGATCATTCCCGAAAGGGACATAGCACGAATTTGCCAAATCGGCGCGTCCAGCGACAATTCCAGTATGGTAACCATTTGCGATGGCAGATCAAGTCTGTGCCGCCGGGTTTACAGCTCAACGATTCCCCAGAAGCCCATTTCGCGAATTTGGAGTGTCACTCTACCCCCCTTGTTGATAACGGGCAGTTCCTGCGATTGACGGTTCGGCTCGTGAAGGATGGCTATTTCTGGAATCTTGTATCCCTCATGCAGGCGCAGGAGATCCTCCGAAATGGAGACCTCGACGTCTGCAGGACGGACCTTATCGGCATCTTCTTCATACTGCAAATTCAAGACATGGCAGACTATGGGCGAATCCGGGCTCGAAGGGCGATGCCGAATGGAAACCCGTAGACGATCTGCACCTTGTATCGTTATCTTTTCCTTCAAAGATATTGGCAGCGTCGATAGACCTTGCCATTGCACGATCTCAGTGTCGCTCTCTCCCACTCGTGCATTCAACTCCGCTCGCGTGCCGTCCTCCGTGATCAGCAGACGCTCGTATTGGCCGGCTTGGTCTCCTGTGATTCTCTCCGGCAATTCATCGTTTCCTTCGATGAGGATCGCAAACGGGATGTTGGAGCGTGTCAGTTCCACCACCGCTTCTCCAGCTCCCCGGTAATCGGACATGGAGTAGACGACCGCTGTATCCGCCAGAGATCGATAACCGTCCAGCAGATGGCTTTTGGCTCGAACGAACCGGTACACATAAGCGAAGTCTTCGGGTTTCCCGTTCCACCAATGGGTTCCGAGTTCTTGGGTGTAACACCATTGTCTGTGCGGAACCATAAAGACACTTCCAAAAGCGTACGTCTGAGCGATCCACGTGCGCACGAGACCGGGCTTTTCGTTGGCCTTTATCCAAGCCCAGTCATGGCCCGATGCGGTTGCGGTCTGACGCCGATTCAAGGCTTCCACTGTCTTGTAGACGAACACGGGGTGTAGGGGACCCGCGAGAGAGGAGGCATCATGAGGCACTTCGCCGCAGAAGTAATCGATACAAGGGCTCGGGACTAATGTGCGAGGCGAGGAGGCGCTCGAATTGATACTGCGGAGAAGCATTTTGCCCTCCTTTGTTTCCGCAGTCCTATAGATGTCGAGTATCCGCTTCTTCATTTCGATGTTTTGATAGCGCTGAAATTGCTCGATGAGGGGGACTTTCCAGTGTTCATTCTTGTATTGGGCGGCGGTTATGCCGCGTTCTTTCAAGTATTCGGCGTAGTCAAATGTCTCGATGTCCTCGACGCCTTTTTTCTTCAACTCCTCCTTCGATACCTCGCTACCGAGGTACTTCCGGAACCCCTCCATGCAATGTGGACAGAAACAACCACCGTTGTACGCGGAACAGGCCGAACTTCCGCTGTAGTCGTCTATGTGAAGTCCGTCGATTGATGCGAGGCACGCCCGTTGCGCCTGGTCGCGCAGATACTCCTGGTAGTCCGGGTTGTTGGTGCAAAACCAGTAGGCGGGATGTCCCTTATGTTCATGGTCCCAGAGCCAGGGAACGCGCAACGGATTGCCGTCCAAATCTCGACAGACCGCCTGCATGAAAGAATCCGGTCGATAGTCGATGAACCCCGCGAAATCGACTAGAAAATCGACACTGGCGCAGTATTTCATATTCCTCTTGTGGGCATCTTCCACACGTTCCCCGAAGCGGCGGACGGATTCCTCGGATCGGCTGCCCGGTCGTCCGCCCCATCCGACAATCGTCCCCTGATAGGTGTCGTATTGGCTCGGCGTGTGCGATGAGTACATGAAGACGACGTCACTGGCACGCACTTTCGGACGCTCGGCCTCTTGTGCCTTCGATTCGATAGCGGTTAACGCGACACACACAACGATCAACGATAGAAATATCCTCATTATCGTCACTCTCCTTATACGGAATCCTTCTACTATAGCGTTCTTAAGAAGAGATTTGGCGGCTGACAGCCTGACATGCGGCGTTTTGATCCGTATACAGTCCCTAAGGTCGCCGAGACGATCTCTATAATTGATGCAATCGCAAAAAGTCGACGGGAGACGGGATAAGAATAGAGAAGTCTTCAACCCCCTCTGTATCTCCCCCAGGCTTGATGAGACCGCAAAAAGTCGCAGGTTGGCATCGGAAGTTCCCTCTCCCCCCGGGAGAGGGGTAGGGTGAGGGGCGATCATTGCACTCGATTCGGGCATTATTCTTCGCTTGTGTATTCGCCAGACACAGCAAATCAAGCAGAGGCCAAAGGTGTTTGTGATGACGGGAATTCATTAAATACAGAGGGAGGTGTGACGCAAAATGCAAAGCTCCCTCACCCCGCCCTCTCCCAGAGGGAGAGGGAGAAGAACTCCGCCGGACTTTTTGCGAACCCATCAGGCTTGGGGGAGAAGATGCTGCGGACATGCTCGTTTCTATTCCTCCCCCGAAGATCGGGGGAGGTTAGGAGGGGGTTGAGATCTCTTTTGCTCACTTTTTGCGATTGCATCATAATTGGCTGTGGTTTGAGATTCTCCTG
>CAZTDD010000150.1:0-15480 GCA_964612675.1 uncultured bacterium
CCCCGGCCCTCTCCCAGAGGGAGAGGGAGAAGAGTTCTCCCGACTTTTTGCGACGCCGTCAGGCTTGGGGGAGAAGATACTGCGGACATGCTCGTTCCTATTCCTCCCCCGAAGATCGGGGGAGGTTAGGAGGGGGTTGAGATCCGTATCCCAAACTTTTTGCGATCCCATCAAGGATGCCGATGCCACCTGAAGTCCTTTACTATGAAAAGTGGCACGGGCTTCTAGCCTGTAGTCAGTGCTTCTCTGGTAGGATTTGTTTCGCGAGGAATAGCTTCCGACAATCCGGACCAGGACTCAAACCATCATGTCTTCTTCGCCGCCACGGGCGATTTGGATCTCCCCCGACTCTTCCAGACGCCGGATAATGGCGACGATTTTCTGCTGGGCCTCTTCCACCTGTTTCACACGAACCGGACCCATGAACTCCATATCTTCTCGAATGTTGTCCGCCGCCCGGGAAGAAACATTGTTGAATACTTTGTTCTTGACTTCTTCGTTGCCGCCCTTCAACGCGACCGCCAGCTCTTTCATGTCCACTTCTTTCAGCACCTGCTGAATCGCACGGTCATCAAGCAACGTCACATCATCAAACGTGAACATGAGCTTCTTGATCTCGACGGCAAGTTCCTGGTTCTCCTCTTCAAGAGTCTCCAGAATACTCTTTTCCGTGGCTCGATCCACACGGTTGAGCAATTCGGCCAGAGACTCGATACCACCTGCAACCGTGAATTCCTGCGATAACACGGTCGCGATCTTCCGTTCAAGAACACGTTCCACTTCGGAGATGATCTCCGGAGCGGTCTGGTCCATCGTCGCGATTCGGAGCGCTACCTCGGTCTGAAGTTCAGGCGAAAGCGCAGACATGACCACCGCCGATTGCTCGTACTCCAGGTAAGCCAAAATCAGAGCGATGGTCTGCGGATGTTCGGTCTGGATAAAGTTGAGCAGGTGAGAAGGATCGACTTTCTTGAGGAAATCGAACGGGGATCCTTGAAGCATACCCTGCAGGCGTTCGATAACCTCGATCGCCTTTCCGGGCCCGAGGGCTTTTTCCAATATCTCGCGGGCGGTCGAAATACCGCCGTGACTGATATATTGTTTGGCCATCGAAGTATGGTAAAACTCCTCGATGACCTGAGCGGTCAGTTCCGCCGGCACCGTACCAAGGTTCGCGACTTCGAGCGTAATCTGTTCGATCTCTTCGTCGCTGAGGTTACGGTAAACGTCGGCCGCTACCTCCGATCCCAGAGAAACCATGAGGATCGCGGCCTTCTTACGCCCTGTCAGCTTGGTTTTTTCTTTCGCCGCGCGTACCATTGCAACCCTTCTCGACTGTAGGTTCGCCTCCTCTTATAAAAACGCAACAGAATCAACCATTCCGAGCCCGTGATCGGCCCCGCCGGTGATTTGGGCAACAAAACCGACTTCAACTAGGGTGGGTTAGCGACGACCTGCCCGCAAATACCCTCTGCGCGCAACTCAGAGGAGTATAACCCACCAGGAACTGCAAGAGCTTCCCACAAAAGCGCCCAAAAAGCAACCCGTAGCAACATAGTTGTCGGCAAAAAGGCCCGTTTCCTGGAATCGGAACAAGACTGCCGACCCTAAACACGACGAAAGAGACCGTTCGCTCCGCTGCATCCGATTTTAAACAAAAAAATGCGCCAGACGTATCGCCTGACGCAGACGGGGCACCAGGCCCCCAGGGTTGAGGGCTATGAGGGAGGAGTTTTGTCTTTTTGTCAAGGTTCCTGTTCGGAACCTGCTCTAAACTTTGTCTAAACTCTGGATCCGATGATGTTTCAGCGAATTCAGATAACGCTCCAACTCGATCACCGAAGTATTTCGATTTTCAGGTGTTACAGAATCGGAGCTGCCATCGCCTGAGAACGCTTCCCAACCGGTTTCATCGTCCGGCGGTTCCAGTGAATACTCGCCGTAAGGCCGGTTGTCTTCTTCCTCTTGCTGCGATCGCTCGGGATCCCATCGATACAGGAAGTAGAGTGCGCTTCCCAGAATCAAGCATGCCAGGATTCGAACCCAAGGGCTGATTGAGTACTGGAGGAAATCTAAGATTCTCATGTCTTCGTTTCCTCCTTTCCTCTCCGTTTCTCCTGACGCCACTGCTTTAAAGCAATACCGGTGCCAAAATGGAGAAAAAGTCATAAGTAATTGAATTAACGTAACTTACAGGTTACTTTGGGATAATTTCAGGCTACCTAAGTGTAGGACAGGCTTTGCCGATCCCGATTAAAAGCAGGGAAGTTATTGCCCGATCAGGGGGGAAGTGTGAGAAAGTTCTGTCGGACCGAGCCAATTCAGGGACTAGAATGAGAAAGAATCTCCCGAAGCACAGTAAACATAAGAAACCGAGTGCCCTCTTGGTCATTCAAAAGGGCACTCGGCGATCGTTTCGTTAATCTCTATAGGGTTATCGGCAGGAGAAACGGTTTCCAAAGGGCGATTTTCCGTTTCGCAACCCCTCCCCGTTTCGCACAGATGCCTTCCTGCTAATAAACAACTCTGAACTTCTCATGAGGATGATCGATCAGAAGAGCCATCTCGTGAGGCCGCCACGGATACTTGATCGGAAGGCGCCACGTGAAATGGACGGGTTTCCCTGCTTTTTTGACATTCGTGAGGAACAGATTCAGCGATTCCGCGTTATTGAGAATATCGACTTTGCTCCCCCCGCTTCCCTGCGGTACCTCTCTTTTGAAACCGATGATCATCGAACGGTATTCCCCACCGTTCGCTCTCATCCGAAGGTCCTTCACCAAAGGTTCTTCGAGCTCGCCTTCGACGCGAACACCGAGATTGTTTGACAAATAAATGCCGGATGCCATATCCGGCGGCAACGTGTATTCCGGCCCGATGGGCAGCCAGCGAAACACCACCGTAAAGACCAGTCGATCCTTCGGTACCTCCTCCTCGAACATGGTCTCCAGGGCCTCGTTCGCCTCTTTCGAGGAGACCCCCTCCTCCATAAGATCCTTCATTTTCCTGGTGATATAGAATTCAGGCGTTCGCCAGAGAGCAGTACAATGGACATGATCGGTCAGGTTCACCTGACGAGCCAATGTCCGGCTTGAGGGCGATAGAAGCAACCCCCAATATTCGTCGATATTCTCCGTCAGCTGAGCCGCAATAGGCAAAACGGACAGAGTGGCAAAAACTGCAACGATTCCCGCAAGAAACCGATGACGCATATTCAGATGACCTCCTTGATTCTATTCTCGATCTTCACAACACACTACTTCAATATTCACTAGCAGTGATGGAGGATACAGTATGTCTCTGTAACGGTTCAGATCAAGTGAAAGTGACGGCACACCCGTCGTTTCTATTATCGGGTGGACTCGATAGCTTCGTCGGTCCTTCCAAATCGGAAAAACCGCTGAATCAGTTCTCCCGCTTTATCAAGCCACGAAAGCATACTGGGAACAACCACGAGCGTGAGCACCGTCGCCACCGCAAGACCGAAGATGACGGCGACCGCCATCGGCCCCCACCACTGGCTCGACTCCGTCCCGACGTCCCACTCGAAGGACCGAAAATCGAAAGAGACTCCCAGCGCCATCGGCAACAAACCAAGAATCGTCGTAATGGCGGTTAAGAGCACCGGGCGAAATCGGACGGTACCCGCTTCAATCAGAGAATCGCGCTTGCTGAACCCGCGGTCGCGCAGCTGAACCACATAGTCGACCAGAACGATAGCGTTGTTGACAACCACCCCCGCCAGGCTGATTACACCGATCCCCGTCATGATAATCCCGAAAGGCTTCTCGGTAATCAGAAGCCCGATAAAAACGCCCATCAGAGAAAGCACCACGGATGAAAGCACCACCAAGGGCCGCGAAACAGAATTAAACTCCGTCACAAGAATCAGCGCGATCAGAAACAACGCCGCCAGAAAAGCCCGGCTGAGGAACTCCATCGACTCATCGCGTTCCTCATCTTCTCCGCGATAAACGATGTTGTAGCCGCGTGGAAGATCCATTCCGGCAACTTCCGTCTTAACGTCCTCCAACACTTCAGTAGCCAGACGTCCTTCCGTGTCCGCCTGGACGATAATCACTCGTTTCTGGTCCACCCGTTTTATCGACCCCAGACCGGAAGACATCTCGATATCCGCAACCGACGAGAGCGGCACCGCTACTCCATCCATACGGCTAATCATCAGGTTTCTCAGAGCATCGAGATCCTGACGACGGCTTTCAGGAAGCTGAGCGATGATATCGTATTCGTCGTTCCCTTCGCGGAATACGCCGGCCTTTATTCCACGGATCGCGGCCTGAACGTTCGTTGCAACGGACAGTGTATCGAGACCGAATAGCGCCGCCCGCTCTTTATCGACCTCGATCCGAATCTCCGGCCGCGCAAAGTCGTAATTGTCGCGAAGGTTCACAAGCCCGGGAATGCCGCGAATTGCTTCCTTCAGGTCGTGACTGATCTGTTCGAGGATCTCGAATTTTTCGCCTGAAATCTCAACATGAATCGCACTGCCGGTCGGAGGACCTCCCTGTTCTTTTTGCACTTCAACATCCGTACCTACGAGCCCCGAAAGGTCCTCTCTGATCTCGGCGATCACGTCGCTCGAATTCCGCAACCGATAATCCAAGTCGACAAACTCCAGAGACACCCGGCTCTGATTGGTACTCTCGTCGCTCCCCGTAGAAAACGGATTCCCTCCCCCGCCTGAACCGACATTAGCTACCACATATTTGATGTCCGTGTAGTTGGCTGCCTCTTCTTCTACATGCCGAACAAACGCATCCGAGACCTCCAGGGTCGTTCCTTCCGGACAAGTCAGATTGACATACCCGCGCCGCGGGTCAATGTCCGGAAATAACTCGACACCATGACCGGCGCGCGAATACGTTGCGACAACTACAACAAGCGCGCTGACCGCAACAAACAACGCCACCCCGGGATTATCGACCGCACGGCTCAGGAACCACCGATAGCAACGGAGAATCCAGCCGATCTTCGGACGACCTTTCTCCGCTTTCGCTTTCACAAATCGCGATGCGATAGCCGGGTTGATTACCAGGGCCACGAACAGAGATGCCGACAACGCCACAATGACCGTTTTCGGCAGGAAACACATAAACTCTCCCATAATGCCCGGCCAGAAAACCATCGGGAAAAACGCCGCAATGGTCGTCAGCGTGCTCGTAATAACCGGCCACGCGACCTCACGAGTTCCACTCTTCGCCGCACTCACACGGTCCCGTCCTTCTTGATGATGACGATAGATATTCTCAATAATGACAATCGCGTTATCCACGAGCATTCCCACCGCCAATACCAGCGAAAACAGCACCACAATATTCAAAGTAAGTCCAAGAATGCGGAGCACAAAAAACGTGATCAGCATGGAGAATGGAATCGCCAAGGAAACCAGAATCGCGTTCCGTACCCCCAACGCGAAAAAGACAACGATCAGGACCAACACCAATCCTGACAGAATCGTGTTCTCCAGATCGGAAACCATCATGTTGATGTCTTTGGACTCATCCAGCGTAATATCAAAAGCCACACCGGTCGGGAGCGAGGGTTGAACCGTCTCGAGAAGCGCCTTCACTCGATTGACGATATCGATGATGTTTTCACCGACTCGTTTCTGCACCGAGATGGTAATGCATTCCCGCCCGTTGATCCGCGACATACTGTTTCGATCCTTGAAACCGTCATTTAGGCGAGCGAGATTGCTGATATAGAGAGGCCGTTTGTCCTCCACATGAACCACCAGACGCCGCGCTTCCTGGGGATTCTCAAACTCACCGGGAATCTTGACCAGATAGTTGCCTTCTCCAATATCGATACTGCCACCCGGAGTCGTGACATTGTTCGCTCGCACAGTCGCCATCACATCGGTCACCGACACACCGAGAGCGGCAAGCCGTTCGGGATCGTATTCCACACGGATCTCACGTTCCAAACCCCCGATGATTTGTGCATCCAATACACCGGATATCGATTCGATCTCGTCTTCCAGATCGTCGGCAATATCTTTGAGCCTGAGCAGACCCGCCGGCCCCGACATCACAATCGTCATGATCGGAAACTCGGAGAAGTTGATCTCCTTCACCATCGGGTCGTCTTCCAGGTCATCCGGAAGATCCGGTTTCGCCTCATCAACTTTGTCGCGTACTTTCTGAAGCGCAGTGTCGATATCGATATCCGGGGTAAACTCCACGCTGATCATGGAGATCCCCTCCGCGGAGGTACTCGACATCTCCTCCACGTCACTCAGCGACTTCAGTTTCCTTTCGAGGGGTATAGTGATGAGATTCTCGATATCCGAAGGGGCCACGCCTTCATACGGGGTGGTAACAAACACGTACGGAATCGTGATATCGGGATTGGCCTCGCGCGGTAGCATCCAATAGCTTTCCAGCCCCACCGCAACCATTACGAGGATTAAGACATAGACGGTAATCCGATGATCTATCGCAAAATCGGAAATCATAGTTGCTCCCTACATACGTGAAATCACTACATCCGGACTCGAAGGCGGCACCACCTCGACCCCCTGCTCATCCGCAAGGTCCCGCTGCCCGACAACCACAAGCCGGTCTCCCTCTTTCAGACCTTCGAGAATCGTTGCTTTGTCTCCTTCGATACCGCCGATCTTGACGGGTATCGCACTGACCTTCCCACTCTCCTCGGTGAAGACAATCGGCCCGTCGAGCGTCTGGATAATCGAAAAAAGTGGAACCGAAATCGCGTCTTCGTATCTGGCGGTAACAATCGTCGCCCGGGCGACCATCCCGGGACGAATTAAGTGATCGCGATTGTCGATTAGAATCGTCGTCTCGAACGTATTGGTCCGTTGGTCGGCCGCATAAGCCACATGACGAATCCGCCCCTCGAAGGCCCCATCGAGCGCATCGATATGGACGACCGCTTGCCGCTGCTCTGCGACCGCCTGAACATCCTGTTCCGGGGTCCCCACAACGACCTTCACGACACTAATGTCGACCAGATGGGCGAGAACTTGTCCCTCATGCGCATACTCGCCTTTGTCGACATCGATCCGATCCACAAAACCGCTGACCGGCGCGGTTACAACGCTCAGAGAGAGTTCGGTTTTCGCTACATTCAGCGCCGCCTCCGCACGTTTGAGCGCAGTAGCCAGGTTGTCCAGCTGATCGGGACTGATGATTCCTGTATCCTCTAGGCTCCTTCGACGCTCGAAATTCTTGAGAGCGAGCTCATAGGAAGCGCTCGCGTCTTCCACATGGGCTTTCCGCGAACGTTGATCAATCCGAAAAAGAGCTTGTTCCTTGCGAACCGAGTCCCCTTCTTCCACACCGATCCAATCGACCGTGCCGGGCGTCGTGGCCGCCAGATCGATATCCTCGATCGCCTCGACCGTACCCGGCAAAGTAATCGTTTCCTGGACCGGTTCGGCCTGCAGCTCCATCACCTGGATCCTTCGTAAAGGCGGTTCATTCGGCTCCAGGGCGTCTTCCGGCAACTGTGAGCTGTTCACACTCGCATAGAGCGCGTAGCCTGCGCCCCCGCAAACCGCCAAGACAATCAGCCATTTCGCGGCAAATCGAACTGCAATCCCCATAAAACCGTGTCTCATCGTGCAATTACACCATCCGTGAAAATAGATACAATTTGATCGACTTCGTTCTCCGTCGGAGGTTGCCCCACCACAACGAGCGCCTCCAGATGAATGTTCATCATTCCCATCAATAGCAGCGCGGCTTTATCTACTTGAACGGGACGGACTTCGCCGGATGCGATGCCGTCTTGAATCAGACCGCCCAACATCTCCAAATGCGGTCTCTCCAGCTCTTCAAAATCCACTTCCGGGGTGTGGCGCTGCGGAGCAAAAGCTGCCGCGTACAGCATCCGAGCCGAGGATTCCTCACGAACAAAGTAGTCGAAATGAACCTGTACAAGATCCCGAAGTCTCTCGCGAAACGTGCCCCTCGAAGGGGCAACCGACTCCAAATAAATACGAAATCGCTCATAACATTCTTCTATTACGGCTACGCACAGCTGGTCTTTCGAACCAAAGTGATAATAAACGACAGGTTTCGTGACCCTGGACGCCTCCGCGATCTCACGAACGCTCGTACCATCAAATCCTCGACTCGCAAACAGCCGGATCGCCTCTTGCGCGATACGTGTACGGGTTTCGTCCGCCTGTGTAACGTCCGTCGGAGAAGAATTGGCCGCCATGATGTTCACACCTGTTGCTGGATTTTACCTACCGGTAAGTATATCAGCGCGGCCTTGGCAGTCAAGAAAGGAGTCTCCTCCCCACGATTCTGCGGATCTGAGGCCCCAAAAGCAACATAGTGGAACATACGGTCAATGCTCTTTACATATTGAAATATCTAGCGATACGGATTTTCTACAAAGAAATGCGTTCAAAGCTTGCCGATAGCAGACAGAAGTTGATACGCTTGCCTCTATGGTTAAAAGAATCGCAATCATTGGCGCTGGGGTTACCGGGCTCTCCGCTGCTTTCAAAATCAGAGAGGAGATCCCCGAAGCGAACATCTTGGTTATCGAGCGGGAAGAAGTCATCGGCGGTATGGCCAAGACCATTGAGTGGGAAGGCTGCCGCCTCGATCTCGGCCCCCATCGTTTTTATACAGAGATCCCCGGCATCAACCAATTCGTCAGGGATCTGTGCAGAGGGCACTTTGTACCCGTAAAGCGCAAAAGCCATCTCGTCCTGAATGGCAGATTTCTGCGTTACCCGGTCAGCCCCTTGGAAATCATGAAGATTCTCGGAATCCGCTCGTCCGCCGGGATCGCATCCTCAACCGCAGCCACGCTGCTCCCGAAATCCAAGATAAAACCGACCACCTATGAGGAGTATGTGCGAAATCGTTTCGGCAAACGAGTTTACGAGATGCTGTTCGGGCCATACGCCCGAAAAGTCTGGGGCCGCGAACCGTCCGAACTGGATGCGGAAACCGCTGTCGTCCGTCTGAAAGGCGATAGTATCTGGCAGTCGATCATGGACGCATTCAGGAAAAAGGGGACGACCTATGTATCCCAGTTTCTCTATCCGACTGGGGGAATTGGAGTTATCCCTTCCCACCTGGCAAAAAGCCTGAAGAAAGAGCAACCGCTATTGGGCGTCGGGGAAGTCTTTCCTGAGATCGAGAATGGACAATGCGTCGGCGTCCGGGACCAGGCTGGAAAAATCCACTCGGCCGACACAGTAATATCGACTATCCCGCTGCCGACACTTGCGACAAGACTGTTCCCGGAAGATTCGGAGGCCTGCAACGCGGCACAAGAGCTGAAATTCCGCAGTCTCGTGATCCTCTATCTCCTGTACGACACCAAACTCCCCATTGACGACACGTGGTTTTACTTCCCTGAACCCGAGATACCGTTCACTCGCTTGTCGGTCCCCGGGAACTTCCATCCCGACAGCGTTCCATTCGGGAAGACCGCGCTGTGCCTCGAGTTTCCATGCGACTACGATGATGAGCAATTCAACGCAGATGAATCTACCTTCCGAAAAATGGCCGACCGGCATTTGAAAGAGATCGGCTTGGTGGACCGTGACGCCGACCGGGGCCACGTTGTGCAACTGACAGAGGGGTACCCCATCTACACCGTCGGATATCGAAATCATGTCAACACGATCGTCAATTCACTAAGGCAAATCCCGAATTTGATTACCGTCGGCAGACAAGGACTTTTTACCCATAACAACCTCGACCAGGCGATTCAAATGGGCTTGCTCGCCGGCGCCCATGTCTGTAGATTTCCAGATGAGAGCGACCGTTGGTACGATGAATTGTCTCGATTCGATGGATACCGAATCGTCGACTGAAACACTGAAGACCAAAAGAAAACGTGTGGAATAGAGCCCTTCTCGTCGTCCCCCCCACTGGCAGATACATACGGGAAGAACGCTGTCAGACACCGCTGGATGAGATGCATACGATCTCACTGCGGCCGCCTATGGATCTGCTGTATATGGCGGGTGCATTGGAGGATTCCGGTGTCGAATGTCACATCCGTGACTATCCCGCTCTGGATGGAACGTGGGAAGACCTGCGTAGCGATCTGACCGAACTCCGACCTGACGCCCTTCTTATATCCATCACGACACCGACCTTAGCCGGCGACCTGAACGCCGCCGCAATCGCAAAGGAAATCGATCCGGAAATCCGCACGATCAGCAAAGGAGCTCATTTCTTCCATCAGGACATCGAAACCCTTTCGAAACACCCTGAGTTGGACCTGGTCATGCGGGGAGAGTATGAAGGAACGGTCGTCGAACTCGCTCAGGAGAAACCACTCCCTGAGATTCCGGGGATTACTTATCAAGGACCGGAGGGGCCGGTTCGAACGGCCAACCGGGCTTTCACTCAAAACCTCGACAGTCTGCCCTTTCCGGCCCGGCATCTGGTAGACAATTCGGCCTATTTCCGCCCCGACACAGGCGATCCGCAGGCGACCATCATCACTTGCCGGGGCTGTCCTTACCCCTGCGTCTTCTGTCTCGCGGGCGATGTGGCAGGCAAAAAGGTGAGACTGCGCTCGCCGGAAAACGTACTTGCCGAAATTCGACAGTGTGTCGAACGCCATGATATTCGCGATTTTCTCTTCCGATCGGATCTCTTCACCGCAAACCGGAAATGGGTGCTCGACCTTTGCAAGGCAATTATCGAGTCCGGATTGGATATATCCTGGTCCTGCAACAGCCGGGTGGATACCATCGATGAAGACATGTTGCGAACAATGAAATCGGCCGGATGCTGGTTGATCGCTTTCGGCGTGGAGAGCGGCAGCGCCGATCTACTCAAGAGAATGAAAAAGGGAACCGATTTGCCGGCCGCGGAATCCGCCATCCATGCGTGCAGAAGTATCGGCATCAAAACCAGCGTTTACTTTGTGATCGGTCTCCCCTGGGAGACACGCCAGACATTCGAAGAATCCGTTCAGTTCGCAAAAGATCTCAACCCCGACTTTCTCGAGGTCTTTTACGCGTACCCGTTCTACGGAACCGAGTTCTACCGAGTCGCCGTCGAAGAGGGATTACTTCGCGACGGAGAGATTCCTCTTCAGGGCTACAATCATCCGTCGTGCCCCAGCATCTACCTTTCATTAGAGCAGCTGGAGGGGATGCGGACAGAATTCCTGCGCTCCTTCTACCTGCGCCCGAAGTTCGTCATCCGAACTCTGCTTGGAACCCGGTCGCCGAAAGTCTTGAAGAATTACGTGAAATACGGCTGCCGGCAGCTGCGCGATTTTTTTCATGCATGACCACCCATCGACCGGGATAAACCTCGGTGTTATGAAGTGAACAAAACTCTGAGCGTCTTGCCCGGAAGTCTTCAACCCCCTCTGTATCTCCCCCAAACTTTGGGGGAGAAAATGACTCAGCTGCGTCCGTTTCTTTTCCTCCCCCGAAGATCGGGGGAGGTTAGGAGGGGGTTGATGTGCTTACTAGCCTCCCCCTCGAAAGCGGGCATGGACGTACGACCGCTCAGTCTCGTTTTAGGACAAAATCGACTCCCACGGACGCGGAAACCGGTTCCGAAAGCGGCAGTGATTCTTCTTTCCGAGACAGCACATACCTCGACTGTGTCCCTTCAGCTGTCAACACAAGACGCAGCGGCCCCTTTTCAAAGCCACTCAGGTCGATGACCGCCGATGTTCCTTCCAGATCCTCCGCTACCTTATTTCCATTCACTGCGATGGAGAAACTCTCCGCGGATTTCCCAACCGATGTCCAAACCACTTCGACTTCGTCATCGGTTATGACGGCGCCATTCGCAGGCTGCCCAATCGCGACAACCGTCGTCGCAGGGGTTTCCTGTCGATAGAGGTCCACGAGAGCCCGAGTAAGATTCAAATAGAAGAACCCCCAGCCGCCTTCGCCGCGATAACCGGGAGCATCCAGAGAGACAGGTTCGATGTCGTCGCTAAACTCGACACTGTACGAATCAACGTAATGATCGTGCTTCGGACCGTACCCGTTTCCCTCGAATTGTCCGGCAAATTCCTGGAACTGATGCAATTCGATGAATCGAGGACGGTACTTGAGCGCTCCTTTGAACGACTCCACATAAGTCCAGCCACCGCGTCGACCGTAAGAGCCTTCCGAGAGCCATCCTTTGCCGTCGAAAAACGCTGTTGAAACCGTCAGACATTCCGCCTTCCCTTCGTAGTACGTCACCTTTTGCTCCAGGCTGCCATCCATCCATGACCAGTAGCCCAACTCATTGTGGTTGTTGATCTGGTGCTGGGATGACTGCCAGCGAATCGTGAAATGCTCGTCGTTCACCGGCGGTTGATTTGTTTCTCTGAGCCATCGCGGACCGCTACCGTTGTGGATCATCAAAAGCGGTTTCCCCAGGTATTCCAGGAAGAGCCCCTTGAAACGGGGATTCCGAATGTAGTTGTTGTAGATCCAATCGATTTCTTCATTCACAGCGGTCATCGTTGTCTGTGGGCCGTTTTGCACTCCGAGATAGAGAACCAATTTCGGGACCGGTAATCCCTCCTCCCGCATGGCTGCCAGCGTTTCGAGTGTGATGGTCGTGGCATGGATGATGGTATTTGTGTTGTCATGCCGTTCGTCCCAATGCTCCTTGCCCCAGAGATGGTTCGTCCAATCCACAACCAGGAAATCGGCGCCCGATTCGACCATCCAGATCATGTGCTGTCGAATCACGTCGGGATTCCACGACCAATACAGCCCCACAAGCGGCACGGCATGACCGGTCGTCCACGAACACGCCCACGGTGTAAACCATGGTTCCCATTGGAATCCAACAAGATGCTCTGGATCCGACGGTATAGTCTCCAACTCACGCCGATATACACGGACCTGGAGAGGTTGTGAAAAACAGCCCTGTCTGGGCATGACTTGGCCCGCCATTCTACCGTCAATCTCGCGAGCATTCGGCCAACTCCTAAGCGAGCGCCCCGCCGGACCGTGGTAGAAGAAACCGAGAGTCTTAACGCTTTCGCTTTCTTCCCCTGTCCTGTCCGGCCAGCCCTGCGGTTGATTTGGATAGCACCGCCAACTTTCGTTGGAAGTGGCGACAACCGTGCCTGCCTTCGTCTCCATCTCAAGGCGCAGAATCACACCCGCAGGTCCGTCAAGATTGGATGCTTCAACAGAAAGAATGTTTGTGCCGAGGCGAAGCTTCTCTGCGATGTTCTTAACGGGGCGTATGTTGGTCCATCCGTTGAACTCGCCAAGGTCTGTTCCATTCAAATACACCTTCGCTCTGTTATCCGATGCGATCCAAAGTTTTGCGGATGTCACCGATTCAGGAACCTGGAACGATCCTTGAAGGAATACAGTCTGATTCTCACCAATCTCCGGCGACCATATCCATCGAGCCTGGGCAGACTGAGAAGGCGGCCTGGCTTCGACCTGGATTTCCGCAATTCCAGGGTTCGGTAACGGAAGCAGAAGTGTCGCGTGCCCCGCTCTGTCCGTGTATCCGTGAGCGCCCCATCGCTTACCGTTCACATAGGGCAGAAGAAGGTTCCCCTCCACCGTTTCATTATGGATTGATTCAACTTGGACGGAGACCGCGACGGTGCGTCCCATACCGATTTCCTTCTTGTCAACATCGATAGAAACATAGGACTTGTCGGAAGAGTCCGCGTAAATGGAAGTAACGGCAATCAGGCTAAGCAGAACGACTGGGAATGCGTATCTGTTCAATCCATGGCTTTTCATTGTGTATGCTCACTCCGCTGGTCTTTACCTCATGTGTCGCCGATCCAAGATTTCTCTGCCGCTGATCCAAAACTTCCGTGTCGCTGGTCCAGGACCCTTCCGTCGCTGGTCCGGGAGTTGAACTCCTGGACCCCCTACTTCTCCATCCGAATCAACTCTCCAACATCGCACCAAAACACATCATTCGACAGAATGTCTTTGTTCGTTTCTCCCCGTTGTCCGTGAGTGTAGATCAAACCGGGAACCCCGATTGGGTCCGGGGTGGTAGGACGTTCCATGTTCGGCAGCCAATTCGGTGTCTCCGAGTCGGGGCGTGACACTTGGTAAACCTGAAAAGACTGCCCCCTATCCCGAGAGACAAACAGACCGATTTCGTCGGACCCAGCTCCCCAAAACAGACCTTCCGCATCCCGATCGGTCAACACGGTCGTGACCGCCACATACATTACTCCGTCACGGTCGAATACTATCTCTCCCGGTGTCTGTACGCCGCGATCGGGCCACTGATCCTGGGCGGCAGGGAGAATAGACTGTTTAGTCCAGCCGCCTTCGCCGTTCGGATGCGCCAACCAGCTTTCGAAAGGTTGCCGGTCCAGGCGCGAGTAAATGAACCACGGAACACCACTCGGGTCGACCGCGATACAGCCAACCCGCATATTCAGCGGACTTTCCGAAGAGGGGGCCGCTTCGACAACATCCATCGTTGTCGGTGTTGCCGGTAGCGAAACCTCTGTACCATCCGAACGTTCCCACGTTTTCCCAGAATCGGGCGAACGAAGGTACCCCACTGCGTAGCCAATGCCCTCGGGACGATCCTCATAGATCATGAAACTCATATGAATCGTGTCCGCATCCTTCCCGAATGCAAGCGACGCCTGCCAACGCGTATACCCCGATGGTGCGTCGCCGTGCAGCAGCGTCCTTGGACCTTCCCACTCCCTGTCGGGGTGTTTCCAGTAGAAATTCAAAACCCATTGCCCTTCCCGACTGCTCTCCCGGCAGGCGAGGTAGAGCGTATCGTCAGGTCCGCAAAGCAGCGCCGGATAGGTACACCGGTTTCCGAATTGGATCTCTTCGGTCCATTCAGAAGCGTCGTTCGGTCGCACGGAACGGCAATAGCGAAATGGATGGTGGTGAGGATAGTAAACGATGTGGAGATAGCCCGAGCTGTCGACGGTCAATGCGGGTCCGCCGTGATTGTCGAACGCTTCACCAACAGTGTAAGTCGGGGACCAGGTTCCGGTTCGGCGGTCCAGAGTACGAGTGCGCACAAGGAAAGTATCGCCTTCAGAATCGAGCCACGCGACATGCGTCTTTGTACCGATAGTCACGATTTTGTTGGTTTGTGAATACGCCGTTGCCCGTCCGCATCCGTCCTCGGACAAGAGGTATAGATGCGATCTCTCTTCAGAATCCACATTGCTGTCCGGCGCTGCGTGCAGTGAAACAGCGAGCACAAATGTCAGGCAAAAGTAAGATAGTCTCATCGCAACTCCATTCAGATTTCAGGATAAAAGTCCAGCCCATTGTAACGCATGCACAACATGTCCGAAACAGGAAACTGAAGCGAACACCGGGAACGGGCGAGGCTGTATCAAGACTCCCCTCCGTTCTCTCCCCAAAAGGGACACGCTTGCGTGGCCACAGTCAGGGGAGAGTTCGGGTGGGGTTGATATAGTCTAATGTTCTCAACCCCCTCTGAATCTCCCCCAGACTTGGGGGCGTCGCAAAAAGTCGAAAGTTGGCATCGGAAGTTCCCTCTCCCCCCGGGAGAG
>CAZTDD010000151.1:0-15281 GCA_964612675.1 uncultured bacterium
CGTAACAAGGTAGCCGTATCGGAAGGTGCGGCTGGATCACCTCCTTTCTAAGGAGTACCTGTCGCCCCGATGGCGATTCGGAACGCACGGATGGAAAAGTGGCCGTTGGCAAACGCCCGGTCCGAAGCCGTGAACCGAATCACAACGCCACGGGATCCGGCATACTCTCAGGTAGAACACACAGACCCGACTGCTCGATCGTCAAAGAACGAAGAGTTGTCAAAGAACGAAGAGTTGTTAAGGAACGGAAAACACAAAAGAAAAGGCCGTCGTGGATGAACACGACGGCCTTTTCTTTGTTTGCTCGCGAGCGCGCGGCGACGGCGGTTCTTTCACCCCAACGGGGTGAAGTCGTACAGGCGGCGGGTGACGGCGGTGGGGGAGCTACATGCCTTTTTCGCTTCGCGAGGCGATGTATTCCATTGTGGCTTGTGCAATCAGGCCGGATCGCGACTCCCCGTTTTCGGCTGCATAGTTGTCCATGAGATTGAGCACCCGCTCCGGCAACGTGATATTCACTCGTTTTGTTTTCCCGGACAATTTGGATAGATCTACTGTCACGACAGCCCACATTCCGTCCGCATAATCCGGATTGTTCCGGTGATTCTCGATCGGCTGAGGCGGCGGGATCGGCTCGCCATCCATTAGCATTCCTTCTACATGGCATTCGATGGCTTCGACTACCTCTGTTAACGCCTCATCGAACGTCTCTCCTGCACTGAAACAGCCCGGCAGATCGGGCACAATGACACCATAGTCGCTGTCGGGGTCTTTATGAATAACAACCGGATAACGCATGTTGGTTCACCTTTTCGGCGGCCATGGCCAGCCATCGATGACGGGTGTACGATACATACTATACACACGTTGTCAACACTGTGGGTGTGCAGCTGTGGAACTGCAGGGATTGATGTACAGAATCTGATTGACGTCCTTTAGTTGAATAATTGTCTTTTGTTTCACCCCAACGGGGTGAAGTATTATAGCCAGTGGGCAACGCCCCTGGGGGAAGAAGGACGGCGGATTACAAAAAGTCCTGAAGGGACGAAGTACCACTTGTCTGGGGGTGCTTTAAAACCTCGAGCCCTATGGGGCCTACATGGTCACGATGACGTATTCCATCCTTCGCTGCTTACACCACATCTCTGCTGCCTTTCGTTTCCGCTGGACATCGTTGGAATCCACACGGCTTGGGTCCTTAGCTTCGATGACGGCTTTTTGACCGTCCTCGTATTCCACTACAAAATCCGGCACGTAGCGTCGTTGATGTTTCTGACCGTCAATCCAGGGGATTGTGATACCGTGACGCTTCATCCATTTGGCCACATGGGGATCACGTTCGAGGCGCTCCATCATCCTGCGCTCGAGATCACTTTGATATCTCTCGAAGTTCCAAGGACTCTTTTGGGGATTCTTGTATTCACCGTGTTTGCTAATCGCCATATTCAATTACCCCCGCAATGAGTCCTGGAATGGCCCCGACCTTCGCCTGGACTTGTTCGAGCATTCTCCACGCGAAATCCACGTCGGAGCGTTCGGCGAAACCGAGTGATGAGTCATTGAGAAACTTCTCGCGAACGTGGTGAAGCAATGCGCTGTAAACGTGGTGTTTGAACGTTGCGGCGTGTCCGGCTTCAACAGTCAGCGTTTCGGCCATTTCAAGTAGGCCCTCTTTCACAGCCTCGCGCACCGCTTGATCGGAAAGTCTTGAGAGGGTTTCGAGGGGAGCGTCTTCATCTGGGGCGGAATGAACTGTCTTCCAGCCTGCACCGCCCAGTTCCTGTTCAACCACAGCTGCGATATCCACCTTCGTGATTTTGATTACTGTCGGATCGTACTCGATCCTATTTAGGGCTTCCTTCCAGTCGCGCAGCGGTTCCGGCGGAGGAGCAATGTCGCCAAGGTCAAACTCGCCCTCGTCCGTAACGGAAGGATCGACCGGAGGAAGGTCTATCACAAGATCGGGCTTATCGAGCTCCTGCTTTCGCGGTGGTTCAGGCAGGTCTTCGGCCTCGTCAAATTGATCGTCAATCAGAACATTGGTTCGTTTCCTAGCGTTGAATATGTCCCAAAGCCACTGGTGTTCCAGCTTGGGATGGTCCACCACAGCGCAGATCTGGGGTTCGTCGGGCGCGATTCCTTTTGCCCGCACTCGGCGCAGGCCACGCCCCACGACTTGCTGTCCGTAAACTCTACTACCGAACTTGCGCAGGAGCAGAATCACACCCACTTCCGGTACGTCCCATCCTTCTCGCAACATCAGCACGCTGACCACGGCGCGGTAGGGCTTTCCTGCTTTTTTCTGTCTCCCGAGTTCACGGGCCTTCTGCCGGTCCTCCTCGTCGCTGTCTTCGGTGACTAACAGGGTCTTGACCTTAAAAACCCTGTTCAAGGTTTGCTCGGCTTTTCTGGCATCCGCTTTGCACACCGCCACAACGAAGAGAATCGGCTGATACCGATCTTTTGCCCGTCGCTCCTGTTCTTCGAGACGGCGAAGCGCAATGGCCATCTGCTGGCGCATCGGTTCATCGTCCGTGACCCACTGAGTCGCGTTCAGGCCGAGCCGGTCTACCTCGTCCCAGTCGATTTCCTCAACTCTGCGCTGCTCGCCGGTCCGCGCATCGGTGTAGGTCAATTGGACGGTCTTGATGTCGGGCTGATAGACCACAGGCGTTTTGATGATTCCGTCGGCCAGGGCTTCAGTCACGCCGTACTCGTAGATCATTTCGCTGTCCGGCGCGTTACCGTCGGCACGGTCCGGCGTGGCCGTTGTGTCGACGCGCAAGATAACCCTGTCGCACATCCGTCTCAGCGTGGCATCGTATTCCGGGGCGGGCGAATTGTGCGCCTCATCGTTGAACAGCGCGAACTCCGGGCCGTTCATCAATGCCGACAGGTTGCTTTGTCCGCTCTTGTTGCTCAGGTAGAACTGGTGAATGTTGCCTAGAATGACCGTGGCGCTAAACAGGTTCGCCCAGCCGCCTTCCCTGCCGCTGCCCAAAGTCGTCAGAGCGAAATCTTCCGGTCCGCTTTGTCCCCAATCCGGGAGCAGATCGCGATCCTTGAACACTTTCCCAGACTCGAAGTCTTCTTCGAGGCGATCCCGCACGATGAGGTTAGGGCAGAGCATGACGAATTTCAAAACATCCTTCGCTACACGCAGCCACGCGATCAGCGCGGCGATCACCGCCGTCTTGCCGCCACCCGTCACGACGTTCAACAACAGCCCATCGGCGCCAATCTCCCTCTTGCCCAGAATCTCGTGCGCATAGACAACCCGTAGGAACGACTCCCACTGGTGCGGCCACAGGGTGCCGTCACGCGGGGCCTGATCGTTGTCAGGCGAGGTAAGAAACTCGATGTACTTGTATGAGTCCGCATTCAGCCCTGGCATCCCGTCTCGCCGCCAGTCCCGGAAGGCGTCCTCGTATTTGGCAAATTGGTTGAACATGCGTCATTCTACCTCAATCTCCGTGGTACGGAGTCCTTCGCCACCCATGTCGTCCTGCACCTTACACGCGATGCGTTTCTTACCTTGATTGGGGAACTCGTATTGCGCCTGCAAGACGATTTCCTTCTTGCTCCCGCGGACAAAGGAGTATCCAGGCGTACTCGAAAAGCGCTTGCCATAGTCGAAGTCCCACTGCACATTGATGATCTTCGCTCCAGAGTTCATCACCACCGTTTCGCTCACATCGAACTTATAGGTACGCGGGCCGATGCGCTTGTAACCTACTTCGACCTTGGGCGGCTGAACGAAAGTGAGGAAGTTCTCATAGTCTGCATGATCGCTCGAGAGTGCCGTCACATGCTCGCGGAAGCGTGGCGAGTCGATGCGGATCATGTCCAGCCGGATGAAGTTGAAGTCGGTGTCCTCCAACCGCCGGAGCCGGTCCGCTGCTTCCATTGCGTCGGGTCGGAATGCCCATGCCAACATGATCCCGTCGCGCAGATTGTCCTGCTTGTACCGCAGCGTCTTGCGAATCCCGTTGGCGAAGGCCTGTACGTCCACCCCAGTTACCGCTTTTTTCGGGTTTGGTTCGCCTACCCAGACCGGGATTGCGCCTTTGTAACCGTGGATCGTGTTCTCCACGGGCGGGACGCCCGTGTTACGTGCTGCTGCTCTGTCGCTAGGTGTAGCATGGCCGTCCCGGCCAGGATTCATAGCCGGGACGTTCGTGTTACCATTTTCCTCCACGGCCGCCATATCTGTGATACTGAGCCATTTCCAGTTCTTCAACCCCGCTCTTGAAGGATTATCGAGAACGTACTGCACACTCCGGCGATAATCCGCCTCGTCGCGAATTAAATGATCGTAATACTCTTCGCCCCAAAATCGACCATGTCGCTTCAGTATCTTGTTTGCCTCGTGCGCCGTGAAGGATTTCCACGAATGCAGGATATGCGGCAGATCATGGCCCGGGAGCGGTTTAACAACCACATGCACATGATTGGGCATCACACACCAAGCCAAAAGAGTATACCGTTCCCCATGGAATTGCTTCAGCGCACCAGCCACGAGCCGCGCAATTCGATCATCTTTCATCCAGCACTCGCCATGCGCGGCATCCAGATATTTTCCTACCTTCTCCGAATAAAGATAATCCAGCCGCTTTTCTTCATGCGCGCTCAATGGACGCCCCATCGTTCTTGCAGTCTTGACAATGTCTTCGCGCTCAGACTGCCACACATCGAGTACCTTTTTGGGCAACGAATCGCCGAGTCGAAAGGTGATGGCGTAGGTGGATCCTTCCATCGTCCAATGCGGCAATCGGGCACCGTGGCGGATTTTTAGCTCGGCACGATTCACGCGCGAGACGGCCGTACTACGATTTTCCCGCACGGGCGGGACGCCCGTGTTACGTGCTGCTGCGCCGTCGCTAGGTGTAGCATGGCCGTCCCGGCCATGATTCACCGGCGCGTCGCCTGTGCTGCGGTTTTTATGACCGTGCTGGGCGGTATTGTTGGGTACTGCGCCGAAGGCGCGGAGGACAAAGGTGCGGAACTGGTCAGGCGGCGCGTCGGACAAGCGGCGGGCTTCGTACACGCCCCAGTGCTCGATGGTGAAGTCCGACACGGGAAACATCTTGCCCGTCTGCTGCTCGACTTGGCTCGTCAGACGGTCTGCCGTGATCGCGACAGCCACCCGCGATTGGTCGCAGGCGATCCAACGACGGCCGAGACGCTGTGCCACGGCAGGGGTAGTCCCGCCGCCGCAGAAGAAATCGGCGACGACGCCAGTCTCGGGGGATGACGCCTTTATGACGCGTTCAAGAAGATCTTCGGGCTTTTGCGTAGGATAACCTATTCTTTCAGTTCTACTGTTTGGAGATATTATTCCGATATCAGACCACCAATCGACCGCAATATTTACCCTGTAACTTCTGCCTTGCTCGTCTTTATGATATTCAATCCTTGGATCGAACCCAACTTCTTTTTCGTCTTGAATCAAGGCATATCTTCTATAATATTGCGTATTAAAAAGAGTCTCATGCGTTTTGCCGTAACCGAGAATTATGTCGTGTTTCTTGGCAAATCTGTCTTTACTTGCTCCTCCGCTTGTATAACACCACACGACCTCATTCCGAAAATTCTGCACTCCAAAGACCTTATCCATTTCGACCTTGATATAATGGCTGGCGTGCCAGTCACAATGGACATAGATGCTGCCGGTTTTTTTGAGCAGGCGTTTCATTTCATAGAGGCGGGCATTGAGCCAGATGAGGTAGCCGGGCATCCCGCCTTCCCAGATGTCGGAGAAAGAACGAAGTTCGTTTTGGTCGCCGAAAATGACATTGTATTGCCTTCCGGAGAAGAAAGGCGGGTCGATGTAGATGAGGTCGATGCTTTCGGTGGGCAGCTGGCGCATGATATGGAGGTTGTCGCCCCAGAAGAGGCGGTTCGGCTCGAGCTCGGAATGGCCGAACGCGACGCGCTCGACGACCTGGAATGGGAGAGAGACGCGGGGAAAGATCTTGCGAAATCCTCTGCGACGGTCCCAGCCCAGCGGCTCCTTCTCGACGGGGACGGAGCCGAAGCGGACCGGGGGTCGCCAGAATTCCTCCTGCTCGGGCAGGGCATCTGTACGCTCGTCGCACTCCTCAACTTCCGGCGGCGAGATGAAATCGCCCTTCCGCGGCCATTGTGGTGTGTCCGTCATCCTATCCGGTCTTTCGCATAGAAAGGTGATTTTCCAAATGGTAGGCTACTGACTCGCGAAATGTCAGTCAAGATGGGAAAGCCGGGTCCATTATACGGTTCCGAAGCTGTACGTGTATCGAATTAGGAGCGTGAACTACTCCGTCCCTTCAGGACTTGTCTCGATCTTTGGTCATTATTCTCGAGGGGCGTTGCCCGCTGGCTATAACACTTCACCCCGTTGGGGTGAAAAACAGAAGATGCTGTTGAGGTGGAAAACGAAAGACGCCGTTGGGGTGGAAAATGGAAGATGTTTGTGGAGATAGCCTTTTGCGCCTTCGTCGCCCCGATTGCTTTCGATAGGACGAATTCGAGCAATCGGGGCCACCCGCCTCTAAACGGACAAATTCGGGTACTCGGGGCCACCCACCTCTAAACGGACGAATTCGGGTAATCGGGGCCACCCACCTCTAAACGGACAAATTCGGGTAATCGGGGCCACCCGCCGCTAAACGGACAAATTCGAGCAATCGGGGTTACAGTCAGGTTTCCGGTGTGGAGATGGCCGGATTAGGAGTAACGAAAAGGGGCGGCGGGCATTTGGCGCCCAGCCGCCCCAGAAGTAGTTTCGTTACGACCCACGAACCCATCCGGGTCGCGACAGATTTCGCTTACCGATGTATCTGCCACTCAGAGACGTCCGTGGCATAGGAGAGCTCTTCCAACGCGTTGCTGCCGAAGAGCGAGAAGGATTCAGCGGCGATGTCGTAGATCAGCATATACGTGTTGTTGTTGGAGGAATCGTCGACCCAGATGACCAAGCGGTCATCGGCTGCGGTCTCGCCCGGAAGGATCGCGACGCCGCGCGAATTGACACGGTCAGCCGGAGGGACTCCTGAACCGATATTCTGATCGATGGCGTTGAACAGATCGATCTCGGTGAAGAGTACCGACGAGGTCGGCGCGCTGAAATCGAACCCACTGCCCGAATCGGTCCACGTGACCTCGATAACCTGGTTATCGCTGAAGGGACCGAAATTCGATAGATACATTGTGATCGTGGAGGGATCGGGCTGACGAACGGCCAGACCGTTATGGAAGTCGACGGAAAGTTCGTCGCTGGATAACCCCGCACCCGCCGATCCAATATCGTTCCACGATAGACGCGTCGTCTTCGCAGCGGTGGTATTCCCTTCCACCACGATCAGCTCGTCGCTGCCGAAACCGCCTTCAGGCAGCTCGTCGTAGAGGAAATACAGTGAATCGCTGAGCGTCGCAAGACCCTGGATGCCGACGTTCCCGGTGATCGAGTCGGGCGTGATATCGCTCACGGACGGCGTGCCAAGGACATCGGTCATCCGATGGACCGTGTCGTTTGCACGATCGATGATGATTGCGTCGAACTGCGATCCCTGATGGAGGACCGCGAGATCACGGATGTCATTGATATTGGCGAGAGGGCTTCCAACCGTTGCCGATCCTGCGTCGAAAACCAAGACGTCGCCCGCACCGGACGCGGCATCGCTTGTCTTGCCGATGAGCCAGTTGGCGCCGCCGAGGTAGCCGATGGCACCGGTATCCTCCAGCGCTTCTCCTCCCGCGACGATAGCGCCGCTGTTGGCGGCCACATCAAGAACGTAGAAATCGCCGGCTGTTGCGTTATTCGTGAAAACGATGGTGTCCGGCGCGGTTGCCAGCGATCCATACTCCGGACCAACCGCAGTCTGAGCCAGTGCCGCTACGGGGAGCACCGCGACTGCGACCAGTGTAACAAGGAATTTACCTTTCATATTCAATATCCTTTCCTTAGTGTGAGTTTAGAGCCCCTCATACGGGGCATTAACTGACGCATGTACAAAACGCATTGGGCTTCTCTTAGAAGGCCATGGGACCGTTTCACCCCCTTCTAGATTTTGTGTCCGGGATTTCCTTTTATACTGACAAATTATCCCGCTTTGTGAACGCCTTAACAATTATTCTCGGTTATGAAAACGGACTGTCAAGCGCTCTCTTTACACAGCTGCTCGGAGTAGCGTGGTTCCGTTCCAGCAGAGAAGAACGCGAAGCGCCGTTCCATCCGAAAACTCTGCATGTTGTCCTTCACTAATAATACGGTTCCAGTTTTGCCTGCCCGGATTTTGGTCCGGGGATCACCCTGTATTGCGGCTTGTTCGGCCCGACGGAGCCAACGAGTTCATAGAGTGTGCCGCTGGATTTCTCGATCATCGTCAGTTCGCCTGCCAATTCGTATTGAGGGGCATTCGAAACGATATAACATCCCAGAAGGACAAATAAGCCGATAATCACCGATCCGAGAATCGTTGCTTGAAAAACCGTTTTTCTTTCCATTGGAGTTCTCCTCGGTCCTCTATAGGCATTTTGTCTTCTCTCCTTCACAGAGCAGGAAGACAGCCTTTATCTCTTAACGCCCATAATCGATCTTGTAACTCGGAGCGTAACGTATACTCAATTTGTAACTTCCCTCAGCGATTGACTTTCAGTCGTCCACGTCAGGCGCCATTCTTTGGCTTTGCGGACCGCGGATTAGAATCGGGTCAGATTCACCAGTCTATCCGAATGCCGTGGGTCAGAATCCACGCCGCGAGGCTAACACCGGGGAGTCTTGATCCATACGATTCCTCAGTCACGGGACGGCACGAACATATCCTCCCAGGTCAAACCGCATTCTTTGACCATTTCGAGGGAGTATTCCAGCCGACCGAGATCGTCCTTACCGCCGTTGTTTGTTCCGAGCGAGAATTTTGCACCGGATTTCTTTGCCAATTTAATAAAATCTTCGCTCGGGAGACGGAATCGGGAATTGATTTCAATTGCGACATTGTTCTTGACCGCCGCGTCGATTACTTTCTGCATTCGCTCACGGGTCCACAATTCGTCATATTCGTCTGCAATCGCCTGTGGGAGGAACGTTGGATTGACATAAATATCGATGGGTTCATCGGTCAGTACCGACACCGTTTTCTGGACGTACATATCCATGAATTCCTGTTTGTCTTCGATCTTCACTTCATCCGGCATCCAAAGCCTGACGCGATTTCCGTTTTCGTCTCGAAATGTCATCGAATCGGTGAATACATAATCGAATTTGGAAATTGCCTCCTTTGAAAACATATTGACCCATTCCCGACCCTCGGCTTGCATACCGAGAAAAAACGGTTGCCCCTTCATCTCTGCCAAAAATGCATAGATGCCTTCATCGTTTGTGATGGGGAAACCAAGTCCGCAGTTCGGTGCGATTCCATAGAAGATGCCTGTTCGTCGTGATTTCTCGAGCACGTCCTCCACGGTTAAGCCGCCTTTCAGGTGAGTATGAAGGTCGATTACCGGGAAATTGCTCGCGCTGAGCCGGAGGATCTCTGCGTACAGTTCGTCGGTAACCGGCGGCTCACCCGGTTCGGGAGGAAGGTTGTCCGGCAAGGGGCGCACGAGGATATTCTTGAAAAACACCTTGCTGTGCGGATCGTGGCATTGAAGAGCAAACGTGCCGCTCGACAAAACAGTCCCCGTATCCTGCTCTCTCCGGACGGGCTTGTCGGGTTCCACATAGTCGACGACAAGTATGTCATTTACCTTTGCGCTGATTCGCTTTCCCGCGACACGCACATACAGAGTGAACCATTCATTATCGTTCACCAGACCTTTATAGACATTCCTGACTCCATACAGGCTTCCTGTTTTCTTCAGTTCTCTGTAATCGCCCTCGCCGATATGAGAATTATTGACTTGGATTTCGTAGCCTTTGTCGGGCCACCCTTCTTCCTGGTACTCGGTGTGGAAATAGATACCGGAATTCGCACCTGGTTTTGTCATGACATCGGCTTTCAATTCGAAGTTCTTAAAATCTGCGTTCTCCACGTCGCCGACATAGAAGAGATGAGAGCGCAGGCCGCCACACACAATCATTCCGTCTTGAACCGTGGCGGAGTCTTTGTGTTCGCCGGCTTTCCACCCGTCCAGGCTTCTGCCATCGAAAAGCGGAACCCAATCCTGAGCATCGACGCTCGACATAGAGAGGCAGAAGAACGCAATAACGAGAAATGGAGCGAATCTCATTTTCATCGAAGTGGTTTTCCCTTCTGAGAAGAATTCTTGGGGTATTTTGGCTCTGTTGGACCGATATGAAAAGGCTTACGTGTCCACCTCAACGACATGGACACCGGCGGCTCGAATGGTATTGAGGAGAGACTGGTTTTTGGTGTGTCTGCTGGTGATGAACGTATCGATCTTGCTCAGCTCGCAGACGAAGCTCAGCGACCGCTCACCGATTTTGGAATGATCCATCAGAAACACAACCCTGTCGGCGTTTTCAATCATCGTTCGTTCGACCTCGACCACCAACTCATTGTGATTATAAACTCCGCTTTCATCGATCCCTCGGGCGGACAGGAATGCACATTGCGCGTGATACTGAGAAAGACAATACCTTGTCTGCGGGCCAAGGTTTACATTCCATGCGGGATAGACATATCCGCCCGCCGTATAGATCTCCAGGTTCGAATTGTCTCTGTGGCTGTCGATCATCACAGTGATGTGAGGCAGAGAATTGGTGATCACAGTCAGAGGGAAATTGGGCAGCCGCCTTGCGAGCTGAAGGGTTGTCGTTCCCCCGTCCATATAGATCGTATCGTGTGGATGAAGGAGTGGGACGGCCGCGAGTGCGATTCGTTCTTTTTCCTCTGCATGGGTTACGCTGCGAAGTTCAAAGGGGATATTTCCGTGGTCGCTGTCTCCTATCGGGAGGCTGATTCCGCCGCGCGACCGCTTCGCCAGGTTTCGCTCCACCAAGGTGCGGAAATCCCTCCGCACCGTTGAGGAACTGACCGGCAGGCTATCGACGACATTCTGAAGAGTCAGGTGCCGTTTCTCGCGCAACAGGGTCAGAATTCTCTCGTAACGTTCTTCCTGAAGCATTCCTGTCGATCCCTCCCGGAGCATCATTATCTAGTCAAAAAAATCTAATTATTCCATGATCGATCATCGATCATGATTGTGTTTGGCTGAAAAAGGGATGTTTTTGAATATCTATTGACATAATATGATCGTTTGTTCTAGAGTCAAGGAGCCTATTTCAGGCCCGTTGGGGCAGGGCCGAGTCTGGCAAAAGTGGAGGAGTCAGAAGATGAAACGTGCGCTTATTTGGACTTTCGCGGGATTGGTTTTGGTTGCTTCACAATCTCACGCGACATGGGAGTTCAACACGGACGGAAACAGAGAAGGTTGGCAGACGGCACACAACATCGCCAAGATTGAGGTGGTGAACGGCAGTCTAATCGCCCATGTGAACGCTGAGACGAACGATCCGTACATCAGCGGCCCGACTGGGCCGTATGACGGAGACCGTATTACCGGTCTCTCGATGCGGATGAGGTGGTCCATCGATGCTCTGGGAATGGGTGGACCGGCCTCCTACTACTTCCCCGCCGATGGCGGTCATGGGAGTTCTCCCTATGAAGCGCCGCCGCCGGGCGAATGGCATGTGGTCAATATTGATTACTATGAAGATGTCGGTGGCGACCGTCCGGTCGACTGGGGCGGAATGATTAACTCGGTTCGCATTGACCTGGCAGATAATGCGCCTGAGGACTATACAGTTGAAATTGACTGGATTCGCTACAGAAGTGAGTACATAGAGAACGAGAGTTTTGTCTGGGGCGATCTTTGGGCTTGGGAACATACAGGCGCAGGGGACATCAGCAGTTATGTCGTGACCGATTCGAACTTTTTCTCGATGGACTTCGCCGTAGAGGCATGGGGACTGGGCAGTGACAACTATCACGCTTTGGAGCAAGCGATCTATCAGGGAGAGACGTTCGAGGTGGGGACCTCGGTCGCGGTTTTGGGAGCGTTATACGTTCCGTCGAGTTCTTGGGACGCGGATTCCCATATCTGGTTCCGTATCCGTGAATACGACGGTACGACCGAGAATATCAGCCCACCAATCGAAGTGACCACGTTTGACGAGTGGTTCCAATTCGAGAGTCGCGTTGAACTTCAGTTTGAACCTGCAGAGCGGGAATCGCTCAGCGTTCAGCTGTACTCGAAGAACCCGACCGATACTGCGATCTATTTCGACGATATTTTCGTCGATGTCGCGGCCCCCGGCGAAGACGACGGAGGGTCGGGAGGAGACGGGGAACAGCTTTGGGCATGGGCTGATTCCAATTGGGAGTTCAACACCGACGGGGACACCGAAGGTTGGACTATCGGCAATGAGGACGCGATCGAGGCATTGGAAGCGGTAGACGGGTCGCTGGTTGTGTATATTCCCGCCGGGGTCGAAGACCCGTACATTAACGGTCCGCAGGGACCATTCAATGCGGATCATATGAGCGGGGCCGCTGTCCGCATGCGGATTAGCTCCGGCGCTGAGAAGGGCGGTTATGAGAATTTCTGGTTCGGTGTCGACGGGGGAATCCAGTCGAAAGTATACGCTCCGCCCGTCGCGGGTGAGTGGTTCGTTCTTTATCAAGATCTGTCAGACAATTGGGAAGGTTGGTTCAATAATTTCCGTTATGATTTCGCGAACTTTTATGACGAGGATACCGTTGTCGAGATTGACTGGATTCGGTTTATTGACGAGTGGATTGACAACAACGGGTTCGAAGAAAGTCTTGAGCCCTGGGGCTACGAAGGCGCCGGCGACATGGGGGCCTTCTCGTTGAGCTCCGACCAGGTTTTCTCCGGCGAGACAGCGCTTGCGATCACAGGTCTCGGAAGCAGTCAATACCATGCCGCTCAGCAGAACATCGAGGACGGCCTTGAGATTCCGAAGGGGGCGGTGGTAACGCTGAAAGGCTACTACTATGTTCCAGCGGGATCGTGGGACGACGAGTCTCATATTTGGTTCCGGATCAAGGAGTACGATGGGAACGTGGAGAACCTCAGCGAAGGCATTACAGAACCGGTGTTGGATGAGTGGACGCCGTTCGAATATAGCATCACTCTTCAATATGAACCCTCACAACGAACCGAGATGCGAATACAGCTCTATTCGAGGACACCGGACGGGACGATGATTTACGCGGATGATGTTTTTGCGACTGTCTCCGCCCCCGCTCCTGAAACCGGCTGGCCGGTGAACGCGGTCCGGCTTTCAGACGGACAGGAGATCGTCATCGACGGGAATGTCTCTGCCGAGGAGTATGCTGGGGCGCAGGCGTTGGTGATGAACGCGGAGACCCTGAATGGTGTGGAAGATCCATACTTCGAAGGCTATATCCACGGCGGTGTGACGCATCCCGGTGGCAGCCAAGAGACCTCGCTGGAGGATTTCAGCGCGACGTACTACTTCATGTGGGATGATGAGTTCTTCTACGCGGCGGTTTCCGCGCAGGACGACAATTACTCGTTTGTCGGACCGGATCCGAACGGATCGGATGCGCTCCAGTTCACGTTCTCGGAAACACCCGAAGAGACCGACAGCAATAGGATGTATATCCCGACCATCGCACCGGATGACGGGGCGGGGAATATCGTAGCGAAAAACGATTTCGGCGGCTGGATCACGCACGAAATCATGGGTGAGTCGGAATATGCAGCGACGGTGGACTACGACACGAACGACTGGATGGTCGAGGTGAAGATTCCCTGGAGCGCGATGCAGGGGGATTTTGCCAACGAAGTCTTCCCGCCAAATGTGGGGGATCAGGTCGGTTTCAGCGTTTGCTCCATCGATTATGATGAAGGCGAGTTGCAGTGGTTTGGAACCAACGGCGGGGCGTTTCCCTGGGAATCGCAGGGCGTTCAGCCCCTTTACTTCATCGAAGAGACGACGAGTGTGGAGGATTGGTCCATTCGTTAATCAAGAGTCGTGATAGGCCCCACAGACTCATTCTTTTTGCTGTAGGGAGGGCGGCCCTTCCGGCGAGCTGACTGAATATCGGCTCACCGGGAGGTTCGCCCTCCCATTGTCTTTTTGGGAAAAGAGGTAGGGCAGAGTGAGAGAATCGAGGCTTGACCCAGTGCCCTCTCCCTCTGGGAGAGGGACAGGGTGAGGGTGGCACAATAATCACAATGCATAAACGGAAAGACGCATTCACGCTAATTGAGTTACTCATCGTCGTTGCGATTATCGGTATCCTTGCGGCAATCGCGGTACCGAATTTCATGAACGCTCGGATACGAGCCCAGGTTGGACGAGTTCGATCCGATTTGCGAGCATTCGCGGTCGCACTCGAATCGTATATGATCGACCAAAACGAGTATCCGTGGGGGAGTTTTCCGAATCAGCGGGGCGGCTATACGACCGGGAGTCTGTCGTGTCTGACGACTCCGGTGGCGTATCTCTCATCGGTGGATCAGGAAGACCCGTTTGGAGAAGGAAGCTGGACGGGCGAAACCAGCGGGCCGTCGAACGAACGATTCTATACCTACGTCAATTACAACGGTCACTGGGCAAAGAACGACGCAAGCGCGGGCAACTACTTTTCGAACAACCCCTACTTTAAAGGATATGGCATGGCGAGTTTCGGCCCCGACAAGCGCGATTCCGGCGGTGTGTGGGCGACGTTGTTGTACAAAGTGGGGAGTGTCTATGCGGGGAGTTTGGCGTTGTACGAGCCGTCGAATGGTCTAATCAGTTTGGGGGATATTTGCCGGTATGGTGGGGGAGCCGTTCTCTCGACGGCGGGTGGGGGTGGCTGAAGTTAAAAAAAGGCCGCGCCGTTCGCCGGGAGGGCGAGGCTCCCGCCGAGCCGAAAACAAGAAGTGAAATAAGGGCTTTTGTCCTGTGAGGGGCGATCATTGCATTGGATTCGCGTATTATGATTATCTTGTGTATCCACCAGAGACAGTAAATGAATCAGCGGCAAAGGGTTTGGATGATGACAGGGGTCTGTCACACACAAAGGAACGTCAGCGGATAATGCAACGTCCCTCACCCCGGCCCTCTCCCAGAGGGAGAGGGAGAAGAGTTCTCCCGACTTTTTGCGACGGCATCAAGTCTGAGATAAGTACGGAGGGCGTTTATGTGGGCCAAATCTTGTGCACAAGGCGGTCAACCCCCTCCTAACCAGGACTTTCCCCAGTTTTTGACGCCGCCGCAAAAAGTCCGAAATTGGCGGCGGAGGTTCCCTCTCCCCCCGGGAGAGGGTTAGGGTGAGGGGCGTTAATTGCATCGGGTT
>CAZTDD010000152.1:0-14887 GCA_964612675.1 uncultured bacterium
TGGCACGTGGATGGCAGTCACTTCAATGGGGCCACAGCTTTTCAGCTGTGGAAATCTGACGCAGGCTCAAACATATGACCCGGTCGAAAGACTTCAATGGGGCCACAGCTTTTCAGCTGTGGAAATGACAAAACCAACTCTTGCCGTAGTGGGAGAGGTTCCGACTTCAATGGGGCCACAGCTTTTCAGCTGTGGAAATCGCTCGCGTCCTAAACCTCCAATCGACAACGACTTACAAAGCCGTTTTCGAGACGTACACATTTGAGCACCATGCTCGAAACCTCTCCCTCAGAAATACCCTCTCTAAATCCAACAAAATCAAGATTCGAGAGGTCCCTAGGGATTTCGACACCACCGGACCTCTCGAAAATCCACTATACATACATTATACCACAGTCGCATGTCGCTCAGGAAGGACATACGGCTTGCCCAAGGCCTCGATATTCTGCTCGCACTGTCCTCCGGCAGGACCCAACGGAATCAACAATACCTGATCCTCATCATGATGGATCACCTCTTCCAGATCCCCGATCAGTTCGAACCGGTCTCTGTCCGAGAGCTCGCATCGGAAAACCGAAAACTGAAGATGATCGCCGTACCCCTTCATGATTTTGAAAATCCGCCGGAGCCGCTTGTCGTCCGCAATATCGTAGGTCACCACATATACGCGTCTCATGATCGCTCACCTCGTGACAAACGACGGCGGGTCGTGGATTTCCCCTTCGAGATACCGCGCAAGCAACCGGCATTGAACCTCCAAAATTCGCCGGTAACTGATTCGGTATTCGAACACAGGGTGCGCAATCAAACTGTCCATCCGGCGTTCGTAATTCAGGATCAGTTTCTTCCGCGCCTCGGCGGTCATCGAACACGCGCCGCCCACCCGGTCGAAATCGTCCGGAGCGACCACGCCGTTATTGATACAGGAGAACACGACACTGTCTGCGATCAGCGGACGAAACGGCTCCATCAAGTCCAGCGCCAACGCGGGTCTCCCATATCGCGGCTGATGATAAAAACCGAGAAAGGGATCGAATCCTACCGCCGCAACCGTAACCGTCAGGTCTTTCACGAGGAGGCTGTACGCCAGTGAGAGCATCGCGTTGACCGGGTCGCGCGGGGGGCGTCGGTTTCGGCTTTCGAAATTGAATTCCCCGATATTTTCATGTCCGCTTTTGAACATTTTCGGGAACCATTCGAAATAAATCCGTGCGATATTTCCCTCGTGTCCAAGGAGTGACTCAATACTCTCGCAGTGTTCGATTTTCTCGGTTTCCCGCTTGAGTTTCTTGAGCGGTTCCTCCGGACAGTCGGTGATATTGCGACGGAGGAGTGTACGGCAGTTCGCGGCTTTGTCCTGAATAAGGCGTTTCGCGATGGTCAGCGTTTTCTGTCGATTCTCCGCCGCACGAAACTGCGTGATCCTTCGCTCGATGTTTTTGTGGCCGAGACCGTTCGTCATCCCGTGAAACCAATTTCCGTAGGAAAAATACAAAACCGGGATGTTATTCTTCAGGAGCTCGTGAACGCACTGGGTGGAAATCTGGACGGCACCGAACAGCATCACCTGCGACGTGTCGCGAACTCGCGCCTCCATCAGGATTTCACCGTCCCCTTTGACCTGAAGGACGTTGCCTTTTTTGCCGACACGGCCGCCCTGATGCTGAACCGCGAGGGGCATCGCGTCATCCCGGCCGGGTACGAGCTTCCGGATTTCACCCTCGGTCTTTTCCGCCAGACAATTGGTTTCGTCCGGGAGACAAATTCCGACCAGCGAACAGCGGGGACATTTCGGGCTGTCGACCAAAGGCGACGGGATTTCGGCTTTGAGGGCCGTTGTCCGCATTTGATCGAGCAGTTCTTTGGTTCGATTGGCCAATTCCTCGGTGATGGGAATTTCGACCCGTCTTTTCGAATTGACATAATAGAGGACGCCGGTTTCGCATCGGTATCCGTTCTCTCGCAGAATAAGCGCCTGTGCGCAGAGCTGGACCCGTTCGGGCTCATAGGCCATTTCCGGAATATCGGGCACCTTGCCGCGTTTGTAGTCCACCGGATAAACGAGTCCTGCGCGGGTTTCGACCAGGTCGATTTTGGCGATCAGGCCGATCTTTGGTGCGGAGATTTGAAGAGACCGTGTTTGCGGGGCGTCGAACTCCACGCCTTTGATCTCGTCGGGTGAGGCCAGGTCGCCTTGTTCGCGGTCGACTCTGCGGTGGCGGAGTCTGCCTTCGACGGTATCGGAGCTGTCCTCAAACTCGGACTGAACCCATTCGAGGTACGCGAGTCTGGGGCAATAACAGAACTCGTTCAGCATTCGAACGGGCACCAGGTCGGGCAGGACGAATTCCTGCGGCAGACGGTGTTCAGATGAAGACGACATTTCGGTGGGTTGAGATTCAGCGAGTTGAATCATGGTTTTTACTCCCCGGTTCAAGAAGGTTTTTTTGTTTCCCTCAACCTTCACAACTGCATTACCGTATTCCTTCTCCCCCAAGACTGGGGGAGATTCAGAGGGGGTTGAATATTTGTCTTGTTCCACCCCGTCGATTTTTGCCATCCCGTCAATTCCGCTTCGAAGGTGCTATGGAAAGACGGGTGCCACCCCCAAGTCCCTTTGGGGGTGCTTCTACTCAGGTGAACGAATGGGATAGGGGTAGGAAGGACCGGTTGATCCCGGTCCCCCCTCCCTCCGAACCGTGCGTGCGGATCTCCCGCACACGGCTCTCCAGTCGGTGGTCTTACCTCCGTGAGGATTGACTGGCCGCTGCACGGGCTGCAGTTAAGGAGAACAGCCCGAGCGCGGCAAAGAAAGCATTCGGCCAGCGTTGATGATCAGAACCCCGGCCTCGTCCACGCCCCTTGCGTCGCCTGCGCAAAATGCTCCGCAGACGCATGCGCACCCAACTGTCGAGACGCGGAAAGGTGGTAGGATGACTGTGTTGGAAATACTCAAACCACCCCCGCAAGGTCAGGTTGACACTTTTGATGATGACACCCAGACTGTGACCGTTGGTCCGCTTGGTCTTGGCACGAATCTTCTCCTTTAGGTTCTTGATGCTTCTCTTCCGAGGCCAGCGATAACCACGCTCAAAATGATACCCCAGAAATTCAAACCCGCCCCGTTGCGTGGCATCCACCACCCGGGTCTTCTCCGGATGGAGAACAAGACCGTTGTCTGTTGTCCACTGGCGAACCACTTCCAGCGCGCGTTCAGCCTCCATCCGGCTGCGGCACAGGATAACAAAATCGTCCGCGTATCGAATCATGTGAAATCCGTTCTTCGCCATCAGGTGATCCAATGGGTCCAAGTAGATATTCGCCAGCAAGGGGCTCAGTACCGCCCCTTGTGGCGTGCCCGTTTCCGGTATCCACGGCCCTATGGTTTCCATCACCTGCTGGTTGAGAAAGGCTTCGATCAGCCCAAGGACGCGACTGTCTGCGACTTTCTCTCGGATTCGCTCCATCAGTCGGTCATGGGGAATGCTATCGAAATAACTCTTCAGATCCGCATCCACCACATGGTGGTAGCCCGCCGCGAGCAGTTGCGTGACACGTCTAAGCGCATCTTTACATCCTCGGCCCGGTCGGAATCCATAACTGTGTTCGGCGAATCCCCGTTCGAAAATCGGTTCCAGTACCTGACGAAGAGCTCCTTGTACCACACGATCCCGCACAGTCGGTATCCCCAACGGCCGACCTTCCCGGCATCCCGGCTTGGGAATCCAGACACGACGTACCGCCTGAGGACAGTACGTCCCCCGACATAACCCATCGGATAGATGATTCACATGCTCGTCCAAGTCCGTTTCGAACTTCTCCACTGTCTGGTGGTCCACTCCAGCGCTACCCCTGTTCGCCTTCACACTCTGGAAGGACGCTCGAAGGTTCGCTTTCCGGTAGACCTTATCAATCAAACTGAACCATTTGCCTCCTCTCACCCCGTTCTCCAGGGCCGTCAACATGCGCTCCGTCCAGACACACGGTTCAACCCACGACCATCGGTCCCGGATCTCTCCGGCTTGTTTAGTCCTCTCGGACACTTCCGCACGGTGCTCTTCCATCTGTCTGTCCTTCACGCATCCACCTTCCTGCCCCCCTTCGCTCCACGCCCATTACGGCGCTTCCTCGCTACTATGGGGGCTCTGACTCCTGCCCGGCGGCTCTTCGGAACCTCCTGGTTCATGAACTCCGTCCTTCTCCCGGACAGGTCTCCCTGCTTCACGCACATAACCTTCCGGACCATTCCGTCTCCACCCACTGCACATCCCTCCATCGCCGCTTTCGCACGCTACCCCTCAGCGCGATGGATCTCCCGCTTCCGCAGGTCCAGGCTTCGCCACTGGCTAGCAGGCTCGCCGGGTATGCACAGCCGTATCGAGTTCGTCCTCCTACGGACTGGTCCTTCCCCTCCCGGTGCTTCCCACCTCGCCTCGCGGCGACGCAGTTCCGGTCAGGTACAGGTCGGAGAGCGTATACCTGGAGTGGACTCTCACCACTCTGATTATGTGCGCTCGCAGGCGCACTAGCCCCGATTGCTCGTCAATCGGGGTCGCGGAGCGACAAGAGGGAAGAAGCCAAAGCGGTGTCGGGGCCACCGCACGCCACGAACCGCCGTCGATCCGTTCAACCCTATTCAATTGTCAAAGAGCGTAAAACCGTCTTGAAGACGGCCCCACCCCTGGAAAAAAAGGGTTGTTTTTTTGATATTATCTAAATTCTGACCAATTTATTATTTCCGTTTTAATTGATCAATTACCCGATTTCTCCCTTTTTCCCCTCTCCCTCTGGGAGAGGGTTAGGGTGAGGGAAATTCTCTCTATTTCTCCGCTGCAAATACTCCGAGACCGCAGTGACGACCTGCTCCGATAACGATTGGTCCGTAGACTGCTTCACGAAAACGGATCAGCACGTGCCATCCCGGCAAATGATTCAAATACGAAGGTCGCAAATACTGTTTCGGGTGTTGCGACCCGGGCCAATGGGGGGCTTTGCGGATCGAGATCTCTTCCACACACTCAAACGAAATACCGGCCTGGACTATCGCTTTCATTACCAGTTTTTCGGCCTTCGTGTGTTTGCCGTCGTCATAACCGGGCAGGATAACGGGTGTCACGCTGAACCAGCTCTGTGCGGCTCGCACGTAAGCATCAAGGACATCATCGTGCCTTCGCTGAGCGACAAGAATCCCTCTTGGTGCGCCCGCATCATCGTTCAATTCACGGTTCCGAAGACGCGATTCCGCCCATTGAGCGTGACTGCCATTCGAGCCGTGGGGTTCGGCAATAAGCACACGACGAATCAGGCCGTCGGCGTGCGGGTGACCGATTGTCGGTAAAGGGATGTACGAAAAGCGTTCGGGTGTCTCTTCACGATTGCCCGCGTGCCCAGCTACGTATAATTCCGATCCTCCTGGGAAGTTGTGCGAATCAAGCTTGGCCGCTTGACATGCCTGATGACGGAGCATCGCCGCAACCTCCATTGAGGCCACTTGGCGGCGCTGTACCCATTTGTGCCGTTCATCTCGTAATTCAAACGCAACATAAGGACGCGGTGGCAACTGGCTATCTTGAATGTATATAACCCTGTCAAAAACCCGCGCTTCTTGTGGTGCGCGATAGACTTTTCCCTTTATGCTTTCAACAAAGGACTCGTAGCAGGTTTCGAGATCGTCCAGCGTTCCGTGTTTTGGTACGCGTCGTACAGATGTGTTGGAAGATGGATGACCTGCTCGTGGTGTCCAGCGTACACCGGGCAACTCGGCAACTTCTCGGTGGTCCAATACACGGCCGTTTCCTACGACCATATCAATCCCCCAGCCGAATGCGAGAATATGCCGCGCTTCTTCACAGAGAATCTCAACGTTCTGGCGGGACTGAGCCCACTCATGGTCTTGGATTTTCCAAAGGTAACTAAGAGGGGCCTCGTCCATCAAACGTGACGGACGGACTACCTTTGTTGTCAGTCGATCCTGACGATTGAGTATCTTGTCGCTGTCGTTATTCGGAACAAACAGCGTATAGCCCAACGATCTCCGGATGCTCGGAGCGAGAATAAGGGGAGGTTTTTGGTCTTGAAGCCAGCGAAATGCTTGTCTTTTGGCATCGCCCCATTCACGCTTGTGGCAGCCTGTTTTTGCTCCGGCCAAAAGTGCCTGATAAAGCCGATATGGTGAAGGGGGCCATTCCGGTTCGTCTGCGCTTAACCTGCCGTGGAAAAAAGGATCGAGAAACGTTATTGAGATACACAGATATCGGTTCATTATCAATTTCCTGTTGTGTCTTGTTCTCGTTAGCCCTTTTTCTTGGAGGATTGCAGCTTTTCGATTTTTTCTTTCGTGACCCCTCCTTCTTGAACAAGTTTCTTTCGTTGGTCATCTGTGAGCTGCAACCACTTTCTAGCGAAATCCGGGTCAAACGAATATGTCTTTTCAGGTTGTTTGACGCCAAAAGCCAATGCGGCATCCTTAGCAAATCTGACAGCATCGTGGTGTTGCAAAGCCAGTTTGTCGGTACTACCATCGTGTTTGACTGTCTTCCATTCAGTGGTCTTATCTGGATCGACTACAAGTTGGCATCCTTCTCGTAGAGACGTCTCCTGTGGAGCAGTGAAACAGACCAAGGCGAGGCCGAGTATGTATCGTGACAAAGTTCTACTTTCTTCATTTGTTGAAGTGCCTAGTGCCCGGATAGCCACAAGGTTAAGCGCAGCATCCTTACGGATTTCACCACGGACAATAATCCCACCGTGAGTCCAGGCCGCCGGCGCATGGCTAAAACCACATTTCGACATCGCTTCCTGCTTCTTCTTGTCCTCTGGACTGTCCAATAATCCAGTTTCTACATAATCGATAGGAGGAATGTATTGAGCTGAACGGTGGAGTTGCTCAACACCGTAGGCACGTATAACTAACCGCAAGATTCGTTGAAACTTCACCTGCGTAGCACGTGAATCCCAACTACCGAATACAATAGACGTCGGCGCGATTCGTGCTAATGGCGCAGCATCGCCCTCATCGCGAAACGCGCGGTAGGCTTTATCGAGATCGTCTGAAAGCTCAGAGAAACGTACGATAGCATCTGCAGCACGGTGACCCGCGTCGAGAATATTGATTCTCCTTTTCTCCCCGCTTTTGTTTTCTGCTTTAATGACTACTTGCGGCACAAGTTCTGAATACGGTCCCTTTTTAAATATCGGCTCAATGCGATTGCCCTGGGAACCTACACTATCGATCTGGCAAATAGTCGATCCATCTGTAAGCCTATCGATATTGTAACCGGCTTTCGACTCTTCAATCGGATAGGTTGGTGGGAAAATGACGGCGTCTTTCCCTTCGACTGGTATCAGCCACTGCCGCATTACAATTGCCGCATACTGGCTGTCGTCCCTAATCCATTCATCAAACTGATCCAAGTGTGATTGCTCGCTCATATCCATCCTCCTGTAATATGCGTTGCATAATTGAAAGCCTTATAACTTCCTCGTCTGGTGATGTGGAACCGATACCTTCTCAAGTGCCCTTCGGCAATCAATGCTGAGCAGGCAGCACGTGCCGCGATAGTCGGCAGCGGCATATGCCACGTCGCATAGAAATACTCAGAACCCTCTCTGCCGGGCCGAAATCCCTGCAGGCCTATCGCAGCCAGCAATTCCACGGCTGGAAACGTACAGACTTTCATATCTTGTTCATTTGGAGAAAATCCTACATCGAGAGTGTTCCAGGCAGAGCGAAAGTCGACACCGAAACGAGTAGTGAGTGCACGTTCAGCCTGAAATACCCCAGCAATTTCGGATGATTTCAGCACCTCTGTTGTCGCACGGCGGAGTTCCTCGACTATTTGCTTCGAAGTTTGCCGTCCCGCCCACAATTTGATGGGGGTGGTTCTGCCTCTTGCGTCTATCCACCAGTCAATGGCTAGATCGAAAGATTCAAGTAAGACAGGGTGAAGCGCTGTGTCGCCACGATATGGATCAGTTTCTATTTCGGTTTCGTGTAGTTTATCTGCGATGACATCGACCGGGTTGATCACGGGCTCTGATATGTGAGTCTCAAATGTATTGTCTGTAAAACATCCTTGGGTGTCCGGCCACAAGCGGTGGGCGAGCTCCAGAAGCCCGCAGCAGGCGAAGAATTGGCCTGGGTTAGTAACATCAACTTCAACTGAAAAACTTGGCTCGGCCGTGGTCATTCTCGTACCTCCATAGATCTCTGTTCAGTGGTTTCCTGCGACGCCGCTGTGTCGGCGCAACGTAGCAGCGATTCCAGCCACGCCAGTCCCCAATGCCCAAATCGCTGCTGAAGCCGGGCGAAACGGCGCATGACTTCATGAGCCGCCTTCTCGTTTTCGTCAGTTGTTCTTTCGATATCAAAAGCGTCGAATTTGAAGTGCGGCCGACCGTGACCGTGATGGGTCGCAATCAGGTGCAGAATCAAATCCTGTTCCTGTTCAGGATGTACTTGTACTTCCGGATCGGCAGCCGCCTCCAGGACAGAACCGAATTCATGCCGGAATCCTCCCAATAGCCGCACGTTCATTCCACGTCGCCCAGGCTTCGCGAGAGGTTGTTCGCCCGTATTGTAGATCGCCTGTTGCCAGATCCGACGTTTCTTTCCAACATCGTGCCACTTCGCCGCTATGGCGACCGCCTTACAAATATCGTTGGGAAGGTTGAGAGATTCAGTTATACGGGTGACGTGAGATACGACTTGTTCCGTATGTTGTTGAAGTGTTGGTTGTCCTCGATAACCTACCGCTTCAACATTGTCTAAGGATTTGTTTCGTGGCTCGACGAGAAGCAGAAGGTAACGAGCTTCTATCTCGTCCTCTCCACCGTCAGGTTGTTCCCGAAGAGGAATCAGACGCGACACGACCATGTCATGCCGTCGTCCGAGTTGCAGACCTGCCTCCTGCGGGGAACCGCACTCCAATTGCATGACCGTTTCCGAGTCGACATCAATCTCGGCGTCTTCCAGCGTGTCCAGTTTCTGTACTCTACAGGTCTCGTCCCTGTAATTGAGAAGTAAGCGGAGTCGTTTGCCTTCGTATTCTGCTATATCCGACGCTGCGCTTGAAAACGCAGAGCCGCCGTCAAGCATTCCCTCGTTGGTCAATCCGCCCGCTTCAACCGGCAAAATGAGGGTGCGATACGCAAGCCTGTCTTTGTCACGTCTGATGACGTCATCGAGTGTCCGAATTTCGGCACGACCATACTCATCTAGTAGAACCAGGGGGAAGGCTTTTCCCTTCAATCGATTATTCATTCGTTTCAGCTGGCTGAATATGCGGTCGGTGCGATCCCGAAGCTTCTCTTGCGCTTCAATGCGGCAAGCTGAGAACCAATCTTCAATGGAATCCGCATCGAGTTTGTATTTGCCGAGGAGTGCTGTCTCCTTTCGCCATATTACGTAGCTCTCAGGAGGGGCGTTCGTCAATCCGTGTAAATAAGGGGCTATCTCAGGTCGTGCGGGAATCCTCTCCCGGACACTGGTCAGCGACCACAGGTCGACCAAGATATCCGTAATCGGCATCATGCTGGGTTCTGGGATAGAAGCCTGCCGTTTCTCTTCTTCGGTCATGCTTTGAAGCAGACCTTGAAGTGATTTTGGGCTGGCATCGTACGCCCCATCGTCCTGGTCTTCCTGTTTGCCCAGTCGCCTAAGCATCTGTCCAGTTTGCTCCGCAGCGTTGTCAAAACCGTTCACTTTCTTTTTCGTCTCTTTGTCTTCTTTGGCGAGTAAGACGTCGATCCGCGATGACTTTCTACCGCACCTGTTAACACGGCCGAGCCGCTGGACCATCGCCTTCAGAAAGGTCAAATCACAGACGATATGATCGGCATCCAAATCAATACCCACTTCGCCCGCCGACGTACTGACCAAATACAGGGTGGATTCGACCGATGACCCGTGATTCAAAAAGGCGTGATAAATGGGATTCTCTCTAACAAGCCTGTCTCTTTCGTGTCCGCGCATGGTACCTGTCAGAAGAGCGGTACGATTTGTATCTCGCCTCCCCATTCTCTTCTGCAATTCGGTGAGGATTTTCCCCGCATCTTGTGGCGAACGAACGTAAATCAGTACTTTCGACGGGGCATTTTCGTGTTTAAAGGCATAATCCACGATTGTCTCGTGCAGCTTTTCCGAATCAATTTCGTGGAGATACAGAGACTTGTGTGCATTCAAACGATCTTGGACAACCGGGTCCTTCTCGTCCTCTGGTTCTAGAGTCAGAACTTCGCTCTCACTTGTAGTTGAAGGGGTCGCGGACAGCTCGACTACACGCGTGTGGGGAAGCCAGTGCGTCTCCTTCTGTGCTTCGGCTACTTGGCGAAGAAGGTTCCCGAAGGCGGGCGTGAGGTGTGCCTCATCAAGGACGATCAATGTATCTTGCCCGATTAGCCCCGCATGGTGAGGACGCATCCGGTAGCTGTCTCCGTATCCTGAGAACAGCAGTTTGCTACCGATCATATCGACGGTTCCAATAATGATCGCGGGGCGGGCAGGGTCTGCTTTCCACTCTTCGTTATCTGCCAATTCTCCGCGAAGCGTGCTTATTGCGACTGGAACTTCGTTCGAGACGGCAAGACCGGACAGCCGATGAAGAATCGATTTCAGGGTTGTGGAATGTACTTTCCATTGATCATTGTCCGGATGCAGCAATCGTTCACGCATCTGTTCGGTCACGTGCGTTGCTTGATCGACAACAGTCCTACGGTTGACGATGTACACTAAACGGCGCGGCACGTGAGATGTAGCAGCATCTGGAGACGCAGATTCACCAAGGGCAATGAGCCATATCGGGATGATTGACGTTTTGCCTAAACCGGTTGGTAGATTGACGTACCGGAACGGCTCTCCGCTCCTGAGCTTACGGAATAATCGCCTTTGCCATCGGAAAGGGGCCTTTCCCGTAAGTGCTTTGAACGATTCATCGAAGTTCGTGAGGTCTTCCATCGTATTCACTCGTTTCGCAAAAGTTTTGTTGCGCTATAACGGCAATCTGACCCAGTCCTAGCCCTGGCTCGTTTCTTCTCCGCAAACTCAACCTGAAACCGAAACGGCACATGCCTCGTAGCTTTTTCAAAGAACTCCTTAAACGTCGTCATGGCGGTCCTCCGGCATGGATTTTCCATAAAAGGGAAAATGAATATCGACAAATGTCATTGGTTTTGATTCCTCCAAACCGGCAGGACGAAACAACACATATAACACATCACAGTCCCACCAATGTTTTACAACAGCACAGCACAGCAACACCTGGGAGAACAATAACACAGACGTCGAGAGGTGTATATTCCCCAAAAGGGGCGGGGGTGTGGATCTTCAATGGGCTGGATCAATCGATATATGGACCGCACCGAAGGATGTGGCGAAAGCGTCTCCAAAAACCAGCGACGGCTGAATACCGCCCTTCAGCGGCACCAGGTTTCCGATTGTCGTTACATAGACGTTCCTCACGGACTGTAATAGTTATGCGTACGTTTGCTGCGCGCGTAATGCTGCTGTTTCCACAGCCGGGGGCGATCCGGATTGGGATTGGCGGCATCGTTCCAGTAAACGTGTAGCGTGTTTCCGTTCAGGACAATCAGTTCCTCGCGCCAGTCGCCGGTTACATCGGCCACATAAAGCCGCGCCGCTTTCTCTTTGAACCGCGCAACAAATGAACCGGTCATCGGATCGAAGATCGCGACATCGCCTTCGGTGTGGCGCTCTTTCGCGGCGGCAAGTTGTTTGGTCTCGCCGGTCCAGTCGATGGTGTGGATCACTTCCACCCCGGCCTTTGTCCAATCCGATGGGGCAACCGTGTCGAGCTCATAGTGCGCGATCATCTCTCCTTCGGCGTCGAACACGAAGGGTTTCTGGTACTCGTTGAACCGGCTCCGACACCAGATTTCAAGACCGGGCGCGTCGAGATCGAATTCGCCTACCGCTGCGTTCTGCGGTTCCCACTGCCGATAGTGAGTCTGCCAAAGAACCCGTTCGCGGGTGTACAGAAATACGCGGTTTCCGGGGAGATCGCCCCGTCGACCGCCTTCCTCCAGTGCAACCACCTCCAGACCGGGAATATCCGGCCGAACGTCGTACACAAAAATCGAATCAATATGGCCCCGTAGCGGGATATTGCAAAGAAACTCCCCGTCTGCGCTGACCACCTGGCCGCCGAGGACCTCATCCTTTCCATCGCCGTTGAGGTCTGCGAGACGTGCGCCGTTGTGCGCGCAGGTCGTAAAATCGGCCCGTTGCCAGAGCGGCGTATATCGATGGTTCCGGAGATCTTCCAGCTTGTACGCGGCGATGTGATGCCCCACACGGTACCCGTCGTTATTGGTGGTCTGAATGAACAGGTCTCGGTCGCCCTCGCCTCGGAAATTGGCGATAGCAAGGTGTTCCCATCGGTCGGTTCCGTCCGGATGGGGCGGTTGTGCGGTCCATTTTTCTTTGCCGTTGTTACCGTTTACGACGTGCAACACGCTGTCGTTCGTGAAGTAGAGAACCTCGGTTTTGTTGTCCCCATCGATATCGCCGGCTGTCACACCCGGCCCGTTGTGGCCCGGCAGGCCGACACGTTCCGACGATTCACCCACCCGGACATCCACTTTGTGTATCCAGAGGCGAGTTCCATTATTCGCGTACGCCGCCACGTGTCCGGGCACAGTGACGAGGTAGTCCATCCGCCCGTCATCGTCGATGTCCCACACCACAATACCCCCGGCGGAGGTTTCCGGGGCGGGGATATCCAACTTGATCGTGAACGGATTCGCGCTGTACGGTTCACCGTCGGATGCATGCACATATCCGCATACAGTTATTGTCGCACAAGCCGCGCAAGCAAAGAAAAGAACAGAACGGTATATCATCGAAAACCTCCTGGGGATCTCGGCGGTCAATTCGGCCATGAACGGAAGTCCGCCGTTTTTGAACCTTAACTGCTCTCCGTTCAGCGTTCAAGGAGGTACGGAAAGTAGCACCGGGTAGTACCCCCAGGCGAAACGATGCAGAACGTCCTTGTATCCCTGAATCACTCCGCGGAATTTTCTGTCGTTTTCTCGCCTCTTCCGGCAAGCCTTGAAGACCGAATACGGTCTACAACCAATTAACGCGCTGTGCGGGATTCCAGAAGCATGCCAATCCAAAAACCTTCCGCAAAACATATGCAACGTTGGCCGCGCGTTCCGATCCATCAGTCCCGGTCAAGGTTTTTCAGCGTCAGTGGGGCCACTCGGGTGTACAGACCACCCTTAACTATTGCGTGGACGTTGACGATACTGCTTTTCATCATGGTGCGGATCTTGTCGCATCATGATTCTACGGGCCGTTTTTTCCATTTCTGAGCATCATGGATGGCCCATTGTGCAGTGGGCACTCCCCATGATACAGAATCTCCACGGGTCCGTTCCTTCCAGTACCCTAAAACAGAGGTTGCGATTGAAACACTCATGATCCACCGATTCACTCGATTTTTCGCTATTTGCGCTACCGCTCTTTCCTGCTGTTCGATACAAAGCGAACTCGCACAGGCCGAAGTGCTATTCGAAATCGACTCGCTCTATCATCACGTTCGCGTCACCGAGGAAGGCGACTATCGTTACCTTTCATTCGATCGCACACGCGGTTCTCAAAGCGTAGTCAATACAAGCGATCTGGACGAGCTCAAATTCCCCTACACGCGGGCAATGTTTACCGCACTCGCTTTCCTACATCACACTCCCGAGCGTGTGCTCTTTGTGGGGCTCGGCGGCGGGACAATGCCACGGATCATGGCAAAGTATTTCCCAGAATGCCAAATCGATATCGCTGAAATCGATCCCGTCGTCGTCCGGGTTGCAAAGAGATTCTTCTTCTTCGACCCAACACCGCAGATGGACGTTCATACCCAGGACGGTCGTCAATTTCTGCGTCGAACTCCACACAAATACGATCTGATTTTTCTCGACGCGTACAATCATCAGAGCATTCCGTTTCATTTGACCACAATCGAGTTTTTCAGAATCGTGAAGAAGAAAACCAAAGAGGATGGGGCCGTTGCCTCCAATGTATGGAGTCCCAGCTCGAATGAGTATCATTACGCTCAAATCAAGACACTTCAGGAGGTTTTTCCGAAGGTCTATGAAATAAAGGCAACCGGGTCGAGCAATCACATTTTCATTTCCACTCTTCGTCCAGACGATATAACAGCGAAGGATTTGCGTAATCGCATGGAAGCGATAAAGGAGCAGGTAAATCTGCCGTATAATTTCGATCCGTATATTGCCACGTCTAAAGACATTACCGACAAAAACATAGATGCCGATCACCTGACGGACGATTTCGCACCGGTGGAGCTTCTCCGGGCGCAAAAGGCGGACAATCGATGATTCAATTGACAGTTTTTATTTCCGGGGCGGTTGTCATGTCGTTTGAGATACTGGGCAGCCGTATTCTGGCTCCGCATTTCGGAAACTCTGTTTTTGTGTGGGGCAGCCTGATCGGCGTCTTTTTGGGCGGTCTCACGGTCGGGTATTGGGCGGGGGGTCGTCTCGCCGATGCAAAAACCGATCTGCGGATATTCGCAACCCTAGTCGCCGTGCCGGGGCTTTTATTGTTTCTCTTTCCGGTCTATGCGGACGGAATTTGCGATTGGATTTTTGATCTCAATCGAGGCCCTCGTTTCTCGTCTTTATTGGCTTCGACATTTCTCTTCCTGCTTCCGACGGTTTTCATGGGCGCGGTCAGTCCATATGCGGTTAAACTTCGGGTTGATGCGTTATCGTGGCTGGGAACCGGCGTCGGGAATCTGTACGCGTTGTCATCATTGGGAAGTATAGTGGGAACGTTAACGACAGCCTTTTATTTAATTAGTTCCTGTTGCGGAAAAGAAGAGGGGGGTATTCGTGAAATAGAAAGCCT
>CAZTDD010000153.1:0-14885 GCA_964612675.1 uncultured bacterium
TCTATGGACCGCTATAATTTACAGCGCGAGAATAAACTAAGTTGCGGAACCGCTGTATCATCCTGGCTCTATCTCGCTGACGGATCGGTTGTCTCGATCTAAGTTGAAACATGTCAGAATGTTATGTTTGACGATATTCGCGCTTCAAACCGACATGCAAATCGTGCCCCTTTTCAGTTTCGTCACACCAGCAGCGCGATCCTTGAACAACTGCGACATAAAGACACAAACGGATACCAACGACCATGCCAGAAATGAACTCTATCTTGACCAAGGCTCCAAAGCGAGCAACGAAACCGCCCCTTCCGCCTTACAGCCGCCGAGACGCGAACACATGTCAATAAACATAGATTGGACTCAGGCGGTCCGTTCCTGTCTCTCGTGGCTTGTTTATCATACAATTGCACACAATGATTCAATTGTGAAACGGAAGAATCTGATGGCCGAAGGACTCAAAGTCGTTCTGTCGCTCGCTAGCGAGACGCCTACCTCGGTCCAGCCTCCGCTGGGACTGGGATACCTGGCAGCCGTGCTGCGGCAAGCCGGGCACGAACCGGTCATTTTGACGCCCGAGAATTTCACGGCCTCACCGGAAGCGTTTGTCGAGTCTGTCCGAAAGCACGCCCCGGATCTGGTGGGGCTGTCATTTCTAACTCCCTCATTTCCCATCATCCGCAAATGGATCGCCGCCCTTCGAGAATCGACAACGGATTTGCCCATTGTGCTCGGCGGTCCTCACACAACCGCGCTGCCTCTCCAGACTTTGCAGTACACCGGCGCAGACTATGCAGTTGTCGGAGAGGGGGAGATTAGTTTTTGCGCCCTGGCCGATGCACTCGCCGGAGACTCGACGGGTCGATTGCCGGGAGTTGTTTGCCGCGAAGACCCGGCAGACGCGATCGAACGTCCACCGTTGATTCAGGATCTCGACAGCCTTCCCTTTCCAGCCTGGGATTTGATTCGCCCTGAGCGCTATCCGCCCACGCCGCACGGTGCGTTCTTCCGCCGGTTTCCTATTGCGCCGGTCATGACAACGCGGGGGTGTCCGTTCAACTGTTCTTTCTGCGCCTCTGCGGCGACCTGGAATCGGCGTCTGCGCCGACGCAGTCCGGAAAATGTGATCGAGGAACTGGATTATCTTGTCCGCCGCCACGGCGTTCGTGAAATCCATTTCGAAGACGATAACCTTACATCTCGCAAAGACCACGCGGGTCGAATTTCGGAGCTTATCCTGTCGCGCGGACTGGACATCGCATGGGCCTGCCCGAACGGAGTGCGCATCGACACGCTTGATCGGGATCTGCTGCAGCTAATGCGGCGGTCCGGTTGTTACATGCTGGGGTTGGGAATCGAAACAGCAAATCAAGAATTATCCGACGCTGTGGGGAAAAAACTGGATTTATCGTGCCTTGAAGAAAAAGTACATTTAATGAAAGAGATGGGAATCGACGCGTATGGGTTTTTCCTTTTGGGACTTCCGGGCGAAACACAAGAGACCGCCGAAGAGACTATCGATCTAGCCTGTCGGTTGCCGTTTGCTCAAGTCCATTTCAGCCATCTGGTGCCTCTTCCCGGAAGCCGGATCTTCAACGATTGGGTTGCGGAGAGAGATCTGGACAGTATTCCCTGGGAGCATTTCGATTCGAAGCTAAAGACCCTTTGGCGGACGGAGGCATTGGGGCCGGACGACATTATGCAATTGCGCCGTAAGGCCTGGCAGCGCTTTTATATGAGGCCGAAACCATTTTTCCGGATGCTATCGAAGATTCGTCCCCGGCAAATTCCGTATATTGCGCAGAGGTTATTGACGGGGAGGGTTTGAGCGGGTTTGGGAATTCCGTTTTTTCAAGCCCTCTGTATCTCCCCTAATCTTGACGCCGTCGCAAAAAGTCGCAAAAACGGTTTTCAACCCCCTCCTAACCTCCCCCGATCTTCGGGGGAGGAAGAAGAACTCCGCCGGACTTTTTGCGACGCCGTCAATCTTGAGGGCGACGCTCTTGGTCGCACATTTTACGTGTTCTGCGATACACTTGAGAGTCTCGCCCCCCACTGGTCCCTTCATTCAGCCGAAATAGAGCTGTTCGAAAATATGTGTGTTCAAAGTATTTGTTTCCACCGGCTTTTCAGTTCATTCCTTCATTTTTACGCCGGGCTCCGGCTCATAAAATATATTGACGGGTTTTGCATCCGATTCAATTGAAATTCGGGCGGCTTCCGTGACTAATTCGTTGAACGAGCTGTTTGCGGGAGTGGCGATCAATCCGCGCCGATCGACCTCCTCCATCATTTCTTTTCGCTCCGCAAGAGCGTGTTCAGGAGTACCGATATCTTTTAACCGTAAAACCGCCGCGATATTGGCTTCGATGGATTCGTATCCGTAACCAACCGGTTTTAATCCCTCGCATTCCCATGGAATCAGGCGAAAGTAATCCGGATTGATGAAATTGTAGAACGTGCCGCCGGGACCGGAACCCTCGATATAGGAATGCATCACGCCGCGCAGTTGGTCGTTATGGCGAATTAGAGCACCTTTTTCGCCGCCTTCACAAAAGAGAGTAATTCCCTGATCGTTCGGTCCGGCACCGTCGTCAGGATATCCTAGACCGTTAATGACGCTCAAAATCCCGCCATTCTCGAACGTGACTACTCCCAACGACCACAAATAACCGATGTTGCCGTTTGGGAATTTTCCTTCCACACCCCGCACGCTAACCTGGGTCGGACGAAGGCCGGTCATAAAATAGAGTTGGTCGACATAATGACAACCGACATAAGTAAATGGATCGGAATTCTCCTTGGTAAACCAATTCTGGAAATTCGAAGAACGATAATCCCACGCCTCAATCATCCGTGCCTCACCGATTTTGAATTCGCCGAATTTTCCGGCGGCATAATCGCGTTTGGCAATCAGTGCACGACGGTCGAAACGTTTATGGTATTCCACTCCAACATGAAGCCCTTTCGATTTTGAAATCTTCTCGATTTCTTCCGCCTGTTCGTATTTTTGTACCAGGGGTTTGACCGCAAGGACGTTTTGATTGTGGTTAAGCGCTTCGACGATTATCTCGTAATGGAGAGGATCGGGAACCGCAACAATAATCAGATTGTCCGGTTTGAGTCTGGCAATGGCTTCTTTGTACAAGTCGGGATGTTCTGTGTCGAGATCGTCCCGTTCAAAATCGGGTATAGGTTTGAACGATTGGCGTGGGAAGGCTTCACGAAGATCCGGCGCCTCCGCGAGTTCCTTCAGAGGGCGTCCTTTGAGTGCGGAGATTGCGACCTCTCCGATTGCGCCGAGACGCTGAAGATGATAAACGGACGGTAGGATTTGATCGTGGGTGATCATACCGCCGCCGATGATGGTTACGTCTAAGGGACCGTTCATTGTATATCCTCGCAGGAGTTTTGTTGGTTCACTGTACTATGGTTGGTGAAGAGGGATGAAGGGAGTGTGGCGGTGTACATTGAAATACGAAGGCAGGAAGAAGAGATCGCCACGCTTCGCTCCTAAGAAAGACTGCCGGGAAAGAAAGCGAAGTGGAACAACGCAGGCTGTGTTGGTGGGTTACGCTCCTCTGAGGTGCGTGCCTGGTGTATCTGCGGGCAGATCGTCGCTAACCCACCCTAGGCGTTAGTCGTTGGGGAGATGTTGAAACACAAAGGCACGAAAGAGGCACGAAAGCACGAAAAAAGGACGAGAAAAATTCAAAGGGCCTCTTGCTCCTTCGTCCCCCCGATTGCCTTCGAACGGACGAATTCGAGCAATCGGGGCCACCCTCTACTTGTCTCTTGTCCGGTCGGGAAGCCTTTCTTTCTCAAATCAGCGGCTCTGACGGTCCGGGGCTCGCGATGACGGGGAATCTACGTCGCCTTTCTCATAATCGATTTGAGTCTTGGCGTTTTAGCTCGGCGACGATTTTGCGGACGTCTTGGGAGCGTTCCTTCGGGATGACCAGAACCGCATCCTCGGAGACAACGACGGCGAGATCATTGACGCCGACGAGGGCGAGCGTTCGGTTCTCCGCTCCGGGCTCATTTATGACGACGCAATTGTTGCTGTCGATCAGGATCGGGTCGCCCTCTTTTAGATTTCCTGTTTCGTCTGTTTCTCGTACTCGACTAAGCGCGGCCCAGGTGCCGATATCGTCCCAAGGAAAGTCGGCGCATGTGACCAGGACACGGTTTGATTTCTCAAACAAAGCACAGTCGATGGAAATGCTGTCGAGACCCTCGAAAATCTGACGCACGCTTGCTTCATCTTTTGCAAGGATTGCCTCTTTCATTTGCTCGATCGCTTCCGCCAGGGATGGGCGGATGATTCGGAGTTCATTCAGGAACGTTGACACGCGCCAGAAGGACATGCCGCTGTTCCAAAGGAACCTGCCGCTGTCGATGAAGTCCTGCGCGGTTTCTTGATTGGGTTTTTCACGGAACCGGAGGATTTGGTGGAAAGGTTGATTGTGTTTTTGGTCCAGGAGTTCAACTCCTGGACCAGCGGTATTTTTCGTTGGACCAGGAACACCCTTCGCTGGGGCAGGAACGAGCGACTCCCACATATGTGGTAATTCGATGTATCCGAAGCCGGTTTCGGGACGTGTAGGAGGGATGCCGATGGTGGCGAAGACTTCGCGTTCCTCGACGATCTGCAAGGCCCGAGAAAGTGTGTTCCGGAATCGTTCGACATCGCCGATCCATTGATCCGCTGTGATGACAGCCACCGAGAGGTTGGTGGGATCGGTTTGAGGTCGCGCGAGAATGTGCGCGGTGAAAAACGCCAGGCAGCCCATAGTGTTTCGTTTGTTGGGCTCGACGAGGATGTTCTCTTCGGAGAGCGGGAGAGCGGCGTTCCGTATCGGTTCTTCGAGCGGCTCTGTGATGGAGAGGTACAGATTCGCCGGATCGAACAACGGAGCAACCCAGTCAATGGAGTCTTCCAGGAGCGTTCGGTTTTCGTTCACCAACGGGAGCAATTGCTTGGGGCGTCTGCGGCGCGAGAGCGGCCAGAATCTCTCTCCCGAACCGCCCGCCATGATGACGGCGATTCTTGTAGTATCCAACTTTGGAGATTCACTCATGGGCGCTCCAATCGGGGATACCTTCCGGGATTGAACCCAAAAACCGCAGTTCGAAGCAGCAAACCGATTGCGATGACAGTAGATGAAGCATGTGACAAACTTACCCAACGGTTGAACCGTAGCGTCCGAGTTTATCTCGGACGGATCGAATCGCCCCGAGCGCTACTGCCTCAGGTTGAACCAGCACACCGCAGAGAAGAAAGAAAAAACGCTCGGTGGCGATCTATGACCGATCCACCGAGCGCAAATGCGTTCTTTCATCCCAAATCATGCCGGAGGTGGGGCTCGAACCCACACTCGAGGTAACTCGAACCAGATTTTGAGTCTGGCGCGTCTGCCGATTCCGCCACTCCGGCTGAATCATCCCGACAAAAGATACCGCACACCGGCGGATCGAACAAGAATAGACCGGTGGTCCGGGCATGTCAGGTTTGTCCGACGATCCGGGACACATCCAGGACATACATCTGTCGTTTCCCACTATGCGCCGAATCGATGCAAACTTGTCTCCCGTCCCGACTCCAACGGGGATGCAGGTCGCAACGAAGTTCGCCTTTGTGTTCCCTCGATAGATAAAAGCGCCCAACATCGATTCGTTTCCGGTCGGCCGGACGATAGAGGATAAGCGTCTGCATTCGCTCTTTATCCGGGTAGGTGTCGGTAAGGATCCACTTCCGGTCGGGCGAGTAGCTGCAGTGTCCATCGCGATCGAACACCTCGGGGCCGACGATCTCCGCATCGCCCGTGCGCTCGTCGAAGAGCCAATACGCGTTTTTCCCATTGTGTGTGGCCCAGGCGAGGATATGGTGAGCGTCTTTCCAGTCGAAATGCGAGACCATGCCCTCGTCCGCCACGATGCGGATATCGGACCCGTCGGGGTTGGCGGTCAGCATCCGCGTTCGCCATCCTCCGCCCGATTTTTTCCATCGATGGAGAAAGATGAAACGTGTGTCGGTTGTATTGAAAAGAAGATGGTTGAACCAGTGATCGCCGTGACCCATGTCATCGGTGGGTTTCAGGCGAGCGGCCTGGGCGATATTGACCACCAGCTTGTTCTCGCCGGTTTCCAAATCCATCAACCAGATGCCGTCATTCTCAGGCTGGGGATCGTCCGCGCCGGGATCCTCGACTCCAGCATACCCGTACCCGGGTCGCGTCCGTGCAACGCGGGCGAAGTTGAGAGTTACCGCGTGGCGTCCGTTGCGGCTAACCGTATAAATCGGATGAGGCAGTGTACGTCGATCCCCGGTTTTCATGTCCCGAACGATTGACACAAATCGGTCGCCATCCCTGTCATTATGAATGACGAGTCGGTCGGGATCGGTCGGTACCCATTGAAGCATGGTGCCCTGCTGCCAATTCCACGCGAGGGTTTCGCCGAACGGCAGCCATTTGTCGTTTTCTGCGGTATCGATTCGGGCCAATGTTAAGCGGTCGTCCGGTTGAGGCGAGTGATCCATGAAGGGGATCTCGCCGCCGAGAAGATATCGTCCGCTGCCATCCCAGCAGAACTTGTCGTAGTAACCGAAGAAGTGATTCTCCGGCGCTTCGGTAACGGCGCGAAAGGGACAAATGGCCGTTGCGTATTTCGATTCCGCCGCTCGCAAGGGAAGGCCACCCAGGGCGACTCCGGCGGAAAGCGAGAGAGATGTTTTGATCCAGTCTCGTCTTTGTAGTTTTGTTTCGGTCATGGGGGGATCTCCTTTACAGTTATTGGTGGGTTACGCTCCTGGGAAGTACGCGCAGAAAGTATCTGCGTGCAGATCGTCGCTAACCTTTCTACCATTACGTCGTGCCTTGCGAATCAAAAAACCGGTGAATTGTCTGACAGACATATTCTATCTGTGTATCATCCAGATGGATACCAATCGGAAGACTCAGGATTTCATCGGAAATCTTGTCCGTCAATGGATATTCAGGCGCGGAATCCCGGTACTCTCTGTATGCCTCCTGTCTGTAAGGAGGAACGGGATAATGAATTAATGTCTCAATTTCATCTTGTTTCAGATAATCAATCAATTGGTCTCGTGATTGCACGCGGATTGGAAAGACATGCCACACGGGTGTGATTTCTTGCGGTAGGTACGGGAGTATCACTTGGGTCGGGTGAAGCGGCTGCAGTTGCTTGAAATAGATACCTGCTTGTTTTCTTCGTCTCTCGTTCCATTCATCGAGATGGCGTAGTTTCACCCGAAGTATTCCGGCCTGCATCTCACTCAATCGGCTGTTGACCCCCTGTAGAATATTATAATATTTCTCTTTCGAGCCATAATTTCGGATACAACGAAGATATTCGGCAATTTTCGGATCGTGGGTGGTGACTGCGCCACCGTCGCCGAAGGCTCCAAGATTCTTTGTTGGATAGAAACTGAAACCGGCGGCGTCGCCCAAGTTTCCCGCTTTCTCACCGCGATATTCCGCTCCATGGGCCTGGGCGGCATCTTCAATCAACACGAGATTGTGTTTTTGACAGATTTCGGATAATTCCCGCATAGACGCGGTTTGGCCGTATAGATGAACGGCTATGACCGCCTTTGTCTGAGAGGTAATGGCTGCTTCTACTTGATTCGGATCGATATTGTACGTTTCCTCGGTAGGCTCCACAAAAACAGGTGTGGCTCCGACATTCGATACGGCGAGCGCCGTTGCGATGAAGGTATTCGCAGGGACGATGACCCGGTCTCCGGGGCCGATGCCGTATGCGCGAAGAATTAATTGAAGAGCGTCGAGGCCGCTCGCGACTCCGACGCAATAGTTGCTGCCGCAGTATTCTGCGAATTCCTTTTCGAATTTCTCGACGTTTTCGCCCAGGATATACCACCCGCTGTCGAGACCCGCGAGGACGGCGTCATCGATTTCGTTCCTCAGGCGAACGTATGTTTCGCGGAGGTTCAGGAAGCGGACTTTCATTCTGTTTTACCCGAAAACGCGTTCTATTCGGACGGATCTGACGGATTGGAGGGACCTATTTCAGTCCCAAGCCGAGAACTTCCTTACAGTATGTCACACTGCGTTCGAGATCGAATTTCTGTTGGAGCTGAGACAGTTCTTTCGAGCGCTCGCCTGTCGGTCGGCCCTCGGGCGGTACAAACGGTTTTCCGTTTCGCGCCATGGCGATGAATCCCACGAAATCCTTTGCTCGTACTTTCTCGTAGGGTCCCCAGAAGTCCTTTTTGAGAAACGGATAATTTCGCGGTCCGATCTGGGAGATGATTTCCAGGACAAAAGCGGTTTGGGGGCACAGTTCCTTGAATCGCCTTACATAGGCATGCCAATCGATGTGGCCGTCGCCGATATTTGCCCATTCCACATACGCTCCGTCCTCGGATTCCCACACAGCGCTGTCCCGCATTCCTGATGTCGCGGCGTAGGGGCCGAGCGCTTCGAGATTGGTCATGGGATCTTCGAGTGTCCATACAGCGTTCCCGGAATCCATCGTCGCGCCGACGTAATCGGGTCCTGCGGTTTCGATCAGTTCGGCGAGTTCCCACCCCTGCATATCGCCGGCGTGGTTCTCGACAGCGATCTTTACCCCGGAATCGAGAGCGTAATCGCGGACGGTCTTGAGGACCTTGACAGTGCTCTCGATATGCCTGTAGATGCCGCCTTCGCCCTGACGTTCACGTGCGGAACCGACGTAGCAGCGTGCCACGGGCGAACCCAGCGTTTTGGCGACGCGGATCAGCAAATCGAGATGATCTTCCGCGCTGCCGTATTTTGAGATGAAGCGTGACGAAGTGGGGCAGATACCGCCGGTGCCGACTTCGAGGTCGACCCCCGCATCGTCGGCTTTCTTTTTGATGTCTTTTAGATAGTCTTCGTCGAAACTTTCGTATACATCCAAATCGGACATCAGGAGGACGTCGAGTTCTAATGATTTGGCGTAGTCGATCAGCTCGGGAGCTTTCCATTCCATCGCACGGACGGAGAAATTATCGAATCCGAGCCGGATGTTTTGTTTTTCCAGGCGGGGAACCGCTGCAGAGACCCGGGATTGCCTGGAAGCGAGTGCCGCACCGCTCACGGCCCCCATCGCGAACAGAAAGTCACGGCGTTCGATTGGCGATTGTTCCATTCTACAGCTCCTTACAGTTAGTGGCCCTGTATTTGACTCAATTGTACGGAGCTACTATATACCATGCAGAGAACTGTGTCGTCTACCTTTAGGTGCTTCGGAAGGCTCCACCTCTTTGCGGAGAAAGGGGTGGCACCCGGGGGATGTTGGAAGCTGGGCGGTTTGAGCCGGTGCCGCCCAGGCTTTTTCTCTGCTACAATACGGGGCATTCCCACGAGGGAGGAAACCATGAAAGACAAAGACACAATCACTCGCAGGCATTTCCTCGAAACGACCGCCCCCGGGGCGGCCCTGACGGTGCTCGCCCGGCCCGTATTGGGCGGAACGCGATTTGTTTCTCCGAATGAAAAGGTCAATATCGCCTACATTGGCTGCGGCACGCAAGGAATTCGACAGATGATGAGTGCCTTGCCGAATGAGGATGTTCAGATCACGGCAGTGTGCGACCCCAACACAGAAAGCACGGACTATGTTGAATGGGGCGAACACGAGATACGGAACAAGATCCGAAAGTTTTTGGACGAGCCCAAATGGGATGTAGGAGTGGAAGGATGTCGCTGTGGCCGGAAGGTCGGTCATGAGATCGTCGAACGATATTATGCGAAGCAGAAACAGTCGGAGCAGTATCGCGGATGCGCCGCCTACAGCGATTTTCGCGAACTCCTCGACAGCGAAGAGAACCTCGATGCGCTTTACATCATGACCCCAGACCATCTGCATACGACTGTGGCTCTCGCTGCCATGAAAAAGGGAAAACACGCGATCACACACAAGGCGCTGTCGAATGTGCTGCACGAAATCGAACTGGCCACGGATATGGCGGCGCAAACGAAATGCGCGACACATATGTTTTGTGCCGCCGGTAATAAAACAACCCCCATGCTGTGCGAGTGGATTTGGAATGGAGCCATCGGCCCGGTTCGGGAAGTCCACAACTGGTCGACTCGACCGGTCTGGCCGCAGGGAATGACGCATCTTCCTGAGGAGAAAGTTAGGGTACCGAAAGGAATGGATTGGAATCTGTGGCTCGGACCCGTACCGGACCGACCGTATCATCCCTCGTACACGCATGCGGTGTTCCGCGGGTGGTATGACTTTGGCGCCGGGGCGCTTGGGGACATGGGGCATTACAGTTTTTATCAGATTTTCCAGATTTTGAAATTGTCGACGCCGGAGACTGTGGAAGCGTCGCGAAGCCAGTACTGGGCAATTATCGGAAATCGCTGGAACAAGCAGGAGAATAGGGTTTCCTATCCACGCGCGTCCATGATTCATTGGGAATTCGGCGCGCGGGAGGATATGCCGCCTGTGACTCTTCACTGGTATGACGGCGGTCTTCGCCCGCCAATACCTGAGGAATTGGAGAAAGACGGGGAAGAGATGCCGGACGAAGGCCTGTTATTTGTGGGCGATAAAGGGAAGATTCTGGCGGGATTCAGTGGCGGCGAGCCGAGGCTTATCCCCGAATCCAAGATGAAAGCGTTTACCAAACCGCCGGAGACGCTACCACGTCCTATTGGAGAATTGGAGCAATGGTTGCGGGCCTGCAAAGGCGGCGAGCCTTCCGGTGCGAATTTCGAGCGCATTTATCCGTTTACCGTGACGATCGCCTTGGGAAATATCGCGCTCCGGGTCGGCAAAAAGCTGGAATGGGACGCGGCGAATAAAGAGATTACGAATTCCGAAGAGGCAAACAAATTGATGTACCGTGAATATCGGCCGGGATGGGAGCTGTAAGTGTATTTGGTGGGTTACGCTCCTCTGAGGTACGTACATAAGGTGTCTGTGGGCAGGTCGTCGCTAACCCACCCTACATGTGATATGGATGTTATTTTATAGGGAGTTAATTCTATGGTTGCAAAAACAAGAAGAGGCCGGCCGAAAGCGCGGTTGGAAAGCCGGATGGATAAAGGCCAAAAGAGATGTTTATGAATATTTTGAGGACCTGAGGAGAAAAGCACCGGCAGTGCGATCCAGATGCCCCCCTCTCCGACTCCCCCCGTGAACGGGGGGAGAGATTTGGAATGTTGGCAAGAGGAGTCAGTTTTGCAACGTTAGGGTTAATTCTCGCTTGAGGTTATTATTATGAGGACGTTTTCTATCGGGATGACAATGTGTTTATTTGCGATGGCTTTGTTTTTGTCCTGTTCGAAACAGGAAACAACATCGGAACAAGGGACATCGTCGGATGTATCCGATTCGGAATATGCGATTGCGACGATTGTCAAACTGGACGGGATTCCGTGGTTTGAACGGATGCGGGAAGGTGTCAAGAGATTCGGGAACGAAACCGGCCATAAATGTTTTCTGCTGGGACCTCCGCAGGCGGACGCGGCGTTGCAGGTTCAAATCGTCGAGGACGTGATTGCCCAGGGTGTGGATGCGATTTGTATTGTGCCGTTTTCGGTCGAGGCGGTTGAACCGGTTTTGCAGAAGGCTCGCGATCTCGGGATTATTGTTGTATCGCACGAGGCCTCGAATCAAGTAAATACCGACGCCATTATCGAACCGTTCGATAATTTCGCGTACGGCGCGCATTTGATGGATCATTTGGCCCGGTATATGAACGAAGACGGGCCGTATGCGGTGTTTGTCGGGAGCCTCACATCGAAATCCCACAACGAGTGGATCGACGGGGGGATTGAGCGACAGAAGGAAAAATATCCCCAGATGGAGCTGGTGACGGAACGGATTGAGGAATATGACGATCAAAATACGGCGTATCAAAAAACGACGGAATTAATTAAGGCGTACCCAAAGTTGGAGGGGATACAGGGCAGCGCTTCGACTACCGCCGCCGGGGCGGGGCTGGCTGTGGAAGAAAGAGGCCTTCAAGATCAGATCGCTGTCGTGGGATCGGGGCTTGTTTCACAATGTAGGCAGTATCTGGAAAGCGGGAGTGTGAAACTGATCAGCTTTTGGGACCCGGCCGATGCCGGTTATGTGATGAATAGAATCGCTGTTATGTTGCTTGAAGGAAACGAACTGAACGACGGAGCCGATCTCGGCGTGGAGGGGTATCGCAATCTCCGGCAGGACGAGAAGAAAACAAATTTGTTCTTCGGTTCCGCGTGGGTGGATGTCACCAAAGAGAACATGAATGAATACGATTTTTGAGCACCTCGATGCCCATGTCGCAGCCGTTTATTGAGACAAAGGAAGTATGTAAGAGTTTTGCGGGTGTACGAGCGCTTTCCGACGTTTCGTTCCGGCTATTTCCCGGCGAAATTCGTTGTTTGGCGGGTGAAAACGGCAGCGGTAAATCCACACTGATCAAACTCCTCGCGAGTGTCCACCATCCCGACAGCGGCGAGATTCTCATTGACGGCGCTGCCGTTCACGGGCTGCAGCCGATTGACTCTATCCGTGCGGGAATCCAGGTCATTTATCAGGATCTTTCGTTGTTCCCCAACCTGACGGTTGCCGAAAATCTCGCCCTCAACAGCCATCTCGAACAGAATCGATTTTTCATGAATTGGCGTGCCACGCGCCGCATCGCGGAGCACGCGCTCGATCAACTCGGCGCCCGGGTGGACCTGTTGAAAACCGTGGACGAGATCTCTTTCGCGGAGAAGCAACTTGTCGCAATCGCCAGAGCACTGCTGCAGGATGCCCGGTTGATCATCATGGACGAGCCGACGACCGCGTTGACACAACACGAGGTTGACGCCCTCTTCCAGATCGTGCGTAAACTCAAAAGCAAAGGTATTTCTATTCTCTTCATCAGTCACAAACTGACGGAAATTCTAGAGATCAGCGATACAATCAGTATCCTCCGCGACGGCGAGCTTGTTGCAGAAGGTCCGGCCGTCGATTTCGACTATAAGAAACTGGAACGGCACATGACGGGGAGGGAGATTGAAGGTCCTCGGTACCTTTCTGCTGAAACGCACGACAGCGAACACAAACTGCTGCAAGTGCGGAATTTGTCCCGAAAAGGATGTTTTGAAAATATCGACTTCTCGGTTCGGCCGGGGGAGATCCTGGGAATTACGGGGCTGCTCGGTTCGGGTCGTACCGCCCTGGCCCTTTCGCTTTTCGGCCTTGCTCCGACTGAGTCCGGTGAGATCCTTATCGACGGTCGACCTGTACGGATCGACACTCCTCAGGACGCGATACGGAACGGTGTGGCGTATGTGCCGGAAGATCGGCTGACTGAGGGCCTTTTTCTGGAACAATCCATTGAACGAAACGCGTCCATATCCGGCTTGCCTACATGGACGGGGCGGCTGGGCAGGTTGGATTTCTCACAAATGAGAGGGGTCGTTCGTCGCTGGATTTCCGATTTGAATATCAAGATTTCCTCCCTGGCCCTTCCTGTGTGTACTCTTTCCGGGGGCAACCAACAGAAGGTTGTGCTCGCGAAATGGCTCGCGACAGAGGCTGGAATTCTCATACTAAATAGTCCGACCGTGGGGATCGATATCGGTGCAAAGGAAGAAATTCATCGGAAGATTCAGGAGCTGGCGCGAGACGGCATCGGTGTAATTGTGATATCCGACGATCTTTCCGAGCTCTGTTTGAACTGCAACCGAATACTATTGATACATCGAGGGCGGCTAATCGAGGAATTCGATACCGAACGATGCGATGAACAATCGCTTGGGGGACGGCTAAGCGAGCTTCGTTGAATCGGGACATTGTCATGCAGACACTTTTGAAAACACAGGAATTCTATCTGATCGTTGTGGTTGTGTTGTTGTCTGCAATGATAAGCATTATCAATCCAGCGTTTCTGACGTATTCGAATTTGTTCGATTTATGTAAGAGCAGCGTTGTGATGGGAACCATGGCATTGGGTGTGCTGTTGGTCTTGATCTCCGGGGGCATCGATATCTCCTTTACCGCCATTGCGGCGGTGAGTATGTATGTGACGACCAAAGTGTTGCTGACTTTCAACATTACGGATTCCTTTCTGATTGCGCTGATGCTTTCGAGCGGGATTGGTTTACTGCTTGGTTTGCTGAATGCGTATTTTATATCTGTTTATAATCTGCCCACCTTAATCGTGACACTTGGTACGGCGAGTTTATTTCGAGGATTCATGCTGGCGTTTATCGGAACGGAAGTATTGACAACGCTGCCCAATGGAATGATTCGATTCTCGAAAGCCGTGCTATTTGAAAGAACATCCTCTACCGGTGCAGCGATCGGCCTTTCGATCTCCTTCGTCCTCTTCTTGTTGATGGCATTGGCGGTCGCGTTCATGCTCCGATACACAATGACGGGGAGGGCGATTTATGCGATGGGCGGGCATCGGGAAGCAGCCGACCGGGTCGGCTTTCGCTGTAAGAGAATCGAGTTTGTCCTCTATGGATTTGTCGGGGTTCTTTCGGGCATTGCGGGGTTAATTCATGCGTGTTTAATGAGAAATGCGAACCCGTTCGACCTTGTGGGAATGGAATTGGTTGTCATCGCCGCCGTCGTCCTTGGTGGGGCGAGTATTGTGGGCGGGCGCGGGTCGGTTTTGGGGACGGTGTTGGGGGTGTTGCTTCTTGTGATTATGAATAACAGTTTAATTTTGTTGGATATTCCGACGTATTATCAAAAGGTTGCCATTGGGTTGATTATTATCGTCAGCACGGCCGTAACGGCGAGGAGAGGGAAGGGGTAGTGTGGGTATGAGGCAAATCGGATGTTCCCTCTCCCCCCGGGAGAGCAAGGGTTAGGGTGAGGGGCGATCATTGCATTGGATTCGCGTATTATGATTATCTTGTGTATTCGCCAGAGACAGC
>CAZTDD010000154.1:0-14710 GCA_964612675.1 uncultured bacterium
TAGAACCCCCGGCAAATTGCCTATTGACTACAATCCTCTTACCACTGCATAATACACGTGCAGTCAAATCCAGCTTGGGAAACTGTGTCGGGTTCCCATGGGTGTGAAGAAACGTAAACGCTCTCCGTCTCCGCGAAAGCGGATAGAGTCAGAGCGTCCAAACGTAAAGAAAGAGAGCCATGAGTGTCTTGAGAAAAATGGGATTAAGAGTACCGCCCGCGATGAGAATTGCGGAATCGCTGTTTGTTGTACTGTTTATTGTCCCTGTAATCTGTTCCCCCGCAGGAGGCCATATTCCGTCGCAGGACGTAGATGTCAGAGCTTTTAATAAGAAGGACGGTCTCCCTCATGAAGTAGTGCGCGATGTAGTTGAAGGCCCGGATGGTTCGATTTGGTTCGCTACATGGGGAGGAGGAGTCACCTGCTGTAACGGACAGGAATGGCGGACGTTCGACGAGACAGACGGCGTTCCGAATAACGCGGTTCGCTGCCTTCTTGTCAACAGAAATGAGCAGTTCTGGATAGGAACTCGCGAAGGAATTGGATTTTACAACGGACAGAACTGGATCGCCGTAGAACCGGACATCCCGGGACTTGCGACTCCATCCGTATTCTGCCTTCTGGAACGCAGCGACGGCAGCGTCTGGTTCGGGTGCGAAAATGAGACGATTCTCCAATGGTCTCCGGCATCTCTCCCGGAATCGACTGCCCTGGCGGAAACAGCAAGCCCCGAGAAGGGCACATGGTCGGTCGTCCTGAGTGCCGGCCAAGACATTCCACATAATGTCCGTGATATGATCGAAATGGACAATGGAGAGGTCTGGGTCGGTCTGGACAAGAAAGGCATAATCGCCTGGAATGGAGAGTCTTGGTACTCCCCCCTCAAACTCAGCGACCCCAATCAGAAAGTCTACTCACTCTGCAAAACCCCGGGAGGCATTGTCTGGGCGGCTGGTGGTTCGAACCTGCACCAATTCGGCGGCGAAACCTGGCGATTACTGGAAGAGACTTCGACGGATGCCGTCTGCATCGATTCTTCACTATCCGGAGATCTTTATGTCGGTACACGAGAAGGACTCTGCATTCATGAGGGAGCAGAATGGCTGAGTGTGGAACTCGGTACGCAAATACCCTACCCACGAGTGGAATGCGTGAAGTGCTTCGACGACGGAACAGTCTGGGTGGGAACGGAGAATGGAGCCTATCGTGTAACCCCGCGTCCCTGGACCACCTACACACAAACCATCGACGGCATCGAACTGATTGGAAGGTATTTCTATGCAGACCCGCAAACACCCCCTCTGACGGTGGACCGACTCGAGCGGTTGGTTCAGTTCGACGGGGAGGAGTGGCGACCGATTGCCTCTCTGGCGGAGGCCGATGTCAAAGCCGGTGAAATTACACGACCGGTAAACGGCCGGATATGGATTCGAGCGGTTGACTGTGTGATTCAGTTCTCTCTCCTCAAGCACGAGGTTCTTCGGAAAGTGGCGCTCCCGCAGAACCTGTTGGCGACTCGACTTTTTCAGTCTCGTGAAGGCGACATCTATCTCCTCAGCAAAACCGGGATCTATCAGATGGTCGGGGATTCCTGGGAACCGCGTCCCAAAACCTCTGCATACAACCGAACGGAAGCCTACGGCATGCAGGAAGACAAACACGGCCGGCTGTGGGTGGAACTCGAGGATCGCGTAGAGTGTTGGATCGGAGATCGGATCGAAGTATTCTTCCCCCGAGAAGAGCGCACCCCCACAAACAGGATATGCGCTATCGCCTGTGGAGATGACGGAACCATGTGGTTTGGTACGAATGGATCGGGGGTGATTTCCTGGGACGGAGAGACTTTCCGTCGTCACACAACAAAGGACGGAATTCTCAGCGATGTGGTCATTCCTCTCTACGAGGATTCTCGCGGTGTGCTGTGGGCGGGTACAAACTACATGGGGCTCTCATCGTACCAGGACAAACAATGGGTCACATTCGCATTCGAGGAAGGGCTAAAAGGCCGTGGAGCAATGGCCATCGGTGAGTATCCCGCCGGAACGGTCTGGATTGGCGTTGGCCCGGTTGGTGCGGCTCGTTACACGCCTCGCAGAGGAAACCCCGATACATTCATTCATGAGTCTCCCTTCACGATTCCCTCCGGCGAGCAGGGAGTCTTCACATTTGCGGGCCGGGATAAATGGAAACTGTCCAGGAAAGAAGATCTTGTTTTCTCGTGGCGCATCTACCCCAAAGGAGAGAAGCCGAACGACTTCGATTGGTCTCCGTTCAGCAGCCAAACTGCGCTGAACAGCCCTCCTCTCGAATCAGGAAACTACACCTTTGAGGTTCGGACGGCGGATATTGACAGGAATGTCGACCCGACACCGGCGCGAATCAATTTCGAGGTATTACTTCCGATCTGGCGGACACCTCAGTTTCTAGCCGTGGCCCTGATTGCCGGTGTAGCGGCCCTTCTCCTCTCACAGAAACACATTGCTCTCGGAAGGTCGGAGAAAAAATACCGCGACCTGGTGGAGTCGATCAACGATGTGATTTACATCACGGATCGGAGTGCTCACCTCGATTATGTAAGTCCCGCAATTCACTCGTACGCAGGCTATTCGCCGAGCGAATTGATCGGTAAGATCGGTTTCGATTACATACACGCCGAAGATGTCGCCCAAGTGAAGGATCGATTCCATAAGATTCTCGCCGGAGAAACACTGACTCACGAGTATCGAATCCGGACAAAGGACGGTCAGGTGCGATGGATGCATGATTCCTGCCGCCCGCATATTGTCCGGGACCAGGTGATCGGGGTTGCCGGGGTCTTGACAGATATTCATGCTCGGAAAAAGGCCGAGCAAGCGCTTCAAGAGGCAAACGCCGAACTGGAGCAGCGTGTAAAAATGCGCACGAGGGAACTAGAGGAAGCGAACCGCGTTCTCCAGCAGCAGATCATCGAGAGACAAAGAGCCGAGGAAGACCTTCGGAAAAGTAAAGAGGCCTTGGAGGAAAGCGAGAAACGATTCCGCGGCATCGTCGAGACCACCAGCGCAGGGTACTGCCATATTGACGCAGAGGGATTGTTCCGATATGTGAATGACTCCTGGCTAAAGATGCACAAATACTCATCCAGAGATGAAGTGATCGGCAAACACAACTCGATCGTGGACCTGCCCGAAGAGAAAAAAACGATCGAAAACCGAGTCAAAGAGATATTGGAAAAAGGAATAGTGATGAGTGGAGAAGCCAGGCGCTTCTGCAAGGACGGTTCGATCGGCCATCACATCTTCTCCGCCAACCCGGTCACGCGCGACGGCAGAGTCGTTGGAATCGATGGATTCCTGATCGATACTACCGAACGTCGCCGCGCCGAAGCGGCCCTCGAACAAAGCGAAGAACGATTTCGCGCCCAGTACAAGGCGATTCCTGTTCCCACATACACCTGGAAGGGTACGGGAGATGATTTGATTCTGGTGGATTACAATCACGCGGCGGAAGGGATCACGGAAGGAAAAATCGCCGACTACATCGGAATCACTGCGACGGAGTTATACGGAACGTCCAGTCCGGACATCGTTGAGAAACTCATGCGCTGCTATACAACGCATGAGAAAATCCAAGAAGAGATTCGATACAGATATCAGTCCACAAACCAGGAAAAATATCTTGCCGTTACGTATGTATTCGTACCGCCGGATCTTGTGGTGGCTCACACAGAGGACGTTACCGAAAGAAGAGAAGCGGAAGAACATATCCATGCCCTTACCCATCAGCTGATGAAGAGCCAAGAAAGCGAACGCCAGAGAATCTCTCGCGATCTTCATGACAACGTCGCACAAGATCTCTCAATCGTCAAAATCCGACTCGACACATTATTCAACAATCACGTGCAACTACCGCAAGAAATAAAGGAAGATACGGAAGAGTTGTCGGAGACTTTGCACAGATCGATTATGGCCGTGCGCGATCTCTCGTACCATCTCCGCCCCTCGGGGCTTGACCAATTAGGATTAATACCTACTTTGCACCAGTTTTGTGGAGAATTCTCCGCCCACAGCGCAATCGCCGTGGACTTCTACTCCGCCGGCATCGAGTATCTAGATATCGATTTCGATACGAAGATCAATATTTACCGCTTGATACAGGAAGCTCTCAACAACACGCGGCGCCATGCCGAAGCAAAGCAGGTCGTAATTCGGCTGGTCGCATCGTATCCCAAAATCATTCTCCGTATCGAAGACAATGGGAGAGGTTTCGATGTGCAATCGCGGCTGAATGCAGCCTCTCGCGAAAAACGTATGGGTCTCCGGAGCATGGAGGAGAGGGTCAATCTGCTCGAAGGCAAAATGCGAATCCGGTCCAGTCCGGGAGAAGGCACGAAGATACTCATCGAAGTGCCTTACAGGGAGGAATATGATGCAGAAAAAGAAAACTCTGTTGATCGTCGATGACCACGCACTGTTTCGTGAAGGACTCCGCATTGTTTTAGAAAAAGACCGCGGATTCGAAGTGATCGGCGAGGCGAGTACAGCGGAAGAAGCGTTGGAGTTGGTTCAAAAACATCTACCGGAAATCAGCGTCGTAGACATCTCTCTTCCCGACAAAAGCGGTATTCATCTGACTCGGGAAATCTCACGGCTGCAGCCTGAAGCAAAGGTCATCATTGTCAGTATGCATTCAAAAATCGACTATGTTCTCGCATCCTTTAAAGCCGGCGCCAAAGGATACGTGCTGAAAGACTCTTCACCGAATCGGCTTCTAGAAGGTCTCCAGACGGTCGCGGCTGGAGAGTACTTCGTTGACAGTTCCCTGTCGTTCGAGATGGTTCAAAGCCTGATGAACAGCTCCAACGGGGACAAGCAAGCCGCCGACCCGGCATACAGCACACTCAGCCAGCGCGAACAGGAAATGCTCCGCCTGTTCGCCGAAGGCATGACCGCCAACGAAATCGCTGACTCCTTGTCCGTGAGCCGAAAGACGGTCGAAAACCATCGAAACCACATCATGAAAAAACTGGGGGCCGACTCGACAATCGACCTCATTCGATATGCCACCAAACTCGGTCTGGTCGACGTCACACTCTGGAGGACATGAAATCGCCCCCACGATTCATCTCGTCGGCTCACGACGATGCTTTTCACAATTGATGAAAGCATGTTTCGATAGCGTTGCACAGTCCTCCAGCATACAAGTACCCCCGTAGCCGTTGACATTTGTCGCATACACTTCTAAATAGTTTTTTCTGTGTTGAATGAGTCCGTCCCTGATGCAAATAAGCCGTGGGGAATCATGTTTTTCATTTGTCGTACGCGGCGAAGGACAAAAACCATAATTGACAGGCGATTGGCAAACAATGCCCGGAAAAACCTCCGTTTTGATCGTTGACGACCACGCTCTTTTTCGCGAGGGTTTAAAGGCCATCATTGCATCTGACGGACGATTTCGGGTTGTTGCCGAAACGGGCTCCGCTGAACAAGCACTCGAACTTACGGATAAACATCTCCCCAAGGTCGCGATTCTTGATATCTGCTTACCGGAAAAGAACGGCATCGCACTTTGCCGCGAGATACGAAAGCGCTGGCCGACTGTTGAGATCCTCGTCGTCAGCATGCACTCCAAGATCGGCTACATCACAAAAGCCCTGGATGCGGGAGCGAGAGGATACGTCGTCAAAGACTCGACTTCCGATATGCTGCTGAAGGGATTGGAGGCAGTCTCCAAAGGCGAACTGTTTATCGATCAGAATCTCTCTTACAGTATCCTGAAGGATATTTCGCAGGAGTATCTCCAACAACTTCGCCTCTATGACACGCCTTACGCCAAGCTGACCAGACGGGAGCAGGAAGTTCTTCGCCTGTTGGCTGAAGGCATGACGACGAAAAGTATCGCCGAGCGCCTTTCCATCAGCTCCAAAACTGTAGAAAACCATCGCGGCCGCCTTCTCGGCAAACTGGGCCTTCGCGGCGAGATTGATCTCGTTCGCTATGCCGCGAAGTTGGGTCTCCTCGACCTGGATGGATGGGAAGAATAGAGAACTCGTTGCACCCGATTGGGAACATCCACCCACTCTCGGAATTTCTCCTCCCCGCAAACCCACCCGTTTTATTTCGCTGGATTGAAAGAAACGCTCGACAGCCTCGTATAAGAAGGTAGATGCGTGGAAAGAGCATCAAATCAAGATGGTCGCCAACCCCATCCGGCCGGTACCGGAAAGTCCTTTGTACTGTTTGCGGAATAGACGTCCGATCATCTCATTTCCGCAATACATCCTCGGTGAAACGAAAGAAGTCGAAGAAAGGAAACAACGATGGTAAAGAAACTGAAGACTCTCATGAAAGTCGGTCTGCTCGTAAGTCTGTTCATGGTTTTCTCGCTCCAGATGGCGTATAAGGTCGCATCCTCGCCGGTCAGGGGGGATTCCCTACTCCGCATCGAAGCGCACCAGGCGAACGGAGCGGCTGTCGACGTGTCGGTTCCCCTGTCACTCCTCGACTCCGTGTTCGATGTCATGCCCGGCGAGATCCGCCGGTTGTGCAACGAACTGCAACTGACGCCGGAGACAATCGTTGCCGAGCTACAGAAGATGGATGGAGAGGATATCGTGTGCGTAACCGGTCGGGATCATATTCGCGTTTATCTGGCTCCCACCACAGCTGAAACGAGGAGAGACCTCGGGTACGTAAAGGTCCACGTCAAAGAACCCGGCGGTCACGGAAACGAGATCAATGTTTGTGTCCCTCGCGGGTTAGTTAGTCTTGCGAGTGGAATCGTGAAACAACTCGGTCTTGTGGACAAGTACGTCGACCTTCCCCCGGAAATCGAGGAGTTGACGCGCCTGCATCCGAGTGAGACTGTTCGTGAGTCGCGATAAAGGATCGTCTCTCGCGCACCGTAAATGTACGTTTCAGATTTGCGCAGAAAAGTCGAGCAATGGGAAAGTCCGGGAGGCTCCCGCAACCGAAAGGCCATGGGCAATCCCGGACTTGAACCGGGGACCTCCAGTTTGTGATACTGGCGCTCTAACCAGCTGAGCTAATCGCCCAACAAACATACGATACCATCGCCACACTCGCTGTTGTTGTCAAGTCACACCCGTGTACGAACCGTAACGTTTGCCCGCCTATCGCCGCCATTTCCATTCGCCCCGCCGAGTCCCCAGATGATCGCTGGTTCCCAACCACGAGCCCGTCAATCTGTCTTTCTCCTCGCCCATCTGAAGGATAAAAACCCCATGGTAATCCGAACCGCGTTGGCTGGACTTCCAACGGCCGCTCACCATCCCTCCCCGCACCAGGCGACCACGCAAAACATACGGTCGATCGACATTCGAAAAACGGCATCGCCCCCAAATCGTGGCGCCGATTCGGTAAAGGCGCAGAATGTCCGGATACCGGTCCGGCTCCTGTCCCTCTCGTTCACAGGTCCAAACAGTCTCCCACCGACCGCTGATGCCGGCCAAAGGTCCATACAATACCGGCACCTCGAAGATCTCGACAATCCAGACAACGACCCGCGGAAGGATGGCTCCTGTCAACAGCAATACCACATCCCGAAGCTCCATGGCCATGAGACAAACAATTCCGAGGATCAAGCAGAAAAGAAAAAGCAAAAATGGCAAGATTCGCCGTCGAAACATCTCAACCTCCAGAGCCAGATGACGAGTGATAACCGAAATTCCCGCGGGCAATTCCCGATCAAAGATCTTCCAACCGACGGTGATAAATCTTCTGGAGTCCCGCCTGCCCTTCTCGGATCTCCTCCGAAGAGACCAGATACACCGCGATGCTCTCGGGAACCGACTCGCGAACACTTGCAAACGACTCGATAAAGACGATACACGGATCGGCGGGAACGGGTTTCCGAAGAAATACTTTGTGCCCAACGTGCAATTTATCCAGCTCCGGGAACCGCTCGCCGATCTCCTCAATGCGCCGCATGTTCTCGGCGGTGGGTTGTGCAAGACATTCCAGCAAAAGGTCTTCAACCGCCCGTATCGTGCGAATATATCGTCGTTCCCTGCTAGCCATCTCGACCGTCAATTCCTTGTAGACTTTTCAATCAGCTCAGAGACTAATGGAAGGTAGTGCCGCTCGACTATCTTCTTCCAATCAAAAACATCCCGGGCTCTCCGAGAACCCTGGGCTCCCAGAATGGCTCGTCCTTTCGGAGACCGGATGAGAGACTCCAGCCGATTCGCAAGATCGTCCGCCCGACCCGCTTCAAAATGACAGCCCGTCCGACCATGTACTACCGATTCGGCCAGCCCCCCGATGCGCGAAGCAACCACGGGCAAACCTGCCGACATTCCTTCCACCGCCGTGATCCCGAACGGCTCCACCCACGTAGAGGGAACAACCACAATGTCCATATCGCGATAGAGCGCCGGCAACTCGTCATGTGCCACCCAGTGGTGATTCACCATCCACGGTTCCGGCCGAGGTCCCTCCATAGCGGCCGTGTAATGAACCTCCAGCTCGATCCCCTTCTCTCTCAACATACAGGCCGCTTCCCGGAGAGTGTCGAGTCCTTTGAGAGGATCGTTTGCACGCCCGGGGAGAAAAACACGCACGGGCCGCCCCGGCGACCCGTCTGCAAGCGAAATCGAATCCGGTTCCCTGAACTTCTCCGTATCTACGCCTGACGGAATAACTCGGACGTCCTCCACATAGGGACGCAAGAAAGAAGCAATGAACGAATTATACACGATCGCACAACCTAAACGCTGCAGATTCTCCTTCAAGCGCGTCCAATATTGCTTCGTAAACGCCCTAGCGGCGATCGCCTCCTGAGAGAAATGAAGAACCGGATGCCGCTCCGGCCAGCCTACAAGAATCTGCAGTGCTCGAACCCAAGACGGCACTCGCCGAAACCAACACCGCCGACATTCGTCGGGATCGTCCAGAAAACCGTATTCACAGATTCGGTTCTCATGATAGCGATAATAATGCAAATTTGTACACAGAATCTCATAGGCATAGAACCGGAGAATCGTACGCGCCGGGTCGTAAATATCGAGTAGATGCGCTTTCATTGCATACCCGTCGCCGATGAAAACAAGATCCGGTTCAAACTCTTTCACAACCGCTTGGAACCGGCGTCGCACATTCACGAAGTTATACGTCAATCGATTGAAGGGGATCAGCGTAACAGGAAAGGGCAGGTCCGTTTTGATCGTCCCTCGCGGATAGTAGGTCTCGAAGCGAGGCACAAAAAGCCGCACTTCAATCCCGCTGTCCTGCAATCCTGTCAGGATATGAAACGTGTCGATCCAACAGCCGCCGACGGGTGGCCAATTGAACGTGAGATCAATAAACGCGACTTTCGGCACCTGACTAATCCATTTGTTCGGAGGAAATCAAGATAACAACCGGTCAGCTGCAGGACCGTCGGGAGCGGCATGAACAAAACGTCCGTTCACCAGAGTCGCCTCCACACGCCCCTGAACCTTCCAACCGTGGAATGGTGTGTTTCGCCCCTTACTGAAAAACCGATCCCTGTCGATTTCGGATTCCGTTTCCGGATTCCATAGCGTCAAATCACCATCGGCCCCGGCTTCCAGTTTCGGTTCGGGCAGTTTGAGAATTTGACACGGGTGAACAGTCATGCGCGACAGAAGATCGAGAATCTCCAGGCCTTCTTTGGTCAGATATGTAAACATCAACGGCAGTGTCGTTTCGAGACCGACAATACCGAACGGGGCATAATCGAATTCCTGGGACTTTTCGCCGCGCGTGTGAGGCGCGTGGTCGCTCGCGATCACATCGATCGTCCCGTCACGCACTCCCTCCAGGATGGCCAGGCGATCCTCCTCGGTTCGGAGCGGCGGTTTCATCTTTGCGCTGGTGTTATAACCTTCCACAGCCGTTTCGGTAAGCAATAGGTAATGCATAGCCGTCTCAGCCGTCACCCGCACTCCCCGCTTCTTGTATGCGCGAATCAGATCCACCGACTCGGCGCAGCTGACGTGTGCGATGTGCACACGCGCATCCGTTTTCTTGGCCATCAGAATATCACGCGACACCATCGTTGTTTCGGCCTCCGCCGGAATCCCCGGCAGCCCCATGAACGTCGAAAGTCTGCCTTCATTCATGACTCCGCCGGCCGACAGATCGTGATCTTCACAATGCGAAATAATCGGTACATCGAAAATCGTCGAGTATTCCATCACCCGGCGAAGCAGCTGACTGTTCATCACGCAATGCCCGTCGTCCGAAAGAGCCACAGCACCGGCGCGGATGATCTCCCCCACATCTGAGATCTCTTCGCCTTTCAGGCCTTTGCTTACACTGCCGACCGGATGTACATGTATGCATCCCTCACTGATCGCCCGTTCCACAACGAATTCGACACCGGTCTTATTGTCGATCACGGGGATTGTGTTGGCCATTGTAACCACACGGGTCACACCGCCCGCCGCGGCTGCACGCGTTCCGGTTTGAAACGTCTCTTTCGAATCCTGCCCCGGCTGCCGCAGATGGACGTGCATATCGACCAGGCCCGGGAACAGCCACATCCCCTTCGCGTCAATTTCCGCGCCGTTCGACTTCGAATCGACGGCCTTGCCGACCTCTTCGATCTTGCCATCCCTGATGAGCACGGAACCGGTTTCATCACGGCCGGACGCTGGATCGAGCAGCCGTACATTTTTTATCAGAACGATTTCTTCTTTCTTCCCGGCCATAATCCTCTATCTCACTTCCTACTTGTCAGAAATCCCCATCGTTTTGTACTGCCCAGGACTCTATTGAGGAGCCCAGGACTCTACTGTAATGTCCATAACTCCATTCATGACTCCATTTTGGTGCCCGGACTGTTTGCGATGGATTCGGGCCTCCTCTCACCGTCATCGCGAGGAGCGAAGCGACGAAGCGATCTCATAACCTATTGAGATTGCTTCGCTCGCAATGACGATAAGTTACGAGATACCTGCAACACTACTCTACGTCGCAGCCTCCCACAGAAGCGATGTCTCCTCACCGGAACTTGTGCGGCTCTTCTGATTGCTCGAAAGAAGATACAGAACCGCCATTCGCACCGCGATACCGTTTGTTACCTGTTCGAGAATTACAGACGATGGTCCGTCCGCCACGTCGGAGTTGATTTCAACACCTCGATTGATCGGTCCCGGATGCATAATCAAAACGCCCGGCTTGGCTCTCGCCAGCCGGTCCGAATCCATACCGTAAAGAAGGTTGTACTCGCGTAGATTCGGAAAGAAATTGCCCGTCATCCGTTCTTTCTGAATGCGAAGCAGATTGATCACATCCGCACCGTCGATCGCTTTATCGAAATCGGAGTAGACCTCAACTCCCAGTTCTCGAACGTCGCGCGGGATCAGCGTGGGCGGTCCGACCATGCGCACTTTCGCCCCCATGGTCAAAAGTCCCCACATGTTGGATCGGGCGACGCGACTGTGCAGAATGTCTCCGGCAATGGTTACTGTAAGCCCTTCGATCTGCCCTTTGTGCTCTCGAATCGTAAACAGATCCAAAAGTGCTTGCGTGGGATGCTCGTTGATACCATCCCCGGCATTCACAATCGAGATGTCCAGGTTCTCTGCAAGCAAGTGCGGCGCGCCGGACGAAGAGTGACGCATGACGATTACGTCTGCGCCCATGACCCGGACCGTCCGAGCCGTATCGAGTAGACTCTCTCCTTTGACCACGCTGCTGGTCGTCGTCGCGATACTGACCACGTCCGCGCTCAAGCGTTTGGCGGCGAGTTCAAAGGAAGTCCGCGTTCGGGTACTGGGTTCATAAAAAAGGTTGACAACAATCTTGCCGCGAAGCGTCGGGACCTTCTTCACCTTCCGGCTATGGATCTCTTTCATCGCCCGTGCGGTATCGAGAATCAGTTCAATCGTCTCTCGGGGAATATCCCTCAGACCGAGTAAATGATGATAAGGAAATTGTGCTGTCATGTTCGATCTCGCATTTTCGTCCACTCGACGCTTTCTAATCATTCCGAGCCCCCGACCGGCTTGTCCGTAATTCGAACAAGAACGAGCGTTCACCATGTAGAGTGGGTTAGCGACATGATCTGCCTTCGATTGACAGATTCGCTGTCGAGGAGCGTAACCCACCGGAACCACTAACGAATCAAATAGACTGCCTCCTCGTCGTCCACCTCCGAGAGCTTCACTTTGATCTTCTCGTGACTCCCTGTGTTCACCTGGCGACCGATGTAATCCGGCCGAATCGGCAGCTCTCGATGTCCCCGGTCGACTAGCGCGACCAATGCGACCCGCTGCGGCCGTCCCATGTCGAATAGTGAATTTAGGGCCGCGCGAACCGTTCTTCCGGTATACAGAACATCGTCCACCAGGATGATATGCCGCCCCTGTACGTCAAAATCGATATCGGTGCTGCGTATCTCCGGCAAACCGGTGCCCATCTCTACATCGTCGCGATACAGACCGATATCCAGCGCGCCCGTCTCCACCGGCGCTTCAAACAGGTTCTCCAACAAAGGCTTCAACCGTACCGCGAGGATCTCTCCGCGGGTTTTGATACCGACTAAGGCAGGAACCGCCCGTTTGCGCGTTTTTTCCACAATCTCGTGAGCAACTCGCTGGAGCGTCCTGTCGATGTCATCGCGCGATAAAAGCAAAATCGTATCCGCCATCTATCTATGATCCTTTGATCTCATCGATCGCTGTCTGGAATTCCCCTGGAGGATTCACGTCGAAGGTCATCATTACATCAGAGGCTGGATGTGTGAAGCCTACGCGGTAGGCATGAAGCAGGATTCCCGGGTAATCCTTGAGCAGGTAAGCCCAACGTCCGCGAAGACGCGTGTTTCGGAAAGCGTACAGGCAATCTCGGAGGACGGGATGCCCCAAGTGACGCAGGTGAACCCGAATCTGATGGGTACGCCCCGTCAGGATCGAAACCTCGACCCAGGCGACCTCCGCCTTGCTGCCGAGAAGCCTCCATTCCGTAATCGCATCCCTTCCGCCGTTCAACACCGCGAATCGCTTACGATCCCTCGGATGCCGCCCGATAGGCAGGTCGATCCGCCCTTTTCTCTCTCGCGGAACGCCATGAACCAGCGCCCAGTAGGTCTTCTGGATCCTCCTGGATTTGAATTGCTGTGAGAGCGACTGATGTGCCAGATCGTTCTTTGCAACAATCAACAGCCCTGAGGTTTCTTTATCGAGCCGATGGACAATTCCGGGCCGCGTCACACCCCCGATTGTGGACAGATCCCCGAAATGGTGCAGCAAAGCATTTACAAGCGTCCCTGTCCGAAGCGGCCCCGCGGGATGAACCACCTGCCCCGGCGGTTTGTTCACCACGGCAAGATGTTCATCTTCGAAAAGGATATCCAGCGGAAGCGGTTCCGGCTCAACCCCAGAGGGAACGGGAGGCGGCAAACGCACCTCGATACGATCTCCGGCACGGACAGGGGTACTGGGTTTCGTTACCACCTGACCGTCACGGCTGATTTTGGAGTCTTTCAGAAGAGATTTTATTCGCTCGCGAGAAAGATCGGGGATCTCTTCGCTCAAAACAATATCGATCCGGCGGCCGGCATGGCGGTCAGAGACTCTGACAACTTGCATTCGACAAACATCGGATGGGTCGGGAGCGGAATCGGACACGCTTCTCTCCATAAGAAAAGAGGGGGAGAACTAACGCCTCTTGCACCAAAATCGTGTATACTACCGCCATTCTTCGGGGAATCCTTAAACAGAATACCGTGTATGGAGAACACCGATATGGCTTGGCTGTATGTTAAGGAAATCCGTCTGGAAAGACCAATCCAGCCCGATCCCAGCGGCGAACCTTCTCTCTGGGAGGTCTCTTTTTCACTTCAAACCAAGGAGAATCGCAGCAAGGGCACCATGGATTCCGGGACCGTCCAGTACGATATCCGCACGGGTCGAATCGTACATTCCGACTTCCATGACCATGATCTGCATGGACAGGTCAGGATTGCCGTCCATCGGACGGTAACCCGGAAACAGAAAGAAAAGAAGGAATAACCCCCTGGAATCCTCCATGTCGACCGTATTTCGGCAGCATCGCCGGCGGCCGGCTTGACGTGACACACGTAGACTTCGCTTGAGCGTGTCGGACAAACCGTGGTATTTCTGTATACAGAACGAGCTGTTCTATTCCTGGGAGTGAAACAATACATCAATGAGCCCTGAACGACAGCGGGTCTGGAGTGTCGTTGTTGCCGATGACGATCCACTCTTTCGCAAGATCTTGCGCGACATTTTGACAAAGCATGGACATTGCGTACCGGGGGAAGCCAAAACCGGTCTCGAAGCCGCAAACCTGTTCGTTCAGCATCGACCGGACTTGGTCCTTCTCGATATCGATATGCCGTACGGAAATGGGTTGACGATTCTGAGACTGCTGCGGGAAATCGATCCGAGCGTCCGTGTGATCATGTTGACCGGCGATTCCTCCTCACGTGCCGTGATGACCGCATTGAAGCTCGGTGCGAAGGACTATGTCGCCAAGAAGAGCGGCGAAAGGCGTGTCATGGAGGCCATCGGAAAAGCCCTCGGCGAGTAAGAGCAACCCAAACACGATACCCACCAATACGGCGTCCCTTGCCCCTAATGTGGAGTGCGCTGCCACCGGCGGCGCTTTGGGTTTGCGTTTTTACTTTCAACTTCCTCAACTTCCAACTTCCTGAACGGATGGTCCTCCACCGGGTGCCACCCCCAACTCCGCTTGGGGGTGGTTAACATCAATCTCCCTTT
>CAZTDD010000155.1:0-14564 GCA_964612675.1 uncultured bacterium
GTACTAAGGTACTTATGAGGTATTCGATTGGATGTTGCCGATCCTGCTGAATTCCTCCCTGTGATCCGCGTATTAAGGACATACAAGAAACAAGCCAATTGAAAAGAAAATGTTGTATTTGCAATAACTTCTTTATTTTCAAGGGATTACTGAAATCGTCCATTCGCAGATAATCAGGTGACCACTGTTGCATGCAACGCTTCTGTTGTGCAACGCTTCTGTTGTGCAACACTCAAGGGCGGCGTATCTTCCTTCGGCAGTGAAATCCGCAGAGGGGGGGCTGAGCCCGTCGAAGGGAAGGCTTGGCCGTTGCCGATCGGCCTTTCGACAAGATTCTCTTCAGTTGATCAGAGGAAAAGGAAGATTTCTCGATGCCTTCGATCTCACTATGATCTTGTGTTCAGCCTGTGTCTTGTGTTCAGCCTGTTGACTTCTATGCGCTTCATCTCTATAATTACTTAACGTTATAACATTGTCAGGAAGAGCCAGAAAATGCCTAAGAAAGCCGAATTTATTGGACTTATGTTTTTGGAAGGAGGTTAAGAAATGGGTCCTACTGGACTTGAACCAGTGACCTCTTGCATGTCAAGCAAGCGCTCTAACCAAACTGAGCTAAGGACCCTTTTGCTCAGCTGAAGAAGATTAGCAACACGACCCCACAGCGTCAATGCCCCTGCGAAGTGAAAACGAATAGTCCGGTCGCCCTGGATGAAAACCGCCCAAGATAAACCCGGGCGCTACGGTCGAATTCGGGGGGAGGAGGCATGTTACTTGAATATGCCAAACAGGCCGCCACCGCTGTGTTTGCGGCGGAGTTCCTCGACCTTTTCGTCGATCTTCTCCTGCAGTGCCCGTTCCTCCGGGGTCAGGTTTTCTTGATCGGTCTCGGGTTCAACGGAAGTGGTGGACGGCTGAGTCGACACCGTGTCGGGTCGGGTCTGAACCTCTACCTTTTTCGGTTCGGTTTTGACCTGCATGTTCGGACTGTCTTTCGTGGAGACGACTGTTCGTTGCGGATAGGTTTCCACGGTGATTTTTCGGTCTTCGGGTTGACTCTCGATTCCAAAGACCGACTTTGTCTTCCGCCATGCGGACGAGCTGGTCTTCGATACCCCTGCGCAGCCCAAGCAAAATACAATGATCAGCGCAATCGCTGAGATCCGATACATCGTTAGTCCTCCAGTTGTTAATGTCCAGTCGAAGGGTGAACTGCTTCTGCGTGCGTCTTCTCCGCCCAGTTCTCTACCCATGTAGTCGTGGATCGGTGTTCCTCCATGATCCTCACGATCGCCCGTGCGGACGGTTCGATGGTCCGCTGCAAGGGACCCGGATTGAGACCGATCCAGAAACAGAATAACACTAAAGGCAGCAAAGTGAGAATCTCACGTCCCACGATATCCCGCAGACTCTTGTTCTCCTCCACCCGAATCGGACCGAACATCATCTTCTGATAGACCCATAACATATAGCAGGCTCCCAATATCACGCCGGTTGCGGCGATGACGGTACAGAGAACCGACCATTTCATTAAACCGAGTAAAATCAGAAACTCACCGATGAATCCGTTCAGGCCGGGCAACCCCACCGAGGAAAGCATAATAATCGAGAAATACGCCGCGTACACCGGCATGACCTGCGCCAGACCGCCAAATTCGGACACATCGCGCGTGTGCCGCCGCTCATAGATCATACCGACGATCAGGAACAAGCCGCCGGTCGATAGGCCATGATTGATCATCTGGATGATTCCGCCTTCCACACCCTGCACGTTGAACGCGAGAATACCCACCATCAGCATGCCCATGTGGCTGACCGACGAATAGGCGATCAGACGTTTCACATCGCGCTGCGCCATCGCCGCCAACGCACCATACACAATGCCGATCAGCGAGAGAACCATGATGAGCGGCGAGAAAAACTCCGCCCCTTCCGGAAACATGGGCAGCGCAAACCGAAGGAACCCGTACACCCCGGTTTTCAGAAGAACCCCCGCCAGAATCACCGACCCGGCGGTGGGGGCCTCAGTATGTGCGTAAGGAAGCCAGGTATGGAACGGGAAGAGCGGCATCTTGATGGCGAACGCCAGGAAAAACGCCGCGAACAGCCATATCTGTGCCGTCCGGGCAAAACTCAACTGATAGAAAGTATCGAGGGCGAAAGACGGCGAACCATTCACATCCCACGCGATGAAATAGACCCAGAGAATCGCGATCAACATCAATGCCGATCCAAACGCCGTATAGAGGAAAAACTTGATACTGGCATAGATCCGTTGACCGTGCCCCCAAACACCGATCAGGAAATACATGGGAATCAACATGAGTTCCCAGAACACGAAGAACAAGAATAAATCGGCGGCGAGGAACGTTCCCAACATGCCGGTTTCAAGAAGCAATAGAAGGAAGTAATACTCTTTTACCCGGTCGGTGATCTGGCTGAAGGAACAGAGGACCGAGATCGCCGACAACAGACAGGTCAACGCCACAAGCACCAAAGACAATCCATCAACGGAAAGTGAGTAGGTTATACCGAGCGCGGGAACCCAGGCGTGGGATTCCGACAGGGCGGGATCGAACCCTTCGACATTATAGTTGTAGGTAACGAGAAGGGCCACGCAGAGAAGCAGATCGAGAAGCGCGACAGCGAACGCACTGTCGCGAATCAGCCGTGCGTTCGAACGCGGTAAGAGGGCGATAAACGCAGCGCCCAAAAGAGGTATGAACACAATAAATGTCAGCAGCATTCTTCTCTTTGTTCCGCCTTACTTAAGGCAAATTCCTTCTCTTCACAGTACTGCTTTCTACCAACTGTAGGGTGGGGTAGCGACATTCTACGCTCCCGGATCGTCGATCGCTCTTGAAGGAGCGTAACCCACCAAAACTTCTTACTTCATGCTGTCACAGCAACATCACCACAATGATGAAAATCAGCCCGATCACCATGCCCAGCGCGTAATGTTGAACATACCCGGACTGGATCCGCGCCCCGACCGAGCCGAGAAAACCGACAAAAGAGCCGATCCCGTTCAGGGTTGCGACAATAATCCGGTTATCGCACCAAAAAGAGGCCCGGCAGAGTCGATAGAAATTCCGGATGATGGTTGCATCGTATGCTTCGTCCACCCAGAATTTGTTGTAGGACGCGTCGTATGCAGCGGGCACGGTTTCGGCGATTTTGTCCGCCGCGCCGGGAGACCATACATACAGCCATCTCGCCAGGGCGATGCCCGCGGCGGCTACGAGAACCGACAGAACGGCCAGCCCGATCTCCCAATAGGTCGCACCTGCAAGTTCGGCGTGGGCCTCCGCCAGATGATGCCCCTCCGCGAACACCGGATGCAGGAACTCGTGAAATTTCGGGAAAAGGCCGGGTATGTTGATCCAGCCGCCGACGAAGGACAAGAAAGCAAGGATCAGCAGCGGGAACCACATAATGAACGGAGATTCGTGAAGGTGTCGCCGCTCGTGTTCCGTCCCCCGGAACTCACCGGAAAACAGCAGACTATACAATCGGAACATGTAGAAAGCCGTACAGAACGCAGCGGTCAGCCCGATCAACCAGATGAGAATATGACCGCTTTCGAATGACTTAAACAGGATTTCATCTTTCGAGAAGAACCCGGCGAACGGCGGAATTCCCGCAATTGCGATTGTCGCGATCAGGAAGGTCAGCCGCGTCATGGGTAAATACCATCGCAGACCGCCCGCCTTGAAGATATCTAAATCCCGATCTTCGTGAAACGCGTGCAAAACGCTGCCTGCACACAGGAACAGGCAGGCCTTGAAGAATGCATGGGTCATGAGGTGGAAAATACCCGCACCGAACGCTCCGACTCCCAGACCTGCGAACATATATCCTAACTGACTGATCGTGGAATATGCGAGGATTTTCTTGGCTTCACGCTGCGTGAGAGCAATTGCAGCAGCGACCAAAGCGGTTAGTATTCCGACCGTCGCAACAACCAAAAGGCTTATCGGAGCCAGACAGTAGAGAATATTCAGCCGGGCGATCATATACACACCCGCGGTGACCATCGTCGCCGCGTGAATCAGCGCACTGACCGGTGTCGGTCCCGCCATCGCGTCAGGGAGCCAGACAAACAGCGGAATTTGCGCAGATTTGCCGGTGGCGCCCACAAACAGCAGCAGCGTGATCGCAGTGACCATCAACGAACCGGCGGCATATACCTGAGGAGCCTGATGGAATATGTCGGTGAACCGCAACGAGCCCAGCGTCCAATACAAAAGAAGCATCCCGAGAAGGAACCCGAAATCGCCGATTCGATTGACAATGAACGCTTTCCGGCCCGCCTGCGCGGCGTAATCCCGATCATAGAAGTAACCAATGAGAAGATAAGAACAGAGCCCGACGCCTTCCCATCCCACGAAGAGCAACGGGAGTGTGTTTCCCAACACCAGCAGAAACATCATGGTTGCAAAAAGCGGCATAAAGGTGAAAAACCGCCAGTAGCCCGGGTGCCCGTGCATATAACCGATGGCGTAAAGGAAAATAACCGTGCCGACGCCGGACACGACGAAAAGCATCACAGCCGTGAGTTGATCTACATAGAACCCGATCGGCAGTTGCAGAGCACCCGCCGCGATCCACGTGTAGTAATCGGCTTCATAGGGAACGCCGGTTTTGATGATGTCGTATATGCAGACGATAGAAACGATGAGCGACCCAAACATCGCCCACGTGGCGATAGTACCGGTACGTTCTCGTATGAACCGCCTGCCGAGGAGTCCATTGATAATCGTGGCGAGGGCGGGAAAGAGAGGAACGAGCCATACGAGCGAAACCAGACGGAAGCCTTCGACGGCCTGCGCGTGTCCGGCCATTCGCTGAACTTCACCGAGCAAGATCGTTTGACAGAGTTCGCTCATGCCTTCTTTACCGTTGTTTCTGCTTTCCTCTTGTGCCTTCGGCACCCCGATTGACAAGCAATCGGGGCTACCCGCACAGAACAGTTCTGTTGTGCTGTTCCTCCCCCGAAGATCGGGGGTGGAGTCTCATGGCTTGCCGAAGGCAAACATGAGAGCCGTAGAGGAGGGGGTTGAAAACAATACGTTCCACCAACCCCGTCCTGAACTCAAAAACTCACACCTACCACAAAGGCAGGCTTCCTTCTATCGTCGACCAAATCAACCCCGGGAAACATCCGAAGAGAATCACTCCGGCAGCCGCGATCACCAACGAAGCGCGGCCGGTTCCCACAAGCCGTTCGGTTTCAAATGCTTCTTCCGAGTCCCGCATATACATATAAACAATGACCTGCAAGTAGTAATAAAAAGAAACCACCGTCGTCAAAATACCCACAATCGCAAGTCCGAGATATCCCGCACGAATTGCTCCGGCAAAAAGATAAAACTTACCGAAAAACCCGACCGTCCCCGGCATTCCCGCCAGAGACAACAAGAACAGACTGAGCAAACCCGCCAGAAGGGGATTGTCCCGGCTCAGTCCTGCATATTCGCTGATCAGGCGACGTTCGCGTTTGCCGGTGAGAGCAACGACACCGAAAGCGCCTGCCGTCATCAACACATACGCGAACAAATAAAAGACGAGCGCTTTGATTCCCACGTCGGCTTTCGACAGAAATGCCATCGCCAAATAGCCGCCATGCGCGATAGAGGAGTAGGCGAGCATTCGTTTGATATCGACCTGAGCCAGCGCAAAGAAGTTGCCGAGAACCATCGTTATCAAAGCCAGCGCCCAGATCGCCGTGCCCCAGAACTCGTAGCTTTGCGGCAGTGTCAATGTAAAGATCCGCAGAAGTGCGGCAAACCCGGCAGCCTTCGATCCGGTCGCGATAAATGCGGTCACCGGTGTAGGTGCACCGCAATAAACATCCGGTGCCCACATATGGAACGGCACCAGAGAAATTTTGAATCCGATCCCGACCAGAATCAGCGCCAGGCCGAACGCGAGTGTGGGCGTTGACGGTGTTGTCCCCGCGCCTGCACGAACCGTTTCCGCAATTGTTGCCAGGTTTGTCGTCCCCAGCGCGCCATACACAAAAGCCATTCCGTAGACCAGGAAGCCCGATGCGAACGCGCCGAGAATAAAATACTTGAATCCGGCCTCAATCGATTCGGATTGTCGTTTGAGGAAGCTCGCCAGGACGTACAAACACAGCGACAGCATTTCCAGGCCGAGGAAGATGGTGATGAGATCCATTGCGGCCCCCATAACCATCATTCCGATGGTCGCGAGCAGCAAGAGCACGAAGTACTCCCCCCGGGCGACCCCATGACGCACCAGATAGGGGCGGCTCATCAATGTCACAAGCAGCGCCGCCAGTAGGAACACCCGGTCCAGAACCGCCGACAACCCATCGTTGATCAACATGGCGGAGAAGATCAGTTTTCCACTGGCACCGAATGTCGCCAGAAACGCCAGAAGAATTCCCGCCACTGTCAGCTCGACCGCACCACGCGCCTCGCGATCCCCTGCCAGCATTTCCATCAGCAGGATAACCACGGCGGTGATCGCCAAAATCAGTTCCGGCATAATCCCGGCGAATCCGAGCTGTGGTACGGGTATTGTGCCCATATCGTTCTCGCTACTCTATCTCTCCGTCGCGCCGATCCACGAGAGCGCGAAGCCCCGGAGACTGTCTTGAAACCCTCTTCTCTTTCCCTCCCCAAGATTGGGGAGGGTTCGGGTGGGGTTGATAAGTTTGGTATTCTCACCCTCGAATCAGATTAATCTCGTCCGCATCGAGGGTTCCTTTTTCTCTCAACAAATTGATCAAAATCGCCAGACCGATCCCGACCTCTGCCGCGGCGACAGCCATGATAATGAATACGAGAATCAAACCATTGTCTGCCGTGGGAGAGCTCGGCTGGAATCGGGCAAACGCCACGATAGCAAGGTTTCCCGCGTTCAACATCAACTCGATGGACATCAGCAGGATGATCGCGTTCCGACGGATCATTACTCCGATCACACCGAGCGTGAAAAGAAAACCCGATAAGAACAGGAAGTGGGTCAGGCTGATCATTCCGCCTCCTCCTGTTCTCCGGGCCGTGGGGGCTCGCGCCGAGCAATAATGGCCGCACCAATCACCGCCGCCGTCAGCAACAGACCGACGAATTCGAACGGAAAGAGATACGTGGTGAAAAGGCTGTACGCGACCATCCGGACATTGCCCCATTCCATCGGGACACTCGGCCGGAAAGGGCCGCCGAAGCCGTAAGATTTATCCAAATATTGATACACAGCGAAGAGAACGAGAAAAACAACGGCCAACGCAATTCCCCATTTGCGGCTCACGCGCAGCGACAAGGGCGGGCTGAGCCGCAAATTGAGCATACTGATCGTGAACACAATTAGAACCATCACAGCGCCCGTATAAACAATGATCTGTATGTAGGCGAGGAACTCTGTGTGGAGTTGGAGAAAAAGCGCGGCAATGCAGACCATCGTAATCACCAGCGAGATGGCGCTGTGCATCGGATTGCGGGAGAGGATCACTCCAAGACCGCATAATCCCGCGATGGTTGCAAAAATCCAAAAATAAAGCGTGTTCAGCATCGCCTAACTCAGCTCGTTCACATCATTACGGTGTAGTCTCGTTGTTTCTGTTCGGGAGGGCGAATCTCCTGATGAGCCGTCTTTTCTGTTTGGACCCAACGGCTCGGCGGGAGCCTCGCCCTCCCGGCGGGCTCTCGCGGAGAATTTGCCGTAATGACATGAGTCACGCCCGTATCCTGTCCCGGACGTTTCGAATCAACCTTTCAACATCTCGTACAACAAAATGCCTCCACCTGCGAGAAATACATTCACCAAAGCAAGAGGAAGCATGACTTTCCATCCGAAACTCATCAATTGGTCGTACCGAAATCTCGGCAGCGTACCACGAACCCAAATGAAAACAAACAAGAGTAGGAACACCTTGAGACCGAACCATATCGGACCGAATAGCCCGCCGGACGGCAGGAATTCGAAGGGTGCATGCCATCCGCCAAGAAACAATGTGACGGCGATCGAGGACACGACGATCATGTGGCAATATTCCGCCATGAAGAACATTGCGAATTTCATACTGCTGTATTCTGTATGATACCCCGCAACCAGCTCGGTCTCGGCCTCCGGAAGGTCGAACGGAATGCGGTTGGTTTCGGCAAATGCAGAGATCATGTATAGGAAAAAGCCCAAAACTCCGGGAATGACAAACCACTTCGGACTGATAATCCACCAGTTCCAGAAACTCTCGCCCTGGGAGAGAGCGATATGCCGTAGCGATAGATCGCCTGCCGCCATCAACGCAACGACAATCGCGAGACCAAGTGCCAGTTCGTAACTGATCATCTGGGCCGAGGATCGGAGAGCGCCCAGAAGCGAATACTTGTTATTCGAACTCCAGCCCGCAAGGAAAATCCCATACACGCTGAGGGAGCCCAAGGCCAGAATGAATAAGATCCCGCCGTGGATATCCGCGACCTGAAGCAGAATCGGCTCGTCGAGGAGCCCGAAACAGTCCCATGTGTCTCCAAACGGCACAACCGCGATGGCGGCGATGGCCAGCCCCATCGACAGGATCGGTGCCAGGAAGAAGAGTGGTTTATCTACTTTGAGGGGAGTTACATCTTCTTTGAGGAAGAGTTTCAAGCCATCGGCTATCGGCTGCAGCAATCCGTGCCATCCGACGCGATACGGCCCCCAGCGCCCCTGGATATGGCCCAAAACCTTGCGCTCAACGAGCACGATGTAAGCGACACAACCCATCAGGACGCCGAATACGACGCCGATTTTGATGAGGTGTATGAGGAGAGTTTGCAGGATTTCCATGAATCTTCTTAATCGAATCTATGTTCTCTATTTTCAACCCCACCCGAACCCTCACCCTATTGCGGCCACGCAAGCGTGTCCCTCTTGGGGAGGGAAACTGAAACGAATAACGGTCCCAACTGGTACGGTCCGTTTCATTTCCTCCCCCGAGACCGGGGGAGGTGTAGGAGGGGGTTGATACTTCCCTTCGTTAACCCCGCCCACCTTCTGCCGGTGCGTCAGCCGGGAGGGCGAATCTCCCGATGAGCCGTCATCTCCGTTCGGCACCAACGGCTCGGCGGGAGCCTCGCCCTCCCTTGAGCCTACGACGTTGCGTACACAGGGGGCTGAAGACTGATCTATGACGCCCCCTCTTGTGAGATCTTTACTCGATACGCTCCTCGCGACGTCAATCGGTTCAGACCGACCCCGTCATACTCTCCTAAGAGTACGACGCTTCCTTCCGGTACACAGTCATCGACCGAAAATGGTATCGTAATGGAACCGCCATCGGATTGAATCACTATCGGCTTATCGTTTGAAAGACCGTGAGTTTCGACGTCCTTCGGTGCAAGTATCGCCCGGCAGGGCTCACTTCGCGCCACATGTGCGGGCGTTTGGGCGGCGTCGCCTTTGCAGTCCCACAGAAACGGTCCACGCTGGAGCCAGAATCCCTCGCCTTCAGGGACAGGCGTAATCTCGAACGGGAGATAATCGCGACCTTCCGAGCCAAATAAAGTTCCTTCCGCGTCCAACCGAGTGAACCACTCCGTCTCTGCCAGCGCTTCCCAATTGGCCCCTTTGTAAGACTGGACCGAGTCTGTCATTCGGTAGAAGGTGAACTCGGGCGACGGTGCCCCCCAGTCCGCGCCGAACTGCTCCGCGAGTTTCCAAATCAACAACCATGTAGGAATTGTGCCCGGAATCGGTTCAAGAGCTTTTTGGATGCGCTGCATCTGTCCGGATACATTGGTGTAGGTCCCGTCGGTCTCGGTAAACGGCACGATGGGGATAAAGACATCCGCGGCCTCGGCGGTTTCATGAACGAACGTATCCGCGACAATGATGAATTCCGCTTTGTCGAGTGCTTCCTCGACAAGCGCCCGGTCCGGATACCGCGCAAGCAGATCCTCGCCGACAAGTAGCAGCGATTTGACTTTGCCTTCGGTTGCCGCCTGCAAAATCCGGTGTGTATTGAGTCCTTCCAGTTCGGGTTGAGTCATGCCCGGCCCGATGTGGGGATAAACCCCGATATCGTTTGCCCCACGGCTGTTCGATTGGGAGCACAAAAGGTTGAGGCCGATATGTTTGCCATCGTCCAGGCCGATCATCCGGGCGATATTCGCGAGCGCCCGCACGATTTGGATTCCGTCGGTCGCAGCCCACGCCTCTTCGCCGACGACTAGAGTCGGGTTTGAAGCGGCGAGCAGCTCTCGCGCGAATTCTCTCAACGATTCCATCCCGACTCCGCATTGTTCGGCTGAGGTTTCACAGTTGAAGTCCGCGAACATGTTCGCCAAAGGCGCTGGAATATCGACCCCTTTTTCCTGGGCGAGAACGGTAAACAAAGCCGCAACGAAAAGCGTCTCCGTTCCAGGGCGGTAAATCAGGTGCTGTGCGGCCAGGGAGCTGTACCCGGTTCCCCGTCGATGCGCGATAAGGAGCGAAACCCCCTCGCGCACACGCATTCGAACCTGAAGATTCAGGATGGGCAGTTCATTTGGAAGATCGGAACCGATCAGCACAATCGTCGACGCCTTCTGAATTTCGTGAAGCGGATCGTTCAGCGCGCCCAGCCGCACGGAGTGTGTGTAACCGTCCTCCGAATCGAGGACGACATGCTCCATCCGGTGGTCGATATTGACGCAGCCCAGGCTCTCGCGGAAGAAACGTTGAAATAGGTAGAGGGCTTCGTTGGATTGACGAGGCGAGATAAGCCCCGCAAACGCTTCCGGACCGTGTTGATCGCGGATTGCTTTCCAGCGGTCGCCGATAAGACTGAATACGTTGAGCGCGTGTAATGGCTCGAGTGTTCCTTCTTTCTTGACCAATGTACTGCGGGCACGGTCGCGGGCGTTAACAAAATCGAATCCGAATCGCCCTTTGTCGCAGATCCATTCATCGTTCACACGAGGGTTAATCCGGGGAGTGACACGCAGGATCTCGTGAGATCGTTTTCGCCGGTCGATGTTCACATTGCATCCCACAGCACAGTGCGGACAGATCGATGGTACCGCCTGCATTTCCCAGATCCGGGAACGGAACCGCCACACCTTATCGGTCAGGCTCCCAACCGGGCAGACATCGATAGTGTTCCCCGCGAATTCGCCTTTGATCGGTTGTTCCATGAATGTCCCGATATAGGCGTCGTTACCTCTGTTCATGACGCCGAGTTCGGCGTTGCCGGCCACCTCTTCCAGAAATCGAACACACCGAGTGCAGAGGATACAGCGGTTTCGTTCAAGATCGATGAACGGTCCGAGATCCGGTTTCGGGTAGGTGCGTTTGGGGAACCGGTAGCGGGTGTCCTGGCTCCCGTGATCCATGCTGTAGCGCTGCAGCTGGCAATGTCCCGCCTGATCGCAGACAGGACAGTCCAGCGGATGGTTCACAAGAAGCGCTTCCATTTGCTGCTCGCGGGCACGGCGCGCTTTTTCGCTTTGCGTATAAATCACCTGGCCTTCGCCCAGCGGCGTGGAACAGGAAGGGACCAGTTTCGGCACTTTCTCCACTTCCACCAGGCAAATCCGGCAGCTCGCAACGATGGTCAATTTCGGGTGGTAGCAGTAATGAGGTATATAGATCCCCGCTTGCCGGGCCGCCTCCAGGATGGTTGTACCCCGTTCTGCGGTCACTTCGATCCCGTCGATCGTGGCGGTTACCGGATTCTGAATCTCCTCGACAGGTTCGGATTCCAACCGATAGACGTCCCCACCGAACGGGCGTGCCTTAGGACGGATTACTGTTCCGGAATGCGGTTCTTTCATGTTTTCAACACGGATACGGGTTTGTCCGGTATCCCCGTCATGGAGAAATCCGGCGTACCTTTCGCGATCTTCTCGCGAAACTGGTCTTCGTACTTATCGAGAATCGCCCGGACCGGCATGACAACAGCCGACCACAACAGGCAGATTGAGGTCATTTCCGTTTCGAACAAATCGCGCATGGTTTGTATATCGTCGGGATGGCCGTGCCCCTCGTGGATCGCCTTGAGGATATGAACCAGCCACTTCGTGCCTTCGCGACAGGGCGTACATTGGCCGCATGACTCATGTTCGTAGAACTCCGCCAATCGCAACGCGAATTCGATCATATCGACGGAGTCATCCAACACAACAATCGCGCCGGAACCGAGCATTGAGCCCGCCTGTTGGACCGACTCGTAGTCGTAGGGAATATCCAACTGGTCCGCAAGCAGAATCGGCATAGAGGAACCGCCGGGAACGACTGCCTGGACTTTGTGCCCCTCTCGAACTCCGCCGGCCAGGTCATCGATAATCTCGCGGAGCGTGATTTTGCCGAGTTCGATCTCGTACACACCGGGCTTTTGGACATGACCGCTGACACAAACCAGCTTCGTGCCTTTGCTTTTCTCAGTGCCCATCGAGGCATACCAGGCCGAACCGTTACGGATGACGTAGGGCAGAGCCGCGAGGGTTTCGACGTTATTCACAACAGTCGGTGCTCCGTACAGCCCCTCGACTGCGGGGAAAGGCGGTTTGTTGCGGGGATGGCCTCGTTTGCCTTCGAGTGAGGTTAAGAGACCGGATTCCTCTCCACAGACATACGCGCCTGCACCCCGGTAGACAATCACTTCGCAGGAGAAATCTGTCCCGAGGATGTTCGTTCCGGCCAGGCCCATGGTGTAGGCCTCTTTGACAGCCTCTTCGAGGATATCGGCGATGTGCCAAAACTCCCCGCGAATATAGATAAAGGCGTAATGAGCGTCGACCGCGTACGTTGCGATCAGGCACCCTTCGATCACGCAGTGCGGATCGAATTCCATCAAAATCCGGTCTTTGCACGTTCCCGGTTCGCCTTCATCGGCGTTACAGACCAGGTATTTCGGTTTTGGCGCGGTTTTCGGCACAAAGCCCCATTTGACGCCGGCGGGAAACCCCGCGCCGCCTCGTCCGCGCACGCCGGACTGTTTGACCTCTTCGATGACCTCGTCCGGACGCATTTCGCGGAGACATTTCGACAGGGCGGAGTAGCCGCCCCGGCGGCGGTAATCCTCTAGGCCGCAGGTATGCTGCAAGTCGAGTTCTTCGAGGAACATACGGGTTTCAGTCGATGCCATTAGTCAGAACATCACTCCAGAGAATCCAGAATCTCGTCTACTTTCTCGGGGGTCAAGTTGCCGTATTCCTTGCCGTTTATCTGCATGCAGGGCGCCTCGCAGCAATTCCCCAGGCATTCCACATGGTCGAGCGTAAACCGCCCATCGGAGCTTGTTTGGCCGAATTCCACGCCCAGTCTGTCGCGAAGATGGTCTTTAATCTTATCAGCACCGTTGAGTTCGCAGGAAATATTGTCGCAAACCTCGATATGGTACTTCCCGCGCTGCTCCAACGGAAACATTGTATAGAAGCTGGCGATACTCTGTACCTGGGCCGGGGAGAGCCCCACCAGGTCGGCGACTTCCTCCAGCGCTTCCGGCGGCAGCCAGCCGTAGGTTTTCCAGGCCAGATGAAGCAGCGGAATGGACGCCGACGTCCGTTCCGGGAATTGTTCGAGAATCGTCTGCGCTTGCTGGGCAGCGGCTTCTTTAATCGTTGCCATCCTGAGAGACTCCTATTATCACACGTGAACCTCAGATGCTAACAAAGTGAGGCGGGACTTTCTAGGCGATGAGGGGTGTGGCGTTGGAAAGGCCTTTCTCCTAATTCTCCGATCTGAGAAATCTGACAAATTGGTCGACTATTTCCTCTTCTTCTTCACTCAGCTTCGCGAATGACTCAGCCTGCGCCGCGAAACGTGAAGCCTGTTGCTCTACGTCCTGGGGCACGTCTTGGACGGCTCCGGCTAACACTGCCAACCTTCTCTGAGGGATGCGGTAAAACCGACTCAGCTTGTGTAAGGTCAACGGCGTAGGCCGGTAGGCGACGTTCCGTTCGATTCCGATGAGCTCCTCCCGGTCGATATCGGCTTCCTTCGCCAGTGCGTCAATCGTTAAGCCGTGATAGCGCCTTAACATTTGCATACATAAATGAAAGGCCTGACGGAGTGTTCCAGTCTCCGGCTCTTTCGCTGTCATGACTACCGTGAGTTTTTGGTTCAACGCTCGCGCGATCCGGCTGAGCATAGACAATGAGTGCCCATTATAATCGGCATCTTCAAGCCGACTGATTACTGATTGTGTCGTACCTATCAGCTCGGCGAGTTCTGTTTGGTTCAAACCAGCTTCTTTTCGAAGGTCATAGATGAGTTGAGCCACTTCCGCGTTAACTCGTTCGACTTCAAGTGACGCCTCTCGCTCAGGATGATCCTTGATATAACGGCCGTGAAGGATTTCGACCGCATCTCTTGTCTCTCCCCTCTTAGCCATCGTCTCACTCCTTATACGTGTGCTTGAGTGGGTTCTCTGCAAACCTGGCCTTTCGCCCAAGGGCTAAATCGATTTCTCTCTGCGGAACCACATCTTTTTTGATGAGTCCGTGGCTGATCACGGCGCATCTTTCATGAAAGAAATGACGGCGTCGCAAAAAGTCGGAAAAACGGATTTCAACCCCCTCCTAACCCAAATTCGTCATTAATTTGCGTAAACCATTGATTTTATTGAACCGAGG
>CAZTDD010000156.1:0-14254 GCA_964612675.1 uncultured bacterium
CTTTGATCGCCGAACTCTTGATTCGACTCGCTATCACATGAAACCCGGTTTCCCATGCACCGCGCCGTGATTCGATGATGTATTAATACTAGTGTCCTCTCCATTTCTTGGACTGTATCGTAGCCACGGCTGCTCCTGTACAGTGTATACATTTAATAAGATATGGCATATTATGCTACTTATAATATAAACACGCAGGTCCAATCGCAACTTATTTCAGTGTGTATACTTTCCCGAGACATTAAAACAACCGTAACCGCTTATCCTTCAAACGGTTACGGTGTCCCCTAGATCCCAAACACACACTTACAGTAAAGTCATGCTAGCCCACCAACTCAACTAAAATTCCTTGTTCTGTTTTTTCGTGCTTTCGTGCCTTCGTGTTTTATTACCCGAAAGAACTCAGGAAACTCACCCTGGCCTCCTCACCCTCACACCTTAAAGAAAATCCTTTTTTTATAGAAAAAATACAAAACATACCACTGCACACCAAGCACCAGAAACGCCTGAACAATCTCCCCCCATACCACATACTCCTCGACCATCGGGTGGGTAAAAGCGAGCAGCGCGTTGTTGATCCAACCACGGAACAACTGGAAAATAATATACGCTGCAATGGAATTCATCCCGACCACAACCAGGAAAAACGCCCACCGCCTGATATTGGCCACCTCGATCAACCAGAAGAACATGAGAAGGAAAAGAATCGCCCACCCGGTCGAATACAATGCGAACGACGACGTCAGGATCCGCTTGACGATGGGAATCCCGAAAATCCACTCGACGGCCAAACCGGATGCCATTAGGACACCCGCAGCACCCGCCAAAATCGCCATGATTCGATTATACGAAAGATCGCTCGATACGAGCTTGCCACACATCACGCCGGCAATAATCGTTGACGTCGATGGTATCGCATTGAGCGCAACCCAATATCCCGGATAATGCCTGCCCACAGACCACATATCGAAAGCCGATCCGAGGTTCTGGTTCCCCATTACCCACGGCCCGCCCGGCGGGTTGCCCGGATACCACATCCAGACCAGGGTGTATCCGATCAAGATCAATAGGGCTACAAGCCCCTGCGTCAAATAACTCTTATTAACAAAAAAATAGGCCACAACATACCCAAATGCGATCTGCGGGAGCACATTGACAAACCCGATCGTCAGCTCACCCGCGTGAATCGAACCGAAAATGATCGCGATAACACAGAGCATCACCGCCCGCTTGACAACATGCGCGAAGATTTTCCATTCGCTGTGCCCTTCCGACCTGCGTTTGCTGAACGCGAACGGCATAGCGACACCGACCATGAACATGAACGCCGGTTGAATCAAATCCCAAAACACACAACCCGACCACTGTACGTGCTCCGTATGCCGAGCAAGAAATCCCAAATACGGATGGCCCTCCAACGCATAAAACCCGAAACCGTGCGAGATCAGAATAATCATGATCGCTCCACGGTACGCATCGAGGGACATCAAACGCTGCGTCTTCTTGATCTTTGACTGTTCTGTCTCGGTCATGGTGTTCCTTTCGTCATTTCTCCAGAATATCTATACGGAGAGTACGGACTTGCCTTTCGGTAAATCAAAACAGACTGTAACCGCGTCCTCGGAGCGGACCCAAATGTCCGAATCGAGTTCCAGAGTATCTTTCTTTTCACGCAAATCTCTTTGTTGTCCGCTCGCAAGGACCGTGGGCACAGCATCGCCGCGTGCGGGAATACGAACGGTAAACTGATGACAAGCAAATGGAGCCGTGAATGTTACACGATTGCCTTGCCGCTCAATCCTTGTCAGTTCCCGCGCCGCCCAATAACGGGAAATGTCGCTCAGCTTCATCCACACAAGGTTGTCGTAGGCGGCGTGCACCCGCCTGACTACCTCCTTGAAAATATTGAATCCGATTTCCTCACCGTTGTAATAAATCCCCGGCCAGTGGCACACCAAAATCGCCGGTTCACCTCGTTGGATGACTTCGGGGAGACGGCCGCCTTTCAAATCTTCCGTGATGAATTGATCTACTGAGCCTGGATTCAATCCATCCCAGCCGCCGAACCAATCCCCGGTACACCCGATAATCGAGACTACACATTTCGGATCGTCCCCATCCAGCCCGGAGGCGTATTGGACCAACGGCGCAACACTCCGCTCGTCTGTATAGAGATCGCGGAAGTAGTGAGGTATTTCCGTTCCGAAAACGTCGCGACACGAATCAAGCGTTGCCTGCGCCAACTGCGGCATCACCCGCATCCCGAATCCGCCGGGCGTTGTAATTCCCTCGCAGTGTAAGTCCACGTTTTTCAGAATTCGCAGCGCGTACGCCATATACTCGGCGATCTGGTCGGCGGATTTGTCATCCGTCCAACGCCAGTTCTCCATGTAATACTCGCTCGCCGCCGGATATGGGCGCCCTGTCTTGGTGTCGATTACCCGTGTGTGGGAGATCATCTCCGGATGGATGTCCCAATCCGGTGTGATCTCCTCCCGCACCAATTTCAGACTCTCCTGGAGTTCCTGGTGCGACCAGCCGGGAAGAAATCGATCCACCCAACCCACGCAGGCAGGGTAGGGGACAATGCTGTATTTCCCTTTCACACCGTGGTCTCTACACCAATCGGCGAACTTCCGGACGAACGAGTCCGGAATCTCCTGCGGTAGCGTCTTCCATGGCTGTTTGTAGCGGTCCGGGAAAACCTGACCGAATTGAGGGATACCGAAATACGCCATGTTCACCAGGCATGTCGAATCATCGATGATCATGCTCAGCGGTACACGGCACATCGGGTTGAGCACCTGGACTTCTTCCGCTTGTGACGGTCTTTGTCCGGGATCTTGGGCGAGCAACGTCCGGGCGCTCAGGCCCAGACCTGCTCCCACGGCTCCAAGCGTACTGGTCTTCAGGTATTGACGGCGGTTGTAGCGGTTGTTCCGGTCCATTGTTTCTACCTCCGACCGGTATCCTAGCACTTATGAAGAACGGCGACAATTCGCCGGAAGGTCGTAGATGGGGAAGCAGGAGCGGCACTACTTTTGTCCGAGAGATCGACGCTCAGCGATCCACAGCGAGCGTCACTATCTCATACGGTGTCAACGCAATCGAAGCGCGGCGGTTGCGGACACGAATTCTCTTTGGATTCTCTTCCATCAGGTCGACCAAATGAACCGCCTTTACGTCCGTACCAAAGCGAATCTCGGCTTCTGTGGTTGCACCGTACGTCTCGTACAAACGAAGGATGGTCTGATCGTTGTCTTCCGCTTTCTTAACGGTTTCAATGATCACATTCTCTACGTCGACTTGCACGAAAGACCATTCTTGAGGAAGCACGCCACGCGATGTCGGCACCTCATAAACCTGAAGCGGTACATTGAGTTCGTATGCAGCTTGAACAACACCGCCGGAGTATGCGTCACCCGGATGAGGATACAGTGAATAAACAAACTGATGTCGACAGCGATCCGCGCTCGGATCGGGGTGGCATGGACTTCGAAGCAAGTCGATATCCAATACATTTCCTCGGACCTTGTGACCGTACTTGCAATCGTTCAGCAAGCCGACACCGTAATTCCTTTCGGACACGTCGATCCACTTCTGAGCGCAAATCTCATACTTCGCCATTTCCCAGGATGTGTTTGTATGAGTCGGCCGCTTGAGCTGGCCGAATTGAATATCGCACGTGACCTCGTTCACATGAACCGCAACGGGAAATGAAGACCGCAGCATCTTCATCGATTCCCGCCAATCCACCTCCGTTACAAAATCGATACGTCGGCTCCCATCAGTCAAAACGATCTTCTGCGTCAACTTCGAATCGCCGTATTTTCTGATTTGCTTCAAAACAGCGCGTGGACCTTCCACACGGTATTTTGAAGATTCCAATGCAAAAACGTCCGGCTGTTTATGATCGTAATGGATCGGAATATCCCACGCATCCCCCTGATCGTCATACACTGCAAGACAATTCCCCTCTCCTCCTTTCACGAGGACCTCACGTTGGATTTCTTTGTCGAAAATCGAGCGGATGGTCCCGTCTTTTGAGAATTCTATTCGCAGAATATCGTTTTCGAGAAATCGTTCACCGACGGAACACTGGGATGGCTTCTCTGCGGCAACTGAATCGTCAAACGCCATATACCCCATGGGTGGCGCTGTCACTTTCCGCCAACTCTTACCCAGCTTTACCCATTCCGTTCGTTCCCAGGAAAGCGAATTCGTTACTAGAACCGGCTCCTCCATGTTGGACGTGTCGATAGCCCCAGCCAGAGTGGAGATAGCCTTTTCGGTACGCTGCTCGACGTCATCGAGAATGCTTGAATAGCGCTCCAAACATTCGTCGTATACGCGCGTAATCGACGATCCCGGCAGAATGTCGTGGAATTGATACAACAGGATTTCTTTCCACGCTTCCTCTATCGCTTTCTGAGGATATTTATTTTTCGTCACATGAATCTGTGCCGCCGCCCAGAGTTCCAGTTCTCGGAGTGCGAATTCAATCTTCCGATTGAATCTCTTGTTCCGCGCCTGCGTCGTGTAGGTACCCTGGTGTCTTTCCAAATACAGCTCACCGCTCCAGACCTGATACTTCCCGCTGTCCTTCGCAATTTGCTCAAAGAAATCGACAGCAGGCTCCTGCATCACCGGTGCGATTCCGTCGAGATCTTTCTCCCGCTGCAAACGCTCCAGGTGTTCCGTTCCGGGACCGCCGCCGCCGTCTCCAATACCAAATACAAGCAGACACCGGTCGGAAACGCCCTTGTCCAGGAACCTTCGCTCGGCTTTACAGATCGCTCGCGGTGCCGCCGAACTGTTGTAGGTGTCTTCCGGCGGCATATGGGTTACGATCCGGCTACCATCGATTCCCTCCCACAGAAATGTGTCATGCGGATGTTGGTTGAATTGATTCCATGATAATTTCTGCGTCATAAAGAAATCAATTCCCGATTTTTTCATCAATTGCGGCAATGCGCCCGAATACCCAAATACATCCGGCAGCCACAAGGTTGTCGTCTCCCATCCAAATTCATCGCGAAAGAATCGCTTGCCGTAGAGAATTTGCCGAACAAGCGACTCGCCGGACGGAACATTCGTATCCGCCTCCGCCCACATCGCCCCTTGCGGCTCCCAGCGCCTTTCCGCCACCCTCTTTTTGATCTTTTTGTATAGCGATGGATACCGATCTTTCATCCATTGATAGAGCTGCGGCTGACTCGCCCCGAACACAAAGTCAGGATATTTGTCCATCAGGTCGAGAACCGTCGAAAAAGTCCGAGCCCCTTTTCGGATCGTCTCACGGATCGGCCACAACCAACCGAGGTCCATGTGCGCGTGTCCCACAGCGCTTATCCGAAGAGACACATCTCCGTTTTTCTTTTCAAGCGCAGGGGCGAGAATCTCGCGAGCGGTTCGCGCTTCGATCTCCGTATAGTTGCGCACCAGGTGCGCCATCTCTTCGAGACGGAACAAAATTTCATTCCGCCTGGCGCTGTCTTCGGGAAGCTCCATCATTAGCTCGTAAAGAACCTCGACGTCGTAATACAGCGCCCGCAATTCCGGGTTCATCTCCGCGATACATGCTTGTCGGAGTGTTCCGTTCTCGGCCAACATCCCGAACAAATCGTTGCACCCCGCATCGACCCACAAATCCACTTTCTCTCCACCGCGCGCGCGACGACGAAACTCTACAACTCGTTTTCCCGGTAACCCCAGCTTGAAATCATAGTGCGAATTGACAGTCGTCAATCCTTGAATCGGATTGCCTTTCGCATCGTACACACAACCTTCCCCGTTCACATCGATCAACAGTACGATGGTCTTTCCCGCTCCCGTCTTCGGAACGACACCCGTGAAATGAAACCACGCACAATCAAATAGGTCGCCCCACTTCTTCCCGATTTTCATCGGAGTCTTCTTCCCCGATCGACGCTGCGAATAAGGTACGGGCTCTTTCGTCTTCCACGCGGTGACCTGTAGATCCGTCAATGGATTATATATTTTCGATCGAATTCGATCGCGTACAATACGCAAGTCGGTTTTCTTCTTTTCCTGATAATACGGCATTGGGGGTACCTCGAATTATCGGTGAATTGTTGGCATTCTCGAATATTGCCTTTGAGGACACAGTCTTGCAGAATACCCGACACGGTACCTACAGAGAAGGGGCATAGAGGAAGGCTTTGCTGCAAAACTGTGATAAGATCGCCGGAGTTGAGACGTTAGCCTGGCATGAAGGAATTGAGGAGAACGATGACTTCCCAAGAAAACGAGGAGAAACCGCCGGGATATCGGTGGGTTGTGTTCGGCTTATTGGCGTTGGGGTATCTCTCCGTCAATTTCCACCGGCTATGCCCGGCTGTTGTGGCGTTGGATCTCATGGACGATCTCAATGCGGGGGGCGCATTGATCGGACTTCTCGCGTCCGCGTACTTTTACCCGTACGCGATGATGCAGATCCCGTCCGGCCTTCTCTCGGATTCCTGGGGACCTCGAAAGACGATTACGGTGTTCTTTCTTCTCGCCGGAATTGCCTCTGTTCTATTTGGACTTGTTCACACGGTTGTCTTGGCGATTATTGCTCGTGTGTTGGTCGGTCTTGGCGTCAGTATGTTTTTTGTGCCGACAATGAAAATCCTGACCAAGTGGTTTCGTGTCAGAGAATTCGCCTTCATGACCGGAGTTCTTATGGCTTTCGGGGGGCTTGGCGCCTTGTCGGCCGCCGCGCCTCTCGCGTACTTGAGTGCGGCGCTGGGGTGGAGAGGCAGCTTTATTGCCATTGGAATCGGTACGACGATTCTCTCTTTGCTTATTTGGATCTTTGTTCGAAATACGCCCGAAGAGAAAGGCTTTTCGGCGATTGTGGAACCTGGAACCACGGACTCGACGGCTGCCGATCCGATCCCGCTGTGGGACGGTGTGAAAATGGTTGTGGGAACCGCACGTTTCTGGCCCTTGGCTGTTTGGTTTTTTCTGAATATCGGGATTTTCTTCAGCTTCGCGGGTTTATGGGGCGGCCCTTATTTCATGGAAGTGTACGGAATGAGTAAGACAGAAGCAGGCGATGTTCTCAGCATGATTCATATTGCAATCATTATTGGTGGACCGCTGTTCTGCTATCTTTCCGATCGCGTATTTCGTTCACGAAAGAGAATTCTCTTGATCTCATCGACCTTTATCATGGTCCTGACCATACCGCTGGCTTTCTTTCCCGCAGGCATGACTCCTATTATGCTCTATATTTGGTGCTTCTGCTTCGGTGCGTTCGGTAATTCGGTTGTAGCCGTCACCTTCACCGCCACGAAAGAGTTGTTTCCGGTGGAAATCGCGGGTACGGCGGTCGGCTTGGTTAATCTGTTTCCATTTCTCGGTCCGGCGATTCTGCAACCCGCTTTGGGAGCCATTCTCGAAGCGCAGGGGAAAGGCCCGGCCGGGTATTCTCCCGAAGCGTACGGCACAGCTTTTACGGTCTATTTTGTTATCTCCCTGTTCTCATTGGCGGCTGCGTGCTGTATAAAAGAAACTTATGTACAGGTTCCAACCGATTCTGGAACGTAACCGGGGGGGGAACTTGCGTTCCTTCCGTCAGGGAGGGGAGCCGTCGGAGCGATGGTTCAGCGATCGTGCTTGAGTACATTCTTTCGTGTAAAGCCGGCGAGTTTCTTCATCCGATGTCCGTTGTTCCACCAATTCTTCGCTTTTCGGTAAAATTGAATCGCGCGCGATCCTTCCAACTCGGCGTTACGCCTTCGCAGCTCTTCAATGTATTCGTCTTTGTGCGCAACCGGGTTGCCGTCCTGGTAAGTGTTTTGATACAGAGTCGCAACGAATTCCCCGAGAATCTTCGGATGTTCACGCAAATACGTATCGTTCAACAATTCCAACAGACTTTCTTTCGATATTCCTTCGAATTGCGTGAGTGTTTGGATATGCTCCCAGAAAATATACTCCGGCTTCATGATTGCCTGGTACGCGTGAACGCCCTTCGGTCGCTCCAGTTGATCCATAATCCCCGCCTGCATCGCGTACTCGGTAATCATGTAGTTGTCGTAAAATGCCATCGGGTTAATTGTGATAATACCGAACGGTCGGGGAAGCTCGTAAAGCAACTCAATCGTTTCAATTCTATCTTCTTCGTGGACCAGAGGATTGTAATCGATAAAATCGACAAGGAGTTTCGCACCGGTATTGACAATATTCCTCGCGGTCTGCAGTGTCCGTTCTTTTGTGTGAGAACGGTTCAATACTTCCTTCAACACACGCTGGCTGCCGGATTGGATTCCCATAATCAGGTAGTGAAGACCCGCGTCCCGAAGAAGCTGAAGATTCTCCGGCTCCCCCACGTTCGGATGGGTGTAACCGAAAAACGGCAACCCGATCCGTGTTTTATACGGATCCACAAATTCCTGCAGCCATTTCTTATTCAACGGCAGGACATCGTCGTAAAACTCGATCCGTTCCAGCGGCCACGGCCAGGTTTCAAGGCGATACTCCAATTCTTGTATGACATTTTCCACCGAACGCTGACGGAGAAATCGGTCGCCCCGATAAATCTTACGGTGGTGACCGCTGCAACAATAGCTGCAATTAAACGGGCAGCCGCGCGTCGTCATTGTCATGAAATTCGTGAACAGATGACTTTTCGGTGGATAAAGTAACGAAGAAATCTCGTTGTCGAGAATAAGTGTTTTGTTCTCCCGCTCGTAATCTGGAAACGGTATCCTATCGAGATCCTGCTCCAGCTTCATCACCGGATTCCGGTAAATGTGGCCCTCCTTCCGGAACCAGAGGCTGTGGATGTCGGTAACCTCCTCCCCACGATCCATCGCATTGACCAGGTCGCGGATCGGAAATTCTCCCTCGCCGATACAAACAATATCCGTATGTTGGATATTGGTTTCCGGGTTGACTGTCGTATCGACACCTCCCCAAATCACCGGTACACCCAGGTGCTCTTTCACCTGCCGCGTCAGAAACTCCGCAACGCCGAAATTGATCGAGGAAAAGGACATCCCGACCATATGCGGATCTTGATCTCGGAGAACGCCCAGCAGAAGATCGAGTTCTTTCGGCGTAACCGAACTGGCAAACGCGTAGTATCCGCCCTCTTCTTGCTGCTCCGGCGGTGGAACGAGCGTCGGACAAATAAACTCCACGCCTTTAAACAGGATGATATTCACCTGGTGTCCCTCGCGTTGGAGGACGGAGGACATATACCGCACACCCAGGCAATATTCGTCGAACAAAGAAATCAGGCTTACACGTTGCATCGGTCGGATAAAGATCTCCAAGTTGATGTCTGGACAACGCAGACCTGATAGTATAAGCCTACTGGACACTCAACTCAAACTCCGCCGGATGCCTGTGTCCGAACGCCTGTGTCCGAACGCCTGTGTCCGCCGGCGGACGCCTGGAGGATTACTGGGAAAACCGCGTCGCAGGATCTACCCCACTTTTCTAACACAGGCCTGAGCGGCCGGGCACATGGGTAACCCGGTTCCACTTGCTTGGCTCCAGAGCAGTACCCTCTCCCTCTGCGACCAGATCCCTCTCCCTCTGCGACCAGATCCCTCCCTTTGCGACCAGATCCCTCCCTTTGTGACCAGATCCCTCTCCCTCTGCGACCAGATCCCTCCCTTTGTGACCAGATCCCTCCCTTTGTGACCAGAACCCTCTCCGTCTGGTACCAGCCCCCCTCTCCCTCTGGGAGAGGGCAGGGTGAGGGCGATCATTCTCTCCATTCACAGTCAAATAAATGCCCGTCGACTTTCCGCATTTGCCCTGAACATCCCCCCATACACTAACAAGGAACAACTTCGCTATCTCCGCAACGATTCAGAGTGCGGCAAAGAACCACAATCGGGTGCCACCCCCAACTCCGCTTGGGGGTGGAAGCACTCACTGTCCGCCAACAAACAAGGCGGAGAAAACCTCAGTTTCCTCCGCCTCGCTTAGGCTACTGATACTCCGTTCTAGAACTCCCGGAACTCCTCCTCTTTTCTTCCCGCTGTTCTCGATTCGGAGGCCACCGGAGGCGTGGGCTGAGGCAATCGGTTGTTGATGTGCTCGGCCTTATGCTGAATCAGATTTCGACCTTCATCGTGTGACGAAGACTCGAGCTTCTTATGCCCACCGTTGCCGTTCCCGTTTCCATTCGATCGGATTTGAAACTGCGAGACCATCTCCTGCATACTCTGTGCCTGCGACGCCAGTTCTTCGCTCGCGGCGGCTGTCTCTTCCGAGGTCGACGAATTCTGTTGTGTCACCTGGTCGAGTGTACTTACCGCCTGACGAATCTGATCTGCGCCCGAGGACTGTTCTTCGCAAGCCATCGTGATCTCTTCCACAAGTTTCGCCGTCTTCTGGATATCCGGTACGACCTGTTGAATGATCCTACCGGCTTCTTCTGCAGCGTCCACGCTGTTATTCGCGAGCTCGCTGATCTCCTTCGCGGCCTGTTGCGACCGTTCGGCCAACTTCCGGACTTCAACCGCAACCACCGCAAACCCTTTTCCCATCTCGCCGGCGCGGGCCGCCTCAATGGCTGCGTTCAATGCCAACAGGTTTGTCTGATCCGCGATATCGTCCACAATCGCAATCTGCTCGGCGATTTTTCGCATGGCTTCCACCGTCTTCAGCACAGCGGAGCCTCCGCCTTCGGCATCTTCGGCGGCCTTTCGTGCGATTTCATTCGCATGCTTCGCGTTGTCTCTGTTCTGATCGATAGACGAGGCCAGCTCCTCGATGGATGCGGATGTCTCTTCGAGACTGGAGGCCTGCTCGGTCGCGGCGCTCGATAGATCCTGTGCCGATGAAGAGAGCTGTTCACTGCTCGAACCAACCTGCTCCGAAGATTGTTGAATCCCGCCGATGACCTGGTTCAGATTCTCCGACATTCCGTTCAGTGCTTCCGCCAGACGACCCACTTCGTCATCTTGCTTCACCTCCACACGCTGCGTCAGATCGCCTTCGGCCACTCTCTGAGCGAATGCAACGGCCTTGATCAACGGGTTGGCGATCTTGCCGGAAATGACCAGCGAAAGCAGAATAAACACAACGATCAGTACAATGGATGCGATGATGGTCCAAAACACCATACTGTTGAGTGCGTTCCCCACACGAATCTGTGCGTCTTTGAAATCGTCCTCGTAGGCTCCCGCGCCAATCACCCAATCCCACGGTTCAAAATACGTGACCGCGGTCAACTTCATCCGTGACTCGGTGTCGCCTTCGTTTTTCCACGGATACCGTTGAAAAGCGACCTCTCCGCCTTTCAGGTCCACGGCCTGATTCACGATAGACTGAATAAACGTGTCCCCATCGGCATCCTTGGCATCCCAGATATTCTCCCCGTCGCGTTCGCCGCCTTTGGAGATGATGTAATGCCCTTTCTGTTCGCCTCCACCCCCGAGGACAAAAACATAACCGGTCTTGCCTACGACCACATCCATGATGCCCTTGCGCAGACTCTCCACGTTCTCTTCTTTCACGGCGACTCCGATCAAGCCAATCACTTTGCCGGAAGAATTCTTAAGAGGTTCGTAGGCGGTCACACACCAATCGCCTAGCACTTTCGCACGTCCCTGGTAGCGTGTACCGGCAAGCGCCGCTGCAATCACGGGATTCCGTTTCCCCTCCGCACCGACCGCCGGAATATAGGTCCCGACTTCCCGCGATCCGTCTTTCCTTTTTGCCGTCGTGGAAACCCGGATCATATCGCCGGCCTCGTTCATTCGCTGGAATATCGTGCACATACTTCCAACCATCTCTTCCACTTCATCGACGAGAAGCGACTGGTCGGTGTGAGTGTTTTTGCCCAGCGCCACATCGCCGACAGCTAATTGAGGCAGCGATACTTGTTGAATCGCCTGCGTCTCCTGATTCACGGCGTTCCAACTGACTGTCTGTTCCGAGAGAGTGACGTCGCCGGTCTTCTCCAGCATCTTCTGAGAAACGTTTAGATCTTTTACAACCTTCTGTTGGACACTTTCATTGACCGCGCGGCACATCAAATAAACATCTTTCGCGATCTTCGCCGTTTCGTTTCTCGCCAGGACATCCAGTTCCTGATCCACACTCTCTTTCAGGCTGACTTTCTTGATTGAAACTACTGCCGCGAGTGCTGTCGCGGTCAATAGTACCGCACAAACACTCAGTGCGAGAATCTTCGTCTTGACACTCCGAAACTTGATCATGGTTCTTCTCCTTCTTCCCACTTCGTTTTGCGTTTGTTCCATCTATTTCGAGTTGCGTGTTGTCTATAGAGCGTTTGCCCCTGCTTTTTGCGCCTAGCCGCAATTAGGCGGCGGCTTCAGAGGTGACAGTCTCCTCGTCTTTCAACAGAATTTGGTCTACTTGCAGCAGGATGATCAATCGATCCTCGAACTTGACCATCCCTTCGATATTCTCGGCGTCCACGTTTGTTCCCAGCGGCGGTGGCGGTTCGATCTGCCCCTCTTCTACGGTGCGTACTTCATTGACGGCATCTACGATAATTCCGGTGATGTGCCGATCCACCTCCACAACGATGATCCGGGTCGCTTTGTCTCGTTGGCCTTCCTGCAGTCCGAGTCTCCGTCGAAGACTAATGACTGGTATCACTCTCCCCCGAAGGTTGAGAACGCCCTCGACGTATTCCGATGATTGTGGAATGTGCGTGAGCTTTGCAAAGCGGATGATTTCCTGCACATGCAAAATCGGCAGTCCGTATTCCTCTCCAGCCAGTGTGAAACTGACCAACTGACGCGTGCCTTGTACGTTGTTGGATTCCTTACTCACCTTGTCACCTCCTCTTCGATACTCTGTTTTTTCTCATTGAAACCGTCTTCGTCCTCCACCTCTGACAACCACTTATCAATTAACAGGTTCAGATTTTCCTCGGTTTGAACGCCCAGACTTTCACCCAAAACGGTGTCTCCTTGTCCCGCGATCACTGTCGGCACACCTCGAATGTCGAAACGCCAGGAGAGTTTTGGCGTATCTTCGACCATGCAAATGCCGCCCGTTATTTGAGACCCGTACTTATCGAGAATCGACTGAAGCGCCAGGATCATCTTGCCCGCGTTCGCATCGTAACGACTCTCAAATAGCAGAACAAAAGGTCTGTCGCTTCTCTCGAAATATTCCGAGAAACGCCTGTCTGAAATTCGTTGAACCGCTATCCTTTGCGACATCGTTTGTCCTCCTGCGTGTTTCTATTGGCAAAAAGAGGACCAATATGGTTTGACGAGGAGAATCGAACACGTAAAAAACCCCACTTACATCATGGATTTATTAAGTGTTTCATACGTAAGTGCTTTATATTGGGGCACCTGAATAATAATTGATACACAAGGGTTTCAGTGAACAACTACTCGTTTTTGTATAATCCAATATACGTTGGACCATTCCTCTCACCGCATATGACCGTATATAGTTTAATTCCGTAGATTCTCAGCCAATTGTCTGTGTTGCATGCAACGGTTCTGCATAGTGCAGGACTGCACAATCCCAGACTATCTCAAATAACTCCAGATTTTCTCCAATAACTCATGATCGTGCTGTGTCTACCCGAACTCTGTCTACCCGAACTGTGTCTACCCGTACGTTTCAAAACTGGCGGCTAAACCGGCTGTAACACTGGCTTCTTCGGCTGGCATCTCTAAATGAACGAGCGGGCACATGGGTAATGAGCGAGCGGGCACATGGGTAATGAGCGAGCGGGCACATCGGTAATGAGCGAGCGGGCACATCGGTAATGAGCGAGCGGGCACATGGATAACAAAATCTCTCCCCCCGTTCACGGGGGGAGTTGGAGGGGGGGCATCTTGATCGCACTGCCGGTCTCCAATATCCATAAACATCGCTTTTGGCCTTTATACACAAGGCGTTCCAACGGCACTTCCGACCGGCCTCTTCTCATTTTTGCAACAATAGGATCTATTATGAGTAGCTATCATTCTAAAAACAGCAGTTGGAAACAGGAAAAAGCAGGAGAAGACCTTGCGTCCGAGTTTATCTCGGACGAATTAAATCGTCCGGGATAAACCCGAGCGCTACTGCCGGATTTGGGATTATTGATTGCAGATGCTGACCATTACGTGCCGATACCTACTATTTACGAAACGAAAAAATAGAATCTGGAGCTCTCTTCTCCTCTCCCTTTGGAAGCATAGGCGCTAACGTACCGGAATTACGAGGTCCTCATTCCTTTTCCTCCCTCAAGCCTGGGGGAGGTTAGGAGGGGGTTGAAATTCGTATTCCCGACTTTTTGCAA
>CAZTDD010000157.1:0-10333 GCA_964612675.1 uncultured bacterium
GATTCCCCGGCCTGACTTTTTGCCGCCCCGTCAAACACTGACGGCGCCGCAAAAAGTCCGGAGTGTTCTTCTCCCTCTCCCTCTGGGAGAGGGCTGGGGTGAGGGGGCCATCCTGATTCTGACAATAATCACAATTTCCTTTCTTCGTGCCTTCGTGATTCAAAATTTTTAAGGGGGGCCGGCCCCCCTTCAACCCCCCGGCCAAGAGTAAAAGTGGTAAAGTGCCAAGGGTTACGGAGTCCGGGAAAGCACGAGACGGAAGCCGAGGTTGTCGGACGTGAGGTCCGGCCCGCACCCGCTCCGGTCCGCCGATCGGCAGTACCAGGCATAGCTGAGCCAACAGCCGCCGCGTGCCACGCGGAGCGAGCCACTTTCTTGACCAATTGGGTCAACTACTGCACCTAACGGATAATCGCCATACCAGTCCTGACACCATTCCCATACATTCCCACTCATGTCGTACAGACCCCAGGCGTTCGGCAACTTCAATCCGACCGGCTGTGTACCCTCCTCGTCGGCGTGAGGAGACGTCCAATCCCCGTCTTCTGCATTCTTCTCATACCAGCAATACTGTTTCATCACCGATTCTGAGTCGCTGTCACCCCAATAAAACCGTGTCGTCGTCCCCGCCCTACACGCATACTCCCACTCCGCCTCCGTCGGTAGGCGAAACTCACCGTCCACTAGATCCATCGCATTCAACTTCTCGACGAACGTCTGACAATCATTCCAAGAAACCGTTTCCACCGGTTTGTCAGGCTCTCCATGGAACTCGGACGGAGTCGTTCGCATGACGGCGTACCACTGGGCCTGGGTGACCTCGTATTTGCCGATATAGAAATCCTTTGTGATTGTCACTTGATGTTGTGGTAACTCATCGGACTGGTACCAAGCATCGGCAAGAAATGGATCGTCTTTTGAACCCATCAGAAACGTCCCCGCCGGGATGCGCACCAACTCGAGCGGCTTCGCTCCTTCGTACAATTCCGGTAGGCGGACCGTGATTGTCTGCAGCGGCCCAGTTTGCGGTTTGGGACCTGGCATATACTGCCACGATTCATCCACATAATACTCTCCCGCCCGCCACATCTCGATCACGCGAAGCAATTCCTCGTGAGAGATCGTCCAGTCTCCGTCGAGATCCGCACCGTGCGGAGCCTGAGCCAAACAGGGGCTGCAAACACAGACCAATAGGATCATAGCGGCAACGATCTGAAAGCCGACACCCCGCGCCCTCGAACTGTTCTCTTTGCATTCTGATCTCATTCCCCGTTTCTCCTTACTTTTTTCTATGAAGAATCGTGTTCAACAGTCTGGTGTGAACCTATAAGTGCCCGATTATCCGTCTCCAAACAGCCAATGTCAATAGGGAAATTGAATTATTGCACATCGTGTAATGGATCGTTACCCGCATGCGAAACGCACAAGATGAGGGATTTTTTTTTGTTTCACCCCAACGGGGTGAAGTACGATAGCCAGTGGGCAACGCCCCTGGACAAAGAAAACGACGGATTCATGCAAGTCCTGAAGGGACGAAGTAATGTGTCTGTTTCCAGGGGCGGGTGCCCCTGGCTAAATTACCTGACCCCTTCGGGGTCACGATTCCTGAACCTAAAAACGGCGGTTGAGATATGCAATCCACAGGCTAGAAGCCTGTGCTACCCTTCACAGCAAAGGTTTTCGGGTGGCACCGGCATCCTTGCCGGTGTTTCACCGGGGAAAACCTCTTGCTCCTCCGTCGCCCCGATTGTTTTTGATAGGACGAATCCGAGCAATCGGGGCCACCGCGGCGAACATGGCTGGTGTTTGTCAGAATCAGGATAGCTGGGATAGAAGGATGAACAGGATAACAACTCGTTGAAACCCATCTTGAATGTCCTTTCATCCCGGCTACGTTTGGCGGATCAAAGTTGATAGATGTTCGCTTCGAGTGTCGCGGGCCGTACGCAGCCCATCGAACAGACTTGGTGGGAGAGTGTGCTTTTGTACGTCTGTCAATCCAGGCTCCGCTGTGGAGCGTGTTTTTGTCCCGAAACGGGTCGTCCAACAAGAATATCGATTAGTCGGGGCGAGAGATAAAGACGATTACGGCGTTGCCCGGTGAATTCTCGCACGATCTCCAGTTTTTCAAGAAACTCGATTCCACGTTGGACGGAAGGGTATTTCAGACCGAGATCTTTTGTGAGATTGGGGACGGAAACAACCGGATTCCTGAACAGGCGGTCCACGATTCGAAGCGTATGTCGAGGGGCGTTTCCTGCTGCGCGAACCCGATCCATCATTTCTTGGTTTAGATCGAGGATGGCGCTTGCATTCTCGCAGGCGTCCTTGGCCTGAATGGCAACGCCGCGAAGAAAAAACTCGATCCAGCCCCGCCAATCGCCTCCTTGACTTACCGCCAGAAGTCGCTGGTAGTACTCATCGCGATGCTTCTCGAAAAACACAGACAGGTAAAGCAGGGGCAGGGACAGGAGGTCCCGTTCGCACAACAGCAAGGTGATCAACAGTCGCCCGACACGTCCGTTTCCATCAATAAAGGGATGGATTGCCTCAAACTGATAGTGCATCAGCGCGCATTGTAGTAGAACGGGTTCTTTGGGTTCTTCATTCAAATAGCGTTCCCAAGCTGACAGTGCATGCGTCATCTCCGGGACGGGCGGGGGGACAAACGTGGCCTCATTCAAGGTGCAGCCCGGCGGCCCGATCCAATTCTGCGACCGGCGAAACTCACCCGGCGTGGCGTGGCCCCCGCGTACCCCGTGCATCAAACGTTCATGAAGCTCGCGCACCAGCCGCCCGCTAACAGGAAGCGCCTTCAACCGTTCCAGGCCGTACTCCATCGCGTGGACGTAGTTCGCCACCTCAAGCGCGTCCGGCGGACGCGGCGGCTCCGACTCGCCCGCCTCGAAGAAAAACAGGTCTTCCATGCCGGCCTGTGTGTTCTCGATTCGCGAGCTGAGAACAGCCTCACGGCGGATGTATGGCTGGATCAGCAGGTGTGGATTTGAGAGCACAGATCCGGCGCCGGAGAGTTCCCCTACTCTGCCGTTGGCCTCCGCCAGGAGTGTCGCCAAATCCCAGTCCATCTCGATCCGGGGCGGCAAGGGATTGGGAATAAAAGCCCAGTAGTTTTCCGCCTGGCGGACGCATCGCCCGGCGTCAGATGCCTTGAACTGATCAGGTTCCATAGGTCTGCCCCGGCTGGTTGTCGCCGTTCGGGCTGAGTCGTTGTTCATACCGATTTGATAATAAGCCTCCGCACTATTACCAAATTGCCGCCTTTTTGTTAATAAGAGTGCCTTCTATTAACAGAATCTATCCAAAGATCGAAGGGCAAGCGGAACGCCTCTGTTTCCTCGACCAGCGCTGTAGATTCGCAAGGAATCCTTTCTATAGGGCGAGGCACCCGATTCCCAAAGCGCCACGTCTTGCTCCTATGTCGGCCCGATCGTTTTTGATGGAGTGAATTCGAGCCATCGGGGCCACCCGCTTCTTCACAGCTGACGACGCTCCACCCTCTGACACAAGTCTGCCCGATATTCTCCTTGTCGGCACGGACCAGGTCAACCGTCCAACGCGACTGATATAGTGAACGCGAGGTCGGGTTCCGCTTGCAGACCCTATGAGACGGGTTCAATATCGGGTTTCCGTTTCGGTCCACTGTTGATTGGGATCCGTCTTTCTCCCTGTCCGCACCAGGATAGCTGGGATAGAAGGATGAACAGGATAACAACTCGTTGAAACCCATCTTGAATATCCTTTCTCCGGGAAGAGGCTTCCATTTGAATCTCAGTACACCGATTATGCGCCCGCCAACCGCGTATGCTATGATCACGCAAACACGAACTAACAAAGAGAAGGGATACCAATGGCGAATCCGAAACGGTTGCCGAAATTGAAGGAAAGGCTTGAGGCGTAAAACGGTTCGCCATTCATCGCGTTCGGCAGGAGGAGGCATCGATGCAACGACCCACATACAGGATGAGTCGCAGGAGTTTTCTGGGGACTGCAGGTCTCGGTGTCGCGGCCGTTGGATGCAGCTCCGTTGTTCGGACGGCGAACAAACCCGGGGACCGGCCCAACGTACTATTCATCATCTCCGACGATCTCAACGACTGGGCTCTGCATCCGCCCGCGCATCCCAAAGCGAAGACACCGAATATCGACCGTCTTCGCGAACGGAGTGTGAGTTTCACAAATGCCCATGTTGTTGTACCGGTGTGCGGTCCTTCACGCAAATGCCTGTTCTCAGGACTGTATCCCCAAACGATTGATGATTACGGGTTTGCCGCGTGGGACTCGGTTCAAGCCCTGGAGGGGTGTGTGTCGATACCGCTCCATTTTCGAAACAACGGATATGGCGTTTACGGTACCGGCAAGCTGCTGCACCGAGGTGCCGAGGGCGACTTCTACACTCAGTATGGAATCGATCCGGACTACGGCCCCTGGCCATGGCAAGGCAAAGGGAATCCGCGTAACACACCTCATCCCACACAATTTGAAACGTGGAAAGACTATCTGCCGGTAGAGATGCATCGCGATCTCAACTACGGTCCATTATCCAATGTGCCGGAATGGAAAGCGAACCCCGATGAGGAAATACCGGGAGCAAAGGGATGGTATTACGAGAGCGGCGAACGCTTCAAGTATCTTGACGCCGATAACCGCGACAAAACTCCTGATGAGATATCGGCCGACTGGGCTGTGGATATCCTCAAGAAAAGGCATGACCGCCCATTCTTCCTGGGGGTGGGCTTCATTCGTCCTCATACACCGCTCTACGCCCCCAAAGAGTACTTCGACATGTTTCCTCTCGAAGATATCGATCTTCCGCCTTACTTGAAGGACGATCTCGACGATTGTGCCTCAGTCCTGCGCAACCGCTGGCAATGGGGGTACAAGAAGTATGACGCGCTAATCGAAGCGGGTGGAGAAAAAGCCTGGAAGGAATGGGTCCAGGCCTACCTGGCCTGCGTGGCCTTTGTCGACGATCAAGTAGGCAAAGTCTTGGAAGCCCTGGATGCGAGTCCGTATCGCGAGAACACGATAGTCGTTCTGACCGGTGACCACGGATACCACGTGGGCGAGAAGGACTGTATCCAGAAGTGGCATTTGTGGGACGAGTCTACACGTGTTCCGCTCTTGGTTCATATCCCTGGTTCCAGAGGAAATGGGAAAACGTGCGATCGTCCCGTCTCGTTGATAGACATGTACCCCACGCTGGTGGATTTGTGCGGGCTCCCCAAAGAACCCAACAAAGGTCGCAGCGACAAACCGCTCGACGGCCATTCCCTTCGCACGCTGCTGGAGAGTCCCGGGCGCGAAGAATGGAACGGGCCTTCGGTGGCTTTTATGGGTATCCGAGACGGCGAAGAGGTTCCTCATTTCTCGGTTTGCTCCGAACGCTGGCGCTACACGCTATGCGGGAATGGCGAGGAGGAACTCTACGACCACAAGAAAGATCCAAACGAGTGGGTTAACCTGGCAAGTGAATCGAAATATGTACAACTCAAAATTCGACTGCGTGAGGAATTGATGACAATCTTGCGCGCTACGAAGGTTCCCGAAAGCTTCGTGCCGAACAAGGCGAATGTGGGTGAGGGCAGATAGCCGCACCGGATCCGCAACGTTTGCCTTACCCCCCGGGCGTTTTGAGCATAACTCGACTTATCTCGGGCGTCGCATAAAGAGCACCAAAACTGAAGACATCGCCAAGTCGAGGAAAGACACAATGACGAGGAAATATCCCCGGAACACCAGCGTAGTACTTATCCTAATTAGCATTCTATGGGTCAGTGCGATCCCCTCTGTATTGAGCGCGGATGAGGGTGGCGAAAAGGCTACTTGTCAGATTCGTATTGATCAGAAGCATCCCTGGCGCTCGCCATTTGGCATAGAACGGATCGGCCGCCCCTTGACGGTAACCGTTGATGTCCGGTCACAGGATTCGTCGTTGCGTGAATTCTGGCTTGCAAGCTACATTGAGGAAAAGGAAATCAGCCGTCACCCGCTTCAGCCGCCAGGAAAAGCTACGTATACTTATGAGCTCTCGTCTGGGGAATGGCCAACGGAGCTCAGGTTGCTCGCAGCATCAGAACCAGGAGAAGATCCCACCGAACTCGCGCGGCAAGAAATCTACGTTCCGAGATTCGAGGCCGATGCGACTGCCTGCCCCGACACAATAGTCAACCCCGTCGACCTGGGAACCATCCTACCGCCTGCCGACTGGCTCCTCCTGGGAAGCAATCAGAACGCCAACCTGGATGTCGCCGCAATCAGCCGCGACCGCGATCTTCCAAAAGCCAAACTCAGCGCCTGGTTCGAATCCGCACCACACAAAAAAGTCGTAGTCTCCCTCCCGCTCGCGAAAGGCCGGCGAACGGAAGAGAACATCGCGCTGCCCCCAGCACCTGCGCAGGCTGATCGAGACGTGTTGCACGTTACTATCGACAAAGGAGAAGGATCGGGACGGTGGCACAAAACCATCCAGACCATGCTGGTTCAACAGCCTCCACAGTGGCCCCGGTTCGGCGCAGTCGAAACCAAGTTGCGTTATGACGCCCCCATTTCCGTCCGGGCCGAAGACGGAACGCTCTCCACCATGGACTACGCCCACGGATGGGAGCCGAGTCTCAACGATGTGGTTGTCTCGCTTCCCAACGGATCGCGTTTCGTTTTCTGGAGAGGCGCAAGCTACATCCCGTTCTGGGCGGCCCGAAACAACACCGGTCTCTGTTACGAATGGGCTGAGACTCCTCCACCAGAAGGATTCACAGACTGCGTCGAGCCGCTCATGGACAAGGAACTACGTTACGGCCGGGTTCAAATCATTGAATCAACTGTCGCCCGCATCCACGTTCGCTGGACCTACCAGTCCTGCGATTTTCACTACAAAGTATGGGGGGACTCGGCAACTGAGGATTATTACTTCTATCCGGATGGATTCGGCACGCGCGTCCTTGACCTCAAAACTGTGGGCGAGGTTGGGTATGAGCTGAGCGAATTCATCATCCTCACACCTCAATCCGCCTACCCGTTCAGCATCCTGCCATCAAACCTCGTGGACTTTCTGTTCATCGATGGTGAGAAACGAGAAATAACATTCCCCTTTTTCCCTGGCGAACAAGGCGAAAAACTGAATCCACGCGGTGTGCCCGTGGTCTACCGAATTCACCTCGGGAAACACGAGCCACTCACCCCGGTCTACTTTACTCCAAACGACACGAACCTCCCCAATCCGTACGGCCCGTTCTCAGACAAGGGGCAAATCGTCACTCCAGTCTATTGGGGAAACCATTGGCCCCTGGCACGAGGAAGAACCACAACCCAGGCCATAGACAACCGGATTCACCTCACGCCCGCCCACAACAGCGTGATGACCTGGGGATTTCAAAAGCGCCCAGAGCCCATACGAACCGCTTCTTTGGAAACACTTGACGCCCTGGGGCGGCCCAAACGTATGAGCCTGTGGCGCTGGGCATGGCTGATCGGCATGACAGACGCAAGCGATAAACGACTCCTTGAATGGGCGCACAGCTACACACATCCGCCCGGATTGGATGTTCATGGTGCTCGACTGCAAATCGATGCATACGTCCCAGAAAAACGCGCCATCTGCCTGATAGTAGAAGACACAACCGTGGCCATAACGATCAAGCCACAAGTCACTTGCGTGAATCCCGTCTTCGAGTTTCTCGGTGCCCCCGAGACGTTACTCGGCGCCGCACTCAGTGGCCGGTCCTTACAATGCGGCGAGTATGCCTGGGACGGGCAAACGCTATGGTTGAACGCCCGTATTGAGAGGCCGGAGACACTCACACTCCAATTCAATCATTGACATCGTTGTGACCTACGTCGGCAGTTGTGCGGCTTTTCCTGGCAATTTAGTGCAATCAGCCTAAATTCGGCAGTTGAAAACAGTATGGCGGCTGCAAACCGTTCATGTTTCACGAGTAGTGATCATCCTTATCTTTCACCCATTTGGTGATCGGTTCTTGAACTTCTCGAAAGGCCGATCATCAATACCCGTGCGGCCCTTCGACGGGCTCAGGAACCGCGCTCGGGTTTCAACTGCCGATTTTAGGATCAGATGCACAAATAAAGAAAGAGGCCGAAGAAGCTAAGTCCTCTGGAATGTCTACTTTAGGCAACGTTAGGCTGGATGCGGCATTGCTAGGAAAAGTGCAAAGTAAAGTGGAGCTGAGGGGGATCGAACCCCTGACCTCTTGAATGCCATTCAAGCGCTCTCCCAGCTGAGCTACAGCCCCGGAAATCGCCACTTAAAAAACTGACCGACCACTTTATACCGTATCGCGTCCCCTCGATCAACCCAGATCCCGCATTCCACCGGATACATAGTCATTCACTCTTCCCGAACCCGCCACAAACAAAACATCCCCGCCGCAAAAAATACCAGCAATACCGATACCGCGACATCATACCCGATCTTCTCCGCTAAATACCCAAACACCACCGGTCCCACCGCACCGCTCGCCTTGTTCATTACAGCCAAAAACCCAAAATGCTCCGCCATCTGGCCCGGCTTTGCCAACCGAATCAAGACCGGACGCGATGCAGTCCATACCGTCCCCATCGCCGCCCCACCCAAACATCCGGCAATCAAATATCCCACAAGACTCTTCGCTAACAACAGGAACACAAGAAGCCCCATCCACAATACACCGGCAAACAGAAGGACCCTTCGGCCACCAAAGCGATCCACCATCCTGCCTGCAACCATCGCCCCACCAAACGACGCGACAGAAAACGCGGCATAGGTCATCAAAAACTCTGTCACCGATAACCCCAACTCCTCCATGCCAAAAAGACTAAAAAACACAATCACCGCAGCGACCGCATTCGAATACCAAAACATGCCCAGCAAGAAGCGCCGAAAAACCGTCCGCCGTAAAGCTCCCAAGATCCTCCCAAACAACCCCCGAAACGATTCCCGCATCGCTTCACGCCAATCGCCCGCCAACACACGCCGCTCTTCTCGAATACCCAGGAACGAAACCAGAGCACAGATAAGAAAAGACGCCCCGGTCGCAATGAAAACCACCTGCATCCCCTCCGTGCTTTCCCACCCATAAACACTCAGTATCGACGCCGTAACCCCCAAAGAAGCCAAGGTTCCCAAATAGCCGATCCCGACACCCCATCCGCTGACCTGGCCATGACGCTCGGGCGGTGCGAGTTTCGGAAGTAAAGCGTCATACAGAGGCAGTGCCGATTGAAACGAGGTATTCGCCACTACCGCTGCAAGCAAAGCCCATTGCAGGGGTAGAAAACCGAACACGGCAGTCGCACAACAACACAAAACCGTGAAGAAAGCCAGAAACGGCAAGCGCAAACCCAACCAGTCCGAGAATGCTCCGACAGCGGGGATAATGAAAATGACGAGTAAAGTTGAACCGCCGGTCACCCATCCAATCGCCGATTCCGTACCGCCCAGATGATTCTTGACAAAAACAGGAAGCAGAAACGACACGAACATCGCTGAGTAGATCGTGTTCGCGAAGTCGTAAAAGCACCACGACAGGATTTGCTTTCGGTCCATATTGTCCCTACGCCCCCCAGGTCGCGTTTTCAGCCGCCGGGCGAAACAACGCCCCCGCTATCTCGATAGATCCAACCATAACTGAAAACGCCATTCGAAGGCGCGTACCAATGCGCTCGCGAAGGAACCCAACCATCGTCCGTCGATTTCCACAAGACGGAGATCGATTGCGGCTCAAAATCCGGTGGAGCCCCTCCGGGAGACGTGGACATAACAGCAATGACATCAGTTACACTCCCCTGCCCCGAGAAAGCTGCCAGGTAACCGGGTCTGATTTCAGAAGTGTCTCGGAAAGGCGACTTCGGAATCTCGCCCAAATAGGCACGAGGAGTCGTCAAAAACCGCCAATACCGCTCTGCGGAAGAAGATGTATCTTCGTCTCCGGCAATTATCCGAAGTGTACGATCATTCAACGATTGCGGAAGTTGTTCCCAGTCGGTTTGATATGCGAGCAGGGCTTCCAGAAGAACCTCACATCCATGATGAGCTCGATCGATTTTTTGAACGGTCCAACGCTCAAGCAACCAAGGCACGCCCCCACAAAACACGAGGACCACGATGCCGAGGATGACTCCGGTCTCCCCTGTGACTCTCTTCGCGCTTGACTCGTTTTCTTCTCGGTTGTCCACCAACCACCACTCATGAAGGAAAGAATAGAACCCCGGCTCGGCGGGAGCCTCGCCCTCCCTGCCCTGATGCCATTCGAGAACCCCGGCTCGGCGGGAGCCTCGCCCTCCCTGCCCTGATGCCTTTCGAGAAACACGGCTCAGCGGG
>CAZTDD010000157.1:10433-14090 GCA_964612675.1 uncultured bacterium
TCCCTGCCCTGATGCCTTTCGAGAAACACGGCTCAGCGGGAGCCTCGCCCTCCCTAAGCTAATGATATTTGATTTAACCAAGGATCTTTCGTACTTCCAGGACTTTTTCCCATGCCTTGCCGGACTCCAGCGTTTCTGTCGCTTTCTCCACTCCAGCGCGTAAATCGGCGGCGGCTCCCACCGTCCACAACACCGCCCCCGCATTGAGTACCGTGGCGTCCCGTTTCGGTCCGCGGTCTTCATTGCGCAAAATCGCTTGCGCGATAGCAGCGTTCGCCTCTTTATCCCCGCCCAGAAGATCCTCTTTCGCACACCGTTTCAACCCCACATCCTCGGGCACAACGGTCAGTTCGCTGAATTCCCCGTTCTCCCAACGGATTGCTTCCGTTTCGCATGTCAGACTCACCTCATCGAGACCGTCGCGGCCATGTACAACCATCGCTCCCTGCGCGCCAAGTTCGGCAAGGACCTCTGCATACAGCCGCCGGTATTTGCCGTCACTGATGCCGATGAGCTGATGCGTCGCGCCCGCAGGATTTGTCAACGGTCCGAGGAAATTGAACACAGTGCGGATTCCCAGCGAACTCCTCACCGGCGCGACATGCTTCATGGCTGGATGCATGGATCGCGCAAAAAGAACGGTGAAGCCGGTCTCATCGAGGCATCGTGTTACTTGATCCACAGGAGCGTCCAGTCGTAGACCAAGCGCTTCAAACAGGTCGGCACTACCGCACTTGCTGCTGGCGGAACGGTTACAGTGTTTTGCCACAACCACACCCGTTGCGGATACAAGAAACGCCGTCACGGTCGAGATGTTGAATGTTCCACTCCGGTCGCCGCCCGTGCCGCACGTATCGGCGATAACGGTATGCGTGCTCTCGATCCGCACCGCCTTCTCCCTCATCGCCCGCGCCGCTCCGACGATTTCGTCCGCAGTCTCCCCTTTGCAACGCAATCCCATGAAGATCGCGGCGGTCTGTGCGTGGTCGATCTCTCCCGACATGATGGAGAGAATCAACTGCGATGTCTCGTCGGCCGACAAGTCACGTCCTTCGACCAATCTCTGTAAAACTGAGGGAATATCCATAGTGTATCCTTCTTCCAGCGAGTCGATCATTGAACCGGGAAGGTAGCATTACTTCAGCGTTCACGTCAATAAGTCGTCAAAGCAAAAGTCATAAAAGCAAGAGTCTTCAAAACAGACACCAATCGGTCACTGCGGTCGGCACGGTAATTGTCACATCGTCGAAGAACGCCGGAGCGTCCGGTATTCCAACCGGGTCGTGAAGGCGGGTCACAACTACGAAACAACCGACGCGGCCGACGTCGTTGGGATCGACGATGTTCCCCTCAGCGTCATAATTGCGAATATCAGGGTAAAATGCGGTTTCACTCTGTCCCGGTTCGCCGGGCTCGTAGACGCCATCGCCATTCCAATCGACTCCCACTGTCAGGCTGTATCCGGAGACCTCGGCGAACATCTTGATCCATCGGTTTTCTGTCAACACGCTGCGGTTGAATAGATCGTTGGTTCTCTCCAACTCTCCTTCCCCGTTTGTCGCTAATACATAGCCTTCCGCGCCTTCAGGCAGAATGAGGCCACCGTCCGGAGTCTTGATCGCCGACGCAAAGCCTGATGTCCCAAAACCGGGACCCGCATACGGAGAAGAATCATAGTGAACCTGAGGAGGAAAACTCTCGGCACCGTTCCCAAGTGAATCGAGGATATCGTCGGAGCTGTCGCGCACGTAGAGCCCGACACGTGCACGAACGGAAGAATCCGGCAAGAGCGAATCGCCCGCCAGGCAATATACCCATGCTTCGATCCTTACGTCCCTCAATTCCTCGAAATCCGCGATCTCGTTGTTCAGCAATGTAGCCTCGGCGACTCCCCAGTGTTCGCCTTGCAGATTCCCGACGCGCAGAACGGAAGAGTCCCCTGAAGGATTGTTTTCAACTGGGTTGCCATTGTAGCCCCATGCCGGGTTATCCACGGTAACAACTTCCAGCGCATCCGGAGCAACGTCCGGCTGCCGAGCCGTAAACCCGAGTTCGCTTTGTCCTTCAATAAAACGATCCAAATAAGTCTGAGTCCAAGCACGTTCATTCGAGAGCGCGAGAGCAACCAGAGCAATCAAGAGCGTGATAGGCAATCTGATCCGTTCTATCATTGAGTTCTCTATTCTTTTTGCCATATTTGGAAATCCCCCTTAAGCATCACACCAACAACATAGGTAACGGCTTCAACTCCCTGCACACGACTCATCTTCCAGCATTCACAAGATACCGTGCTCAGACCGAACTGTCCATTGATTTTTCAACGATTCCGCAACCTGTCAAGAAATCAACAGCTTCACCACGGAATAAGAAAGTGCTACTCTTGATCCAGCTTCACCGCTGATAACAAAGGAGAATACATAATGGCCCGAGCAAAGCGTAAAAAGACGAAAAGCAAAACAACAAAGACACGCTATCGGTTTTCTTTCGGTCCCTGGAACATTCACGAGGGGGCGGATCCGTTCGGTCCCGTCGTCCGCAAGTCGTTCACTTTTTCACAGAAAATCAAGATGTATCGCGACCTCGGTTTCGTCGGTGTTCAATTCCATGACGACGACGTCGTTCCCGCGGACTGGGGACAACCCGAAACGGAGAAAGGCGCCAGAAAAGTCAAACGGATGATGGACAGTGAAGGTCTCGTACCAGAATTCGTCGCGCCTCGTCTCTGGGAACATCCGAAGACCATTGACGGAGCGGTAACGTCAAACAGCCCCTCGGACAGACGATACGCACTGGAGCGTTCGAAGCGATGTGTCGACATCGCGAATATGATCGGCACCAAGAACATCGTTCTCTGGCCGGCTCGCGAAGGTACTTACATTCGCGAATCAAAAGACCCGGTGACGTCCGTCGGACGCATGGTCGATTACATCAATGCGCTTCTCGAATACGATCCAGAAATCCGAATCCTCGGTGAGATGAAACCGAACGAACCCATGGACCAGGCCTATTTCCCGACGGTCGGCCATTTCATCGGTCTGTCGTACCGGACCTGCGACCCCGATCGCGTGGGTGCCCTGATAGAAACCGCCCATAGTATCCTTGCAGGCCTGGATCCGTCGGATGACATGGGATATGCGCTTTGGCACGGCAAACTGTGGAGCGTACACCTGAACGACCAGAACGGCCTGAAATACGACCAGGACAAGACATTCGGTTCGGTGAACCTGCGACGCGCATTGAATCAGGTCGATGTTCTAGAGCAGCACGGGTATGGCAAGAACGGAGAATTCGTCGGACTCGATGTCAAAGCGATGCGTACTCAGAAAAAGGCCGAATCCATGAAGCATCTTGCAAACAGCCGGGAGATCTTCCTGCGTCTCGTCGAGGTATCTCGGAATATCGATCGGGAAACAATGGCTGAATATATCTCCGCCCGCGATTACGAAGGTCTGGAGATGTTCATTCTCGAGAACCTCATGGGCCACTAAGAATTCCGTATAACGTATACATAGTCTCTAACACGGCCGGAAGATGGGCATTCCATCGACCGGCCTTTTCTATGAATGAAAAAAGACATTTTCTGAAACCGAATTGTTATTCGTAATCCTAAATTCGGCAGTTGAAAACAGTATGGCGGCTGCAAACCGTTCATGTTTC
>CAZTDD010000158.1:0-3650 GCA_964612675.1 uncultured bacterium
AAAAATCTACAGCTATCGCTGTTCCACGACCCCTAAAAACTGGGGAAAGTCCTGGTTGTTACCCACATTGACGCTGACAACAGCCCGGAATCTCTTGGGTCGGGAAATGACAGTTTCATTCTCGGCGGGGAGAACCTGACAGTGACTATTCGAAATACCTATGTTTCGTACGGCGACCGGTTCGGCTACCAGCTCCTTTCCAGCGTCACGGTGAACATGGAAGGCACAGCCACGGAGCCAATCGTTGTGGATGGTGGTTTTGCCGGAATCGGCTCCACGGGAATCCGCTGCTTTGCAGGTGACCACGTATGGAGTCACGTTCATGTGTTGAACACATGGAACGGTGTGGCGGTCGACTCCGACACGACGTTTTCTCTCGACGTAGACCATCTCTTGATCGCGAACGTGAAAGACTGGGGACTCAGTTTCATTTACACTCCCCCGGCCGAGCGTAGTTTCACTTTCTCAGACAGTACGTTGTACAACAACCCCAACACCGTAGTCTTCGATGCGACCAGTGACGATGCGGACCTGGATCGGGTCACAGTGACCTTCACGGATTCGGTCGTTGCAGGCTGGGAGGGCGATGAAATCTTTGTACAGACCTTCCTACCGGAACCGGCCCCGGATACCGCAACCTTCCCGAACGTCGTCCTGGATCACACGGCGGTCGTCGAAGAAGGCGACTATGCGGTCTTCTTTGGGTACCGTGAGGAAGACATCACGGAAACCGGCCTGGTGAGTTCCGATCCGGCGTTTGTTTCGACCGATCCCACCGATGAAGGCTTCCTGCGCGTTTCGGCGGATACGTACCAGACTGCGGCGTCCGACGGTGGACCATTGCGCGGTGCGGTTCCCTTTGCAGGCGAACCGGTAGGCGTCGATGCGTGGATGATGTTCTGAAACAGTCAACGGGTGGCCCCGATTGCTCGAATTCGTCCATACGAAAGCAATCGGGGTGGTGAAGGAACAAGAGGGAGTCTCAACCGTATCGCCTGATTCTATGGTCCATCGCCTTTCATAAGTACGATGAAACCCTCTTGCTCAAAATGGTGGTCATTGGTCAATATCTCTCTGATCGATTCCGATTTCATCACGTTCATCGAGATGCAGTCTTGTAGGCTATACTGTTTGTCGTGTCTGGCTTCATAGAGCGCCATTCCATCCTGAAAAGAAAAACGAGACTGCGGTGTGACCCGGATATTCGCATTCGACAGAATCTCACGCACCATCTTCACAGCTGCGCGCCGCAGGTTTGGTCCGTATTTGGAAAAAGCTGTAAGAAACTCGCTGAGGACTTCATCCGTCGTTACAATTTGCACGTCCCCCAACTGTTGTCTTGCCACGTGGGCCTGTTCACTCCAAGGGTCTTGGGGTCTAGCAATCGCAATCCAATATACAGCATCGGCGAACACGGTTTTCATTCATTCGACACCCCATAGAGGTAGTAATCGAGCCTATCCGTAAGGTCATGCGGTATTCTATCCCACTCTTCAGCAGGCACTTCTTTCGCCAGTCTTGCGAGCACATCCTCGATGGCCGGAGCGCTCGCATCGAAAACCGGCTCTTCACCACGAACAAGAGCGAGGGAGTCCACCGTTAGGATATGTCTCAACTTTCCCTGGGGAGAGAATTCTCCCCGTCCTGTTAGTCTCAGGCGCATCACTCTGTAGTCTTTGAGGGCGGTTGTGACCTGAGCTTCCTGCTCTTCCGTGAACGAGACTTGGACGCTCGTTCGGTTGTTGAGCCAAAGTTGGAACTTCCTTTGCCTGACATCTGCCTCGAGCACTTGTCCCGATACATCTACATGGTCGTCATACAGCGGATCGGCCAAAGCGGTCAGTCGTTCGCGCTCACGTGATGTAATCGGGGTCGCACTTTTCCCTGGCGGAGAGAACTCCAACACCTCATCATCGGAAAGCGCTTGACCCAGCCGGCTGTATTCGGGTAGAAGTTCTCTAGGGAACTCATCCGGCAGCGCTGAATCTCCGTGTACTGCGTCGAACACACGGTAGGCTAGATCGACAGCCTCAGTCACCTCGGTAGGCTCGGGTTCCCAAAACTCGGGCTCCTCGGATTCCTCGATGAAGACCTCTAGAGGCGCAGTAGCACTGCCGTCCTCTATCCTACGGAGATATAGCCGCGTACGGTCTTCGAAATGTGGCGGTAGATTTGTACGGTCTGGATTTGCCTTCCGCCACAGGGCTTTGGCCGTCTCGGCGACCATAGCCTGGAACTGCCGAAGCTCGCTGAGGGCGCTAAGGTCAAGAGCGTGGTCGCGGAAACGATCTCCCTTGAACTGAAGTCTCGCTACTTCCTTCCAATGGCCGGACATTGTACTCCCTCCCGTGACCTCGATCACTGGATTCCTAGGTGGCCACCACCTTTCACGATGATGCCGCTATGCTACAGACTTCGATTGCAGGCTGCAAGATTTGGATTTTTCTGTCTTTGCAATGTGAGGAAAGCGAGGGGGAAAAAGGCTGCTCCCCGAAATCCAACCCCGAGACGAGCGAGTATGAGTTTTTCTTGGACACCCTTCAGGCAGGGTGGGAGTAGAACCAACCAGTCGTTTGGACGGAAGCCGAGCTGCAAAGATTCAATCTGATTCAATAATCCTCATCACCGGCCCGACACCCGTACCTGCACCACCGCACGAAATGCATGGACTCACATAGAACCCAGATATTGACAAAACGAGCCACAATGCGCACGTTATAATGTGTACGTTTTGCAGCCTGGCATGATGAGCGGTAGTGCGCCTGCCGACCGATGTCCCCCGGCAGTTGTTCTGAAAGAAACAAGAACAGGAGAATGAAGATGGATTGGCGAGAACGAATCATTGTTGATGAGGAGATTCTGACCGGGAAACCCATCGTGAAAGGTACACGGATTTCTGTTGAATTCGTTATTGATCTATTGGCGCGGGGCTGGACAGCGGAACAAATAATCCAAGAATACGATCATTTGACTCCTGACGACATCCAAGCCTGCCTGGCTTATGCCAGTGAAGTATTGAAGAGCGAGAAAGTATACTTACTCCCCGTATGACAGGAGTGGGTTTCCTCATGAAGTTCATTGTAAATGAGAACATTCCAGTAACGCTTATTGTGCAACTGCGAAAAGCGGGACACGATGTTCTTTCGGTCAAAGAATCAATGAGGGGAGAAAAAGACGAAATCATTCTGGAGAAGGCCCAAAGCGAATCACGGATTATTGTCACGCAAGACAAAGATTTTGGGGAACTGGCTTTCGAAAGACGGTTAGCGGCCTTTTGTGGTGTTATCCTCTTTCGTGTATCTGGGAAAACACCTGACGAAGACAACCAGCGCATGATTCGAGCCATCGAAAGCCGCACGGACTGGCCGGGGCATTTCTCCGTAATCACTGACACAAAAATTCGGATGCGCCCATTCTTCATCAATAATCAAGCATGACGGAACAACATACTGCAATCAAACGTCCGTTCTTGAAGTAGGAGAGAAAGCAAACGCCCAGGATTCCAACCCCGGGGCGAGCGAAAATCCCCACAACTTCTCAGTCCGAGTCCATTAGCAAACTGATGCTCCTCCCCACCCATCGCAACGAGGATCAGACTGCCGATACCCGTACAGCGTATCGAATCGAGTCCATTAGCAAACTGATGTTCC
>CAZTDD010000158.1:3750-14085 GCA_964612675.1 uncultured bacterium
CGCAACGAGGATCAAACTGCCGATACCCGTACAGCGTATCGAATCGAGTCCATTAGCAAACTGATGTTCCTCCCCACCCATCGCAACGAGGATCAAACTGCCGATACCCGTACAGCGTATCGAATCGAGTCCATTAAAAATCCTCAAACGGGGAAAACAACACACTGACCGATTCGCCGTTATGGATTCGGCGGATGGCTTTGGCAAACATCTCAGCGACCGATAGAACCTTGATCTTGTCGGTCCGTTTCTCGCCTTCCACCGGGATCGTGTTGGTAACCACAACCTCTTTCAGACTGGACGCTTTGATCCGTTCGATCGCCTTCCCCACAAGGACCGGATGAACCGCACCAGCGCTTATCTCCACAGCCCCGTGTGCTTCAAGGGCCTCCACCGTATTGATAAGCGAACCGCCGGTGCTGATCTCGTCATCCACAATGATCGTACGCTTCCCTTTGACCTCGCCGATCATATGCTGGACAACGGAATCGTCCTGGTTCCCGGTACGGCGTTTGTCGACAATGGCGAGAGGCAACTGCAGATGCCGGGCGATATTCTCCCCACGCTTGGCGCTGCCCGCGTCCGGGGCAACGACAACACAGTCGGTAAGGTCCTGTTTGTTCCAATAATCCACCAGAATCGGGGTGGCGAGCAGGTGATCGGTGGGCACACGGAAGAACCCCTGAATCTGGAATGAATGCAAGTTCATTGTCAAAATCCGGTCCGCCCCGGCGGCCTCCAACAGGTCCGCCATCAGGCGCGCCGCAATCGAGATCCTCGGCTGGTCCTTTTTGTCCGAGCGAACATACGGGAAATACGGCAGTACCGCCGTCACACGATGCGCCGATGCGTGTTTCAAGGCGTCGATCATGAGAAGCAATTCCATGAGACGCGTGTTGACCGGCGAGCACGATGTTTGAACAACGAACACATCGCATTCCCGCACGTTCTCCTGGACCTTGACGAATAGGTTTTCGTTGGCGAACTCGACGATCTCCGCTTTGCCGGGTTCGATATCGAGCTTGTGACAGATTTCGCGTACTAGACTTTTACTTGCGTTTCCGCTGAATACTTTCAGCCCGCGTCCGATTCTCTCGGGCATGGTCTTTCCCTCACTCTTCTCAGGATCTGTTTGCGAGTAATTCCGACGCTGCTCTGGCAACGATCAATTCCTCGTTTGTCGGGACAAGCCAGACCGCGATCCGGCTGTCGTCTGTGCTGACGCAGGTCTCCTCGCCGGAGGCCTCTCTATTCTTACTCCGATCCAGGCAAATCCCCAACGGTTCCAGCCCCGTACAAATACGCTCGCGGATTCCCGCTCCGCGCTCGCCGATCCCGCCGGTGAACACTACGGCGTCGACTTCCCCCAGCACAGCCGTATAGGCCCCAACGCATTTCTTAGCATCATAGCAAAATGCATCCAATGCCAGCCGCGCTTCGTCGTTACCGTCTGCTGCGGCGTCCTCGATGTCTCGTACATCCGCCGACACACCCGAGAGCCCCAGAAACCCGCTCTTCTTGGTGAGCTGCTTCACCATCTCCTTGATCGAGAGCCCGGTCTCTTGCATGACATACAGCACGACGAACGGGTCGAGTTCCCCGTGCCGGGTCCCGTGAAACAGACCGGACTGCGGGGAGAACCCCATGCTGGTATCGACACTTCTCCCGCCACGAACAGCGCAAATCGAGGACGAACCCCCGAGATGACAGGAGATCAGATTCGTTTCTTCCTTTTGTTTCGCGAGGAGCTGCGGGGTGCGTTCCGAGATATACCGGTGAGACGCTCCGTGGAACCCGTACCGTCGAACCCCATATTGCTCGCGCCATTCCTTCGGCACCGCGTACACCTTCGCATAGTCCGGCATGGTCGTATGGAATGCAGGCTCGAACAAACCGATCAGCGGCGTTTCCGGCATGATGTCCCGGAAAATCCGGATAGCGTCGATGTACGGAGGATTATGCGCCGGTGCGAGGAGTGTGTACTCTTCCATTCCTTTCAGGACATCCTCGGTAATTCGCACGCAGCCCTCATACCCCTTCGCGATCACCGTCTTGAATCCCACAGCCGCAATCTCGTCCAAACTGGATAGGACAGCGGTCGGCCCCTGTGTCAGAACCGAGATCATCCGCCGCACCGCCGCCTCGTAATCGACCAAAGGTTCTGTGGCGGATTCTTTTCGCTCTTCGGTGCTCCAGGAGAGAATCGCGTCATCGCTGCCGATCCGCTCGAACCGGCCGAGCGCCAGCGATTCCTCTTCGGGGAATCGGATTAGTTGATATTTCAGGGAGGTGCTGCCGACATTCGCAACAAGGATATTGGTCATCGTAGAAACCTCAACCGAGCCGTTTGGTTATAGAGCAGACATTGAGTTTTTCAGGCCGGAGCCGTGCCCGACACCGCTCAGCAATGTGGCATATCGTCCGTGAGCTGTCAACGACGATAAATAGACCCATCCCCGTGTCATTCTTCCATCCGCTCACGGTATCTTCTACGATTGGAGTTGCTTAACACCTATTCATTGGAGAATTGTCGTATGCGATGGCTGGCGGTGGTTTGCGGAGCGATGGCGGCGGTGCTGTGGGTGTTCTTCACCAAGATCAGCCTGATCACCCGCTATTGTCCTTCGCTGCTTACACAGGCGCGGGACGGCTTAGGGATGGTGTTCTTCAGCGCCGCAGCGGCGGTCGCACTCACTGTGTCCATGGCCGTCACCGCATCCGCAGTCCGATCCGGCTCATGGGGGTCCGAGGGAAAGGTCGCTTTCTGGGGCGGGGTGTTTCTATCGCTTGTATTCGTCGTGAGTGGTTTACAGTTCTTGCTGGTCGGACAATGGGAGGCTGTGCCGCCCCTGCTTTACGTCATCGTTAAGTTACTCCTCTTTCTCATAGTCATCGGATTTCTGATCGGTTCACTGATCGTTGGCAGGAAACGGGATAAGCAAAAACACGAACACCGGTAGGCGTCTTCCCGTCACGCAAAACGTGTTACCATACTGGCAAACAGCGCATAGGAGAAGCGAAAAACAGACATGTCAAGCGAATCCGCTCAGTATATCCGCCTGGCAGCAGCGCAGTTGAATCCCATTGTGGGCGACATTGCCGGCAACGCCGCGAAGGTTCAGACGACACTGAGCGAGTGCCGGAAGAGGAACGTGCAAGTCGTCGCGTTCCCCGAGATGGTTCTCTCCGGCTATCCGCCCCGGGACTTGCTGCTCAAGACGCAGTACCTGGATGATTTGGACAACCATCTTCGGCAGCTGGTCCCCGAAACCAAAGGCTTGACCGCCATCATCGGTACAGTGATGCGAACCGGGGACGTCTTCAACGCCGCCGCGGTGATTCATGACGGAACCCTCTTAGGTTATGTCCCCAAGACCAACCTGCCGAATTACCAGGTATTTGACGAAAAACGGTATTTCCAGTCGGCTCGCGAGCGCGTGGTCTTCAAAACGGACCTCCTCACATTCGGTGTGGCGGTTTGTGAGGATTTGTGGTATCCGAGAACCGTGGCACAACTGGCGGAATGTGGAATCGAGCTGCTTGTAGTGGTCTCTGCGTCTCCATTTTGCGTCAGCAAACCCGTCGAACGGCGCACGCTGCTGTCGGCACGTGCGGCAGACCACAGCGTGTCCGTCCTCTACTCGAACCAGGTGGGCGGACAGGATGAACTGGTATTCGACGGCCGAAGCATGGTGGTGGGGGGCGATGGCGAGGTTCTGGCGGAAGCGAAAGCGTTTGAAGAGGATCTCCTGATCAAAGACGTTTATCTGGAAGAGCTGCGGCGAAAGCGACTCGCCGTACCCCTCCAGCGTGATTGGCCTCGGGATCAGTCCGCACTCGCGAGGGTCGTTGACTCCGTGGGCGAGACCAAACCGCTGGCAGGCAGAGAGACACGCCTCGATCTTTCCAATAATCCATTCATCCCCCAGCCGAAAGAACACATCTACAATCCAATTGAGAATGTCTACCGTGCGTTAGTCTGCGGAGTTAGGGATTATGTCGACAAGAACGGTTTCAGCCAGGTTGTCATCGGTCTCTCGGGGGGGATCGATTCATCGCTCACGTGCGCTATCGCGGTGGATGCGCTGGGTCCGGAGCGTGTCCTCGGAGTCTCGATGCCCAGCCGGTATTCCTCCGATCACAGCAAGTCCGATGCACAACAGCTGGCCGAAAACCTGGGGATCGAATACAAAACCGTCGCCATAGAATCCATGTTCAACTCGTATTTGGAGGTTCTCGAACCTCACTTCGCCGGGCGCGAAATGGATATCGCGGAGGAGAATATTCAAGCCCGCATTCGAGGGGCGATTCTGATGGCGTTGTCCAACAAGTTTGGGTATCTGGTATTGGCCACCGGAAACAAGTCCGAGTTGGCGGTGGGGTACGCGACTTTGTACGGCGACATGTGCGGTGGGCTCGCGGTGATCTCGGACGTACCCAAAACCTGGGTATACAAGCTGGCTCGATATCGTAACGAGATCGGTGAACGCGAGATCATCCCGCGCAGTGTGATCGAGAAAACACCGTCCGCCGAACTCCGGCCCGACCAGAAAGACACGGACTCGCTGCCTGACTATGATATCCTCGACGGAATCTTACATGCCTATATCGAACTCGAGTACAGCGTCCGTGACATCGTGGGATTGGGGTATGAGGAGGAAGTCGTCCGCCGTGTGATTGGGATGGTGGATGGCGCAGAGTACAAGCGTCGTCAGGCGGCGATCGGAATCCGTGTGACCGCAAAGGCATTTGGCACGGACAGGCGTTTGCCGATCACCAATCGTTACAGCGAGGCGGACGGTGTGGACGACGTTGAGGGGTAAACCGGGCACAACCCAATCGTCAAACGTACGGTTCATCCAACAACAATGTTCCCAAAGCAAAACGAATTCCTGAAGGCGTCAGTTGCTTGACAGACAGCCACCGACGGCGTATCGTCCCGATCCTAAGATGCCATCTCTCTTCAGCAGACCGTTCCTTCGGGTTTTGCATTTGGAGCAAAAGGAGAAATCTCATGAGCAGAAATTCGTGGTATGCGATGGGTTTCGCTTGTCTTCTATGTGCCCACGCATTATCAGCGGAAGCCGCAAGCGAAAGGCCAACCGGTGTTCTGATTATCCATGCGGGCGGCCAGCCGGCCGAGAAATATCGAAGCTCCGAGCTTACCCGGGAGGACCTGGATGCAATTACAATGGCTACCCCAAAAGCATACAACACCCACACGATCGCGGCCGATCTCGGACGGGAACTGGAAAGTCGTGGTATAACGGTGAAAGTGGTAGATGCATCTGAAATCAACTCCCATGAGATCGTATTTGAATACTCTGTTCTGGTCCTGGGGGCACCGGCACGCTATGGGGAAGTGGGGTGGGAAATGAAGAAATTCGTCGACGAAATGATATGGAGAATACACTGTCTCGTCCCTGATCGATTCGCAAATCATCGCGTTGCCGCTTACGCCATGGGGGCATCCAGCGAGGGCGGCACGACCGCTGTCTTAAATTTTCTTGACGGAATCATGACTGCCAACCGTACCACTCTCGGAGCTCGCGCCGATTTCCTTCGGCATTACAGCTCGGCGACAGTGGCGAATATGATCAAGCTTTTTGCTGATGAAATTGTCGAATTATTACCAAGTCCGCCCGCGGAAGTAAGCAATTATAAAGCTTATGATGATAAATAAAGGATTTTCGTATTATTTCCTATTTTGCGGAAAATGCGACATCCTTTGTAAATCCCGAAAAAGAAAAGAGGAGAGATCATGATCCGGATTTCCGCTGCCGTAGTGGTTTTTGTGAGCCTTATATGTTTCCAGGTCCTATCTGCAATAGCCGCCGAAAACAATCCGCCCAGTGTCTTGATTGTATATACCGTGGGACAACCTTCCGAAAAGTTCGGTAATTTCACCCGCGAAGATTTGGATGCGGTTACAACGGCTACAGGTGTGTCACACAACACAAAAACGGTCGCGTCCGATCTGAAACAAGAACTCGAGAGCCGTGGCATTCAGACAACAATAGTCGATGCCCTTGAACTCAAATCTCACGACATCATATTCGAACATTCTGTGTTGGTCTTGGGGACGCCGGTGCGTTATGCGCACATCGGCTGGGAAATGAAGAAATTCATCGATGAAATAATGTGGCGAGTACGCTGGCTCGAATCACGGGAATTCGCTGGATGGCCGGTTGCCGTTTATACGATGGCAGGCGGTAGCGGAGCGCCCGCTTTGGATTATATCAAGTTGATCATGGGATTCGCCAGCACGAGTGTAAAAGCGCACGGCGACTTCCTGGCAACTGACGGTCCGACGATGAAAACGAAAAAGATCGAAAGCCTCGCCGATCAAATCGTCGAATTATTGCCGGAACCGCCCGCAGGAGTGAGCAATTACAAGGTCTACGATGAGAAATGACGTATAAACGGAATGCGTGAGGACCGCTAAGCCCCCATCTCGATCAACACCTTGATCGCAGCGTGCCGTTCTTTGTCGCAAGCGATCTTGAACGCGTCGAGGGCCCGCTCCAGCGGGAATCGGTGAGTAATCATCGGCTCGACCTTCACGTGTCCACAAGCCACGAGGTCGAGTGCCCGCTGAAAATCTCGATACTGTGCGTTCGCAGACGTGGCAATTGTCTTCTCGCCGCTTAGCGCCGTGGCCGGAACGCGCAGGGTATCGGACTTCGTTGCCATCAGAATGAGACGCCCGCCGCGTGCCAATAGCGCCAGCGATTGCTCAATCGTCTCGTCCGTGCCGACAGTATTGAAAACCACTTCAGCCCCGCGTTCGCCCAGATGCTCACGCACCATCGGAACTAGATCGGCCCCCCTCGCGGAGGAAACGTCGATCGTTTTGTCGGCACCGAGTTTCTCGGCCACTTCGAGTATCGGACTGCAAACGTCGGTGATCATTACTCTGGCTGCGCCGAACGATTTCGCAATCTGCAAAATCGAAAGACCAATCGGTCCTGCGCCGAGAATCAATACATTCTCACAAGAGATCAATCGCGAAACATCCACAGAGTGAAGGGATGCAAGAACCGGATCCAAAAACGAGGCTTCGGCGCAGGTAACATGATCCGGCACCGGATAAACCTTGTCCGCCCAAATCGCACAATACTCCCCCATACCGCCTGGATAATACTCCCGTTCGCCCCATCCCTGACCGTGCCCTAAATGCTGCGTGTGGATACAGAATTGCTCGTTCCCCATCCGGCAGTCATAACACATTCCGCACGATCGAAAACTGAGCACTCCGACGCGCTGTCCCACCAAAGACTCCTGCGCACGTTCGCCCGCCTCCACAACCGTCCCCGCCAATTCGTGCCCCAGAATGATATTCGGGGGATTCGGGCGGTCCTCCCCGAGCGTCTGACGAGCCCAGGGATTATCACCGTAATAGTAACGTACATCGCTGCCGCAGATACCGCACAATTCGACCCGAACGAGGACTTCATCGGGCTCCGGTTTTGGTGTCGGGACATCGACAACCTCAATGCATTCCGGCTTTCTGAGCACAAGCGCTTTCATATCATTCTTACCTTCCTGGATTCAGGTCGAGGAATTGTCACGATCGATTCTCTCGCAAAGACGAAGACGTTCAATACGTGCCCGTTCCAGGAAAGACTCGACCTCGGCGAAGTCCTCACGGTCAAGGAGATCCTTCAACGAGGCGAGTTCGTCCATCAGTTCTCCAATGGCGGCTACAATCTCGCGCTGGTTGTGTTGGCAGATCTCGGCCCACAACTCCGGTCCGCCCGCAGCTAGCCGTGTCGTATCTCGGAACCCCGCTCCGACAAGATCGGTCAAGTTCGGGTGCGAATTTCGTCCGAGAAGGGAACACAAAGCGGACGCCGCCATATGCGGCAAATGGCTGGTACGGGCTGCCAGCCGATCGTGTTCTTCAGGCGAGAGTTGGATTACTTTCATGCCGACCCCCTGCCATAACTCCACAACCCGGGCCGTCGATTGAGCGTCGGTCTGTTCAGTCGGCGTCACAATGCAGACCCGGTTTTCGAATAAATCCCGGTCCGCGTGCATAACCCCGGTGTTATGCGATCCGGCCATGGGGTGAGAACCGACAAAATTGTTGCCGGCTCCGAGAATCTGCTCGCACGATTCCACGATGCGGGTTTTCGTGCTGCCCACATCGGTGACGATTGTGTCGTCCGATATCTTCGACCGATGCGCCTCCAGCAGAAGACCGATCTGCTCCACCGGAGCGGCAAGAACAACCAGACCGCCCTCCGCACGCCAGGGATCGTCGAGAAGATGAAACTCAGTAATCGCTCCCACATCGACGGCTTTCTGAAGACGGTCGGAACTGCGTCCGATACCAACGACGCGCTTTGCCAGTCCTCGGGAACGCAGTGCCAACCCCAATGATCCGCCGAGCAGGCCGACTCCGACAATTAAAACGTGTTCGAACATACTTTTCCTGAATCGCCACGCGGGAAGGATCCCAGAACCTTCGAATAGATGCTGCTTGAGCTCAGTTCCTGCAGAGCCGCCGAAACGTAGTCTTCCTGAACATGTCCTTCCAGTTCCACAAAGAACATGTATTGCCAGGCCTCACGTCTTGTCGGCCGCGAAACGAGATTCGTCAAATTCAAGCCGTGTCGTTTCATCGGCTCCAGCGTCTTATACAAGGCTCCTACTTCATCGCGAATGAAGATCGTCAACGCGGTTTTATCGTCCCCGCTGGGCTGAACTTCCTCTCGGCCCAAAATAAAAAATCGAGTGGTGTTCCCGACGCTGTCTTCAATGCCACGCACTTTGATTGGCACACCGAATAGCTGCGAAGCCAAATGGCTCGCGATAGCGGCGCTTTCGGGATCTTCCTTCGCCATGATCACACCGTGCGCCGTACTCGATGTGACCAACACTTCCGCGTTTGGCAAATTCCGCTCCAGCCAGAGTCGGCATTGCGCGATCGCCTGACCATGCGAATAAACCCGCTTGATTTGTTCCAGTTCCCCATGACTGATCAAGCTATGAACAACTGGCAGATACGTCTCGGCAACGATTCGCAACGGCGAGGTCACAAATCGATCCATCGTAGCGCTGACACCGCCTTCAAAAGAATTCTCAATCGCCGCGATTCCATAGTCGGCTCGGTTTCGTTCCACCTCGCTGAAAATCCCGTCAATCGAGTTCACCGGGACAAAAACGGCGGAACTCCCGAAATGGCTCAAACCGGCCATGTGGTGGTAACTCGCCTCCGGACCGAGATAGGAAACGCGAATGGTTTTTTGAAGCGACAGGCAAGCCGAAATGATCTCCTTGTACACCGAGGCAATCGCCTCTTTCGGAAATGTCCCGGGAACAAGGTTGGTCAACCGCTCCATGATTTCCTTTTCACGGGCGGGTACATAGTACGGATCTCCTCGCTCGTTCTTGATCCGTCCGACTTTCCGAGCGCACTCTCCACGTTTGTGCAGTAACTCAATAATCTGTTTGTCTATCGAATCGATTTCTTCGCGGAGTTGGTTCAGATCCACGGTTCGGGTCTCCCTTTTCCCCAGTCGGTGACACGGCGCACAAGGTGGTTCTTTTACGTCAACCCCACCCAAACCCTCCCCTTACTGCGGTCACGCAAGCGTCGCCCTCTTGGGCAGGAACATTCGGATCGAATGCACATCTTCGCGTCGAGCTCGCGTTCGAATGTGCATGTCAACGAACGCGCAAATATACGAATCTGCACATATATGGGCGCGCATATATACGAGCTCACGCGCAAACGAGCGCACGAGCCCTCCCCTTCTCCCCCAAGAGGGCCACGCTTGCGTGGCCAAAGGTAGGGGAGATTCAGAGGGGGTTGAAGTCTTCGCTTCCTGTACCCCCCCGACTCTTTGCCGCCCTACTAGACGGTGCCGCAAAGGCAGGTCCCGACTGTGATAGCGTACGCTGCTTGCCCCAAAAATCAGTCACTCAAATGATGTCTCAAATGAGTACTACAACAGACTTATGAATCTCAGACGCATGTCGCAGCGACGCTGTCCTTACAACCGCTCTAGTATACACATTTCGTCACTTCGAACGAGGTTGCACACAGGCAAACAGTGACGCCGCCGCAAAGAGTCAGCCTAGCATTAGAAGTTCCCCTCTCCCGACGCAAAGAGTCAGCCTAGCATTAGAAGTTCCCCTCTCCCGCCGGGAGAGGGTTAGGGTGAGGGACGATTCTTGTACTTTTTGCCGCTCCGTCAAACAGTGACGGGGTCGCAAAAAGTCGACGGGATGCGGGAAGTGAGGTGTCAACCCCCTCTGAATCTCCCCTTACTGCGGCCACGCAAGCGTGTCCCTCTTGGGGGAGAAACCGCTGCAGACACGCTCGTT
>CAZTDD010000159.1:0-13799 GCA_964612675.1 uncultured bacterium
TTTTCCTCCCCCGAGACCGGGGGAGGTGTAGGAGGGGGTTGAAATCCGTATCCCAGACTTTTTGCGACAGCGTCAAGACCTACGGGGCGGCAAAAGATCGTCCGCTCACATTAAAAGTTCCCTCTCCCTCCTGGTTAGGGTGAGGGGCGATCATTGCATTGGATTCGCGTATGATGATTATCTTGTGTATTCGCCAGAGACAACAAATGAATCAGCGGCAAAGGGTTTGGATAATGACAGGGGTCTGTCACACACAAAGGAACGTCAGCGGATAATGCAACGTCCCCTCACCCCGGCCCTCTCCCAGAGGGAGAGGGAGAAGATCTCTCCCGACTTTTTGCGATTGCATCAAGACCGGCGAAGCGTTCGGGTGCGCTTGATAACTTATTCGTACAGCATCCAGTATTTTACCGATGATTTCTCCCCACTCCATATCCTCAAATTATCGAAACGGCCCGCATCGTCAAACGAACCAAGCCCGATCTTCCCTGTAAGAAACGTCCGATCTTCAGCAGTTATGACCGGTGTCGTCAAATCGTCGAAATACACTTCAATCACGCCGCTTTCTACATCGCGGACGATCTGAACTGTATGATACTGCCCCTCGATCCAGTCGGTACTCTCACTTTGTTTTTGTGCGATCCCTTTGCGGTCCGCCTCATTCACAATCAGGATCGTGTTCGCGTTGTCGCCTGCGGTGGCGCAGAGATGCGCATAATAAAAATGTGCGGGATCCTGCCAACCGAAAAAGAAAGACAAATCCTGATGATAATAGATCGCCCCGGTGTACTTCGCTTCCACCTGCAGGACGAAACTCCCCACAATCACATCATCGAGTATCGAGATATAGAACGGCGAACGGTGCGGAGGAACATACTCTGTGTTCCCGGTCTGCGGCGCTTCCGACTCGGCGATCAACTCATAGACGCGATTCGTTCCTTCCTGAGTTACTTTCCATAAAGAGGGGCTGAGAGGATTCCAGTGTTCTACACCATCCTCAAAATCTTCTTCGAAAACCAACGACAAATTGCTGGTATCAACCTCTTGCGCCACGGCAACGGGGCCGATACAGACAAACAGAAGCAATCCAGCGAGCACGTGAGAAGAAAATTGGTACCGAAAAAGCATGATCGTCTATCATCTCCTGCTTCTCAAAAATGAAAATCGTCCACTGGACTCAAAAGAACAACCAGCGGTTTCGATGTCTCCTGAATAGTACCACGCATGTCTTAGCCGTAAGAGGGTCTTGCAAGCCGCTCGGGTTCGCTCCGCGTGCAAATGGCGAACCATCAACGATCTTCACAACGAGCACCAGAACAAGCCCGACAACGAGCGCCGAACACTCTTCTCCCTCTCCCTCTGGGAGAGGGTTGGGGTGAGGGCAACAGCGCAGAGACCTTGTCGTCCGACACAGCTTCTTTATGATTGACGGCTTCACAGACCGGCTTGAATCGTGCAACAATCCCGACAGGCAAATAGAATCATGAACAACAAATACGCACTCATTATCCTTCTCGCGATCTCTGCCGCGCTTCCCGTCTCGGCGGCGTCTCCGTATAACGTGCGCGTCTGGAAGGCGTCCGACGGAATGGGGGAATCAAACTGCAGAGGAGTGTCCACGGATCGCCACGGCAACGTCCTGACCTCTCACGGGCCTGTTCGCTCGTTGAGCTATGTGACGGGATACGAAGTGAAGAGTATTCCGTTAGATAGCAATGTGGGGTTTCCGTATAGCGTTTTATGTGACGGTCATGTCTGGGCGTATGATACAGAGCAGAGTATTGGGGTATGTGATTTGTCTGGAGGAAAATGGAAGAGCCATCGCTTTGACAGAATTCTAAATGACATACAACTGCCGACATTCTCTCCGATTTCCAGTGATTCCGTGATCCTCCTGTCAACGGACGTCGTTCGAAGGCTCGATATCGACTCGAATCAGGTGAGCGTTGTTCACTATGCGACGGAATCAGCCATCGCTCCTTTCATACATACCATCCGGTCGAACGGTGAGGGCATTTGGATTACGGGTGAAGGCGGCGTGGCGAAGCTGGAATACCCGGAGAGCGACTCTTCCTCAAAACCTATCCTGACGGAGTATCCCTTCGAACCGGGAAGCGGCTTCAAAAACTTTCGATTTCCAAAACCGGGTGATGAGGATTCCTTGTTCGGTACGGCAACGATTCACGATGCACCGGAAGCGCTTGTGTATCTTGATGATGGCCGTTGGAAGATCCTGCAACAAGCACGCGGGGATATATATGGAACGGGCATCAATGAGAATGACTACTGGTTTTGCTCCTATCTTCAGGATTCCTTGCGGGGTGAGCTGAAGCATTGCGAACAGGGGACCGTGAGCACAGTCGATCACGTGAGTTTATATGCGTACGATTTTCTGGCCGCTGGAGAAGATGTTCTATGGGCTGCGGGTTTTTACGGACTCAGGAGGTATTCACGACATGCCTGGAACGTGCCTGAGATCATGCATTTGACCGGGGGATTCCTGGGATCGATCAACGAAGATTCCAAGGGAAGACTCTGGTTCATGAATAGTGACTATTTGATCGAACATGAGAATGGAGCATGGAAATTGCATGAATTGCCAGAGCCAGAGGGCTGGATGTTCGGCTACACATACACGCAACAGCTGGGATCGCTCCCGGATGGCAGGATGATCAGTGCCGGTACCCTTCCGATCAAGATCTTCGATCCTTATTCGGACAAGTTTGAATTACTTCCTGTCCCCAATGAATGTTCATCTATATATATCCATGCACAAGAGGATGGCAATGTGTATTCCATGTTTATGCGGTCGTGGCGGAAGAAGGACTATTCGTTATGGAAGTGGGAAGGAGACACATTTGAGCCACTCTTGGATCTCGGAGGTCAATGGAACATCGGTGAAATACGATATCTGTATGAGGACAGTGACGGAGGTCTGTGGTTCGGCGGCATGTCGGGTCAGAAACTAGGTCTATATAAAGGCGGAGAGTATCAAACATTCGGCGATCGCTATCCGTCCGACTCCGCCATGTCCATTCTCGAACTCGATAATGGCAAAATGTGGTTTTCAAGCCGGAAAGACTTGGTGGAATACGATGGAAAAGACTTCTATGTAATACGTGAAGGGATTGAAGCGATCTCCTCAATGATTCAAAGCAAAAGAGACGGCAGTGTATGGCTCGCCTCGTGGGATGGTTTGATCCGGTACCACGAGGGAGCTTGGATTACATACACGGAGGAGGATGGTTTGCCCTCTTCTAAAATCCTGGAGGTGTTTGAAGACCGTCAAGGAACGGTATGGGTAGGAACGACGGAAGGGAAGATTGCGTATTACGATCCTGGAGCCGACCGAGACCCACCCAAGGCCATTCTGCATCCGGAAGAGAATGTCGCCGAGATTTCACCGGGCGGCGAAGCGCGTTTTACCTATACAGGGATCGACAAATGGAAATATGTGCGAGCCGAACGCTTATTGTATTCACATCGCATCGATGACGGAGAATGGACGACTTTTTCGCAGGATACCATTGCCTCATATGAGAACCTCCAGCCCGGCCCGCATCGCTTCCAGGTTCGCGCGATGGATGTTCACCTCAATATTTCGGAAAAACCGGCGGTGTATGATTTTGTGGTGTTGACACCGTGGTATAAGGAACCGATGTTTCTCATATTGGCCTCAATCGGGACCCTCTTGATTCTCCTATTTGCGGGGTTGGCCTATTCCCGCCATCGCCAGGTTATTCACTCCAACGTCCAGCTTCACCGGACAACCAACGAACTCAAGGAAGCAAATGACGAACTCCACACCGCCAACGAACGCTTACTGGATCTCGATAAAATGAAATCCTCTTTTGTCTCGCAAGCCTCCCACGATTTGCGGACACCTCTCACCGCAATAAAAAGCAGCATGGATAATCTCATACGCGGTATCGGCGGCGGATTAAATGAAAAGCAGGAAAAGGTTCTCAGTCGTGCTCTACGTTCTGTCGAACGCCTGACACATTTAATCAACGACGTGCTCGACGTCAATCGGATCGAGTCGGGCCGGATGATCCTTGAGAAATCGAAGGTGCCGTTCGAAAAACTCGTGCAGGATGCGATCAACGAGAACCGGCCCGCCGCCGAGGAGAAAAAGATAACCCTACAAGCATCCGGTCTCGATACGTCGTGTTCTATGGAATTGGATGCGGGCAAGATCGAGCGTGTCGTCGGAGAACTCGTCAGCAACGCGATTAAATACACGCCGGAAGGCGGAACCGTCGAAATTGACCTGAGAAAAGAAGACGATAGTTCTCTTCTCTCCGTGAAAGACTCCGGCATCGGCATGACGCCGGAAGAATGCGAGAAAATCTTCGAGCGCTTTTTCCGCACAAAAGCATCCCAGAAAATGGCGAAAGGCTCCGGCCTGGGGCTTTCGATTGCGAGAGAATTGGTCGAGATGCATGGAGGGACGCTGACCGTGACCAGCGAGGAGGGAAGGGGGACTACGTTCACAATGAAGCTGCCGCGAGAAAAGGAGCTTCCCTAACATTGACGGCGTCGCAAAAAGTCAGCCGGATGCGAAAAGTGAGGTGTCAACCCCCTCTGAATCTCCCCTACCTTTAGCACGCAAGCGTGTCCCTCTTGGGGGAGAAAATGCTGCAGACGCGCTCGTTTTTTTCCTCCCCCGAGACCGGGGGAGGTGTAGGAGGGGGTTGAAATCCGTATCCCGGACTTTTTGCGACGGCATCAACATTCAAATAGAGCCACGGCCGGCGAGTTGATTGACATCCCCTGAACAGAGAGATAGCCTATCGCAAGGAAGAAGCCACAGCTTGCGCGGGAAAAGTCAAAACGAGGACGAATGGTGACGGCAAATGGACTATCGAGTTATCCTGGTTGAAAGCGACGAAGGTTTTGCAGTCAGCTGCCCTTCACTTAGAGGGTGTCATTCTCAAGGTAGGACAAGACAGGAAGCTTTAGATAACATCCGAGATGCCATCCGTGAATGGCTGGACGCAGAGAACGCCGAAACAACTCGATTCAACATCATCGAAGAACAGGTAAGCGTCTAGGATGCCAAAAATCCCGGGAATCAGTCCGGCACAAGCTGTTCGGGTGCTTGAAAAAGCCGGCTTTCAGGTGATCAGACAAGGAAGACACATTGTCATGTCGGACGGTCTCACTCGTCTCACGATACCACGTCACAATCCAATCAATGCTTATACCATGGGAGCCATTGCGCGCGACGCTGATCTCACAGTGGAAGAATTCAAGAGACGTATGTGACGAGGTATTCACCGCCCATGGCACCCTCGAGAAGCACGACGGTACACTGAATGTCACCAGCGAGCAGGGCAGGGGAACGACGTTGACGCTCACGATGCCCTTGTAGGTAGGCGAGAGAATGAAAAAACGCTTTCTCGTGTTACTCAAATGCGTGGCGCTTTTGTCGTTGTTCTCCGAAATAGCGTGGCCGAATCTCAACCAGCACTGGCGATACTGGACCGCGGCAGATGGCCTTGAGGAGATGCACATACTTTGGATCAACGTCGAGCCGAGTGGGAACGTGTGGATCAGTCAAGGCAGGGTTGAAGAAACCTGCTTCCTGGATGGTTACGCGATTAGCAGCATTCCCAATCCCGATCCTTCTGGTAATCACTTGCCCATACGTGAAAGCCGCTCAGGCCAGATCTGGTCCGGTACCTATACTTCACGTGCTGCCACCGAATACTACAGAACCGGACTACAACAATACCTGCGCGAAGAAAGGCGCTGGATTACGTACGAAATAGACGAAATCAAATCCGCAAGCCCGTCCATTGGTGATGACCCGTTCTCCTTTTTCCCTGTGGCCGAAAATCGGGCGTTCTTTCTTCTTTCTGACGTTCTGATGGAGTTCGATGCGACGACCAAGAAAGCTAGGGTAATCAAAAGTGTCGATGAAACCAATCTGGAGCGGTTCAATCGAATGATACGCACCCGCGACGGTAGTCTGTGGATAGCGTGCGAAAAAGGCGCATTGAAGCTCGATGGACAGATTGATGTTCTTGATCTCACGTCTGAATGGATAGAATATCCATTTGATTATCATCTCGGTATTCACAACCTCAGATACCTGTTCGAAGGGGATAATGGGGAACTGTACGGTACAGCCGTCACTGTGACAGGGGAAAAAGACGCTGTCGTACGTTTTAAGGCAGGTGTTTGGGAAACCCTGCGCGTTGCTGATGATGAGAACGTGATCGGCATTCCGGGTGCAGAAAATAGTCTATGGGTGCTACAGGGGCAACGCATCTATTACGAGTTCTTTGATCCCAGTCTCTTGCGGATCGAAGATGGGCGGAAGGAGGTTGTGCTCGGCCTCAGAGCTCTATCTGCTCCGATTATGGTTCCGGGAATCGCAGTCCAGCCGAAAGGCGTCTTTTGGCTGGGATCGCTGTACGCGCGTGGAGCGACGCGCTATGCGCCTCCAACGTGGAGAACGCCCCCGCAAATCGCGGATATACATGAGTCTTGTGTCGACATCCATGAAGACGGGGAAGGGCGTATCTGGTTCGTCTGTCGCCGCACTCTTGTTCTGCTTGAGAATGGAGAGTGGAAGCGGTATCCGATGCCTGCAGATGCTTATGAGGGACTCGCCCATCTACGCGATGGACGCATCGCCGTGAGTTGCAGTGGTTCAGGGGTGATCTTTGACCCAGAAACAAAAGTCTTCGAACCAGTTGAGCATCCCCAAGGACGCTGGTTCGAATTCAAAGGATCTCGAAAAGACGGGAAGGTGTGGGTGAGTAGCAGAGATGAGGATACGGTATATCTTGAAACTTACGACGGAAGGTCCTTCGAGACCATCGTGGAGAGGGAGGGCGACTGGGGGGAGGTGCAAAGCCTGACCGGCCTCATGACGACGGACGATGGGACTATCTGGCTCGGCGGTGTCGGTTTCTATGGACTGGCTCGGTATAGCAACGGGATATATCAAACATTCGATTCGAGCGATGGCTTTCCAGGTGGATCGGCTGGTGGGGGGTACTGTTTTCTCGACATGGGAGACGGAAAAATCTGGCTCGGCGGGAGAAACTGCATTTACGAATTTGATGGGGAAACGTTCTCTCTGATCAAGCAGAAAGTCGAAGCGATATGGTCGATGATCAAGAGCCGCGACGGCAGTATTTGGATAGGTTCGGCAGCGGGCGTATCTCGTTTCAAAGACGGTTCTTGGGTGACAAACTCCGCCGAGGACGGTCTCCCCGACGCGACGGTCAGGCAGATTTTCGAGGACAGTCAAGGCCGAATCTGGGTGAGGACATTCCGCGGGATCAGTCTATACCATCCCGATGCGGACGACGACACGCCGGAAACGTGGATGCAGGCCGGCAAGAATGCAGAAGAAATTGGCCCTTCCGGTGAGGCTCAGTTCGCTTTCGCAGGCATCGACAAGTGGAAATATACAGAAGAGCATCGATTGATTTATTCCTATCGAACCGACGACGGCGACTGGTCGCCTTTCGTATCCGACACGGTGGCTTCTGTCACCGGCTTGACTGCGGGATTGCATCGGTTTGAGGTCCGGGCGATGGATCGGAACTGGAATATCGATCCGGAGCCCGCCGTGTGGGAGTTCGTGGTTCTCTTGCCCTGGTATCGAGAACCTGTGTTTCTCATCCTGGCCTCAATCGGGACCCTCTTGATTCTCTTGTTTGCCGGATTGGCGTATTCCCGCCATCGACAGGTTATTCACTCCAACGTCCATCTTCGTCATACCACCGATGAACTCAGAGAGACAACCGACGAGCTCCAAGCGTCCAACGAAGAACTCCAGACCGCCAACGAGCGTTTATTGGAGCTCGACAAAATGAAATCCTCCTTTGTCTCCCAGGCCTCCCACGATTTGCGAACACCTCTCACCGCAATAAAAAGCAGTATGGATAATCTCATCCGTGGCATTGGCGGTGGTTTGAATGAAAAGCAGGAAAAGGTACTCAATCGTGCTCTGCGCTCTGTCGAACGTTTGACACATTTAATTAACGATGTGCTCGATGTCAATCGAATCGAGTCAGGCCGCATGATCCTTGAAAAATCCAAGGTGCCATTCGAAAAACTCGTGCAAGACGCGGTCAACGAAAACCGACCCGCCGCCGAGCAAAAGAGAATCATGCTGCAGGCGTCCGGCCTCGACACGTCGTGTTCTATGGAATTAGACGCGGGGAAAATGGAGCGCGTGGTCGGCGAACTTGTCAGCAACGCGATCAAATACACGCCAGAGGGTGGAAACGTGGAAGTCGTTCTCGGCAAAGAAGACGATACCATTGTCCTCTCGGTGAAAGACTCCGGCATCGGCATGACGCCGGAGGAGTGCGAGAAAATTTTCGAGCGATTTTTCCGCACAAAAGCGTCCCAGAAAATGGCAAAAGGCTCCGGCCTTGGGCTCTCTATCGCGAAAGAGTTAGTCGAAATGCACGGGGGGACACTAAGCGTAGAGAGCGAGCAGGGCAGGGGAAGCACGTTCACAATGTCGCTGCCCGCCTGACGTGCGATTTGACTACGTGCCTACGTAATCCGCTACCGCTGCCTCGGCACTTTGAATAAACTTCTGAAGCTCCCGTCTCGCTTCCCCGTCCTCCATCTGTACCGGTGGATGTTTCATGAAGAACGCACAGGCAGGAAGGAGCGGTCCCGCGATGCCGCGCTCTTGCGCGACTTTGCAGCACCGAATCGCGTCGATTACAATCCCTGCGCTGTTGGGGGAATCCTCAACCGACAGTCTCGCCTCGATATGCAGCGGCACATCGCCGAACTCACGGCCCTCGATACGAAGGAAACAGACCTTGTTGTCGTCCTGCCAAGGCACGTAGTCTGACGGTCCTATGTGGATATTCTCGGGTTCGAGCGGCACATTTAGCTGAGAATTAACGGCCGATGTTTTGGATATTCTTTTTGACGACAACCGGGTGTGTTCCAGCATATTCAAAAAATCCGTATTGCCGCCGGTATTCAACTGATACGTTCTCTCGATTTTGACTCCGCGATCGACAAAAAGCCGCGCCAGGGTTCGGTGGAGAATTGTCGCACCCAGCTGAGCCTTGATGTCGTCCCCGATCACCGAGAGTCCGGCGGCTTCAAATCGGGCCGCCCAATCCTCCGATGACACGATAAACACCGGCATGCAGTTAATTAGACTGACCCCGGCCTCGAGCGCACACTCCGCATAATACCGCGCCGCTTCCTCCGACCCGACCGGCAGATAATTCAAAACGACGTCCGCCCGTGACTCCTTGAGCACCTGGACAACATTTACTGGATCTTGCTCGGCCGGGACAAATGTCCTCTCGCTTGGATAGGACAACATGTGTGCCGCGACTCCGTCGAGAACCGGCCCCATCTGAACGATCACATCACTTGGGTCTACGTTCGAACAGAAGACCTTCGTGCAGTTTGGTGGTGCGAAAATCGCTTCGTGCAGCGGGCGGCCGACCTTCCGAGGGTCGATATCGAACGCGGCAACAATTTCGACATCATCCGGCAGATACCCGCCGAGATTCCAGTTCATCAACCCGACGGGTTCTCTCCCCGTTTGCTCGACACGATCTCTGCGATAGTAGGATATCCCTTGGATCAATGACGATGCGCAGTTACCGACTCCAATGATGGCGACTCGGATCTTAGACATAATCTTCCCTCCATTCTCAGACAAACGGCGCTTGTACCGCTTGCGACAACTCCTCAATACGCTTGAACGATCTCCCCTTCCCGCGTCTCTCCATTCTCTTCCACTTTGGCCAGTCTCCTTCCGCCGCACGATTCCCGAACAACAAGTTCTGGGATCAGCAGCACCGTCCTTTCTGAAAGCCTTCCTTTCCGAATCAGCGATGTCAGCATCCGTATACTCCGAACGCCCAGCTCCTTCTTCGGAACACGCATACTTGTAAGCGACACATAGGCATACCGGGCTGCCTGGATATCATCGAACCCTACGACAGCGACGTCGTCCGGCACACGACGACCGGCCTCGCGAAGCGCACGTAGAGCACCCAGCGCGACCAGGTCATTCCCGGCGAACACGGCTGTAAATTGAAGGTTGTTGTCTTCCAGAATGGCCTTCATCGCCTCGTATCCACCCTCCAGATTGAGCGGACAGCGGCGGATCAACCCCGGATCCGGTTCGATGCCGGCATCGGTCAATGCGCCAAGATATCCTTTCATTCTGTCTTCCACCGGGTGAATCCGGGGAAGGCCGCGGATATGGCAAATCCGGTGATGGCCCAATTTCAAGAGATGGTTGGTGAGGCGGTACGCCGCACGATAGTCGTCAATTGTGATCCGGGCGATTTCCGGGTTTCCACTCCGCCGGTTCACCACGACCAGTGGAAATCCATCGTTTGCGAGCAGATTGAGTGGGGCGCGCTTTGACCGAGCGTTCGGGATGTTGCCGACCGGGGCGATGACGACACCGTCCGTACATTGCTCGCGGAGCATTCGGATCTTCTCCCGCTCGTTTTCCTGGCTTCGATACGTATTGCAGAGCATCAGGCTGTAGCCCTGTGAGATCGCTTCTTCTTCGGCACCGAGCAGAATCTCCGCGTAAAATGGATTCGCGCTGTCGGACACGAGAATCCCGATGGACGCGGCGTGTCCGGTTGTGAGGGCTTGAGCCAGGCGATTCCGGTAATAGCCGACTCGGCGCGCGTAGTCGCGAACCATTCTTGTGGTCTCCGGCGAGATACGCGGATTCCCGTTGAGCGCCAGCGAGACCGTGGCCTTCGAGAGCCCCAGCTCCGCCGCAATATCCGCCAGCGTGACCCGCATCGACCTGGATTCCTCCACAGAATCGCCGATTTCTAAAGATTTAAACCGGTTAACCTAATTTAACCAAAAGCTGACAATCGGTCAATCCGTATGCACATGGAAAGTGAAATCTTCAATACGCCACGGGCGGCACCGGCATCCTTGCCGGCGTCACCGAATACGAACCGGCAAATCACTCCGTCAAAGATCAAACCAGGCGCGTTTTATGAAACGGCGGTCCATCGCGTTCATGGTGAAGCCGCGGACGTAGGGTTGCACTAAGCGGGTCTGGGATCCGTAACTAATGAACAGCCAGGGGCAGGCATCCATCACGATTTTCTCCGCTTCTTTGTAGAGAGAGTATCGTTTCTCCTCGTCGAGTGTGCGGAGCGCTTCCTCGAAAATCCGATCGAATTTCGGGTCGGAAAAACGTGTCGAGTTGGGGCCGGCCGGGCTGAAGTTGGGGGTGTAAAAGAGGGCGAGAAAATTCTCGGGATCCACATAATCGGCGATCCATCCCATACGGAAGAACGCCACCTTTGCCGCCTCCACCGACTCAAGGTGTTGCGCCCATTCCACAATCTTTAGGTTGATTTTGAATCCAACCGAATTCAATTGCTGCTGAATGACCTCGGCGATCAGCTCGTTACGACGGCCGGCGGAGTTGAGCTGAAGTGTGATCTCCGGCAGGCCCTCTCCATTCGGATAACCCGCTTCCGCCAACATCTCACGCGCCCGGTCGGGATCGTAGGTGAACCCCTTCACCTCTGTCTCGTAGTCGGGCATCGCTGTCGGAATCGGTCCTCTTGCCGGAATCCCCTCATCCCGAAGGACATGGTCGATGATTGCCTGACGGTTGATTGCGTAATTCGCGGCGTACCGGAGCCTCTTGTCGGTACCCAGCGGCGGTTCGCCCATTAGGAATCCAAAGTAGTTGATCACAAGGAGCTGCGTTCGTTGAATCTGGAACTTCTGGAAATTGGGGCGAGGGTTGTTCTCTTTGTCAAAGATGCCGTCCCACATATCCGGCGGGATCGGCTGGACGTATTCCAGATTGCCCATCACGAATTCCTGAAACTCAGGAATGCTCTCACCGATGAATCGAACGATGATTTTGTCCAGATACGGGTAGTGGTTGCCATGCTCGTCGATGTCCCAGTAATGTGGGTTGCGCTCCAGAACGATTCTCCGGTCGGAAATCCATTCGACGAACTGAAACGGTCCTGTCCCCACCGGATTCTTAAAGAAATCCTCCCCATAGTATTCAACTGCTTCTTTCGGCACGACATAACCATACGACATCGCCATGAGATTCAAAAACGGAGCGAATGGCTCCTGGAGAACAACGCGGAATGTGTAATCGTCAACTACCTGGAATCCTTCGACTCGGTCCGTCTTTCTCTCATGGAATTCCTCAACTCCCTTCACTTTACCGCTCCATACCCACAACCCGAGAGACCGCACATCGGGATCGACAATCCGGGTCAGCGAATAGCAAACATCCTCGGCATTGACCTCACGACCCTTTCCGTCAGGGAAAGCCGGGGAATCATGGAAACGGACGCCTTTTCGCAAATGGAAGGTGTAGATTGTCCCGTCTTCCGAGACGTCCCAGGACTCGGCGATGCAGGGGATGATTTTCAAGTTGGCATCGAATGTGACCAATCCCTCATGGATATTCTCCGCGACGCGACCGGAAGCGGTGTCGGCGACTCGTGGCGGATCGAGACTTCGGGGCGCTTCGGTAAGATTGAAATGGAATGTTCCGCCCCCCTTGATCCCCCCCGACAGATCCTCTAGATCCTCCTGAACAGGCGGGGTCCCCGTCCCACAGCTCAGAAAGCTTACGACAGTCAGCAGGCTGCAATAACGAAGAATGTTCATACGTTTCGGTGGCTCCAGGAGTTTTGCGGGCAATCCGTCTTTCTGGCCCCCAGCCTGACGGGGGTGGCAAAAAGTCAACGAGGCAGAAAAACAAAAATTGTCAAGCCCTTTTTATCTCCCCTTGCTGCGGCCGCGCAAGCGTGGCCCCTTTGGGCGAGAAGCGAGCGTAGAGCTACTCATTCCTTTTCCTCCCCCCCCCCCCCGAAGATCCGGGGAGGAATCTCATGGCTTGCCGAAGGCAAACATGAGAGCCGTAGAGGAAGGGGTTGAGATTTCTTTTGCTCACTTTTTTTGCCGCACCATCATGCATGATGAACCTTCAAAAACTCGTCCGCCGGCATTAGAAGTCCCCTCTCCCGCCGGGAGAGGGTTAGGGTGAGGGCGTTTCTTGAACATTCTGACAAAGGAGAGACGATTTCGACAGGTCGATGGGCAATAGCTATCCTGTACCCTGATTGAATGGCCAATCCGGCTCAATATCCCTCATTGTCCCGGGGGAAAACCCGAATCGCAGAAATGCAGGTCGACTACGAAGTACGGACTGTGATCGACTTCCCAATCTCCGACGTCACTTTCGGCAGCGTAATCGTCATCATGCCGTCATTCTCCAGCGAGGCACGGATATTCTCGTAATCGATACCGCGCCCCACCGAAAAAATACGCCGGTAGCTGAGAGGGTTCCGGTTTCGGTACACCGGGTCGAGGCCCTCCGTGGGCTCGTCACGGCGGCCGATGACCGTCAGCCGGTCTTTATCGATGCCGAGCTCGACATTGTCCGGCCCGACGCCCGGCATCTCCAGCTGCAAAATCACGGCTTCCTTGCGCTCCGATATCGCCACGCGAGGAATCTGGAAGCTATCGCTTTGCTCCGCCTCTTTACCGACCGAAGAAACCACACTCACTTTTGTGGTGTCTTGGCGCTTCGGAGGTTCACTCATGATCGGCCTCCAGCCGCAGCTTGGGGTGCGTCGACATTCACGGCGATTTTTCGACTGCCGTTCGCATGCCGCCTGGGTACCTTGATCTCAAGGACTCCATAACGGTACGTGGCGTCGATACCTTCCATAAAAACATCATCGCTCATGTGCACGATCTGCTCGAAACTAGAGAAAACAATCTCGCTTCGAATCAGCTCGCTGCCCCCGTTACTC
>CAZTDD010000160.1:0-13693 GCA_964612675.1 uncultured bacterium
TGCCCAGATTACTCGCAATATTTATGCCAAGAACTTGTGGGACACAACACTAGAGGTCGACAGCGAAGTGGGAAAAGGGTCGACCTTCAGTATTATCCTCTCGCCCGCCGAATCATCGGCCCAAGTCCCGGCCGGGGCAGGAAAAGTATCTCCTAATTAGCGTGGTTTCACGGTTCCCGGACGGAAATCTGCAGACACCAAACTGCAGCAGATCGACTGAAGCGCATGGAACGAAGATTGCCCTTGAACAAAACGATGCTATTCTTTTGTGAAGAGGTCACTTTGTAACACATTCGAGAATCCGTATGGCTGACGATCTCAAGGGACATTACAGAAAAGGACTGCCTGCACGAATCGAGGCATTAGAAAAAGCCTCCGCCTTGCTGGGCACGGAACGCGAGGAAGCGCTCGATTCGGCTCGAAAAGTCGCGCACTCCCTGCGCGGCTCGGGGGCGACATATGGGTTTCCGGAGATCAGCGAAGCGGCGGGCGCGGTGGAAGACGCCGACGATGCCCACGTTGAGGGCTCTTTGCAACACCTTTTGAAGATACTCAAGGATACGGTGGAGGAGCGGGGCGCCTCCAAGAAGACTATACTGATTATTGAAGATGACCCGGATATTTCACACTTATTCGAAATTAAACTGGCCGGTCCCGACCGGGAGGTCCTTGTGGCTGAAACGACGGAGGAGGCCGATGCCCTGATCCAGGGGAATGATATCGCTTTAATCGTTTTGGATCTTGTCCTTCCGGATATGGACGGCCGAAAGTACCTTGCAAGACTGCGCGAACGATCGAGATCCGCTGAAATCCCCGTGTTTGTCGTGTCGGGGAAAGTCGGCGATAAACCGAAACAGGAGTGTTTAGCGCTTGGTGCGGATGATTATTTCGAGAAACCTTTCGACCCGAGAACGATCGCGAATGCGGTGACCGCGAAGTTGGATGGTATTCGCGAGACCGCCGCAATCGGCAAGGATCCCATAACCGGACTCCCAAACCGTGCGGCGTTTATTGAAGCCCTCGAAAAGGCACTCTCGGCGGCGCAAGATATCGGAAACCCGCTCTCTCTTGCTGTTGTTGATACGGATCGTTTGGAAGCGCTCAAAGAGAAATATGGGGAAAAGGTCTGTCGCAAAGTTCTGTACACGACCGGACAGTTTATTTCAAACGCATTGGGCGAGAACGATTTTCTGGCTCGAATGGGTGGCGAGGATTTTGCCGTCCTCTTTCCCAACTCAGCTCAAGAGCACGCGATTGAACATCTCCAATCGTCATTGAATACTTTGCGTTCGAAAGTATTCAAACTCACCGACGGGACCTCCTTCCAAGTCACTTTTTCCGCCGGTGTGGTTGAAATCGTGGAAACCCAGTCTCCGGAGGAAGCGCTTGCTGAGGCGGACCGCGTTCTTTACCATGCCAAAGTCGCCGGCCGAAACCGGGTATTGTCGGCGAAGGATATAGACGCCCCCGCGAAAAAGAGAGTTCTTCTTGCAGAGGATGACGATTTGATCGTTTCGATTGTTAAGCACCGGTTGGAACGTGAAGGATTTGAGGTGCTGCACCGTTCCGACGGAGCAGCGGCTTTCTCCGTGGCACAGGAGGAACCGATCTCTCTGGCGATTATCGATGTTAAGATGCCCGTGATGGATGGCTTCGAACTGCTTGAACGATTACGCAGCGACCCGTCATTCGAGCCGATTCCCATCGTGATGTTGACCGCCATGGGAAGCGAACGCGATATTGCACGAGGACTCAACCTCGGTGCGGATGATTATATCCCCAAACCTTTTTCTCCCGTCGAATTGCTGGCTCGAATTCGACGACTGTTGAAGAGATGAAAACGATACTACTTATCGATGACGACCCAGACATATTGCTGATTACCTCGGTAACGCTCAAGAAATCGGGAAAGTACGATGTGCACACGGTACAGCGGGCTCATGAGGCGATTCCTTACGCAAAAGAGCACCGGCCGGACGCGATTATCACCGATTTCATGATGGACGACGTGGATGGGGCCACGCTGCTCGAATTCCTGAAGGCGGATGAGAACACCAGCCATGTCCCAGTGATTTTCCTGACCGCCAAGAAGCAGCCCGGCACGGTTGAGCAACTAATGAGTCTCGGCGCAAAGGGAGTCATTCAGAAGCCATTCGACCCGGAGACACTCCCGGATCAGATCGAGGAAATCTTGAATTCCTGAAAGTAGTGGAAATTCGTGCAGCTCCCTCAACCCGAATTCTACGTTCGACTCGCCTTGGGCGACCGTGTGCTGTTTGTACTCGGCCTGTCGGTCCTCATTTTGTTTTTTTGGACCATCGTGTTTGCTGTCTACACTGTTCATCTGCGTATTCGCAACACACGGAAAGCTGCGCGATGGAGACGTATGGAGGAAGCCTGGCAGGATGAAATCCTCGAAGTGCTGTCAGGGGCGCACGAGCCTGACGAATTGCTGAGTCGTGTAGACGATAAGGATGTGCTCTTTTTTGTGGATTTCATCTTGCGGTATGTCCGGCAATTGAGAGGCGAAGAACGCGAGACCCTTGCCGCGTTGGCAAAGCCGTATCTACCGAGGATCGCCGCTAACGTGCGGCGAGGAGACGCGGAACAGCGTGCCCGCGCTGTCCAAACACTGAGTGCCCTCGGTTTCGACGAATACTCCCAGACAATTGTGGACGCTCTCGACGATCCTGCGCCTCTCGTCGCGATGGTCGCCGCCCGCGCTCTCACACGGCCGGGACATCCACACTATGCGAGAGCAGTACTCCACAAGCTTCATCGTCTCGAGAATTGGAGTCAAAACTACCTCGCTTCGATGTTGGCCTCGGTTGGATCGGAGGTCGCTCATGCCCTGCGAGATACACTTGCGGATACAGAAAAATCTCCACCCGTACGCACGGTTTCCGCTGAGGCACTTCAGAAACTGAACGACTTCGCCGCGGCGGACATTGCCGCAAAGATTGCTGAACACGAAAACGACTGCGATCTTGTCGCCGCCTGCACACGACTCCTTGGTCGCGTAGGAAGGCCGGAACATCTCCCCGTGATTCGTACACTCTGCGATTCTCCTGAATACGTACTCCGCGCACATGCTGTCCGGGCGCTTGGACGCATCGGCGATAGGACAGATATGGAGATTTTACGTAACGCGTTCGATGATCCGTCACAATGGGTTGCTATCCATGCTGCATGGGGGTTGAAAACGACACACGGAAACGATGTACTTCGAGAAATCGCGGCCTCCGATCATCATCGGGCTACGCTTGCACAACAGGCTCTCGCGGAGGAAGCGTAATGCTCTTGTATGTTCTCGGGCAATTCATTCACTTCTTCAACTATCTGGTCCTCGTCTACTTTGTTCTGCTCAATCTCGTCTATTTTGTCACCAGTATCGTGGCGTTCGGCGCCTTAAAGAAATATGCCAGGCAGCTCAAATCGGTCGACACGGAGGAGATGCTCCGCTCGTCCGGCGCTCCCCCCATCACTCTTCTTGTCCCTGCGTTCAATGAGGAAGCAACCTGCGTCGAATCCGTACGGTCGCTGCTGACTTTGAAATATCCTGAATATGAAATTCTTTTGGTCAACGACGGTTCGAAAGACAGAACACTCGAACGCCTGATCGGCGCTTTTGATCTTTCGCCTGCGCCACGCGCCCCGACCGCGAATATCCCCACAGCGGAAATCCGAGGCATTTATCATAGCCGGCGGCATCAGGATCTGTGGGTGATCGACAAGGAGAACGGCGGCAAATCCGATTCCTTGAATGCCGGACTCGATTTTTGCAGGACCCCGCTCTTCTGCGCCATGGATGCCGACAGTCTTATCGAGCGTGACGCCCTTCTTCGCATCGCGCGACCGTTCCTGGAAGACAGGAGCATCGTTGCGGCAGGCGGCGTGATTCGGATTGTAAACGGCTGCACAGTCCATCACGGGGTGGTTTCCAACATTCGGCTGCCAAAGAGTCTTCTTGCCAGGTTTCAAGTGTTGGAATATCTTCGTGCCTTCCTTTCCGGCCGGATGGGGTGGGACGCGCTGGGAGTGACTTTCATTATCTCAGGAGCGTTTGGGCTGTTTCGACGTTCAACTGTGGTACATGCGGGCGGTTTCGCCACGGATACGGTCGGCGAAGATATGGAGCTCGTCGTGCGCCTGCATCGCCATTGCCGAGAACAAAGGCTTCCGTATCGGGTTGCCTACATGCCCGATCCCGTCGCGTGGACCGAGTGTCCCGAAACGACTCGGATACTCGGGCGACAAAGGGATCGTTGGCAGCGGGGCCTGATGGAAGTCATGTGGCGTCATCGCCGGATGTTGTTCAATCCACGGTATGGCCGGGTCGGTCTCCTTGCCTATCCCTACTTTTTCTTTCTGGAAATGCTGGGACCGATTATCGAGTTGGGTGGCTATTTATCGTTCCTGCTGACTGTATTACTCGGTGCAGCCTCCGGTGTCTACATTTTCGCATTTCTTATGGTCGCCTTTGTATTGGGCATCGCACTTTCGCTCGCCGCGATTGGTCTTGAGGAATTGAGCTTCCGCCGTTACCCCCGCACGTCAGACTTGTTCAGACTTTTCTTACTGGCAGTGGTCGAGAGTTTCGGATATAGACAGCTGAATTCATATTGGCGCGTACGAGGCGTTTTTTCGAAGCTGTTCCGCGTGAAAGGCTGGGGCACAATGGAGCGAAAAGGATTCGCACCGGAGACGCCGAAATAGGGACCGGATCGACTCGTCCTTTCTGGTGTCCGTCGAAGTCGATCACGGGACGGGAGCATAGGTAATCAATATGCCAGGCAACAAGCGGCGGTTATTTCGGCGAGGCGTGCGAAGGAATAGCAATCACATCGTAGAGGTGTGAGAGAGGACAAGCGAATGTCGACACCATTGAAGTCCGGGAAATACAGAAGGATCATGGCTTGCTTACGCCCGATTCTGATATTCTCCCTGTTTTTCTCTGGGGCTTACGCTTCGGCGGACGTTGTGATTAACGAGATTCTCTATCACCCGAAATCCGACGACAGCAATGAAGAATTCATCGAATTATTCAACACATCTTCCGACGCTGTCGATCTGAGCGGATGGGCGTTTACACGAGGCATTACGTTCATCTTCCCGGATGGATCGATTATTCCAGGGAAAGGATTTCTTGTCGTTGCCCGGGAGCCAAAACGTTTTGCCGAAGTATATGGAGACGGATCTGCAAGCGTAGTCGGAGGATATGTTGGACAATTATCGAATGCCGGGGAGAGAATCACGCTTACCGATTCAGAAGGGCGTGTTCGGGATGATGTTGACTATTCGGATGAGAGTCCGTGGAATCCTGATGCGGACGGTTCCGGCCGTTCGCTGGAATGTATCGATCCAACGGCGCCGAACGACGATTTCCGCAATTGGGTGCCGAGCGCCGTGGGGAGCGATTCGCGGAAGGGAACTCCCGGAAGATTGAACAGTGTTGCACAAGAAGTCGTTCCCCCTTTCATCCTTCGTGTTGTTCACGACCCTCCTGTGGCTGGACCGGATGAGCCGGTGCAGGTTGTTGCTACGGTCGAAAATCGGAATCCCGTTTCCGTTCGATTGTTCTACGATGTCGGCGAGGGATATATTGCCCAAGATATGGAGCTCCTGTTATCGGGGGGCCTGAGCGGGAGGGGATTTGGCGATTATGCGGCAACGATTCCGGGGCAAAATACCGGAACGCTTGTTCGCTATTACGTGGAAACGATCAACACCGGGGGCGGAGTGAGACGGTTTCCTCCGGAAGCACCGACATACGGGCGCGGATGGAAGGTTCTGGACCCGAATGACCCGCCCAAACTTCCGCGAGACGAAGTGTTTCTCGACCCGATCGAACTAAAAGAGTTCTTTGATAATCCCTATGACCGTTTTTTGGAAGCGTATGGAAGTTGTGTTCTGGATGGAGTACTTTACGATAATGTCCAGATTCGACTGCGTGGTGCTGCTTCGCGCGATTTTCGCAAGCGAAACTGGAGGATCAATTTCCCCAAATCGCATCGCTATCAAGGCAATCAACGGCGTATCAATTTCAACTGCGACTATCACGACGCTTCACATATGCGAAACGTTTTGAGCATGGAGCTCCTAGACCGCCTCGGACTGCCGGTTGCTGAAACCCAGTATATTCGTTTGCATTTCAATGAAGCATATTTTGGTCTCTATTACCGGATTGAGCATATCAACGAGGAATGGTTGATTCGCGTTGGACGAGACCCGGACGCGGATCTCTACAAGTCTATACACGACCACACGTTGCCGGCATTCCCCGATTTATATCCCCTATTATACGACAAAAAGACGGGTGAGGACGAAGAGGATTACAGCTCGATTCGTACGTTTATTGAAGGGCTGAACGCCCAGCTGCCGCATGAGAGCGGGCCGTTCCTGCAAAGTGTTTTCGATATGGATTCTCTCCTCAACTACACGGTTGTGAGGACCCTGTTATCCGACGCCGACGATCGGTACAAGAATCATTTTCTTTATCTGAACTCCGCTTTTCGCGGTGGTCTCTGGGAGATTTTCCCACACGACTGGGACCTGACGTGGGGCCATGTATGGGATCCTGAAAAGGATTTGTTGAATGCGAATTTCGTAACAGATATGCCGTCGTTTTTCTTTGTTAATCGACTCTTGGCTGTGATCGAGCACGATCCCGAGTTGCGTGCCGAGTATTATCGACGTCTCCGAATCGCTTTGGACGAGGTCTTCCGCGAGGAGATCTGGGTGCCCCGCATCAACGAGATTTATGAGTTGATTCGAGAGGCGGTTTACGACGATACACGGAAATGGGAAACCAATGAAACATTCGACGCGCAGCATCGGCAACTGACAGAATATATCGCTCTTCGCCGCCAGTATTTGCTGAATGTGGAAATCCCTGCGGGAAAACCTCCTGCGACCCCTACCCCGATGCCGGTTCCGACGGAGAAGCCCGCGTCACGGACCATCGAACTCGCCGATCTGAGTCCGCAAGCCGTCCCCGGTTTCGACCCACCGGAAGCTACGATGATTGGACCGATACCCGTGGAGAACGCCCCGCCGGGCATGACCGACGGAAGTGGATTGACTGTTGCCATGAAGCCGGGGCAAGGAGTGTTCCTTATTGCCAATCAGCCTGTATCGGTTGAGACTTTTCTTGTGGAATTAGCTATGGCTGCCCACTCCACAAGCCAATCTGTCCAGATCGGTCTTGTCGCTTTCGCCTATCCTGTCGACGGTAGTTTCGGATACGTGAATCCTGTCAAACGGGAGGTCCCCCTGGCCGAATGGCGCGAAATCCGGCTGATCTACAATTCGCCGGGTTTGCACGTGCTGCCGGGTATCCAGCTCGTTGTTCCTCCGGAAGCGGAAGAGGAGTTGGTGAGCGTCTTTATTGATCGTTTTCGCATCTCACCGTTCGATACGGAAGGTGCGGTTCGACTGCGAGTTGTCGGCGATGCTTCGTTTGATTCGGCTGACGATTTGCTAAGCGGTTACAATCCGAATATGCTTGTTCCTGAGGGAGCCGTTCCCGGTGATCTTTCTCTTGTCGAGAGTCTCGGCGGGAAGGCGCTTCGATTCAGTCTTGAACCCGAACAACTCGCGACGAATGTGTCGCTCTTCTCGCTTGCTCCCAGAATGCCGGTTATGGTTCACGGCAGCGCTGCCGTGAAACGGGCTCGCGGCGAGAGCGGGACTTTTGCTTTTGTTATCACAGACGGCGAACAAACAGTCGGGCATTTTCTAAGTATCGATCATCTGCCGGTGGACGAATACAAAGAAATCTGGATGGGAGGTAATTTCGAAGTGGGCGATAAAGCCATGCCGCCCTTCGCTGTGCTGCAACTCGGCGGACCGAATGTCTCTGCGAGTATCGATGTCGACCGATTTTTGATGTTTACATCAAATTAATCCTGTGAGTGATGTGAGGCTCTAGACGAATCTCTTTTTGCATTTTCATCGATAATGTCTTCTTCAGTTTTCTGATTTCAACGGAGATACGACTGTTGATTCAACGCGCATTCTTTTGGATTTCAATCATGTGTTTTGGTGTAGCCGCGGCCCAGACCTCAGAGGAACCCTGGATTGAATTCACAATGATTCCCTCGTACGGCACCTCCGAGTACCTCGAAGGCCGCGTTGGAAACGTTGCCCCAGGTCGGTTCCAAGTCGCGCTATATGTCGAAATCGACAATCGGTGGTGGAGCAGACCGACGCTCACGGAACGTACTGTGCCGGTCGCAGATGATGGGACCTGGCGGGCTGACATTACCGCGGGAGATCAAAATCTCTACGCAACGGAGATCGCCGCATTTCTTTTGCCTGCGGGAATCGACCCCCCGCCGGTGGACGGAATCACATACGTGCCGGATCCACCCGAAGCGGTTGCCTCCCTTCGTACCTATTGCGATCCGAATACTCGCTTCATCGACTTCAAAGGATATCGATGGAGAGTGAAAGGAAGCGATAGGCTTACCGGCCCTGGACCGAACCTCTTTTCCGACCGTCCGGAGGATGTCTGGGTCGACGAATCCGGCCTCCATCTGACGATTCGTCCACGAGAGGGCGGCTGGTGGTGCACGGAGGTCGTGTTGACCCAAAGTCTCGGTTACGGAACCTACATGTTCCAGACGCAAAGCAGAATCGATCTATTTGACCCCAGTATCGTTGCCGCGTTCTTTACCTGGGTATCGGACGCACCGAGCGACCGCCGAAGAGAATTCGACATCGAATTCAGTCGCTGGGGCGATTCAGGAAGAGACAAGATCGTCCGTTACATCATTCAGCCCTGTTCTGACTGTTCCGATCAATCCGAGTGTTGTGTGGATTTTCCTTTGGATTTGAGCGAGGGACCGACGGGAGTAACATACCGGGTTCGATGGGAACCCGGACGGCTGAGTTTCCTTTCTACCAGAGAATCGTCGGCAGAGAATTCGGAGACGGAAAAAGAAATACTCAACAATTGGGACTTTACCGGGGATTTGGTTCCGGAGCCGGGAGGCGAAACCGTGCGAATCAACTTCTGGCTGTATCGGGGAGTCCCACCGGCGGACGGCCAACCGGCGGAGTTCGTGGTTGCCGATTTTCGATTTTTGCCCCTTACGTATGTAAATGAATGGGGGATTTACTTCGATTGAATTACGGTTCCCCGTACTTGTCTTTGTATCTTTGCTCGCGGACTGTTTTGTCTTTTACACGAATGCGTCTCGCCATTTCTTCTTCGGCGATTGGTTCCAGGGGCTTTCGTTTCGCGGGAAGACTCACGGTTGCGTTGTATCGTTGAGTGATCTGCCGCACAAGTTCCTTTGTATACTCGGGGTTCGACTCGTTGATTTCTTGCTGTTTCAGTTCTTCACACGATTCCTTGTACAAGAATGGTTTGCTGTTCTCGATCCACTGAAGACCATCGCCCATTGTGAGTTCTTTGGCGTGTTGTCTCCTTCGACGAATATCGGAGGACGACCCGAGCGTTTGTGTCAGCTGCATCGATGGAAAGCGGGCGATCAGAGTATTCAGAAGAAGCGGACGAAGCAGATCCGGCAGCCGCAGCGTGGGCCATTTTCGTATCAGGTCCTTCAGTGAGATTGATGTGTAGCCCCGTTCCTCGAACAGCGCCGCGGCGTTTGTCGAATCTTTGAAACAGAGACGCGGCTTTTGCCCTCGGGTAAAGAACAACGAAACAGATCCGCAATCGGGGACCATCAGAAGAGGGAGTATTCCCAAAGACCACCGGTTCAGATAATGCTGTAAGTGGGTCGTGTACTGGTACGAGTCAATCCAGTAATACAGATCTGTCCGATCCTCGCTGCTCGACTCTACTGAAGAGAGAGAATTCGTCACGGCCAAAGCCGCCTCGGGATCCCCGGGTACGGGAACAAGCGTCATGGGGCCGAAGAGAACCGCTTTGGGGATCTCTTGCCATTTCGCATATTCCTGGACCTCATGGATATGCGTGAACAGCCGTTCCTCCGTGACCTGCGTCGTCGACGTCAGCTCCAGGATCTGATGCATATTGAATGCTGAAAGAAACAAACACGCTTCCAGTGAGAGCCCGCTAAACGTGCAAAAGTAGTTGGGTAGATCGGGATTTGCCATATCTTCGTTGAGAAGATACTCGTTGGGTAGAGATTCGTAAGCATGAAGCAGCGGGCCTCCGTCCACTTCCAGGCCCACGGGAAGCTCGGATCGTTCGGCCGATTGATAGTAGCGTAACGCAAAGGTAATTACGTCCAGCCGTCCCTTGCTGGGCATCGGTTTCAGGAGCAGCTCAAAAACACCTCCGTCGGGACTCTGATCGTACAAAACCGACGGAACCTCTTTGAACCCTTCGAGTCTCTTGAACAACGACATGAAGAAACTGGGATGGCGTAGAATCTCTCGGAACGTGTGTTTGACCTCGCCTTGCTCGTGACTTGCAGTCAACGGATGGTAGAGAAACAGGCTGCCCGTTTCGCTGTTATGCAGCTTTCCCGTAATATAGATCTTGCCGATCCCAGGCAGATCGTCGACCACTACCTTGATCATTTCATCCGGAATGTCCGGCGGCGGTTCTTGAACGGCGATCTCACTGCTTTCCGCGGTTTCTGCCGTTTCAAGAGGCTGTGGTTCTTCAACAGAACGCGCCGCGTATATTTCCGCTTTCTCTATCGTGTCCGGGATCTCCCCCAGAGCGACATCTTCGGTGGGTTTGTCCAGCAGGGGCGGTAATCCGGCGGCTCTCTGTACGGCGCTCAAGAGATGATCCGGATCCAGATAACTCTTGACGATGTACCCTTTGGCGCCGAGGCTGATCGCGGTGTGTACCGACTCGCTGCGATTATCGACGGTAAGCATGATCACGCAGAGGTTCTCATCGATCTCACGCAGAACGGGTAGTACGGAGAGACCGGTCCCCATGGGCATACCGATATCCAACAGGACGACGTCCGGTTGCTGAGCGACGGTCTGGGTGATTGTTTCTACACCGGTCGAGGCTTCCCCGCAAATTGTGAACCCGTGTTTTTCGAACAAGGTTCTCAGCATCAGGAGTGTACCCGGATCGTCATCGCAGATCAGAATTCGCGGTTGCTCGTTGTGTGTCTGAGTATTCGGTCTCATGGGCTCGTTCGCGATATGGAACTGTAAAGCGATTTTAGCACACCCCGGGTAGTCTGCCAGATGCTTGTCTGGAGTTGAACTCCCCGTTGAGTCTCCGTATTGATATATTGTTCAGTAGGACAACGCCTACTGTTTCAACAGGTGAGTAGCATGAACGCATTCTCGAAAGACACCGCTCGAAATTCATTCTCATTCAGCCGCCGCGCTTTTTTACGGGGGATGGCTGCCGCTGCCCTCGTTCCTGAGTTGGCATTGGCTGAACCGAAAACGATTCCTCGGACGCCTACGGCCCTTCGTGTATGTAAACAATACGACTACGTATTGATCCGCCGGACGCTCGGCGAGATGTTCGATAGCCTCGGAACCGTCCGGAAACTGGTGAAGAACAAACACGTGACTGTCAAAACCAATCTTGTGAATGCGCCCTCGCAAACAGTGAGCGGCTTACCGATTACACTGACCACGATTGCACACCCGACAGTCGCACTCGCCGTCGGAAGTCTGTTGGTCGAATACGGCGCAAAACAGGTGATATTCTGCGATCAGCTCCCCTTTGTTGTCGAAGACAACGAAGCGTTCGAAAAATACGGATACAAGATCAAGGAATTCCAGGACGCGATGGACGGCCGCGTCCGATTCGAGAACACACGGAATCTGGGTAGGTACAACAAGTATGACCTCGTCAAAGTGCCGGGCGGTACCCTTGTCTCAGGGTGGGAAGTCAATCAGGCGTATACGAAGACCGACGTCTTGATGTCGCTTGGAAAAATGAAAAGTCACGTATCCGGGGGTGTTACGCTGGGCATGAAGAATCTCTTCGGTATTCCACCGAGTAGTCTGTACGGCGACGATCTAAAGGACGGCCCGGACGAAAGCGCTTCAGGCTACCGTGGAGAAACCATGCATAACTGTACACGGAAACCGTTTACTTCCGTCGATACATTCAAGGGGAAATCGATTGAAGGGGATCACGGATACAACGTCCCGCGTTTCATTGTAGATTTGAATATCGCTTTTCCGGTGGAACTCACGGTACTTGATGGGATCAGCACAATCTCGAACGCTGAGGGGGCCTGGATGGGGGCTCTGGTCGAGGTCTGCCGTCCCAACCTCCTTGTGGCGGGTTTGAATCCGGTGTGTACAGATTCCGTCGCGGCCTCCGCGATGGGATTCGATCCGGATGCACCCGATGAATCACAGCCGTTCGCAAACGGAACAAACTACCTGGCGCTGTCGAGGAAGATCGGCCTCGGCGAAAACCGTATAGAAAACCTGGATATTGTCGGTGACCCCATCGAAAGAATACGATATCATTTTCCACCCACGTACGAGCGTTAAAGGATATCGAGCCTATGTCCACACTGGAACCTATTCGAACCTGGCGTATGGCCGGCGGCGATGGAACACGACGGGGAGTATCGAATGCCGCTCTCACGCTAAACAACAAATCTGTAACAAGCATAAAAGCAAAAGGAGCGGTTACCGCTTCACCTGTCTTCACTGAGGATGGGCGTGTTTTTATCGCCGATCGCGCCGGCTTACTTCAGGCGTTTTCACCGGCCGGAACGTTGTTGTGGTCCAGAAAACTGACAGCCGGAGTCGAAGCTTCTCCTGCAATCGACGAAAATTGCCGGACAATTTGTATCGGCACGCTCAACGGTCATTACAGCTTCTTTGATGTTCAGTACGGCAGGCAACTTCATTCGGGCAGCTACGAAACGCATGATGCACGCATACTGGCCGACCTGCTATATACGCAGGACCCGGAGCTGGTCATCACAAGTATTTGGGGGAAATGGGTACTTTTTGCTGTCGCCTCCACAAAGGAAAAACCCGTTTTCGAGTGGAACGGAGGCTGGAATCCGCGTGCCCCCATGGCCGCGTTGCCCGGTGGACCGGCTTACGGCATTCGTATTGAAAGCGATGGGAACACGAAAGGCACACGGCTCTTCTCGATTGATCTGAAAAACGGCAAAGAGGACACTGTTCTGTTCCTGCCGGCAGGGGACGAATCCCCGCGCCGTCTGACCAGTTTCGCCTCGCCTGTCGTTTCGGAAGAGATCCTCTACGCTGTGATGAATGGCGCGCACGACAGTAAACTGTTCGCAATCGACCGTAATACCAAAAAGCAGATTTGGTCCCATGAGTTACCCTGTACTGTTAGTACAACCCCGGCACTTACCTTGGATCGCTGTTTGATCGTGGCAGGCATGGATGGTCGAGTCTATGCGATCGACAAGGAAGGAGAACGCCGTTTCACGTATTCCACTGACTGTGAATACCTTTTGGCGTCGCCTGTGTGCGACAGGGAGGGGTGCGTTGTTATCGGCGATCCGCTGGGACGGATTCACATGGTTGAACCCGACGGTAAGGGGCGTAACGTTACTGAGTTGCCGCGTTCGATCGAAGGTCGTCCGGCGTTTTCACCTGACGGAAGACTGTTTGTACCATGTACGGACGGTAATCTGTATCTATTCGAATAACCTTTTCGAGGACCAAATCATGTCTAAAGATCCCGTTTTAGAAGAAATCCGACATGCACGGAGAGTCTACCCTAACGTTGCAAAACTGACTCCTCCTGCCAACATTTCCAAATCTCTCC
>CAZTDD010000161.1:0-9643 GCA_964612675.1 uncultured bacterium
CCGAATCGTCAGTCTCGATGGGACCGCAAAAAGCCGCGAGAGGTAACGATAGAGAAGTATTCAACCCCCTCTGTATCTCCCCCAAACTTTGGGGGAGAAAATGACTCAGCTGCGTCCGTTTCTTTTCCTCCCCCGAAGATCGGGGGAGGTTAGGAGGGGGTTGAGACTTCCCGCGGTCTGCCCCCATGCTCTCTTGCCGCGTCGTCGCACCCGCAGCTACACAAGTATCGATCTTTATGTCTTGGGCTGGTTTCTTCCCGTAGGACAGCTGGAAGTACATCTCTAAACCCTCCGGTTGGTGTCTTCGATTTGTCACGTTCATTGGGATATTCTAGCGCGATTGCATATTTTTGCTCAAAAAAAACGTGTCGGTGGGTTACGTGTCGCCGGCGAAGGTTGTACTGCTAGATCCTTTGGTCCGCTGTGCTCCGCCAACCCACTTTTCCGTTCGATATATATCTGCGACACTACATTAGAAGCGAATCTCGCCTCCGATCGTGGGGATATAAGCGGCACGCAAGCCATTCTCGTCCTGGGGAATACGGACCCCACCTTGAATGAAGCAATAGTCATTGATTTTGAATCGGGTAGAGAATCCCCAGTCGACCGCCGTGCGGTTCGGCCCGTTGCGGTTGTAGCGGCGGAGCAAGTATTCAGCGGATACAGTCCATTTTTCCTCCATCAGATTGATTGGAATCGCCGCTTTAAATTCAAACGCGTCAAAGTCGTTCCCGTCGATGCCTGTTTTTACTGTCCCGGAAGTGATCTCGAACTCATCGATTGCGTCAACCCCGGCCCAGTAATAGGCGACCTCGGCCGTCGGATAGATCCGCCAAAACCGCTTACCGATCAGTGTCCGAAGGCGGTATCCCCAATCGCCGGTGCCAAGCAATTCATCCTCGTCCCCGTTGGGCAATTTGATATCCGCTCCGACGGACCATGTCGTAAGATTATAAAGGTCTTCGATTTCCAGCAGCTCGTATTTCGTGCGCAGGAAAACATCGCTTATGCCTTCGGCAGTCTCGTGAAAGTCAGCCAAGTCGACACCCAGATAGGAGTACGCCCAGTTTCCGGTGCCGACGAGTTTCACATACGGGAGAACGAAACCGACATCCCAGTGCTCTGACACGCCGAGTGCTCCGGAAAGCGTGTACAGTGTCCCGTAAAGATCGTATTTGCTTTCCAGCACGCGCACTTCTTGCCCGAGAAACGGGACATACGAGTCAAAGTCAAAGAGGCTGTTCAACTGTTTGCCGTTGAAGTTGTCGAAGCGCAGTTCGGTCACATTGAATCCCAGTGACCAACTCCCTTGGCCACTGGTCCAAGGCGGTTCGATGAAGAAAGACCCCAGATTGCCGGAAACGTAAAATGACCGGTCGGCTGCAAAGAAATACTGAGTGCCCGCAGCCGAGATCGCCAGCGAAGCGATCTCATTTGCGATGGCCGCCTGGATGGCGGCGGCGGTGGGTGTGAGGGCGACCACGGCCTCTTCTTCCAGCTGGGCGCCCCCGGAAACGAGGAACTCGGCGTCGAACGGCCCCAAAATGTTGTCGTACTCTGTGCCAAGCACCGGTTGTGCCCCACATGGCAGCGAAAACACGAGCAAACCGGATACCATCGTGACAAGCACGAGGCAGCGAGTCCATTCGGTCAGCGGCTGTGTTCCAAGATTCTGCATGGGCCCTCACCCTAACCCTCTCCCAGTGGGAGAGGGAAAACTTCTGATGCAGGCTGTCGACCCTCCCGGCTGTCGACCCTCCCGGCTGTCGACCCTCGCGAAGGGAGAGGAGACATCTGGCGGTAGGCGTCCACTTTTTGTTCCCCCGCTAGACGTCCACTTTTTGTCCCCCCGTGAGTCTTTGGGGCAGACATTTCCCTGGATCGGACTGATCCTAGCGCATCAGGGAGTCTCTAACAAGCAGAGGGATCTTGTTTGTTTTCTGTCTCGAGACTTAGGGTAGAGTTAGAGACCACGGGTGGCGGACCGATGTCGACATACCGACGTCGGGTGCGCAGGAAGGGGTCTCTCGTGATATGATACGCCACTACAGTTTTTACTCTCGCCGGAGGGGTATTATGGCCCAAAGCAAAGAAGTAGATACAAGCCGCTTATCTTACGAAGACCTGAAACAGATTTTGCAAGTGTCGAAACTGCTGAACGCCGACCTGGATCTGGACCCTGTTCTGAACAGCATTCTGTCGGTGGCGGAAGCGGTGATGAAAGCCCAGGCGTGCAGCGTATGGTTGATCGATCCGGAGACCGACGATCTGGTGTGCCGTATCGCCACAGGACAAGCGGGCCAGAAGGTCAGAGAGGTGTATCGTTCCAAACACGGTGAAGGCATCATCGGCACTGTGGCGGAGACAGGCGAGCCTCTGTTGATTCCGGATGCATACAAGGATTCGCGATTCAACCCCTCGTTCGATGAGCAAACGGGCTTTCGGACACGATGTATGCTAACCGTCCCCCTTCGAGCGCGCGGCAAAATCATCGGAGTAGCACAGGTACTGAACCGTCGTGCTCAAGACGGCACATTTGAAACGTTCGATGAGACTGACATGATCAAGTTCGGAGCACTCGCGGATCATGCGGCCATCGCTCTGGAGAACGCAAGGCTGCACCGTGAAATCCTCGAGCAGAAATTGCTGGAACACGATGTCGACTCCGCGCGAGCGATACAGGATTCATTTCTCCCACACACCTATCCCAAGTCGGAACGGTTCCGGTTTGCTGCGAAGAGTAAACCGACCATGGGAGTTGGCGGGGATTTGTACGATCTGTTTGAATTGGAAGGCGGTTTGATCGGTCTGACCATCGCCGACGTGACGGGGCACGGCGTTTCGGCGGCGCTTTACATGGCGAGGACACTATCCGAGCTGAAGCACATTTCACACCGTTTCCACGATCCGTCCGAGACCATCAAGACGCTGAACTCCGTGTTGACGGGTCAGTTTATCAGCGGTCAGTTCGTCACCCTTTTGTACGGCATTTTGGATACCCATAGCGCGAAGTGGACGTTCGCCGGGGCGGGACATCCCCCGGCGGTGCTTTCGAGAAAAGACGGATCGGTGGAATTTCTGAATACCAGAGAAGGCATGCCGCTGGGGATTTTCGAAGACGCGAAATACTCGGACGAGAATGTTAATCTCACACCGGGCGACCGTCTGTTGATGTATACCGACGGTGTGATCGAAGCATTCAACACGGAGGGAGAACCCCTCGGTATGAAGGGCCTGGAGAGAATTGTGTCGGAACACCACGGCGGTCCGGAAGATTTGATCAACCGTGTTTTCGACAGGGTGTACGCCCATGCCTCCACAGAGGAACCCCTCGATGATATCGCGATGGTGGCTCTCGAAATGGTCGAGTCGTAGAAAGCGATTCGATTAGGCAAGTAGAGTATGAGCCGGTGACTGCATCCTCGGTTTCTTGTTGTAAGGTTGTCTTCCTTGAAGGAGATCGGATCGTCCGAGCGCTCAGGGAAGATCTGTCTACTGTGCGAACAGTGGAGTGGTTTTCGACACAGGAGATCTCAACAAAGATTCAGGAATTCCCGTCCGGTGTCATTTGTCTCGGTTCAGGCACGTGGCGCGAGGTGGACGAAGAAATCTTGGAACTGATCGGCCGCACATCGACATGGGGCGTGGTGGTTGTCGCACAAAATCAGGATACGGAAATCCTGGAAGAGGTGCCCGTTTCCGATCTGGTTGAGGTTGTCGTTTCAAACGACTCGAAGTGCGCACTACGAGCCATACAGCGTCAATACGAAATCGTCTGCAAGAAGCGGAACCTGGAAGAGGCGCTGCGGCGGAAATCCCGCGACGTCGATATTCTCCATCAAATTGGAAAAGCACTTGGATCGGAACACGATCCAAACCGTCTCTTTGATCTCATTCTTACGCATGCTCGCAGAATCACCGGTGCGGACGCGGGTAGTATCTACATTCTGCGCGTGCGAACACCGGACGGTGTGCTCAGTGAATACGATAACGAAGGGGAGCGTTTCCTGTACTTCGCGCATACCCAGAGCGACACATTGGATCTGCCTCACCGCGGAGCCAATATTGAGATCAACCGGGATTCGATGGCCGGGTATGTCGCGCTGACCGGCGAGGTATTAAATCTCCCGGACGCGTATTCGATCTCGTCCGAAGTACCGTATCGGCTCGACACCTCTTTCGACCGTGCAGTTGGATATCGGACGAAATCCATGCTTTGCCTGCCGATGCGGGATGCAGAGGAACAGATTATCGGCGTGCTTCAGCTGATAAACAAGAAACTCCACCCGAATACGACGTTACGCCCGATTGACAGAATTGAGACTGAGGTAATTCCATTTAGCAAGGAGGATGAGGAAATCGGACTTGCCGTCGCCGGGCAGGCGGCCGTCGCTCTGGAGAACGGTTTATTGTATGAGAGCATCGAACGTCTGTTCGAAGGTTTTGTGCGCGCGTCGGTGCAAGCGATTGAAGCGCGGGATCCGGTAACCTCCGGCCACTCGGAACGTGTGGCACAGCTCACCCTTTCACTCGCCGAAGCGGCGAGTGCGATGAAAGCAGGTCCGCTACGCGATGTATCCTTTTCGACAGAGGAATTGAGGGAGCTGCGTTACGCAGGACTGCTGCATGATTTTGGGAAGGTCGGCGTTCGAGAACAGGTACTGACAAAACCCGCGCGCCTTTATCCGAGAGAATGGGAGAACGTGGTACAGCGATTCAACTCTGCGAAACTGAGCAGACTTTACTTGGATTCGAAACGACGACTCGGGATTATCGAGACAGAGGGCTTTGAGTTATACCGCGAACGAGAAACCGAATACGATGCTGAACTTGAACAACAGCTCCATCAAATGGACCAACTGCTTGAATCGCTGGAACAGATTAACAAGGCGGGTTTTCTGTCCGACGAGTCGAAGGGTCTCTTGGACCGAATCGCAAATCAAACGTATGAAAACGCCGAGGGCGAGACTCGGAGTCTGATTGAACCCCAGGAGTTATCACATCTATCCGTTCCCAAAGGAACGCTGAATGCAGACGAACGGCGTGAGATGGAGAGTCACGTAAGTCAATCGTTTGTGTTCCTGCGCACAATTCCATGGACCAGATCTCTGCGCGGTGTGCCGCGGATAGCGGGAGCGCATCACGAGAAACTGGATGGCTCCGGATATCCCCACCACTTCCCCGCTGAGGAGATCCCGGTTCAAAGCCGCATGATGACCATTGCAGACATTTTCGATGCATTGACTTCTTCGGATCGCCCATACAAACCGGCCATGGGAGTCGAAGAAGCTCTGGACGTACTGCGCAAAGAAGCGGAATCAGGTCACCTGGACCAGGATCTTGTCGACCTTTTCATTCAAGCAAAAGTCTACAAGAAAGTGATTCCGGGAATGGCGAAGTAGGAAGTCCCCTCTACCGTGTCAGGGCCGCAACTTCTTCTAGCAATGCCTCTTGAGCCTCAGGTTCCGGCAGACGCTTGATGATTTTTCCTTTTCGGAAGAGGAGTGCGATGTCTTTGCCGAACGCGATCCCGACATCCGCCGCACGCGCCTCGCCCGGACCGTTCACTTCACATCCCATGACGGCAACGTCCAGGGGCTCGGAGATATGTTCGAGCTGACACCCGATTTCTCTGGCCATGGAAATTACATCCGCGTGACATCGCGCGCAGGTCGGACACGAGATAATCCGGACGCCTTTCGCACGTTTCTCTAAAGCGCGAAGCAGATCCGCCAGTGGACGAAGGAGTGAAGACGGATCACCATTATCCGAGGCGAGCAAACGCAGCTCGTCTCCGCGCCAGTCGACCAAAAGTGCAGATAGCCCCACGACCAATCGGGGCATCCACTTCGCAAAGAAACGCCCGTCGAGAACGATCGTATCCGGGAGAACCGAAACAGAAGACAACGCCTTTTCGAGGTCGTTCCAGTTGTGAATCTGAAGTACGTCTACGGGTTGGTCTTCGCTGCTGTACGCAGCATCGAACAGATTCCCGGGTAAAGCATCCGCCTGAACGGTGCGGTCCGTCTCTATTTGCAAAGTGAGGCGTACAACCATCCGAGATTTCCTGCTGTTGCGGTGCAAACCAATAGATGTCGCCCCAACTCACCGCTCTGTTACTGGGGCATAGACAATGAACCTACCGTAATCCTATAAAAGGAAGCTGGAGGGATTTGTCTCTTTTGTCAATAGCCTTGCTCATGCGGTTCCGGCCCAGGAGTTCAACTCCTGTAGCCGGAAGTTTGACGGCGTGGCAAAAAGTCGTGCGTGAGTGGGAAATTGGAGAACTGTAGGGCTCAAAGCGGAGCATAGCCTGCCACCCTCCTGTGGCTTCGCCACCCCGATTGACAAGCAATCGGGGCCACCCATGGGGTAACCAGAATCGGGTGCCACCCCCAATTCCGCTTGGGGGTGGGAACAGCCCCGTTGACTTTTTGCGACGGCGTCAAGTTTGCGGAGTGCTCTGCAGCCTTATGGCGTCTCCGTTCGATTCAGGAAAGTCCGAATTCGGTTTGCTTCGCGCTCCAGGACGACAAGATCCGGCTTTTGGTCGTCGTTTAATTCGACCACAGACAGATCGATCGGGTCAATAACAGAGACGATGCGCTCAAGCGGTAGAAACTCACCTTTCGTGTCCTGAACCGACGCGAGAATCTCATCATGTCCCGCCGGGCCCGCGGCACGTGTGACCAATAGAAGGTCCACCGCGCCGTCGCTGTTCAGGTCGGACGCGTCGATATCGCACAGGATGGATTCGACTTTCACTTTTTCGAGCAGGTCGAATGATCCGTATCCGTCCCCGTGATACACTCCGGCGAAATTGAAGAAATTGGCAACAACAATATCGGGATGATTATCCTTGTCCGCATTTGCGACAGTGAATTCTTCTGCCGACGCTCCCGGTTCGAGATCCATGGTTGGATCAATGAGGATGTTTTGAACGACTGTTCCCGAAGGTTCGACAAAGCAGGACCAAATCCGGGCGGGTAGATCAATGCTAATCAGGATTTCGTCGCGGTCCCGAAGTCTTGCAACGTGGGCGGCAATCGGTTCACCATTCAATTCGCAGTCCACACGTTTGGTCTGCTGGAACAGCACATTTGAAAAGACTGCAAGCAACCGATCTTCCCGGCTTATGACAGCCACATCCAGTAAATCGTCTCTGTCGAAATCACCGCTCAGGATACGCCAGGGAAACGGAACGCTCAGTTCCCGTAACTGACGCCACCCGCCGCTGCCGTCCCACTGGAAAAGAACGACCCGGTCTGCATATTTATCGGCAAGCGCTCCAATGCCCGGAGCAAGGAAGACGAGGTCGTCGCTGCCGCCGGCGAAAGTGGGAGCTGTAACGGACTCGAACAGGGGGCCATCCCGCAGGCGATAACAGGCAATGCCGGTTTCGTTATCTGCGGAGACCAAGATTCCCGGTTGACCGCCGTGCTCAAAACAACCGATATGCATTCCGTTGACGCCACTCCGCAACGGCAGCGTTTGGGCCTGCTCAAAACGGAGCGGCGGCATTGTGGGGGAGGGCGTCCAAGTCGCGTCCGGAGTGGGTGTAGTGTCCATAATCCCTGTCGGCGCGAGTGTCGGCGTTGGTGTCAAAGAGGGGGTCGCGGATGGTGTCTGAGTCGAACGCGGTGCCGGCAGCCAGTTGAGGCGATTCGAGCCTACGAATCTCGTGCATCTTTCAAGACTCTCTTCCGCTCGGATGAAGATTTGGTAAACAGCGAATTCGGAAATCGGCAGCTGATGGGATCGTGTGTCGCCATGAACGAAGTGCTCGAATTGAAACTCACTATTCTTATAAAAGTGCACACGAAAGTGGGGAGGAGACATTTCACAGACCCAGCTGATATTCAGCAGTGATTTTCCGGCGTCAATGGATAGCAGAACTTCCTCCGGCGGGAAGAGCGATTTTGATAGTGCGGTCGGGGATGGTGTTTCCACGGGATCCTGTGGTAATAACCATCGGACCCGGTTCGACGCGACAAAATCGGTAGAACTTTTTGCATCCGTTTCAGCGCGGATGAAGATCTGATAGACGGCAAACTCGGAAATTGGCAATTGGTGGGATCGAGTGCTGCCATCGAGAATATGCTCGCATTGATACCCACCTTCTTTATACAGGTGTATACGAAAGGACGGAGGAGATTCCTCGCAGGTCCAATCCAATTCGAGCATCCATTTCTCGGAATCAATAGAAAGGACGACGTTTCTTGGTGGGAAGAGAGGCCCCGGTGTCGGCGTCAGAGACGGTGTTGCTGTTGGGCTGAGCGTCGGTATCCAATTTATGCGATTCGAACGGACAAACCGTGTACACCGCCGTAGGCTGTCTTCAGCTCGCACGAAAACTTGATAGAGACCGAATCCGGAATTATGGAATCGATAAGATCGTTTCTCGCCCCCCACCAAATACTCACATTGATATCCGTTGTCTTTGTAGAAGTGAATCCGGAAGCGCGAGGGAGAATGATCGCATGTCCATCGCACTGCGAGCATTGGCTGTCCCTCATCGATTGAGAGAACGACCGCCTCCGGAGGCAGAAGCGGCCTGGGTGTCGGTGTTTGGGACGGGGTTGGAGTCGGGCTTGGAACCGGTCTCCAATTTGCTCGATTCGAGGCCACAAATCCTGTGATTTCATGGGAGTCGTTTTCCGCTCGTATGAAAGCCTGGTAAACGCCGAATTGAAAAACGGGCACTTCGTAGGATCGAGAAACACCGTCAATGAAACACTGACGTTGATAAATACTGTCTTTGTACAAATGGATACGGAACCGTGCGGGGGATTGTTCGCAGCTCCAATACATGGCAAGAACCGAGTTTTCTTTGTGGATTGAGATCAGAATCCAGTCCGGCGCAGTGAGCGGCAAGGGAGTCGGGGTGTAAGTCACAGTCGGTGTGAGCGTACGTGTTTGTGTTGGTGTGTTGGTTCGGGTTGGTGTTGGACTGTTGGTATAAGTCGCCGTTGAGGATGGAGTCTGTGTTGGTGTATGCGTCGCTGTCGGTGAATGTGTCGGACTATCGGTTGGAGTTGAACTGGGTGTCGCTGTCTTTGACGGGGTACATGTGGGGCTGTGCGTGTTGGTCGGCGTCGGACTGGGAGTGAGAGTAGCAGTAGGGCTGGGGGTGAGTGTCGGTGTCGCTGTCTGATGCGGTATCGGGGTATCCTGAGGCGTTGTTGGAGTCGGCGAAGGCTGGGGGACCGGAGTCGGCGTTGGAGACGGCTTGGGTTGGGCTGTTGGGCTGGGGGTAAACGTAGCCGTTGGTACGGGGGTGTCGGTGGGGGTTGGCAGTGGCGTAGGGCTGGGTGTTGCCGTTGGAAACGGACTGGGCGTAAATGTCGGTGTCCAGGTTGGAGTACGCGGCGGCACCGGCGTCGGAGATGGAATAGGTGACGGACTGAATGTCGGGGTCGGGCTTGGCGAAGGCGTGGGAATCGGTGTGAACGTCGCAGATGGCGTCCAGGTCGGTGTCGAAGAAGGCGTATCTGTCGGAGTGGATGTGGGAGTCGATGTCGGCGACGGTGTCAGGCTGGGAGTAGCTGTTGGGAGCGGGCTGGGTGTGAATGTCGGTGTCCAGGTTGAAGTACGCGGCGGCACCGGCGTCGGAGATGGAATAGGTGACGGACTGAATGTCGGG
>CAZTDD010000161.1:9743-13307 GCA_964612675.1 uncultured bacterium
TATCTGTCGGAGTGGATGTGGGAGTCGATGTCGGCGACGGTGTCAGGCTGGGAGTGGCTGTTGGGAGCGGACTGGGGGTGAATGTCGGTGTCCAGGTCGAAGTCGGCGTTGCAGTGGGTTGAAGTGTGGGAGTCGGTGTTGGTGTATTGGTTGGCGTTTCGAGAACGGGACTTGCAGTATCCGTCGGCGTGGGAGTGCGCGATACAATAGGCGGTATCGGGGTATTTGGGTAAGCCCCGTCACTGCCCACTGCAAACAGAAGCAACCAAACACCAACAAAGACACCCTCTTGTTTTGCCCTCGGCACGTAAACCAAGGCCCGCCTCCGCTATTAATAGTGTAGAACAGCAAGACATAAAAACAAAGTCGTATTATTCATAAAAGTGAGACCGAGTCAACAGGCCCGTCCCATGGTCCCATGGCTCCCGTCCCATGCCATGAGCAGTCCCATGCCATGAGCTTTACAAAAGAGCGAAATAGATCCATTATTATGGTTTCGATGCTCGGTTTGGATCATCCCCAAGTTTCAAAAGACCGATTTACGGTATGCCTAGATGAGGGGATATCAATATGAAGGTTTGCAGTAACTGTAGTCGCTTCTTAGAATTTTTTGTGACAATTGCCCTCCTGTTATCTTGTCAACTCGTGTTCGCGCAAAAGCAGGAAGAAGAGCAGCGACAAGAACAGAAACAAGAAATCGTTTCACCGGTCATAATAGAAGCAACGAGTCCTATACTTCACCTGAATCCAGAAGAGAGAATCATCCAGGAGAACATCAATCGTCGGATGGAGTCTCTCAAAATCGACGAGCAGGTGGATGTTTTTGGGGCTTCCTATTTCGAGATCCGCAACATTACAGACACTCAGAGGTTGAGTCGCACCGGTTTTATAACCCCCGATTATCGACTGGGACCCGGTGACGAACTGAGTATCTACATTACGGGAATTCAAGATAAGACCATGCAATTAAAGGTCTCGAACCACGGTACGGTGTCAATACCTGAGTTCGGGCCTGTTTTTGTTTGGGGAAAGACACTGCTCGAGGTGTCCTCTACCCTCGATGAGACCATTCAATCTTTGTACCGGAACGTCGACGTCGAGGTGGACATTTTGAAACCGCGGATAATCGAGGCGTATATCACCGGAGAGGTCGGTCGCCCTGGAGCCTACCAATTGACGGCGCTGTCCACCCTTATGGATCTCTTATACATGTGTGGAGGCCCCACAAAGCAAGGGTCTTTCCGTCAGGTACATGTCACGCGAAGCATGGCACGAACCCCGGATATGATGGAGGATGGAGATGCAACTGGCTCGACAGTCGAAAGAATCGTAGTCGATTTGTACGACATTCTTGTGGAGGGAGCTGAACAAAGCAATCCACCCCTCAAGCCGGGTGACCGGATTGTTGTGCCGCCTGTCGGTCCTACGGTGGAAGTGAAAGGTGACGTGAGGCGACCCCGGCAATATGAGTTCGTTGGCGACCTGACCATGGAGAAACTGATCGAATTGGCCGGCGGACCTCTCCCGGGTGCAAACATCTCCCAAATCAAGATTCGGCGAAAGACAGATCTCGGTTTTACCGATTTGATCGAGGTGGACTATACTCGCAAGGAAGGTAAGTCATTCTCAATTGCGGATGGTGACGAGGTGTTGGTATATCCCAGCATCAGGGTTCTTCAAGGATTCGTTTGCATTTCAGGGAATGTTTGGCACCCCGGACAATATACGTTGCATGATGGCCTGAAATTGAGTGAACTGATTGAGAAGGCGGGAGGATGCCTGCCGGGGACGTATCGCGAACGGGTCGATATCTTGAGATTCATCTCCACTGATAATCGAGAATTGATCCGAGTTCCGTTGGCAGAGAGTTTTCTTCCGAAGGCGGAGGACGATCTTCCACTTGAACAGTGGGACGTTGTGAGAGTCTACGCAGAGACAGACGTAGAACCTTTGCCGATCGCCACCGTGGAAGGTGAGATTACCAATCCCGGTTTGTATCCGATTCGAGAGAATATGCGAATTCAGGACTTGATTGTAGCCGCGGGCGGGTTGACCTATCGGGCGAACACCCGGCGTGCCGAACTTCTACGAATTGCGGAGGATGAGCAGACAGTAAAGTTGGAGGTCGACCTGTCCGAAATCCGGTCCAATCCGAATTCCCCTGATAACCTACCGGTCCAGGCTGATGACAAATTGATTATCTTACAACGCGAGGACATGTATTCGTTGAATGAGGTAACGATTGAGGGAGAAGTCAATCAACCGGGGAAGTTTAAGATCGCTCAGGGGGAAACGCTCTCCAACTTGATCTTGAAGGCGGGCGGACTCACCAACGATGCATATTTGCTGAAGGCCGAGCTGACACGGTATCAAGATGGGGGAGGCGCAAAGGTTATCCCCATCAAGCTCAGAGACGTTTTAGAGGAAGTCTCGGCCGAATCGCGGATCGTTCTTCAAGATTTCGACCGTATTCGGATCTATAAGGATCCAGCCGGCATGCAAACCATAGTGGTAAACGCTACCGGTGAAGTAGAGGTTCCCGGCATGTATACCCTATTGAAGGGGGCTCGACTAAGCGAGGCGCTGGAGCGAGCGGGAGGGATTCGACCGGAGGGTTACAAATATGGACTGGTTCTGGTTCGAGAGTCTCTTCGCCAGACAGAGGATGCGCTGGTGGAGGAATTGCAGCAAGCCCAGGAGAGAGAACTCCTTCGTTTGCAGTCGGCTCTGGTCGAGAGTGCGGTTACCAGTGATGAGAAACAGCTTCAACTGCGTGCCGTGGAAATGCGAAAGCGGATCATCACTTTATTGGGGGAGCGGCGGATTGAAGGACGGTTCATTTTCGATCCGGATCAGGACGACCCTGCCTTAGAAGACGCGGATACCATCACGGTTCCCACGATGCCTTGGTCGGTAATGATCATCGGAGCGGTATATGGTTCCGGATCGATCATTTACAAAGAAGGGGCTTCAGCGGAGGATTACCTCCAAAAGGTCGGTGGAATGACCCCATACGCGGATCAGGAACAGGTTTATGTAATCAAACCGAACGGCGAGATTAAACGAGGGAAGGATCAGCTCGATCCTATTATGCCCGGAGACATCATTGTTGTTCCACCAAAACTGGAAGTCGGTGTGCTCGCAGAGGTCGGGAAAAACAACTGAGCGAGTGACCTGTCCTGTGCCGTCGTACGCGCCGGGATGAAGCTGGATTCGGCAGTTGAAGGTAGTGTTGCGCCTGCAAGCTGTTCATGACTCAAGAATAGGGACCATGTCTCGCTGTCATCCAATTGGTGATCCTAAATCCGGCAGTTGAGGCAGGCATTGATCGCATAAGCCCGTCAAGTTTTTCGGCATGTGTCTTTCGTTGATTTCACCCAGCGGATGATCGGTTCTCGAGCCTGCGCTGCCCTCAGCTTGTCCAACGCTCGAAAGGTTGATCACCAAGGCTCGGGCGGCCGCGGAAACCTCGGCTCAACGGCTGGGGAGTAAATAGTTGTGGGAAGTTGACCTGAGTTTTCTAAGGCGCGTATTTAGTTCAATCTAACATACAGAATCGACAGA
>CAZTDD010000162.1:0-13200 GCA_964612675.1 uncultured bacterium
CTTGGAAGATCTGGAGAATCGCGAACGGCATGCCCTGAATCAGACTGAACCGAGTCTTCTGAGGAGTTCGCTTCAGTCGTCTGCCACGCTGGATCGCGTGGAAAACATCCGTGGGTTCATTAAGACGGGCGTGTGGAAGGAGCGAGAAGGGCAACTGCAGATCATCTATTAGAGGTTGGCTGACCGGCTGACAAAGGTCAGCAGGATAAACGGACCCATGAGAAACCTGCTAGCAGCCATTGCTATCGTATTGACCGCCGCTCTGTTGTTCGCGCAGGGCAACGACACCGAGGACAAGGATTCCGGTGGTTCTTTGAGTTATTTGCACGAATTCTGTGAATACGAACTCTTCGGAGGAAAGTCTTTTGTTGACGTCCAATCCGAAGACGACAAAGTGCTCGAAATACGAATCACTGGAGAATATGTGGAAGATGTTTCAATCATCTTACCCGTTCGTTACAACCGGCCGTTGCAAGGGCTGGTCTATATCGGCAAAACGCATGTTGGTGCAAAATACTATCTCAAAAAGCTCGACAAAGGCCTTATACAGATGGACGGAAGAATTTCTTTCACTGTTTTTGAACCAGATGGTGTACGCATCCTAAGGAATGTAACGGTAAAGCGTGAGAAACTGACCGAAAACGTAGTGCGCGGCATTCTGGGGAACAGATTGGATGAGGATACCGCACGCGACAAGTGGATAGTCAAGGCGGTTGTGCGTGACCGGTACGGGAAGAGCGTGTCGCAGTAAACCTCGGAGGATAACTCATCCTCTCGTAAATAAGGACCAAAAATATGCATATCGAGTGGAAAACTTACGAACGTGAAAAGAAAGTAAAGACATTTGCTTTTTTGACCGTGTTCGCGTTCATATCGTCGCTTCTCTGTGGGCAGGCCATTTACACGACCACTTTGAATTACGAGGAGAGCTGCGAACACGACGTTTTTGCCGATGACGAGGTCGCAACTCCGGATCCGGTGCAACAGGTTGTCGATTTAAAACTTGTAGGAGATTTGGTCCAAAAGGATATGAGAATGTTGCTGCCGGTCCGCTATGATGAGCCGCTGCAAGTCCTGGCCGGCGACAAGGAGAATTACCTTGGTGCGGAATGTGTTTTAAGACAGGTTGGTCCTGATGTTACCGAATTCAAAGGGCGAATTCTGTTCACGATTCGTGACAAGCATGAAAACAACACAAAGCGAATCAAACTCGATATAAAAGGCAAACACCTGCCCAACGATACGCTTGTCACCATTCATTCGCAAAAGGCAGACACGGGCGAGACAAAGGACAGTCGAGAAAAGGCAGCGGAAGAAGAGGCAAACGGCGACGTTCCGGATTCCAGCGAGGGGACCGGTTGGAACTGGCTGGTGACGGCGGAGATTCGTGACGTTGTGGTGGAAGAAGGGCAGCGGGTGTACTGACCTGCCAGCGGTGCATCGCCTCTTTTGGCTTCGCCACCCCGATTGACAAGGAATCGGGGGCACCCGTTGCGGAGGATCGTGATGAGAGTATGGGCCTTTGTATTCTCTACAGTGTATCTCTTACAGGCAGGCGTGGCCGACACTGATGACACTTTTCAAAGAACTGACACTATCTGTCTGGAGGTCGGAGAGCCAACCAGTCGTGTCATGGTGCGGGATTACGGAAGGAGGCTGACTGTAAGTGGACTCGATGATCTAAAAGAAGGTCTGATCAAGATAACAGAGGAAGAATCGCTTATCGGCTGGATTACCTCCGCCGCGTCGGAGCCGACGGCCGTCTTCGTGCTGTCCGATTCCGGTGAGGTGCGGAAGGTATCCCTTACTACAGGCGAGACACTCGCGGCAAGGGACTTTGAGGCCTACTACACAAGGCACATCTTTGCAGATCCTGCGAAAGGATCCTGGGTGTGTCTGGAGGGAGGCAGAGCGGGGAATCCTCCTTTGCTCTTCTTCGATCCGGAGTCGCTCGAGCCGATATGGGAATGGTATCCGGAGGGTGTGCAACGATCTTCTCGCGAACAGGAACGACTGGATGATGTAATGTATAAGGGGCGGGTTCTCACGCATCCGAGCGGTTCCAAAATGTACTATGGGGCAATATTCCACTGGGATAGTCTTTATGTAATAAACCCTGTATCCCAAGAAACGATGAAATCGATTAAGGAATGTACACTGTTGCCAGTCGGCTATTTCGCCACGCGAATGGAACCTGGAGAGACAGCATATTACTGCCTGGTTACGTACGGCGAGAGAGAAAACTATCGTCGGCGAGTTCTGAACATGACAACGGACACTGTAGGTGAATTGATCCCCGAGGATCCACGATATAGTACGGGAGGATGGGCAATCGGAACAGATCCTCACTCAAAAGGTTTCTTGATTTCGGCGCTTACGGCTGAAAAGGGTGAGAGCCAAGTCGATGTTCTTCGGGTCAGCCTCGATGATGCTGAGTTTGAACAAGTCATTAACGGCATAGGAGAACAGATCCCAATACCACTGCATATCGGTCGTGGTCGTACGCAGCGGACAGTATTCACAAGTGATGGACGCTACGTCGTTTTTCGATCGGACCCCGGATGCCTGGCGGTCTTCGACCTTGCTGCAAGAAAAGCAAAGCGCGTGACTTTGGATAGATACGCGGACAAGCCAGGGTGGAACTTCCCGCGGGGGAAGGGGCCGTATCTTCTGGATGGATGGGATAAGATGATTTACCCTCACTGTGAGAGCTACGATTCCACCGGCACGCTCTCGAGCCCACCGTGGCCGAAAGCCCGCGGGAAACAAGTTAATCTCTTGATAATTGACATTGCGACCGCCAAAGTGGAGCGAGTCATCGAAATCCCAGACTGTGGTGGCTTCCGAGATTTGGCGATAATGGGATTACCCCGGCGGTAGTCAGCCACTCCGAGCCTATTTCACAGGGGTTGGACATCGAGTGCGGTTGTTTCGGCACCTCGGATGCCGAACGAGTGGGGTGGATGGTGTTTATGCGGGATTTCTTGTTGCTTCTTTTGACGATATATGTTTGACGATATATGTTTGGACCGCCCGCAAGCACCTGTTTGTCCTTGACAGGTTTCTACCGTTGCAAAGAAAGGGAGATTGATGTTAACCACCCCCAAGCGGAGTTGGGGGTGGCACCCGGTGGGAAGGTACCCGGTGGTGGGGGAACGCGGTGGGGGTGCTACCCGGTTGGCATACCATTCTTTCTGAGAGGTTACTCGTCATTTGTCACTCATCACTCTCTTGCCTCTTGCTCCTTCGTCGCCCCGATTGCCTTCGAACGGACAAATTCGAGCAATCGGGGCCACCCACTGCGGACACTGAAGGAAAAGGGCTAAGACCCAAAAGCCAAAGCGCTGCCGGGGGCAGTGCACTCCATATCGGTACAGCCTCCCGCTCGCCCTGGAGTTGGACTCCTCCCGCTCCCTCCAGACTTGCACTCCAGGGCGGACTTCCGGACTCCGGCGGCTCCGGCCTTGCTTTGGGTGTCAAACACCTCGAGTCCTTGAACCCCTCCATCCCCTCGTTGGAACTAATCCGGCGAGCGTGATACTCTGCATACGCAACAGACTACGAATTTGAAAGGTTCACCGGCCATGCGGAATCTCGATCTTGAGATGACTCTAAGAAATAGAAATCGATGTTTTCGAGTAGCGGTTTGCTTGGGAATTATGCTGCTTATGGCGGCGACTGTCCGCGCGGCAAAATCGACAGTCGACGACGGGTGGAACGCTCTCCTGAATAACGATGTGACCCAAGCGGAAGAGATACTGACCGCCCATGTCGAACAGCATCCCGACGATCTGGACGCGCTGGACGGTCTCACACTCGCGCTATGGACACGCGGAAACATGCCCCGCGCGGCTGAAACATGGATGGAACTGGCCCGTAAAGCCACCGACCGCCCCTGGTGGGAGGGATACCTTGCCGCGCTTGCCATGCCCGAACTCCATACCCTCGATTCCGACAAACGGATGGAATTCCTGAAATCTCTGGAGTCCTCTTCATCTCTTTCTCCAGAGCAGAGGAGGACGATCCAATTCGAAATCCTCCGATGGTCCGAGAGATACTGCGATGCCGACGAGGCCGAAAACGCCGCAGAAGCGAACGGAGTTATTTCGGACTGGTGGTTCGTTGTTGGGCCTTTCGGAGCCTACGGGACGATGGATCTATGGGAACCGTTTCCACCGGAGCTGAGCCTGGCTTCTGACTCGTATCCGGGGTGGGTATCCACCGTCGAACCGCGCGGGATACCCAGAGACGACCCGACAGGAAAAATCGATTTCAATTCTTTGATGTACCCGAGCCCAGGCACCGCTTACGCATTCACCGCGATTGAATCGGAGGAGGATGCCCGTGTGCGGCTGACTGTGGAATCGCCGGACAACTTCATTGTGTGGTGGAACGGTGAACCCGTTCTCAGCCGATGCCTGGAGCGCAGGGACTATTTCACCGAAGCGAGTGTTGAAGTGTCGCTTCGTCAGGGGAAGAATCCATTACTGATTAAATCCACCGGTGGCGGGGGCGATTGGTGGGTGCGAGCTAAGCTCAGTTCCGTTCAAGACGAAGACATGCCCAAGTGGAAGGTCGCAGAGCTCGATGCCGCAGAGAAACGAGAGTATTTCGCGAATCTTCATGTGATGCCGTCCCCATTCCCCGGTGAACAGTGGAAGCCTCCTATCTCCGTGACGGATGCCGAAACGCAGCGCGATAGAATCCTGGGTGCGCTCTACGGTTCGTTGGTTCATTTCCGTAAGGCGGAATTCCCCGAAGCCAGAGAGGTTTTATCGCCCGCGATTGAGTCGGACGTTGCGCAGGCGCATGCGCTTCTTGGAGATCTTTCTATGCGTGAGGCGGCACACCGGGGAGCGTCGCGTTCCCGTCTTCAGCGGCAGGCGGAAGCCGCCTATCGACGTGCTGCTGAACTCTATCCCGGCACTTTGGGCTCGCACATCGGTCTGACGACTTATTTTCTTGAACGAGACAATATTGATAAAGCACTTGAGTACGTTGAATCAATCGAACCGGATCTCAAGGAAGAACAACTCGAGTACCTAGCAGGGATCGATTATGCTCTGGCTCTCCTTTACCACCGAAAAGGATGGGAGGATGAATGCCTCGATCATCTCCGGCAGGCTGCCGAACAATTGGCACCCTCCGTGGAGGTTTTTCGTTGGATCGCACGGCTGCAGGCGAATTGGAATGACCGGACCGGGGCGCTGGAGACACTTACCGATGGTTTGAATTCGCTCTCGAACCACACAGGGATGACTGATGACGCGATCTCGCATCTTCAGGGAGATTCCATGAGTAAAGACTTACGGTCCGTTCTTGAAGCGAGAATCGAGACTCATCCCTATGCGTTGGATGAACATCTTCGATTAGCGCGGGCCTGGCGGCATTCCGGTGAACCGAAACGAGCACGGAAGGTGTGCGAGGAGTTGATCGAACTCTATCCCAATCGGCCGGAACCGCTGAAAGAACTGGCTGCTATTGAGTCCACCGAAGAAACCGCCGATTTGCCACAGGAGGTTGTCGACGTCTATCGCGATGTGCTTGAAATAGAACCGTACGACGGCACGGCTCGTAAAGCTGTTCGGTATACGGAGCAGAGCGAGGAGGAGTTGATCGAGCGATACGATGTGCAGTTGGAGGATTTGGATCTTTCCGAGGCGGACCGCTGGAACGATTCTCGTGCACCCGATATCTATCTGATTGATGTCATGGTCATGATTATCGACCCCGAAGGCACTCACCGGCAATACATCCACCAGGCCGTGAAAGTACTCAACAAGGAAGGCCGTGAAAAATGGGCCGAGACCGTCATCCCGAAAGGCGGGAACGTTGATATTCGCTTGGCACGGTCGATTTCACCGGATGGCACGGAGTGGCCTGTTCAACATGTGGCCGACCTGCGCGATCAACAGGCGCTTTCGATGTATGGACTCGAAGACGGAGCCATTATCGAATACGCCTACCTGAAATCCGTTACGGGGAATCTCCGTCCGGGCTCGAACGCGTTCACCGGCGGCTATTTTTTCGGCGCAATCGATGAGCCGATGCTTGTTTCGAAATTGGCTGTGATTCTTCCGGAGGATATGGAATACCTGCTCGAGGTCAAACCCAAGGATTTCGGTACTCGTGAAGAATTGGATAACGGACAGGTTGCGCTGATCTGGGAGAACCGTCTCGAAGACGGTGTTCGCCAGGAGTCGTTCATGCCTCCCGTGGCTGAAGTGGTCCCGAGTTTACGGATGAGCACGTGGACCGACTGGCGTCTCGGTCTGCAGCGGTGGCGAAGCAGTTTTCTTGGTCGCTTTGAAGAAGGACCCGCTTTGGAAGAGGTCGTCCAGCAGTTTGCGGGGAAGGAGGGCACGACACGAGAGCTGGTTCGTGAGGTCTACGATTGGATTCAACAAGAAATCGAACCGGCCGGTGGCGCGCACACGACATTAGACACCGTCGTGCTTCGTGCAGGCGGTTCGGGCGAGAAGATCCTGCTGGCGGATTATTTGTTCGAGCGATTGGGGATCTCTGCGTGCCCCGGTGTTGTCGTCAAAAATCAACCCGACGACGGGTTTCCTCCGTTTCCGGCTGCCGGTTTCTCGGGGTTGTTGCTCCTGCGTGTGGACATAGGGGAGCAGCATCCCATGTGGTTGGATTTTAGTTCACGGTATGTTGCCGCCGGAGAGGTGGATGGTGAGAATCGACGAGGAGTCGTGCTCGTATTGAATGACGCGGGCGAGTATTTCGAACCGGTCGAGGCCGAAGTGTGGCCACGGGGATGGATCCAACGCAACGTGACTTTCCGTCCGGCGGCGGATCGATCCGTGGAGGTGAAGGGAGATTACCTCTACCGAGGAACCCATCGGCGATCGTTGCTGTCATTGATTGCCGACAAAGAAGCGGAACGGCGTTTCAAGGATTCGCAGGTGAGTGGAGATTTGAGGGGAATTACGCTTGAGAATACCGAATTGGCGGATGTGGACGATCCATATGGGGTTCCGCGACTCGAGTTCAACGGTGGAATACCGAATTTCCTGCAACCCGGTGAGAACGAGGCACTGCGAATGCCTGCAGTCCCGATCCGGCTTGAAGTGTCTCGGCTTGTGGGTGAAGTAACACGGGAGACTCCAGTCAAATTCGATCGGCCACCGGTCACCGAACCCCTTGATATTCGAGTCGACTTGAGAGCGATGATTGAGGAAGGTTACGAACTCGTCCGACTACCCGGAGATTTCGTCCGACTCGCGCCTTACGGCTACTACTCGCTCATCTACAAAAGGGTCGGAGATGAGATTGTCGTACGCCGAAGCGCGTTGATGCCGCCGCAGACGATTGAGACCAAGAACTACGGAGATTTCGCCGCGTTTTGTCGAAGCATTGACGAAGCCGAGCGACGCGACATTCTGTTCAGGCAGGTCTCCACCCGCGAGTGATTGTCTCCCGCATTGGCTTCCGGCGATCGACTCAGGGCGTTGCGGCTTCCACCGTTTCCGTTGCCGCGTCGGGAGAGCCCGCTGGTTCACCGCGCAGATCGCGGATCACGTTCTGTTTTCCCTCGACGTATGCGGCTACCTCTTTGCTCTCGGGGAAAGCGTCTTTTATTTCTTGGAGTATCGCTTCCGCTCGGTCGAAATCCTCTACGTACATGTGCGCATCGGCGATCTTCGTCATGTAATATAGGCGTGTCCTCGGATCGACCGGCCCTTCCGCCCGTTCGCGATACCACTTCACAGCCTCTGTTAACAACTGTTCCGCCTTTTCCGGATCGCTGTCTTTCTGCTCTTTTGCCTGCTTGACCAGCTGCCAGATTCGATACTGTTTGATTGCTTCCAATTTCTGCTCGGCATAGCCGACAAGCCTCGGGTTGTCCTTAAACGTTTCGATCAGATTATTGAACGCCTCTTCAGCCCGATCCACCTCCTCGACATGCAAGTAAGCGTCGCCGATCTTGGTCATGTAGAACTGAAGCATTCCTTGTTCCGCTGGATTGTCGACATATTTCTGATAGCGTTTGACCCCTTCCGACAGATACTCTTCCGCCTTCTCGGGTTCTGTAGGTTTGAGAATTTTGCATAGTTCGACCCGAGCCCAGATTCCAAAATCCGTATCGGGGAAGTTCTCGATGGTCTCCTTGTATGCGTCAACCAGTTTCTGTCGTGCCTCCGGCGGAAGCGGTCCATCGGGATGTTCCTGACGAAGATGGCGCTGGAGGTTCACGTTTCGTTCGTGGGAGTATTCCGCCCGCGTCAGCTCGGGAATCGATTCGTCTTTGGCCAACTTGTCGAACTCTTCAGCGGCTTTATCGAATTCACCAGCATTGACCCACACCTCGGCCCGCCGGCGGAGAACGCTGAGCCTGGCGGATGTAATGTTCTCGATCTCCGCGGCGGCCTCCCTGGTATCGGCCAACTCCAGCCAATCGTTGTAAACGGAAATCGAACGCTGCCAATAAGGGGACGTGGACGATCCGACCTGGTTGGCCATCATTTGATAGGTGTACGCAGCCTCCTCGACGGCTCTGAGCCGCTGCTGGATGTTCGCGGTCGAATCGGCGATCTGGCTGAATATCGCCAAAGCGCGATCGATGTTGCCTTCGCCGATATAGGTTCTGCCGAGGGTGAGTTTGGCGCCGAGCCGCATTGGGCCTTCAGGAAACTTCTCCAGGATTTCTTCGCAAACCGAACGTGCCAAAGCAAACTCGTTCAGCCGCAAATGGGAACTGAGCAATATATCGTAGGCCTGGCCCAACCGTGGATCCTCAGGAAACTTGTTAATGAATTCCTGGGCATACAGCGACGCGCCGATCCAATCCTGCTGTTCATAGGCGCGCAACGCTCGGTCCATGGCCTTATCGGGGTTACTGCCGCATTGCGAGAGTATGAGCAAAGCTGTTAAGCCGAGAATCGAAACCGGAATGAGGCGGGAGTTAATCTTCACGGTTCAGTCCTTTCCTTTCGCCGATCTACGGGTTATCGTGCCAGAGAGTCGCGGATCGCACTAGTCAGGCCGTCTCTACGGTTTGATCATGAGTCGGATTGTGCGGCTGCCGGTGTTCGTATGACCGGCTGGGAAGAGCGAAAGGGGAAGCCATGAAAATCTACATCTCATGCGACATGGAAGGGATAGCCGGAGTCGTGGATTGGCCGCAGACCGAAGGGGAATCGGACTATATGAGCCGGTTTCGGCATTTGATGACAGCGGAGGCCAATGCAGCGGCGCTGGGAGCGTTCGACGGTGGGGCGGATGAGGTCGTTGTGAACGATGCGCATGACTATATGAGAAACATCGTTCTGGAGAATCTGGACCCCCGTGTCGAACTTATCTCCGGGGGCAGGAAGCCCTTTTCGATGATGGCGGGAATCGACGAGACATTCGATAAGGTGTTTCTGATTGGCTATCACGCCCGGGCTGGAACGCATGCCGGGACGCTGGACCATACCATGACATCCCGGATCCACCATGTTTGGGTCAACGGGGTCGAGTTGTCCGAAGGAGGATTGAACGCGTTGCTGGCGGGGGCATACGGCATCCCGGTTGTTCTTGTGACCGGAGACGAAGCCTCGGTCGCCCAGGCACAACATCTCTTCGGACCGGTCGAAAGTGTCGTTACAAAGAGAGCACTGTCTCGAACCTCCGCCGTGTGCAGGCATCCGAGACTGGTACAGGACGAGACACGCAAAGCGGCTCGAAAAGCAGCCGGAGTCACAAGGCAGCCCTGGACACTCGATTCGCCTTATCTGCTTCAGGTTGAATTTCAGACTTCCAGTGAGGCGGATGCCGCAGGCGTTTTACCGGGGGCGGAACGAATCGAGGCGTATACCGTGCGTTGGCAGGGAGAGGAGTATCGTGAAGTCTACCGAGCGTTTCTCTGTATGTGCACGTTAAGCCGTCCGTGAACCGGGAAGCAGAAAAGGTCTAGGATACTCTGTGGCGCTACAGAACCGTGATTGCTCCGAACCTTCGGTATTTAGGCATGGCACCAATCGACTCATTTCTCAAATTCGCTATCAAGTAGAATATAAATCTTGTTTAGAGGTTAGAGACTGTGAAAAAACAGAAAATGTCCAGACGTACATTCAACCGGATTACAGCGGGAATCAGCGCGGGCCTGTCGGCTGCGCCTGCAATGAATGCATTGGGTGCGAACGAGAAGATTGCTATCGGCTTAATCGGCTGCAGCGGTCGCGGGATGAAAGTGATGCGGACCTTTCAGCGAAACGGTGCCGAGTTTCGTGCCGTATGCGATGTCGACCGAGAACGTTTGGAGGAAGGGCAGGCGCGCGCGGAAAACAACGCCGCCACTTACAAAGACTATCGAGAGCTGCTGGAACGGAAAGACATCGACGCGGTCCTTATTGCGACCCCGCCACATTGGCATGCGTTACCCTTTGTGCACGCATGCGAGGCCGGATTTGATGTTTATTGCGAGAAGCCCCTGGGAGTAACAATTTGGGAAGGGCAACAAATGATCAAGGCGGCTCGCAAATACGAACGAGTTACGCAGTGTGGCACGCAACAACATTCCGCGCCGCATTATCGAGAAGCGGTTCGTCTGATCCAGGAAGGACATCTTGGGAAGATCACGAAAGTGTTGTGCTGGAACTGGGGAAACAGCGGGGAACAGGGTATGGGCAAAGCGGAACCCACGGAACCGCCGGATCACCTTGATTGGGATTTCTGGTTGGGACCTGTGCCGAAACGTCCCTATTTTCCACAGCGCTGTCACGGTGGATTTCGTAATTTCTGGGATACGGACGGAGGCGTATTGACCGACTGGGGAACCCATCATTTCGATATTGTCCAATGGGCTCTACAGCAGGATTATCCGAAGTCGGTCTGTTCGGAAGGTGGCAAATTCGTGGTGGACGACTGCCGCGAAACGCCGGACACGCAGGATGCGGTTTATCAATACGACCAATGTCTGGTTCAATTCTCGCTGCGTTCCGGTAATGCGCACGACCCCTGCCATCCACACAAAGTCCCGGGAACATGGAGCGGATACGGTATCGAGTTTTACGGCAAAAAGGGGACGCTATTTATCAATAGAAATCGATACGAGATATGGCCGGAATCGGGCGATTTTGGCGAAGGTGTCGAACACTTCGAGCACATGAATACCGAAAAAGAGCGAGTGATGGATGATAATCATGTGGGGGAGTTCCTGAAAAATATCAAGACGCGGGAACGATGTATTTGCGACGTTGAGGTATGTCATCGTGCGTCGAGTGCGTGTCACTTGGGGAATATCGCACTTCGGAGCGGAGAGCGTCTTGTTTGGGACGGCGAAAACGAACGCATCACAAATCATCGAAAACTCAACTCATGGTTGAAACGGCCGTACCGCCGACCGTGGAAATTGAAGGTGTGAGAAATTACTCCCTTCGAAGTCACGGGCTGCGATCACTGGTATGAGATCAGTAATTCCCTCTCCCTCCGGGACAGGGATGACAGGTTCGCAAAAAGTCGAAAGTTGGCATCGGAAGTTCCCTTTCCCAGAGGGAGATGGTTAGGGTGAGGGGCGATCATTGCACTCGATGCGGGCAGTATGATTATCTTGTTTATTCGCCAGAGACAGAAAATCAAGCAGAGGCAAAAGGTGTTTGTGATGACAGGAATTCATCAAGTACAGAGGGGGTGTGATGCAAAATGCAAAGATCCCTCACCCCGGCCCTCTCCCAGAGGGAGAGGGAGAAGATCTCTCCCGGTTTTTGCGACGCCGTCAGGGATAGGGTGAAGGGAAATCATTTGTAAAAAACCCATTTCAGAATATCACTTGACGTTGGAATAAACTCAAACGCCCCGATGTCTACGCCCTCTCCTTTCGGACGCTCAAATCCATCAAAATCATGCCCCGGGGCTCGATCTACTGTTCCACTGTCCACACAAGGCGACTGCGGTAGAAGCCGATAACCTCCACCGGCACTGTCAACAAAAAGTGGATTGTCGTTAATGTTCCCTTCGCCTGGATATTGTTCGTCTCCGGAAATCAGACTGTACTGTACGTCGATCGTCGAACCCGGTTCCAGTACGATGCTTTGGTTGTCGGATTGGCTCCAGATAATTGTGTTGATAACGGTTGCGTGTGTCGGTTCCTGGTGCAGCCAGATCCCGCGATCGCAATCCACTATTGTGTTATTCACGACCAGAATATCCGATCCGTTCTTGAAAGCGATTCCGTTCTCACAGTTAATTATAACGTTATTGATAATCGTCGGCCGGGACTCTTTATCGCCGGAGATCCCGATAGGATCGTGATTACCGCCTCGGCAATTCATCACGAGGTTACCGTCGACAAGAGCGTCGCACGTATCTAAATCGATCCCATCGTCATCCGATCCAAGGAAAACATTATTTCGGATTACCGGCACGGGATCGGGACGTGTATTCATGCTGAGGTCGATCGCATCGCTATAACTCCGTCTGTGATGAAAGATGCAGTTTTCTATAACGATGGGAGAATAGATGCCGAAAACCGCCTCGTTGGGGCCTTCGAGAAACTCGCATCGGCGGACGGTCACATTCGGACTGGCATACGCGTCAACAGCCTTGTGGCCGAGCCCTTCCGGCCAATTGGAAAAGGTACAGTGTTCGATCAGGACACGTGCCGGGCACGCATGAATCGAGATCATTCCCGTCCGGTAGCTGCCTGCGCTGGAACCGCCGTCAACTTTGACATGGCGAAAAATGCCGCCCTGCGTCGATTGTTCGAGGATTACCGCCTTCCAACGGCCATCGGTACGCTCCGGTTGGAGGCGGACCGGCCGGCTCGGACTCCCCAACGCGTCGATGCGTCCTCGAACGACCATTTGAGTATCATCGCTGAAAAGAACATGGACACCCGGTTCAATAACAAGATTCGCGTCTTCCGGTATGAGGATATCTTCGATGACCGTGTAGGGGGATTCGTCGGGAATCCATAGTGTTGAACCGGGAAGCGTTCCGCCTACCTCTACCGCGTCGGTCGATGGGGCGGATAGGAATGAATAAAGAAATGATGCAATGAGTATCGCCGAGCGAGTCATTCTGCCTGTGACCACCGAGGTCGACTCTCCTTACAATGGGATTCCAACTTCTTTCTTCGTGTCGATGCATAGTACAGAATAGCAAATCGTTTCTATTTTTCAGTTTTTTCGTATTTCGTATGGTCGGTGTTAACCCTAACGTTGCAAAACTGACTCCTCCTGCCAACATTTCCAAATCTCTCCC
>CAZTDD010000163.1:0-13120 GCA_964612675.1 uncultured bacterium
CCCACCTCTATCTCCATGGTTCGTTCCTGCATCACCCTCAACCCCCTCTGTATCTCCCCCAATCTTTGGGGGAGAAAATGACTCAGCTACGCCCACTTCTTTTCTTTCCCGAAGATCGGGATCGCCTACGTCTTCTTATTCCTCCCCCGAAGATCGGGGGAGGCATCTCATGGCTTGCCGAAGGCAAACATGAGAGCCGTAGAGGAGGGGGTTGAGCAATGCGTCACATTCCCCCAACAACCCTCCTCAACTCCAAATCATCCACCAACACCGACGACTCCACACCCGGCCCACCATTCTGCACCACACACAAAACCGGAAACTCCGGATTCTCGGCGGTGAAACCGCCACCGATAGTGACTTCCTGGAACTCATCGCCGGCCAGACCGGCATTATTCACAAACACACCAACATTTCCGTTCCCATTTGTCATCACCAGCGCCGTCACACCCCCCGAACCATCGAACAACCGCGCATCGACGGAAGCCTGCAACACATGCGGAAAACCGCCCTGCAGCTCGCTCGCGAACACACCGATATTCGCGGCGTCGTTTGTTTTCGTAAGCGAGAGCAGCATGTCACTTCCACCCTCGGTATCCGGAAATTGGAATGCGGCACCCCCGCTCTCGGCCATCACATTTTTCAACAATCCCGACGTATCCCCGTCAAATGAACCATCCACATCCAACACAACATCCTCAAATTCAAATTCCGGCAATTCAGAAATAATCAAATTATCGAAATACACATTCACCGGTCCCGCCGCCGAGTCCGGTAATGCGACTTGCAAACCCGGTTGGAGCGCATCCGCAGGTGGATCGTAGATCAAAACGAATTTGCCCCACTCGCCCACGGGCACATCCGCACCGCTCGCGTTCGAATAACCCAGTTGCCCGTCAATCGGCGAATTCAACGCTGCCAGGGCCGCCGAACAGCCTTCGCCATCGGCACGCACATTCACCGACAACAGTACCGGGCCGTTCTCTGCCGAAACCGGCAGGGTGGATATTGCCAACGTTCCCTGTCCCGGCTGCGCCTCGATAATCAAACCACGGCCGTCTGTGCCCCGTCCTGCTGGCACAGCGCCGACGGAAATTGCTGCTGTGTCAAACCCCGTCGCCGGACTGTAAACAAATCCCGTTTCTTCGACTGTCGCCTTTGAGAAATCAATATGCGCGAGGACGTTTTGCGGAACGGGAGTCGGCGTCGGCTCTTCGCCGCCATCCATCGGTTTGTAGTATCTTCCACGATTATCGGCGTAGGAGACATTTCCCAGCGTGTCGACTGCTTGGACAAAAAACTCGAGTCCTTCAACTTTTGCCAATTCGCCTTCCCAAATCAGGGGATTGGACGACGCTTGCTCCAGATCTACCGCGTTCCATTCCCCGTTTCCATCCGTCCACAGAACAACAACGCGAAACAGCGGGTCGCCGTCGACGTCCTCCGCTTCCACATCGATCAACACTCGTTCGCCTTGAACCACTGTCGAGATATCCGAAATGATCGGCGGTGTTTCGTCGGTCAACTCGGTGGTGTAATAGGTAGTCCATTTGAGATCCTTATATAGCCGCTCCTGGTGGGTCTGGCCGTTGTATTGCCCCGCAACAAAGACAAAACGTTGGAGCGCCGGCATCCCGCTCTTCGCCGCAATCGTGTTGACTGTGAACGGAATCGCGGGGAAGAAACCTTGTTTATCAAAAACTCCTTCTTGCGCGTCGCCGGCTCCCCATTGCGAGCCTTCGATTACCGGGTCGAAGTCTTCGATGACTCGATACTCTGCGGATTCGAGAACCGCCCCTTTCGGGAAAAATCCCTCCGCGCCTGTGTAGTAGGCAACACGCGGTTGGACGGGCTCGTTCACGTTCGCCTGGGTAATGCCGTTGTAGGCGTAGAATGTGCCTGAGGAAGGTTCGTGTTTTTCGAAGAAAGCATCCTGGAGGGGAAGTGCCTGTTGCGCGGGTTGGAGCGGCCCTCCGACGGCCTGTGGTTTCGCCCAGAGGATGTTCTGTCCAGGATCGTGACTCAACCCCCTCCTAACCTCCCCCGATCTTCGGGGGAGGAACATCTCTTCATCTCTCCCAACAAATCTTGAAGAAGACAACGATGAGATCGACGCGTGGTCTCCCCCAAAGATTGGGGGAGATACAGAGGGGGTTGAATTCTCTCCTTGTACGTTGCTGAACGTTCGTGCTATCCGGGAAACAGAGGGGGTTGACTCCGATCCGCACCCCATCGCCAAACGCGGATCGCCGGGCGCGTCGTTCGACGTCACCGTATACATCGGCAAACCATACAGCGTCATACACGAAATCGCCTTTTCATCCTCGCCGACATTCTGACGCAGCTCCTCGTCCGACAGAGCGGAATCCTTCACACCATTGTGCTCGTTAACAAAATACTCGCGCTTCGCTTCACGAACCGCCTCACCGACGGTCGCCGATTCCCTGCCCGAAACGAGACCATGGACCACGCGGCTCGCAAGATCCTCTGTAAACGCAATACTACTGTTGCTCGCCCCTCCACGCGCCGTCGTCGCCAGATAGGCTCCTACGCCCTTCGATGCGAGCACCTGTACGAGATCTTTCTCTTCCGATTCGTCGCCTCCATCCACATTCAAGCCCCCACGACTGCCCAGATTCACCACCACCGAACCACGCACTTTCTCCGCTTGAACAAACTGATCGAGACGTTTCGACGTCAGCGGCGACTCGCCCGCCTTCCGATAAATCAGAGAACGATCTCCGTGCAAACCGAGCACATTGATACCATTTCCCTTATTCAAACCATCCGCGATCTCAATCGGGTCGACACCGTCTTCATCAAGCCGTTCCACCTCAATCAGATCGGCTTGCAGAATATCTTTCGCCCGATTCGCGCCGTCTGAATACACGTCGCTTCCCGCAACAAACCCACGGTCGAAATAGATCTTCCCGTCGAGTGCCAAATAGCTATCGACCTGTGCGCCCATCTCTTCGGGTGTCTCCACCAGGCGACCGATTTCAAAGTCCGGCAAATAGAACTCACGATCCATAATTTGATACAACTTCGGCGTTGCATCCGCGTAATAATCGTCAATCAAAATATGGTCTTCGCGCAGCGCTACGTTCAGCGGCAGGGTCAAATCGAGCACGCTCGTTTCATGCTTCGATTCACGGTGTTTCGCACGGGCCAGATCCGGCACCCGGCGATACGGAATCACGCGGTCGGAACCCGCCAAAATGACATACTTCACCCCTTCATTCCGTACGCTTTCCCTTTGGTTGCCGAGAATTGTCTTGATGGCCATCGCCACCAGGTTGGCTTTCAAGATGTTTTGTTGTCTCGATGAGTTGGTGGCGTTCGCGAGCAACCGGGTATTGGCGTCCCATTCCGCATACAAATTGCGGAGAGACATATTCATATCGAGATCCACGATTTCCCCACGAACGCTTTTGTGATCGAGCAGCCGACGGAGTTTTTCTAGAAAAACAGCCGTCCGTTCTTTGTCGTAGAATTTCTCCAGCCGCGACTGAGATACCAGCGCCAGCGTCAGGTTGCCTTGGTTAGGCGTTGGTGTGGGTGTGGAAGTTGGCAGCGGTTCCGGCGTGTGTGTCGGAGTTGGAGCAACAGCCTCTGTCGGGGTCAGCGTCGGTGTGGCCGTTGGCTCGGGCGTGTTCGTAGCGGTCGGCGCTTCAACCGGAAGTTCCAGCTCAATCATATTGTTTCCCGAAACGACGGTAATCACTTCCTCGTACTCGCGCACACTGACATCGGTATCCACCTGAATGGTGTACTCGCCCGGGACGATCGGCTGGGTTTCAAATGTGAAAAACCCCGCGTTATCCGTTTTCGCCGGACGAAGCCCCGGCAGCCAAACGGTCGCGTCGATCACCGGCGCGTCGCCGCGCGTGACCCTGCCGAACACAATCCCCGGTTCCGGCGTGGGCGTTATCGTCGGCGTATGTGTGGGGCTTGCGGTAAACGTCGGCGTGTTTGTCGGGGTCTCTGTGAAGGTCGGAGTATGGGTCGGGGTGTTCGTCGGCGTGTCGGTTGGACCCGGCGTGGAAGTCGGTGTATTTGTCGATGTCGGTGTGTTCGTCGGCGTATTCGTCGGCGTCGGCGTACGTGTCGGCGTATTCGTCGGCCTAATCGTAAAGGTCGGCGTGGGTCTCGGCGTCGGGATCGCGGAAAAAGGAATCCCTACTGTCACCGTTTCCGTATCCTTGCTGTACCGGATTTGACCTTCGATATGTCCTCCGCCTTCGCTCGGCGTAAATGTGTAGGTGATTGTCTTTACAGTCACGCCGGGACGGCTATAGAAGAACCACGCCAGCTCACCGGTCTCCGGCGTGTAATAGTTGCTGGGCGGATTCGTGCTTTTGACGGTCGATTGAGCGGGCAGGTATTCCCGGACAATGATCCCTTGCGGGGGCGACTCGCCGACGGACGTCGAAACGTTGACCTGAATGGCGACCGTGACGGTACCGTCAGTCTGCGGGTCGGAAAACTCCCGCGTGCCCGTTACGTCGAGCGCGAATAGAGATGTCGTACAGCAAAGAATGAAAAACGCCGTTCCTGCGAAAGTCTTTCCAAATCGGGGAGTCTTCATACCGCTTTTCCCTTTCGTTTAGTATGGTGTCACAATCAAGCCGGCCCGCTTGGACACAGCACACCTTTCCGGGAGACGAACAGCAACAGGTCTCCGGGAAAGTGAATCATCCCTTGTAGAGGTTCTCTTTCTCGATAGACCGATTACCCGCACAGTTCGCCGTATAGTTCCATATACACAGAGTACATGTCAAGAAAGGGGTTCTTTGCTTCTGTAGGGTTGGATTCGAGTGTTGAAATGCATCGAGACGCAACGTGAAAACCTGCCCAGGGCGGGAGTTGAACCCGCACAGGCTAAACGCCCACATGGCCCTCAACCATGCGTGTCTACCAATTCCACCACCTGGGCATCAATCACACCTCGTGGGGCAAGAATATAGAGTAGCGACCATCGGCCCACCAATCAATGGCGAGCCGACGGTTTCACCCATCAGTACCAACGATTTATGTCCTCAGAAACAGTTACGGTCTCCGACTCCCTCCCCTACTCTCAAAACTCGATCTTCGGCATGTCAACCGGTTTGCCGCCCGCCTCTTTGCTGTCATCGGCGGCCTGCATAAACGCAAACATCTCGACAGTCTCCTCGGGCGGAATCGGCGGCTCCCCGGTCTGGAAGAACTTCACGACTTCCTTGATCAGACTTTGATACTCGTGGCCGCTGCCAGTGGCGATTGCCTTATCCCCAAACACCGTGCAACCATAGCCGCGCTTGGCATGACGCATCCCCCGAAACGTGCCGATCCGGCCGTCTTCCCAACGCCCGACAACAAGGTCCTCATCCGGCGTCGAAACACGAGTCACTGAAACACACCCTTTCCCCATCGCGGCATAAAGAATCTCAACACCATGTACACCATACCAATACAGATCGGGGTGATGGGGCTCATAGCTGCAGGGCGAATAGGCATCACAAGCAATGATCTTCCCGACAATCTCCGGGTCCATCGCATCCCGAATCGGTCTTGCATAACGCAGACTCGAAGAACTGAACCACGGCACCCCCGCCTCTTTCGCTAGATGGGCGATTTCGAGCGCATCCTGGAGACTCCCGGCGAACGGCTTATCGATAAACATCGGAAGCCCCGCTTCAATCACCGGCTTTGCCTGTTCGAGATGCGGACGGCCGTCGACGCTCTCGATCATCACCGCGTCCACCATTTCGCACAGCTCGGGAATCGTATCGACAATCTTGACGCCGAATTCATCCCGCAGTTGCTCCGTAAATTTATCCACACGCGTATAGCTCGATTCAATGTCCGGACTTCCGCCTTTGAACCCGGCAACCACACGGGCACCCGGCACATGGTCCGGCCTGGATGCATCGTTCATGATTCGGGTGAAAGCGATCACATGCGACGTGTCGAGACCGATCATTCCGACACGGATCACGTCATCCGAGGATTGAGCGAACGATGTTTCCAAAGTGGCACAGCTAAGCAGCAATAATAAGACAAGAACAATGCTCGTTGATTTCCAAAAAACTCTCATGATGAACCTACTCCTTCCGACGGTGTTGTTTCTTCTAGTGTCGTCTCTTTTCGTGTAGTTTCGCAGCCTTGTTCTAGTATCTTCGCACCTCCTGTGACCGTCATCGCGACAGAACCCGTCATCGCGAGGAGCGAAGCGACGTGGCGATCTCGTAACTTATTGAGATTGCTTCGCTTCGCTCGCAATGACGATAGGTTACGATACACGTACGATACTACACTAGAGTGAGGATAATAGATTTCCCTCATCGAGACTATTGAGATCGAACGAAAAGAAAAAGGGGACATCGCAAGATGCCCCCAAATCGCAGTATATCGTTGAACGTTGATGTGGATACTCTTATTTATTTCTGTGCCCACTTCGTAACCGGTGTGGGATCTTCGCCCAATGCCCAGCGAATCGTCCGCTGCATGAGTTCGGTTCCATCGTCGGTCAGGTAGTCCCATGTGGTGACCCAAACCGGGGGAAGTTCCGAGCCGTTCTCCGGACGAACCGCACCGCCGTTACAGAACGGCATCACGCGCCGGGCCGGGGCGGTGTAATCGCCGGCCAATGCGCCGCCTTCTTCGGTAACGGCCAAAGCAGCCTGATCCGGGTTATCGGACCACACGGCGAGCACAACGGTACCTTCGGCGTATGAGAACGCATCATCATGCAGACCGTTCCAGGCAGCACCCGGATTCTCGGGAGGACCATCGGGCCCGTCGCCCCAAACAACGATCTCGTCCGGCATGCCGGCGGTCAGCGGATGGGTCTTGCCTTCTTCAGTAAGAACGATTGTGTCGACTCCACTGTGGTCTCCACTGTTCTCCCCGTGGAACATTCCGAGCGAACCCATTTTCGCACGCGTACCGACGCAGCTGTGCTCGCCCATAATGACCGGGATGGGCACCTCTGCCAGCCTCGGGGCAATCGAAGACCAGCAGGTTCCTGTGACGTAAATCAAATCGTAGTTGTTCATCTGGAAGAAATCGGGCTGAGCCATATAGATACCCGGGTTGACATACATATCGTAACCACGGCCCTCAACATCCTCGCCGTCTTCCAGCATGTACTGAGTAACGTAATCCGGCATCAGGATCGGGAAGTAGCCCCATTCTTGGGACAAAAACCTCAATGTCTCGTCCGCCATGGAGAAATGCGCCATGACGTCGAAGTCTCTATTGCCTGCGGCAGCACCATCGCTGTCCGGACACCAGGAAATACGACCGACAAGAGCCACTTTTTGACCGGCGGCTTCGGAAAGAACAGCGCCGAACATAACGAGTACGAGCGCAATTAATACAACTTTTCTCATGGTTTTACCCCTTTCGCCTTTGTTTGACATTGTCAATTTGAGCCTTCGTTCCGTTTTTCTTCTCGGGCTTCTACCAGCATTGCCGGCATTCTATCCGGCCTGGAACCACCACCTTTCTTACTGAGTTTTTCATACATAAGCTGCTCTATACTTAGCACAGGATATTCCGAATATGATCGACCAATATCCTATGTGCATCGCAGATATCGCGTTTCTCAAAGGCCTTCGCCAGTTTGATATGGTCCTTCATGTCCTTCAATGACACAGGGGTCCCGTGAGGACCCGGACCATAGGATTCGTGGAAATACTCGGAAATAACTTCATGAAACCGGCTCGCAAACTCTGAACCGGCGGCATCAAACACAAGTTTGTGGAATTCGATTTCTCGGTCGGCGATAAACTTCTCGACCTGTTCCAGTTCTCGATCCGGATGGCTGACCATGTTGAGCATTTCGTCCGCCAGGGCACGCATCTCTTCGATCTGTTCCGGCGTTGCTCTCTCCACAGCCAGGGGCAAAGCGCCAACTTCAAGCACAAAACGCATGTGGCACAGATCGGACCATGTGGTCATATCCCCCAGGAGTGGGACAAGCGTCTTGCTCATGGTTTCGATCACGTCTGTATTGGACACACATAGGCCCACTCCCTGCCGGCTCTTCACAAGACCGAGCCCCCGCAATTGCCCGATCGCCTCGCGGACCACTGTCCGCGACACACCAAATTCCGTCGCCAGCTCGGCCTCCGTACCGAGAACAGCGTCCGGAGCCAGACGTCGGCGGCGAATCCGGTTACAGAGCTGGTTCGCAACCTCTCCGCTGAGACCCCGTCGAGCAAGGACTCTCTCGGTCTGCGGCAATGATTTGCTTACCACGGTTCCTCCCGCCGGCGCCAATGAATCATTCGAACGGAGAACAAGAAAATCAAGGGTTCGAACACCCTATGTAATATAATCAGACAATCTCAATGTCAAGAGCTAAATTCAAATTAAGTGCTAAATCTCACGTTAGTGCTCTAAGTACTGATTATTCAATATATTGATATCCTCGAACCGCTCCCCTGGAGGCAGCTGGAACAAGGTAGATGATCAACCTGAAACGGTAGTTGACAATATCGAGAATGTGGAACGGTGACACCGCCAAGGATGATGCCGCCGCAAAAAGTCAGCGGGATGCGAGAGGTGAGGTGTCAACCCCCTCTGAATCTCACCCAGGCTTGACGGCGTCGCAAAAAGTCGACGTAACGGATCTCAACCCCCTCCTAACCTCCCCCGATCTTCGGGGGAGGAAAAAGAAACGAGCGTGTCTGCAGCGGTTTCTCCCCCAAGAGGGACACGCTTGCGTGGCCGCTGTAAGGGGAGATTCAGAGGGGGTTGACACCTCACTTCCCGCATCCCGACGACCTTTTTGCGACGGCATCAAGCGGAATTGGGGGTGGCACCCGATTCTGGTTACCACACGGGTGGTCTCGATGGCTCGAATTCGTGTGTTCGAAAGCAATCGGGACAACGAGAGAACAATAGGACGGTCGTGTTCTTGCCGTACTTTTTTCGTGCTTTCGTGGCTCCTTTGTGTCTTCGTGTTTCACTATCTTCTTCAATCCCCTTACTTTCAGCTACTTTCCTCACGAGGGTGCCACTTTCATTGCAGCGGGACACACTGCTTTATCACGCTTGACACACCACGGCCTTCACCATACAGTTTTGCCATGGCACAGCGACTGAACATTGTCCCACTGCGGCCGATCCTCGATGTCGGCGTCGTTGTACGTCAGGGGAATCGTGCGGCCGCGGGGAGCCATTGATCCTTTTATCAGGCGATCCCCGGGGCCGTGGAGGCAAACGCTTCCACGGCTCTTTTCATTATGCACAGACGGAGAGTAGGCAATGGAACTTCCAACCCGTTACGATCCAGCGGCGTCCCGCGAGCGCTGGTATGCCCACTGGGAACACCACGATCTCTTTCATGCGCACGTCGATTCCGATAAACCGCCCTTCTGCATCGTGATTCCACCGCCAAATGTCACCGGTCGGCTCCATATCGGACACGCGCTGAATAACACACTCCAGGATGTTCTCTGCCGCTGGCGGCGTATGGAGGGCGACGAAGTTCTCTGGATGCCCGGAACAGACCACGCCGGAATTGCCACCCAAAATGTAGTCGAGCGAGAACTTCGCGGAGAAGGCCTGACCCGGCACGATCTCGGCCGCGAGAAACTCGTCGAGCGGATCTGGCAATGGAAAGAGGAGTACGGCGGAACGATTATCCGCCAACTGCGCTATATGGGATGCTCGTGCGATTGGGCACGCGAAAGATTCACATTGGATGAAGGCCTCTCGAAAGCCGTCCGTGTGGTGTTCGTACGTCTCTACGAAGAAGGCTACATCTATCAGGGCAATTACCTGGTCAATTGGTGTCCCCGCTGTCACACCGCGATTTCCGATGATGAAGTCGAATATATCGACGAACACGGGGCGTTCTACCACATCCGCTACCCGTTCGCGGACGGTTCAGGTCATCTCACAATCGCAACCACCCGTCCGGAAACTATGCTCGGCGACACCGCCGTTGCGGTCCATCCCGAGGATGAACGATACCAAGACGCTCCCGGCAAAGAGGTCATCCTCCCGCTGATGGAAAGACGCATTCCCGTCCTGGCTGACTCCTATGTAGATAGAGAATTCGGCACCGGGGCACTCAAAATCACACCGGCCCACGACATCAATGACTTCGACGTCGGCCGCCGCCATAATCTCGAAACGGTCAACATCTTCAACCCGGACGCGACCATCAATGAAAACGGTGGGCAATACCAGGGACTCGACCGGCTCGAAGCACGAAAAAAGGTCGTCCAAGACCTGAAGGCCCAGGGACTGATCGAAAAGATCGAAGACTACAGCCACCGTGTCGGTACCTGCTACCGCTGCGACACCCTTGTGGAACCATATCTGTCTCGCCAGTGGTTCGTGAAGATGGAGCCGCTCATGCGTGAGCCCCTCCGCGCCGTACGTGAAGGAAGAACCGTTTTCATCCCTAAGATGTGGGAGAACACTTTTTTCGCATGGGTAGAGAATGTCCGCGACTGGTGTATTTCAAGACAACTCTGGTGGGGACACCGTATCCCGGTCTGGTACTGCGCCGACTGCCACAAACAAACCGTCACGATAGAAGACCCAACTCAATGCGCTCACTGCGGAAGCACGAAAATCGAACAGGACCCCGATGTTCTGGATACCTGGTTCTCTTCGGCTCTCTGGCCGTTCTCCACAATGGGCTGGCCCGAAAAGACGCCCGAGTTGGACAAGTTTTATCCAACGAATGTGCTCGTAACCGCCCATGACATCATCTATTTCTGGGTGGCCCGAATGATGATGATGGGCCTGCACTTCATGAAGGATGTCCCATTCCATGAGGTTTATATCACAGCGCTGGTCCGCGACGCGCAGGGCCGCAAAATGTCGAAATCGCTCGGAAACGCGATCGATCCGTTGGATGTGATCGAACGCTACGGCGCGGACGCGATGCGGTTTACCCTGTCGATCATGGCCGCCCAGGGCCGCAATATCAACCTCGCGGAAGAGCGAATCGAAGGGTACCGCAACTTCACGAATAAAATCTGGAACGCCGCCCGGCTCGTTCTCGCCACCGTGGAACCGGGACAGACATTCGACCGATACCGTAAAGGAGAAAAGAAGGTCGAGTTGGCATGGCCGGACAAGTGGATCCTCTCCAGATTTCAACACGCTATCGAAGCCACCGTGAAAGGAATGCGGGAATACAAGTTCAACGACGCCGCCGAAGCGGTCTATCAATTTGTGTGGCATGAGTACTGCGATTGGTATCTCGAGCTGATCAAACGGCGTCTCTATGGAACGGATCCCGCCGCTAAAGAGGCCGCGCAGTACACGGCCCTCTCGGTCATCGAACACGCATTACGCCTGATGCATCCATTCATACCGTTCATCACAGAGGAACTCTGGCAGATGTTGAAAGAAACCGGCTGCGTGGATGAACCGGATTTATCCAGCATTATGATCGCCCAGTATCCACACCCGGAACCTGCGCTGATTGATAACCAGCTGGAAGCGGAAGTGGATCGATTCCAGAAAATCGTCTATACCATCCGCAATATCCGCGGCGAACTGTCTATCCCCCCGTCGGTACAAACCGAGGTGGAATTCCTTCTGCGTGACGGGAACCTGCAGGAATCGTTGAGCCGATATTGGAACGACATGCGCCAGCTCTGCAGCATCAACGAAGACCTCCGCATTCATCGCGAGTGGGAGGAATCCGCCGCATCTTCCTCCGGACTTGTCGACGGAATTGAGGTCCGTGTCTTCTGGCCGGAAGAGGTAAAAGAGAAAGAATCCGCGCGACTCGAAAAGCAGCTCGCGAAACTCGAACAGGATGTCCGGCGCAGACGCGGCAAACTGGCCAACGAGAAATTCGTTTCCAAAGCTCCGGCGGAAGTCGTCGACCGGGAGCGTGCCGCGCTGGCTCGTGCCGAAGAAGAACTGGAACTTGTCCAGCGAAAAGTCGAGTCGTTACGGACAGCCGAATAACGGTTCCATTTCAGCCCACATCCGGTGCACGCTGCGTTCTTCACTCCCTCCCGTGTAGGCGCAACACGAGGATCAGGGCCTCTTTCAGGTTGGTCAATCCGAGCAGGGTCGGTTTGTTTCAGAAGGCCAATCGAATTGTGGGAGGGGACTCTCAGCCCGCAAGAATCTGCTCGAACTCATCGAGCGTGGAGCGGTCGCTTTGGAGGATACGCTCGCGGCGCATGTGGATGTGAGGCAACGCCTCAACAATATATCGGCGCGCGATGACTTTCTTGTGATCGGAATGTTCGGCGGCTCTGAGTAACAGATAGGAGTTGATTAAATCCATCGCGTTGTTGACAAGGTCTTCCGCGTACAGATCGCGCACGTCCTTGTCCTTCTCGTTGAATGCCTGGACACACTGTTCGTGCTGCTCGACATGTTCACGAAGCGTTTTAAGCAACTCGGGATCGGCGCCTTCGGCGACTTCTTCATCCAGTCGTTCCAGCAGCGTTTTGCACGTTCCGCTGGTCACGCCGAGAATCGCGGCCACTACCTGCAGCTGGCTGGTTCCTTCATAGATGTTTGTGATTCGCGCGTCGCGGAAATGGCGCTCGACGGGATAATCCTTCATATACCCGCTGCCGCCGTGGATCTGGATCGCCGTGCTGGTCACATACTGGCACATCTCGGTAGCGTACAGCTTGCACATCGGTGTCAACATCGCGGCACAGCGCTTAAAGAAAGTCTGTCTGGCTTTGAGTTCTTTTAGCTGGTCCCGATCCTCGATTTCGCCCGATTCGAGTTGTTCACCAAGAAAATGATTAAGGTCCACAGCTTTTGCGGTCTCCAGGTTGAGCGCACGAGCGGCTGCGATCTGGGTTTTCATTTCGGCGAGCATATCGCGGACGGGCGGAATGTGGATGATCTTCTTCCCAAACTGCTCGCGGGCATTGGCGAAATCGAGAGCCGCGACATATGCCGCCTGCGAGATCCCGACAGCCTGCCCCGCAATACCCAGCCGAGCGCCGTTCATGAGCGCCATCACATACTGTGTCAGACCGCGTTTCCGCTGGCCAATCAACCGCGCGGGCGTGTTCGTGAATTGAATCTCGCAAGTCGGAGAGCCGCGAATACCGAGTTTCTTCTCTAGCCTGCGGATTCGCACCGTCGGTCCCTGTTCACAGAGGAACAGGCTCAATCCGCGCGC
>CAZTDD010000164.1:0-12929 GCA_964612675.1 uncultured bacterium
ATCGCCCCTCACCCTAACCCTCTCCCGGGGGGAGAGGGAACTTCCGATGCCAACTCCCGACTTTTTGCAGCGCCGTCAGGTCCGGGAGAGGCGTAGGAGGAGTTTGTGTAAAAACAAATGAATCGTCGCGCTTTTCGCTGGTTTCACCTCTGGAAATGGTGGTAAATCCTCTTTCTCGTATTCGAGACACTCATTCTATATCAACTGTATTGACAGATCTGGATATTCTCTCTACTTTGGAACTGTTTCAATCCGTTTCCCGAGAAAAGACGCTCGAAGATGTCCGCACTCGCGTGTTGTGAAATGTATTGAGAATAATCGTTGTGGGAATACTGGCGATCTATTCTATAAGTCTACAAAAAGAACCAAGGGAGAATTCTAATGATTCGCTCTATCCTTGTCGGATTGTTATTCACGAGCATTTGCGGGCAAGCAGTGGAATGTGCCGTGACCGCAGAGCGCATCCTGCCATCGCTGCATTATTTAAAGGATCAACAGAATATTACGGTGAAAATTGAGTTTACCGGCGAGGCGGATTCCGTGATAATCGAGGAGACAATTCCTCCCGGCTGGACTGTTTCCCGCGCCCGCAGCGGCACAGTGAACGGCAGAACGGTCACATGGGAACTGACATCATCCGATTTATCCCGAGGCATAATTTACTACGTCAACGCGTCTGCTACCGATGAAAGTGACGCGCACTTTTCCGGTACCGTCAATGGGAATCCCGTCGGCGGGGATGGTGTCATGATGTTTCGCCCCCTGACCCCTACGCCCGGAAAGCAGGTTCCCGTGTACGGTCCTTTATACAACTATTGGTTATATCTCCCGTCCGCCTATTTGGAGCAGGAAGACCCGTGGCCGCTGTTCCTCTTTCTACACGGCGGTTGCGCATCGGGAACCGATCTGGATTTGGTCTTAACCCATTCTAATGTCTCAATTCTTAGAATTTTAGAAAATCCAGATAATGTGGAAATTGTTCCCGAATTGTTTCACAGTATTGTCGTTTCTCCCCAATCCACAGATCGGCCGTGGGATATTCATCGTTTGAGAGATTTGTTGACAGAGTTGTTTTCTATTTATTCGGTCGACCCCGACCGAGTGTACCTGTATGGTCATGCAGAAGGAGGCGACGCAGGTTGGGCCATGGCCAACGAATTTCCCGATCTGCTCGCCGCATTCTCCAGTGGGGGAATGTTGACTACTCCGCCTACTGTCACTGCAAATATGGCGGGGCTTCCGGTCTGGGTGCTTGAAATCGAACTCTTTGAAATGATTTCTCACGATGCGATTCAAACATGTGTCAATCAAGTAAAGGCGCTGGGCAACGAATGTGTGTACACTTTGATCCAGCCCGACGGCGACTACAAAGTTGCAGATCATTACTATAATCGGGACGTGTACCGGTGGTTCCTGCAACAAAACAGACAGTCCAGGATGTCCGGCGTGGAGTATTGGCAATTGTACTGAGCCCTCGAAGAGGATGACACTGTCATTCCAGGAAACATCTAAACTGTCCGGACATATGCTGCCGTAAGAGTTTGCAGCCCAGGCAAAACGACACCTTTGCACACCTGCCGGAAACCATTATCTCGCGCCAAACAGTCTCCCCGGGTAGAGTTTGTCTCTTTCAAGAACAAACACTTCAACGTTATCCACATACACGTCACACGAGGTGATATTCCCAACCACCTGTACCACCGGCTTCACAAACCCTGTCTGCGATTCGTGAATCGCAGACACAAATCCCCAACGGTTATGAAGAGTCTTTGTCGTAAGCAGCTGGTCCAACCCCAGATCGGTTGACAGATTTCCGTTCTGGTCAACGTCAATGATTGCAATAAACACCTGAGCCGACGGCGTAGACGTATAAACCGCCGCGCGAATCACCGCCTTGTTGGGAGCAGGAATCGGAGTGTTTCCGATCAAGAGCAACGTTCCTTCTCCCGGTTGGGCGGAAACTCGAATCGCATTTCCTGCGACGCCGAATTCCTCCCCGCCTCCCGGGATGACATCGGCGATAGAGGTCAACGCGGGATCGAGACCGGAGAACGTTCCCGGAAACTCCATGATCTCATTGCCAACGAGGTCGCTCGCATCGAACGTGTTTGTGAAGGACGCCACCGGAGTCTGAACAGGAGTCGGCCCGCCCGGAACCGGCGTCGGTGTAAACGTGGGTGTCGGCGGCACAGGGGTGAAGGTGAATGTGGGCGTTGGAGGAGCCGACGTAGCAGTGGGAGTGAATGTCGGTGTGGGTGGCAGAGGTGTTGATTGCTCAGTTGGGGTTGGAAGTTCCCCGGCACTTGTCAGCACACGTATGTCATCGACACCATCATGCGCTCTAAACACAAGCTCTATCGTTCTTTGATCCGCATCCAGTATCAGTGTGTCTTGATTATAATCAAATCCCGGTTCCGACTCTGGATACATCGTATTCGGGACACCGAGAATAGACTGACTGACAAACAACTCGTTGTCGCGAATAATAATTCCGATAATCTCTTCGTTAAATTGAATTGTTCCTTCGTAGGTTTGCCAATTATGGCCGACGGGATCCACATGAACATAATAACTGTTGACGATTGTGTTCCGTGGAATGGTGGCGGGGGTTAAATCTCCTTCCTCTTGATACGTGCCCGGCAGGGAGACATTCACGTCCACATCGGCTGGTAACGGAAAAACTGTCTTCTCACGAAAGGCTCTTATTTCCGTATCGTGTTCCAAATCGCCCTCCTTGAGTGAATCGGGAGGCCTGATCCATACAATAGGGCCGGTAGTAACGGGCGTCGGGGAAGGTGGCTCCGCTCCCCCGACTTCCACAATAGCATTGATCGACCTCGAGTCTTCATCATTCCAAAATCCTCGCTCAGCGTCCCGATTCCAGGTCATGCCATAATCTTCACCGCTGCCATCGTCGTTTGGCTCTCCCTCGTACCAATTTGTGTAGGGTGGGGTCTGTCCACTCACCCAGACCCATGACCCCTCTTCTTCTAAATCATTGAAGCCAATCCAAACCCGGTCTGTGTCAACCAACGGCAAGAGATTCTCGACGATCCATTGGTTTTCCTCCGCGTCGTTGATCGTCACCAGATGCCCGCCCAGCTCGACCGCTTTCTGCTCCGCCTCGTCCCACGTCATGGGTTCAAGGATAGTGTATGTGTGCCCCGTCGCCGGGTATGTATACCACTCGTCACCTTCTATTGGGCTTGGCGGTTCGGGAGGAATCTCCTTTACGGTGAAACCTGAATAGGTCACGTGCGCTTGTGAGTAGTTGTAAAAGCCGAAACGACCATCGATGGGTCCGTCGACAGCAATAACGTCACTTTGATACACAAGAGAGGAGTCAGTCTTGCGAACGCCTATACGGAAAGCCGATTCATAAAGGCTCAGTTTGAACGTGTAGACTTCATCCCAACTCCAACCGATTCCGTTGTTGGACGTCGTCCATCTGGCTAAAACCTCTATGCCAGGGCCGTCCTCGGTTGCATACAGGGCCTGTCTCGACTCATGGTCGCCATAGTCAAAGTTACTGAGTTTCAGAATGCTTATACCTGCTTCAGCTGAGGCACCCAAATCGTTCTCGTCCTGGTCCGCTTGTTTCCAATGGAAGACATAGCAGTTACTCTCGTCTTGGAAACCGAAGGTAAACCCCATCCAGTCATCATCGTCATCTCTACTGCTTGCGACAAAACGTCCATTGAACTCGTTTCCAGCGCCGATCGAATCAGGGGAGACGAAAAACGTGGGATCAGAGTTCGTGGTTTGCGTAACTTCGTCTGCAAATCCATCTCCGTCAGTGTCCGAGGTATCCCAATCCCCCTCGTTCGTGTAATGGAAAGACGGTGTATTGACCTGTTGCCATCCGTCAAAATCATCCCGGAAAGAAGCGCTGGCTGTTGGAGTGGAGAGAACCGTCGGAGGCACTTCCTCACCGTCCGGCAGAATCAGCGGAGGGGAAGGATCGTCGCCGCTGAGCGTGAGGGTGGCCGCACTTCCACTCGTCAAAGAACAGGTGTCGTAGTCTTGGATCTCTCCATCTCTCTGAACTGTCTTCAAATGGAAATCCCCGTCAGCCCTTCCCTCGATTTGAACGTCGTATTGTCCTTCGGGCAATTCGAAATACCAAACCAAATCGTCTTCAGTGTCTCCGGTGGGATGAGCAACGAATCGTCCGTCCGGGATCGTGTTCACAAATTCTCCGTTGACACGCCCCATGAAGGAACCGGTGAGAGTATCCGTAATCCGAAGATCGATGTTGCATTCGATAACGCCGCAGAGTTTTTTATTTTCAAGTTCTTGCTTTTGCTTTTGCTGTATGGACCAATGAGCGATATCCGCTGCATACGCACTGCCCCCATTCATTGGGTAGACATCCTTATAGTACTTACTGGGTGCAGGTAAATAATCCCACTCGTCGACCGGATACGCTTTTCCTTCTTGGGTGTACCAAGGATCCAAAACAGTGCCGGTTTCCTTCCAATCCGTGCCACTCGGATAGATAATCGCAGCCTGGTGAGCACCGAAATAACTTTGGACCGCTCCGTACTCCACACCATTGAATAAATCATGATACGTGCGTTTCTCGCTGAACTTTGAAGTGCTTGCACGAAGGGCATCCAGCCAATTGAGAATCCCACACTGATAATCGCCACAGACAATTCCACCCGTGAATGTATGATCGACTTTGATGTCTTTCCCATCCACGGTCGCGATGGTTTTTCCACCCTTAATCGTGATTTCAAAGAAACTGTCCATATTGACATTCGGACCGTTTCGCGGTGATCCTTCCCGAATGACCCGGCCTTTGAGATCCAGTTGGTTATAGAGTCCTACGATTTTTCTCACATTCTGCTCGGGTGTGCAGCCGAACTGATCCACATTTAACGACGTACCTGGTGACGCGGCCTTGGAAGCCGGGCATTCGTCCTCATCGTCAGGAATCCCGTCGTTATCCAAATCGAGCGGCGATTCTACGGTCACGGTCATTTCGAAAACGGCGTGTGACCATTCACTCGTAACCGCTCGCAACGTGTAATCGCCGGCGCTGGGCGGTCGCCAATCCGTCCAGCCGGAATTGCTTCCAGCATAGAAACTATAGGACCAGACATTGAATCCGATTGCGTTCCAATAGTGCGAGATAAACTCGTCGTTGGGATCCCAGATACCCGTTCCTATACCCCCATGGTAAGGATATTCTTTTTCGTCCCTTCCGCCGCTTGTGAAACGTTCCACATCCGCCGTAAAGGAAATACGAAGGTCGAGGCGTTGACTTCCGTCGTACAGCATCTTGCCGGCCCCGTGGCCCGTGTCGGTATGGATAACGGTCACTAAAACAGGTTGGTCTTCGCCGAGATGAAAGCGATAGTCCAATATGTAGAGACCGTCCTCTTGCCTGCTGCTTTCTTGAACGTCTTCGTCACTGAAGATGTTCTCCATGTTCACTTCCGCGGATGCCGGCCCGACCGCCAGTATCGCGAAGAGCATTGTGGTGATGGAAAGACGCACCAATCCCGTGGATGGTCGGACTGTCGTACACATTATGAGAGCCTCCTGAAGACTTGGTGACGCCGGAACACTGGCAGGCGGGCAAGGCGTTGGAGATATAGAAACACCAACGGTTCCATACGTCGTGAAGGGAGACGCAGAGGCAGACATATCCCTCTGAAAAAAACATTCTCCCATGGGCAAGTTCAATAATCCGAAAATCGGTAGGTTGTCCGAATCATGCCCTTTAGAACCGGAAATGTCAATAGAAAGAGGAAACGTTCTGACACACTTTCGACACGAACAGTAATGTCCTGAAACAGATCACTGTACGCAGCAGAGCAGGACCAACCTACTGAGGCTGCGTAAAAATCTGTCTCTTGTTCCTCCCCCGAAGATCGGGGGAGGTTAGGAGGGGGTTGACCTAACGTCTTCAATCGAGGGCATCTCCAAGGACTCTCTCTTGCCGGCCGCCATTCTACATATTCCACCACCGTGCAATTCCCGTGTCTTCAATCAGGATCGAGGTCAACACCGGCTGTGCCAGATTGCCGCTCGTATCCTCCGCCACCACCGACACCGGAATGAGAACCTTGTCGGCTGCATCCTGCGGCAAATGCTCACTGGATATCGTCACGCGGAAACGTCCGGCTTCCGAACCGGCCTCCATCGTTAATTTCGTCTCCGTTCCCGACCCCATTTCACCGACGACGGCGGTCACTCGGGCGATTCCCCGATTATCGCTCACTTCGGCCTCCAAAACCAACTCCGCCTGATCGCTGCGAGCATTTTGCGTCGGACTGATATCGTCAATCGTCGGCGGTATCCGGTCGGCGAGTTCTTCTGCTCCCGTGTCGACCGCACTTCCGATCGGCAACATCGATAGCTCTTCGTTCCCTACATGGATGTGCGGCACCTGAAGCTGAACCGCTCCCTGCAACGCAGTGATTTCCCTCGAAGCGTACGCGAAACTCTCCTGAATTCCTTTACCTTGATTGATCGCATCGAAAAAGAAATTGGAGAAACTGATCTGCGCCCGATTGTCCGGCGTAACCGCCAGGGGAGCGCTACCGTTTCCTCCCGAGCCGCCGGCGCTCAATTCCGTGAATATCGCGATGTTCTTTGCACCCGATCCGGTCGAAGCGATCACGACGCGGCAGGAAGGATCGAGACCGCCCGCAAACGCCTCCGCTCTGTGACCGTCTACGAGAATGATGGACGGACGTTGCCCCCGGCTCGTACTGAGTGTCTCCTCCAGCTCCGTAGCCGTAATCGTCTCGCCATTTCCTAAAACAAACCGACCGGAATTGTCCGTATCGCCCAGTATGTACAGAACAAGCGGGTCAACCACCCCGGCCTCTTGAATCGCGGTTTTCAAATTCCGATTCGTCAGCGTTTGATCCGCCGCACTCAGAACGCGGAGACTGCTGTTTGTATACCGGCGCTTGCGCATGATCCCCTCGACACGACTCACAAGCGCATCCGTAAATTCTTGGCTTCTCATCTGCGACGGCGCACCGGCAGCGACAATCAACGTCCCAATACCGAACAGTCCACCCGGTCCCGCCTGAGCGATGGACTTCCCTTTGCCACGTTTCGCGGCACTCGACGCAATCGGCAGAATGAACGTCGAACTCTGTCCCGAAGGCGAAACATCATTCCCACCGAACGACGCGTTCACTTTCCAATTCCCGAAATCATCGGCGCCGCCCACTGGTATGGTTTGCGCGAAATTCCCGTCCTTGACCAGCACGCCCGAGATATCCACCTTCGAGCCGTCCGGTTTCGTAACGGAGAGATCGAGTGCAGCCTCTCCGTCGGGCGTTCCCACCTCGCCTTTAACAGTAACCGTAGACGGTGCGGGGTCCTCCGAATCAACGTCCGTCGTCAAAATCACCGGAACGCCTTTACTGCCTTTGCTCTTCAGCTTTTTGTCACGGCTGTCTTCACTCTCTTGTTTCGGCGGCAACACTTCGAGAAACAGAAACTCGCTTTCCGTCTGGACAGGCGAAGACGCCTGAACCTGAAGCGGAAGCTTCGCATAGGTCTTATTCTGCGTTGCCACAGCAACTCTTAATTTCGACGAACTGGGTGCTCCGGGAGCAGGCAAATTCCCGGGAGTAAAGAACGTCGATGAGATTCTCGGATGCGTTCCACCTTGAAGCATAAACGAAATCGGACTCAGAAAACCGCCCTTCGGACGCAGCGACATGCTGTACCGTCCCTCCTCACCCGGAGCGACGCGAACATGACGCGAACGGATGGAAAACGTGAATCGAGGATCGGACTGTTGTTGAGGATAGACTACGTCCGTTTGTGTCGGAGCCCCCGCAAGCCGTCCTTCTCCAACTGCACGGACCTGATAACGGTATCCGACCCCGTTCAGTACATCCGTGTCCGAGAATTCGGTGATTTCAGGGGGAAGCGGAGTCGACGTAATCGGCACGAACGCGTCAAATCCCGCCTGAGATCGCTCTACCACATACCCTTTCGACCCTTCAACCGTCGACCAAACCAAACTCACACGTGAATCGCCTGCGCTGGGCAATAGCGACCCCGGCGGCGGCAGGCTCGGCAGAACCTTGTCGGGATCTTTATAGAATGTGACAACGCCCCCCACTTCCGCGGCCACATACGCCATAGCGGTCTCTTCATCCACATCGATTCCAAACGGTGCCCGGCCGATATCTACCGCGCGGATGAACTCGAATGTATCCAGGTTATAAACGCGCAGCTGCCCCGAGAGCAGCGCAGATACATAAAGCCGCCGCCGCGTTGAATCCACGTCGACATCGTTGATGATATCTCCCACGTCGGCGGTAATCGTAGCGATTCGATTGAGATCGGCATCAAACGCCCAAACCTCTTGTGGACCGAGCATCCCAGCAAACACACGGTTCGTTTCCGGATCCAGCGCCAGCGCGGCCGGACTGTCGTTCGGGTCCAACTTGATTCCTTTGAGCAGCGTCGCATCGTCGGTATTAAAAGCAAACAGTTCCGAAGATCCTTTCGCCGCGACATAGAACCGTCCTAACGCTTCGTTCGCCACAACACCCGACGGCTCCTGCCCCGTCTGCACCGACTGAATATCCCCTGTCGTCGGATCGACCCACGTCGCCATGCCTCCTTCCAGCGCGTTCGTAACAATAACGCGACGCCGCACTGTATCGAGAGCGATTTCAACCGGCAGCGGCCCCACTTTCAGTGCGCGAAGCCGCCGCAGAACCCCGGCGGAACTCAGCTCCAATACCGCATCTTCGCCCTCCAATGCGGCATACACCAGCTGCCGTGTCGGATCGAATGCCAATCCTCCGGGCCGCGAGCCCGCCAGAAACGATTCAAGCAATCGCCCCGAAACCGAGTCCAGCGCCGAAATCATGAAGGTGTCGCGGTTCGTCACATACACCCGTCCGTTCGCATGATCGACCGCCACACGCTGCGGACTGTTGCCGAGTACAACCAAACCTCTCAACTTCAGCGTGTTCGAATCAACGACATGAACCTGATACCTCAGCGATTCGGTGATCAGGAGACGACCGGTATACGGACCCGAACCGACAAGGATCGTTGAAAACGCGTTCCCGAGAGAACTGGAGGCTGTGATGGCTCCGGTAGTGGGATTGATTGCCACCAGAGTCCGTGGATTATCGGCTGTGGTTACCAAACCGGCGTAGACAATCCCCGTCACTGGATGCACCGCCAGCGCCCGAACCTGCTGCCCCAACGGCAGGAAATTCGTTCTCCCGTCGGTAAGTGAAACCGAGAAAAGACCCTCTTCTCCATTCTTCCTGCCACCGAGATACGCTATGCCCTGTCGATTATCGACCGCCAGCGTATCTCCCCGCGTCGTCCCGTCGATAAAAAGCTGCTGACCTCCGCTGATAATCGTGCCCTGGTTCGGGTCGATATACAGAAGGTTGCTCAGAAAAGACGAGTAGGTTATCCGACCGAGTGAAGAAATCTCTCCAAGGCGGCCGACTATACTGAGATCGGATAGTTTTATCACCGTGATCTGATCGATATCATCATGGGCCACCAGCAGGAACCCCATATTCGTATCCACCGCTAGATCGGATACGCCTCCCGCCTCCTCGAACCACAACTGGCTCACAATGGTATTGGTATCCGGGTCAATGGCGGTCAAGAGCGGGATACTGCGGTGCCCGATAAAAACACGGTTCCCCGCTTCGTCGTACACCATGCTGTCCGGATCTCGACCGACAGGGATGCACGCGACAACCTGATTCACTGTCGGATCGACCACCGAAACATTGTTGCTGCGGACGTTCGCCACATAAAAACGATTCACCGAAGGCACATATGCCATTCCGGTCGGTTGAATACCGTTCCCGTTGACCGGACCGACATTGACGGATCTCAGTACCCACAGTTCCAACGGCACTTCATTCTGGACCACGCCGGGACCGTTCAAATTCACGGTCAACGACAACGGTTTGTTAAATTCTGCGGAATCCGCAATAGAAAGATCAATCGAGTTCCTTGAAAAAGCGCTTTCGCCTGCTGCAACCGCGTTCCATTCAAGCGTTCGCTCGTTGACAACCGCCTCCGGGCTGTTCGATTGAAGGGTCGCTGTCAACCCCGCCGCTTCGCCGTTACCTCGATTGGTCACCCGGAACATAAGCGAGATCGTCTCGCCGGGATTGATCACACCGTCTCCCGACCGGAATTGTCCGGGAACAATATCGCGAACAAGCCGATGCCCCGAAAACACTATCTCCGGATCGCCGTCCGGACCCGTTCCTTCTTTCGGAATCGCAAATGTGACTAGAGAAAACCCACGCCTTCCACCGATCCCAACTTGATACGAAGCAAGAATCTGAAGCTGAACCATATCGTTCTCTGTCAGGTTAGCGGGAGCGGTAATTTGAAAGCCGATTTCATTCTCGCTGGTGCCGCCCGGCGGTATATCGCCGAAACTCTGTTCTTCTCTGGAGGAATCGACGGTCACGCCCGACGTGACCGGTTTCAAGGTCGCCAGCGTATTATAGGCGGTCTCTCCGCCGTCATTTCGAAGCTTCACAAAAAGGAGTACGGTCTCACCTGCATCCACTTTTCCATTCGGCATCGAGGATGCGGAATCGTCCACACGAACCTTGGAGAAAACCAACTTGGGCAGAACGCCGCCCGCCGCCTGAATATCGATTTGCTGGAACGCGGGGCCTGCAACGACTGCGCCGGACGCGTCGATGAGGTTCAAAAGAATTGTCTTGCTTCCCGGTGTATCAAAAACCTTCGAATAAATCGGTGAGGTTGTCGTCTCCGTTTCTCCCCCCACGATTTGCCATTGATACGCGGCGAACTCTCCCGTGGAAGCCGACGCGTCGAACACGACCGGTGTATCCACAACCCAGTCGGCCGGATCGGTGAGAACCTCGAACGCTGCGTTCGCCGGTCCGGACGGTCCGGGAGAGTCTCCCGCGACTTCAATAGCCCCTTGGATCATCGACACCGCTCGCTGGCCGGAAATTCCCACCTGGTACGACACTCTCAGCAACAGGTGAATTGTGTCGCCCGTGGAGGCGGTTGATGGAATGGTGATCTGATAGCCGACCTCGTTTTCCACGGTCTGACCGGGAGCAACGTCGCCGAATTCCTGGGAGCTTCGTGCAGGATCGACCGTGAGTCCCTCCGTTACCGCTGTCATCTCACCGGTCGTATTGAACCCGGTCTCGCCGCCGATGTTCATGATTTTCGCAAAGACCAACACGCTCTCCCCCGGCGCGGCGTTGCCGTCCGGCGAGGACGAACCGGAATCGTCCACCCTTAGCCCATCGAGCGTCATCTTCGGCAGCACACCGGCTGTCTCGCGCGTGACCTTCAGGTCGTAGGCCATCCTCTCGGGATCGACCGGATCGCTCGCTCGTCCCGTGTATTTCAATTGGACGGTATAAGTCCCCGGCTCCTCGGGTGTGAAACCGAGGTTCTCCTGTCGTCCCGCGCCGGTGCCGACCCGGTCGCGTTCGGTCGGTGCCTGGTCGAGTCCGTTTTCGTAGAGGTAGATCCCAACGTCGCAGTCTTCGCCGACATTCGTCACGCTGATCGTGTACGGCCCCACCGGCTCGATAACCACCAGTTTGAACCAATCTTCGTCCGCTGTATGGTGGAAGTTGTGCGCCTGGCTGGGCGTATCGGTGATTTCGTTCAGTGTGTCGGATGTATCGTCTTGATAGAACTGATCGTAGATATCGGCCCCCTCGAGTCCTTGCGCGGACACTGTCGGTGCCATTCCAAAACAACAAAGCAGGAAAAGTCCCGTTAGAGTTGTTTTAAGTCCCCCTGCATTGATCGATACGGTCATAATCTACCTCCGAATTCCAGTTACTCATTAAGTAACGGTTTGTTCATTCTTGGTTGAGTTTAACAGAGATTGTTAAGAGAATAGTCAATAATAGCGGATTGAACAACAAAAAGAAACAAGAGTGAAATCCAAAGGGGCGTCCAGGCCGCAAGAGCAGAAATATGGAGTGCGCTGCCCCCGGCAGCGCTTTGGCTCTGCAAACAAATGCTTGATTGGCAAATTGCCCCTTATACAATACACTGTGTCCCAGCGATCCTCTCTGCGTCTTATGAAAGGGAATCACATGTTCAACGCCAAACCCAAAAACGACCATGTCGCCTTCCAGGTTTCCAATCTGGACGACTCGATTGACTTCTACACCGATACGCTTGGCCTGAATCTGATTTCGAGAACCGTCGACGAGAAACATCACGAAGCCTTTGCGTTTCTCGAACTGGAAGGCGGAAACATCGAGCTGCTTCAGCTGTTGGATGACGAAAACAACCCGATATCCACGGACAATCCCCCGCCGACACCGCCCTATTGTCCGCACCTTGCGATTGCCGTCGACGACATCGATGCGTGTGTCCGTATTCTTCGAGAAAAATCCGTCGCGATTCTCAAGGGGCCCTTGGAGATACCGGGGAATGTCAAATGGCTCTATGTCGCCGACCCGGATGCCAACATCATTGAATTCGTCGAGTGGTTGAAGTAAACGCCTCATTCCAATTGATGTCACTAGATATAAGAAAACACCAAGAAAACACGGTGTGCCACCCGCAATTCCGGTTGTCCCTTTTCGTGCTTTCGTGCCTCTTTCGTGCCTTCGTGTTTCAACATCGGAATTCTCATCGTCGCTCATCCCACTGGGTGCCACCCCCAATTCCGTTTGGGGGTGGGAATCGCAGTAGTCAGTACACCCGCTGCCCTTCTTCCACCACAACGTCACGAATCTCCGCCGTCACCAGCCAATCTTCAACGGATCGGCTCCGCCTGGATTCTTGGTTTCTTCCATACGCCGGTATTGACGAAATCACGGATATTCTCCACACGATCCAGCGTGGCAGACGAAAGAAGCGAACTCCTCAGCAAACTCGGTTCAGTCTGATTCAGGGCATGCCGTTCGCGATTCTCCAGATCTTCCAAG